>NZ_JBHTCW010000001.1:0-669173 GCF_042666305.1 Brachybacterium sp. GCM10030268 | reverse complement strand
ACGTGCTACGACCCCACCATCCACGAGCGGCGCAGAACCGACAGAAACGACCACAGCAGCGCTCTCACGGCCTAGAGGTTGACTCAGGGAACTCATGCGGCATCCTCGGCCGCGTCCGGGCGTCAACGATGTCGCGACTCACCGGTCAATGATCAAGCCACCGCCCTTGTCAACGATGTCCCGACTGACCCGTCAACGATCACCACCAAACCCGCCGGTAGAATCTGTCAACGATGTCGTGCACCCAGACACCGCACCCTCCGCCACGGATCGACCGCGAGCTGGCTGGTCACGCTCCGATATCCTGATCGGATATGACCTCGCCAGTAGCCTCCCGTCAGGTGTCCCTCGCCGACCTCGAACCGCTCTGTGC
Organism: Brachybacterium sp. GCM10030268; assembly: GCF_042666305.1. NCBI lineage: Bacteria > Bacillati > Actinomycetota > Actinomycetes > Micrococcales > Dermabacteraceae > Brachybacterium > Brachybacterium sp. GCM10030268. The sequence continues at coordinate 668,800 of NZ_JBHTCW010000001.1, read as the reverse complement.
CCGCGCGGTCCGTACTGCCGGGGGCTCGCTGGAGATGGCCGCCACCCTCGCGACAGCGACCGTCGAGGCCGAGCGGCGCGGGAAGAGCGCTGTGGGCGCGGCGCATCTGGTCGATTATCTCGATGCTCTCCGCGACGGGCGGCTGCACGGGGGTGCCCGCCCCCGGGTGGAGCGTCCGCGTGCGGCTGCGGTGCGAGTCGATGCGGATCGGGGCACCGCTCAGCTCGCCTACGACCACGGTGCCAGGCACCTCGTGGAGGCGGCGCGCCGCTGCGGTGTCGCGGTGCTGTCGATGCACAGCGCCTTCCCGGCCGGCGAGCTCGCCTTCTACGCCTCCCGCACCGCCCAGCAGGGGCTGGTCGCTCTGGTCTGCGGCAACTCGCCGGCGCTGATGGCCGCCTACGGATCCCGCCAGGCTGTCACCGGGACCAATCCGCTCGCCTTCGCTCTGCCTCACAGCTCGGGCCCGAGGGTCTTCGACCAGGCGAGCAGCGCGACCGCGTGGGTAAGGGTCCGCGAGGCGGCACAGCGCGGGGAACCGATCCCGCCCGGGTGGGGTCTGGGGCCCGACGGAGAGCCGACGACCGACGCGAGCGCCGCCCTCGCCGGGGCGCTGCTGCCGTTCGGCGGTGCGAAGGGCGCCAACATCGCCATGATGATCGAGATGCTGGCGACGATGTCCGGCGGCACCTTCTCCCTGGACGCCGCCCCGTTCGACTCCGGTAGCACGTCCCCGAGCCTCGGGCTGTTCATCGCCGCCATCGACCCGACGGCGTTCGAGCCGCGGTACGAGGAGCGCATCGAGGAGCATCTGACTCGGCTGGCCGCGGAACACGGCGTCGACGTCGGCCGCCGCAAGGCGCCGCTGACCGAGATCGACCTGCCCGAGGATGTCTACCAGAGGCTCGCTGCCGTATGACGGTCGCCGCACGGTCGACGCCGTGCCCCTCCGGACCCTCCCGCCCGACATGGCAGGAGCCCGGGACCCTCGGTGATTCGGCCCCCTGCACCAGCCCGCACGAGAGAAGAGACCGACCATGAGGACCACGCGAATACTTCACACGATCGACGCGCATGTTGGCGGCCTTCCGGTGCGCGTGGTCACCGGCGGTGTCGGCCCATTTCCCGGAGCGAGCATGGAGGAGCGACGCCGGTGGTTCATCGCGAACTCCGACGAGTTGCGCACGTTGCTGCTGTGCGAGCCGCGTGGGCACGCCTCGATGTCGGGGGCGATCCTGCAGCCGCCAACACGCGATGATGCGGATTGGGGCGTGCTGTTCATCGAGGTCACCGGGGTGCTGCCGATGTGCGGGGCGGGAACCATCGGCGTCGCGACCGTCTTGGTCGATACGGGCATGGTCGCGGTGACCGAACCCGTCACCACCGTGCGGCTGGACACCCCGATCGGGCTCATCACCGCCGAGGTCCAGGTGCGCGAAGGCAAGGCCGAATCCGTCACCATCGCCAATGCTCCCTCCTACGTCTACGCCGAGGACCGTGGCCTGGACGTGCCCGGTCACGGCGTCGTGCCCTGTGACGTGGCCTTCGGCGGCAACTTCTACGCTTTCGTCGACCTCGAGGCGCTCGGGCTCTCGCTCGAGGACGACGAGCCGGGGCGGGTGATCTCCGCCGGGATGGCGGTGATGAGCGCCGTCGACGAGCAGATTCCCATCCACCATCCCGAGCACGGGCCGACCCCCTGCCACCACGTGGTGCTGCTCGCCCCCGGTTCCGATGCCCGCAGGACGCGGCACGCCCTGGTCATCCACCCGGGGTGGATCGATCGCTCGCCCGGCGGCACCGGCACGAGCGCCCGGATGGCCATCCTCCACGCCCGGGGCGAGCTGGGCCTGAACGCCGACTACGTCTCCGAGTCGTTCATCGGCACCGAATTCACGGGTCGGCTCGTCGGCCGTACGACCGCGTACGGGCGCGATGCCGTGCTGCCCGCCATCACCGGCAAAGGTTGGATCGTCGCGACGTCCCAGATGCTGCTGGATCCTGCCGACCCGTTCCCTGCGGGCTTCGCGGTCTGAGCGCGGCCGTGCCGCCACCGGCCCGACGCGTAGCATGAGCGTGTCGTCGTTCGAGGTCGCGCGGGCACTCTCGGCGTGACGGGGGTGCCTGCCGCCCCTTGCGACACCTCACCAGGACCCCCGAAGGAGAAGTCAGCGATGGCCCAGTACACAGGTGTTGCCGTCAGCCCCGGCCGCGTGGTCGGCACCGTCCGCTCGATGGCCCCGCCGGTCGCGGAGCCGCCCGCGAACGAGAAGCTGCCCGAGGGCGCGGACCCCTCCGCCGAGGCCGCCCGCATCCCCGAGGCGGCCGCCGCCGTGCAGGCCGCGCTGACCCGGCTGGCCGAGCGCGCCTCGGGCGACGGCAAGCAGATCCTCGAGGCCACCGCCCAGATGGCCGCCGATCCGTCCCTGTCCCAGACCGCCCAGGGCTTCGTGATCTCCGGCGGCAAGTCCCCGGCCCGCGCCGTGTGGGAGGCCGGTGACCAGGTGGCCACCATGCTCGAGGGCCTCGGCGGTTATATGGCCGAGCGCGCCACGGACGTGCGCGACGTGCGGGCCCGCATCGTCGCCGAGCTGCGCGGCGAACAGGCTCCCGGCATCCCCGACGCCGAGGAGCCTTTCGTGCTGACCGCTGTCGACCTCGCCCCGGCCGACACCGCGACCCTCGACCCCGAGCGCGTCCTGGCCCTGATCACCTCGGACGGCGGTCCGCAGTCCCACACCGCGATCCTCGCCCGCCAGCTCGGCCTGCCGGCGATCGTCGCCGCCCAGGGCATCCACGACATCGCCGACGGCACCGAGGTGTTCGTCGACGCCGGATTCGGCACCATCACCGACGACGTCACCGACGAGCACCACCGCTTCGCCGCCGCCTGGAGCGAGCTGCAGAAGAACCCGCTGACCTACGAAGGCGGCGGGGCAGTGCTGACCGATGGCACCCGCGTCCAGCTGCTGGCCAACATCGGCGGCGCCGCCGACGCCGAGAAGGCCGCCGCCGCCAACGCCGACGGCGTCGGCCTGTTCCGCACCGAGTTCCTGTTCCTGGACCGCGAGGACGAGCCCTCCGTCGCCGAGCAGACCGGCGCCTACGCCGAGGCCTTCGCCCACCTGCCCGGCAAGAAGGTCGTGGTGCGCACGATCGATGCGGGCGCCGACAAGCCGCTGCCCTTCCTCACCGAGGCCGACGAGCCGAACCCGGCCCTGGGCGTGCGCGCCTACCGCACCTCCTGGACGAAGCGCTCCGTGCTGACCAATCAGCTCGACGCGATCGCCGCCGCGGCGAAGGAGACAGACGCGAAGCCCTGGGTGATGGCGCCCATGATCGCTACGGTCACCGAGACCGAGGACTTCGCGGCCCTGTGCGCCGAGCGCGGCCTGAGCCCGGCCGGGATCATGGTCGAGACGCCGTCGGCCGCGATCACCGCGGACCGCCATCTGGGCGCCTGCGACTTCGTCTCGATCGGCACCAACGACCTCACCCAGTACACGATGGCGGCGGACCGTCAGCTGGGGTCCCTCGCGCATCTGAACAACCCGTGGCAGCCTGCGGTCCTGTCCCTGGTCAAGGCCACCTGCGACGGGGCACGCGCCGCCGGAGGGGACCCGGACGCCTTCGGGGAGAGCGCGAACAAGCCCGTCGGTGTCTGCGGCGAGGCCGCCGGCGACCCGGGGCTGGCCGTGGTGCTCGTGGGCCTGGGCGTCAACAGCCTGTCGATGACCCCGCGCTCCCTGCCGGCCGTCGCCAGAGTGCTCTCGACGGTGGACCTGGCTCAGGCCAAGGAGCTGGCCGCGAAGGCGGTGGCCGCCCGCACCGCCGAGGAGGCCCAGCACGCTGTCCGTGCCGGCCTGCCGGTCCTCGGCGAGCTGGGGCTGTGACGGGCTGAGACCCAGCGCCCGGGCGCGAACTCCAGCCTCCCGGGCTTCGACAAAAATTGGCCGTCAGCGTCGAGTCACCCCCGATACAGGCGGTGCTCCTGCGCTGACGGCCAATTTGTTGTGGTGGTGCCGGTGCCGGTGCCGGTCGCGGCCTACCGGGCCGGCCTGCCTGGCCGGGGCCTACCGGGCCTGCTTGCCTGCCTACCTGCCTACCGGGCCTGCCTGCCTGGCCGGGGCCTACCGGGCCTGCTTGCCTGCCTACCTGCCTACCGGGCCTGCCTGCCTGGCCGGGGCCGACCGGGTCTGGCGGCAGGCCCAGGCTGCCGTGGACCGCGCCTCACTCCTGGGCGTCGAGGTCCTTCTCGAGCAGATCCGCCAGCGCGTTGACCGACTCCTCGGCACCCTCGCCCTCGGCGCGCAGCGTGACCTCGTCGCCCTGCGCAGCACCCAGGGTCATCAGCATCAGCATGCTGGAGGCCTGCACGGCATTGCCGCCGACCTTCTCGATGGTCACGGTCGCAGGCTGTTCGCCGGCGGCCTGCGCGAAGATCCCTGCGGGACGTGCGTGGAGCCCGGAGGCGCTGGCGATCGTGACGGTGCGCTCTGCCATGTTCTCTGCCTTTCGATGGGCCGCCGCGGGGTCGCGACGGTCTCTCGGCGCGAGGTCCCGCGCCGGTGCGTATGGGTGCGGTGTGGAATATATCCGCTCAGAGCGCGGACTGCCGGGCCGCGATGGCGTCCCGCACCTGTGCGAACAGCGGATGCGACTCCTCGAGTCCCGTGATCGCGGTGGCGGCGCTCTCGGGACCCTGGGAGCGGAGGATCTCCTGCAGCCGGTCGGCCTCGTCGTCTCCGTCCGGTGTGAAGGCGAGGGCGGCGGAGAACGAGGCCAGGAGCCCATCGGTGCCCAGGCCCAGCTCGGCGAGCTCCGCGGCCGGGCCGATGATCCGTTCGTGCCGGGAGAGTTTGCGCAGCGGCGCTCGTCCCACCCGCTCGACGGGGTCCGGCAGGTGCGGGTTGGCGAAGCGATTCATGGCCTTGGCCGCGTACTCGGCCTGCGTGTCCTCGTCGAAACCGTGCTTGGCCACCAGCAGTGCGGAGGTCTCGGAGAGCACGGCCTTGACGCGGCCGTGGACCCGGCTGTCGGAGACGGCATCGGCGATCCGCGCGTGCCCCGCCGCCCAGCCGTGCCAGGCGGCGGTGGCGTGGCCGGTGTTGACGGTGAAGAGCTTGCGCTCGATGTAGGGGCCCAGATCCTCGACCCAGTTGATGCCGGGGATGTCCGGCTCGTGGCCATCGAAGGGACGGCGGTCCACCGCCCACTCATGGAAGTCCTCGACGATCACGTCCAGGCCCGTCCCCGCGGGCTGGACCGGGACGATCCGGTCCACGGCCGTGTTCGCGAACAGAGCCTTGTCCTCGAGATCCTCACCCTGGTAGCCGGCGCGGATCTCCTGCTCCAGCAGATCGGTGGCGTTCAGCGCGTTCTCGCACGCCATCACCGCGACCCGGGGTGCCCCGTCGGGGCGGGCCGCGATACCGGCGGCGATCGCCGGGGCGACGAAGCGCAGGATGTGCGCGCCCACGGCCGTGGTGACGACGTCGGCCGAGGCGATCTCCGCCGTCAGCGCGTCGGCATCCTTCGTGGAGTTGATCGCTCGGAAGCCGTCGACCACGGTCTCGTCCGGGCTCTGGCCGACGGTGCGGACCGTGTATGAATCCGCCTCCTGCAGCGAAGCGATGAGCTCGTCGGCGACGTCGGCGAAGACCACCTCGTACCCTGCCTCGTGCAGCAGCAGTCCCACGAACCCGCGGCCGATGTTCCCTGCTCCGAAATGCACTGCCTTCATGGTCGGTTCACTCCTCGTCGTCGCTGAAGATGGCCAGGATCTCCTCGGCCGTGGTGGCCTCTTCCAGGCGGGTGACCTGGGCGGGGTCGGAGAAGGTCATGGCGACCTTCTGGAGCAGGGTGAGGTGCTCGTCGCCGACCCCGGCGATCCCGATGACGAACTTCGTCTCGTTGCCGTTCCAGTCGATGCCGCCGGGGTAGCGCACGAACGACATGGCCGAGCGCTTGATGGTGGACTTCGCCTCGTTGGTGCCGTGGGGGATGGCCAGGCCGTTGCCCATGAACGTCGAGACCGATGCCTCCCGGTCATGCATTGCGGCGATGTATCCCTCGTCCACGGCCCCTGCGGTGACCAGCAGGCCACCGGCCTCGTCGATGCCGGAGGCGGAGTCCGTCGCGCTGCCGGAGAGGACGATGCTGGCGGGGGAGAGGATCTCCGGTTCGGCGGCATGGGCGTCAGGGGCGACATCGGATGCGTCCGTCTCCGGGGCCGAGGCTGCCGCAGTGCCGCTCTCAGGCGCGGCATCGGGGTTGTTGCGCTGCTCGACCAACTCGACCACCTCGTCGTAGCGCGGGGAGTTCATGAACTGGTCGACGCTGACGTGCACGGCGGAGCCGGTGCGCTGGCGAGCGCGGTCGGTCAGCTCCTTCTGGGTGACCACCACGTCCCATTCGTCGGACAGGCTGGAGATCGCCTTGTTGGTGACCTCCACGTCGTCGAAGCCGGCGGCACGCACCTTCTTGCGCAGCACGGTCGCGCCCATGGCGGAGGAGCCCATGCCGGCGTCGCAGGCGAAGACGATCCGCTGGATGGGACCCGTGTGGCCGGAGGCGTCGGTTGCGCCTGCGACGGCGGCGGTCCCCGCTCCGGCACCGGTGAGGGCGCCCGAGACCGAGGACTTCTTGCCCTTCATCTGCTCCATCTTCGCGGTGGCGCCGGCGATGTCGCCATCGTCCTGCTTGCCGATGCGCAGCAGCAGCGCCGAGAGCACGAAGCTCACGACCGCTGCGGCGAGCACCGCCAGGGCGACGCCGAGATACGAATCGCGCGCGGCGACGCCGAAGATCGCGATGATCGAGCCCGGGGCGGCGGGGGCGATGAGACCGGTGCTGAAGGCGACGTTGACCGCCACGCCTGCCATGCCGCCGCCGATCGCGGCGAGGATCAGGGCGGGCTTCATGAGCACATAGGGGAAGTAGATCTCGTGGATGCCGCCGAAGAACTGGATGATGGCGGCGCCGGGAGCGGAGGCGCGGGCGGCCCCGCGGCCGAAGAAGGTGTAGGCCAGCAGGATGCCGACGCCCGGGCCGGGGTTCGCCTCCAGCAGGAACAGGACGGACTTCCCGTTCTGTCCGACTTCGCTGAGGCCCAGCGGGGTGAGGACGCCGTGATTGATGGCGTTGTTGAGGAAGAAGACCTTGGCGGGTTCGATGAGGATCGAGACCAGCGGCAGCAGGTGGGCGTTGACCAGGGACTCCACGCCGGCTGAGAGCAGGTTCATCAGGCCGTTGACCAGCGGGGCGAGGCCGAAGAAGCCGGCGACCAGCAGGAGGAAGCCGACGATGCCGGCGGAGAACATGTTCACGAGCATCTCGAAGCCCGCGGGGATGCGCTCCTGCCACAGCTGGTCGAGCTTCTTCATCACCCATGCGGCCAGCGGCGCCATGATCATGGCGCCGATGAACATGTGCACCTGACCCAGGGCCTGGAACTCGGACTCAGGGTTGCCACCCGCGAGCCACTGCTCCAGCGCGCGGGCGTTCTCCTGGTCGATCAGCCAATCCGAGCCGGCGATGACGCCCATGGTGGCGATGACGCCGACCACGGCACCGCGCGCCTCGTAGATCATCCGGCCACCGGTGTTGGCGATCAGCAGCGGCAGCAGGTAGTGGATCATCGGGCCGACGACGCTGGCCAGCGGCTCGTTCGGCGTCCAGCCCTCGGGGATGAAGAACGCGGTGAGGATGCCCCAGGCGATCAGGGCGGGGATGTTCGGCATCACCATGTTCGACAGGGAGGTGCCGACCTTCTGCAGGGCCACGCGCGGGGAGAAACTGCGGGGCGCCTCGGTAGCTGTGGTCATCACATGTCCTCGTAGACAGCGGTGGCGACGCGGCGTCGCCACGGTGGGACGTGCGGCGCGCCGATCGGCGTGCCGGGCGGCAGGGGTGCCCGAGGCGGAGCGATGATCCGCGGGGAATCACGGGAGGGAACCTACCGGTGCCGCCGAGTCTATGCCGTCCATCGCCCCTGGACGCACCGCCTCACCGGCACGTTCCGCGGCGCCGGGCACGAGCGGCCGCGAGACGAGCAGAACCTCACAGTACAGAGAATCGTGTATTGTCTCTCGCGTGATCGAGACCGCTGACCGCACCCACACCGCCTCGCTGGCCCGGCTGGGATATGCGCTGGCCGACGACACCCGCGCCCGCATCCTGCTGGCGCTGCGGGAGGCCCCGGCCCTGCCCAGTGACCTGGCCGACGCCCTGGGCGTCTCCCGCCAGGTGATGTCGAACCAGCTCGCGTGCCTGCGCGGATGCGGGCTCGTCGAGCGGGAGCGCGAGGGCCGACGGGTCTGGTACCGGCTCGCCGATCCCCGCCTGGCCGGCGCGCTCAGCGAGATGCTGCGTGCGTGCCTCGCCCTGGACCCCGAGTGCTGCACGGGAGAGGAGTGCCGATGCCTGTGACCACGACCGGCCCGGATGCCGCGCGCCGCGCCGTCCTGCAGCGCCGGATCCGCTGGATCGTCGCGGCGACGATCACCTACAACGTCATCGAGGCCGTCGTGGCCCTGACCGCCGGGCGGATCGCCTCGTCGGCCGCCTTGGTGGGGTTCGGGCTCGACTCGATCGTCGAGGTGCTCTCCGCCGCGGCCGTGGCGTGGCAGTTCGCCGGGCCCGATCCTGACAAGCGTGAACAGGTGGCGCTGCGCGTGATCGCCGTGTCCTTCTTCGCGCTGGCCGCGTTCGTGACGGTCGATGCGACCAGGTCACTGCTGAGTGCGGACGCGGCGGACCATTCGAGCGTCGGCATCGCACTCGCCGCGGTCAGCGTGATCATCATGCCGGCCTTCTCCTGGTTCGAGCGCCGCACCGGCATGGAGCTGGGCTCACCGTCGGCCGTCTCCGACTCCAAGCAGACCCTGATCTGCGCGTACCTCTCGGCGGCGGTGCTGATCGGGCTGGTGCTCAACAGCGTGCTGGGCTGGGGGTGGGCCGACGCGGTCGCCGCGTTCGTGATCGCCGCCTTCGCCGTGCGCGAGGGGCTGGAAGCCTGGCGCGGTGACGCGTGCAAGCAGCCGATTGCGGCGCTGACCGGGGAGATCGAGCCGCACGAGGACCCGCACGACTGCTGCTGAGGAAGGGTCCGGCCTCAGAGCCGGCCCTGGGTCTCCGTGCCGGCGGCGATCGGGGTCATGCGGGTCACCAGCGTCGGCTTCTCGATGAGGTCGGCGATGTCCTCGTTCAGCAGCGTCACGGCCTCTCCGCCGGCGTGCGTGCCGAGATCCTCCGCGCTCGTCCACTTCTCGATCATGGTGATCGTGCCGTCCTCGGCGTCGTGGATGGCGTAGAGCTCGCAGCCCTTCTCCTCGTGCACGGCGGCGATCCCGCGCTGCATGGCGTCGGCGAGATCCTGCTTCCTGTCGGGCTTGGGGTAGAACACGGCGGTGACGACGACGGTCATGAGGGCTCCTTCGGCCGATGGCGGATCGTGGCGGCGAACCTATCAGCCGGTGTGCTGGGAGCGTTCGCCCTGACGAGCATGCGGACGAGGCGCTGCGACGGGCCGGAGGCACCCAGGACATGCCGGACCTCGCCCAGTACCCTGACGCGGTGAATGCTCCTCGCGGGTGACGGTGAGCCCCGGGGGACGACGAACCGGGCGGGGCCGTGTCGAGGCCTCCCAGCAGGAGGGGTCGGAACAGGTGATGACGTCATCAGAGTCATCGGGGGTCGGATGGCGCGAACGTGTCGACGGCTTCGTCGAGCACGCGTCCGTGCAGCGTCTGGTCGTCGGTGTCATCCTCGCCAACGCGGCGATCCTCGGCCTGCAGACCACGCCCTGGGGGCACGGCCGCGGCGACGCCCTGCTCACGGTGCTGGACTCGGTGTGCCTGACGGTGTTCGTCATCGAGCTCGCCCTGAAGCTCGTCGCCAAGGGTGGGCGCTTCTTCCGCTCCGGCTGGAACGTCTTCGATCTGATCGTGGTCGCGATCGCGCTGATCCCGGAATCCGGCGGGCTCTCGGTGCTGCGCACGCTGCGGGTGCTGCGTCTGATCTCGCTCGTGAAGCGGCTGCGGTTCGTCATCGAGGCGCTGGCCGGCGCCATCCCGGGCCTCGCCTCGATCGGTGCGCTGCTGGGGCTGATCTTCTACATCGGCTCGGTGATGGCCACCTCCATGTTCGGCCAGACCCACCCGCAGTGGTTCGGCAGCATGGGCGATTCCGCGTACACCCTCTTCCAGGTGCTCACGCTGGAGAGCTGGTCGATGGGGATCGTGCGCCCGGTGATGGAGACCCATCCGTGGGCATGGGCCTTCTTCATCCCGTTCATCCTGCTGGCCGCCTTCACGGTGCTGAACCTGTTCGTCGCCGTCATCGTCGATTCCATGCAGCATCTGCGCGACAACCCCGAGGCCTGGCCCGAGCAGGTCGCCGCGCACGAGTCGGGCCCCGCACCGGCACACGAGGCGGGCACGGCGTCGGCGCGTGAGGAGAGCGTCGCCGCGCATGAGGAGCGCCCCGCACCGGCGCATCACGAGCTGACCGAGCTGCGAGCTCAGGTCTCGACGCTGCAGGCGGATCTCACGGACGCCTTGGAGATGCTGCGCGAGGTGCGCGAGGAGCAGCGGTCCGCCAGCAGCCTTGAGGAGAGCTGAGGGCGCGACTCACTGCCGGAGGCGCCGACGGCTCCGCGCGCGAAGCGGTCGCGGCCTATGCCGCGAGGCGGCGGTATTCCCGCGGCGGCATCCCGCAGGCGGCGGTGACGTGCGCGTAGTAGCTGCTGAGTGAACCGAACCCGGAGGATGCGGCGATCTGGGCCGACGTCATCGACGTGGTCAGCAGCAGCCGCTGCGCCTCCGCGACCCGGCACATGGTCACGTAGTCCCCGAGCGTCACCCCCACCGCGCGGCGGAAGACCGTCATCGCATGCGAGGGCGTCAGATGCACCGCCGCGGCGATCTCGCCCACGGTCAGCTCCTCCCGGAAGGAGGCGACCACGAACTCTGCCATCTCCATGACGTGCCGGGCGCGAGGCGACGGTGCGGGCTCAGACGGTGCGGGCTCAGACGGTGCGGGCTCATCAGCCGCGCCTGCCAGGCCGTGGCGACTGCTGTGGCCCGTCGGACCGCGGTCGGCGTGTTCCTGCTCGGCGGCACCCTGGCCGGCATGCCCCGCCGTGGCGGCGCCGGAGCGCACGACCCGGCGGATCATCGCCTGGGTCTCGAGCAGGGCGATCTCCGCCTGCTCCGGGTCGCGGTACTCCTCGAGCCAGGTGGAGACCATCTGCTCCAGCCGGCGGCCCAGTGCCCCCGCCTCGATCACCAGCGGCTCCATACGGGCCAGCTCGGCGAACTCCTGGTGGGGGAGGTTCCACGACAGCGCCGTGGACAGCGGCACGTGCACCCAGCACACGTCACCCGGGCAGGACCCGACCAGGCCGTGCGGCTGCGCGGCCCAGAACATCGCGATGTGCCCCGCCGGGACGACCAGCTGGCGGCCGGAGATCAGATACCGCAGCTGTCCGCTGAGGACCACATTGAGCTCGATGTCGTTGTGGCGGTGCATGGATTCCATGCGCGGCGGGGTGCCGCGTCGGCACCACAGGGCCGGTTCCTGCGTGATGACCGGATGGGGCGTGAATGACTGCGTCGTCATGGCCGCACTGTACGCCCGGGATCGAAGGATCCTGGAAGTTCCGCGCAGGATGACGCGAGAACTCCGGGAGCCCACTGCCTAGCGTGAACGCATGACTTCGACAGTGCCGTCCTCCGCGCCCGCCCCCTCATCCGCTTCCTCCACGTCGCCGGCCGCGCAGCCCGGGGCCGCCCCGTCGGCCGACCGGACGTTCCTGCCCGCCCCGAAGATCACGATCATCGGTGCCGGTGGCTTCGTGTTCCCCTTCCGCCTGATCGGGGACATCCTCAGCTTCCCGGCGCTGCGCGAGGCGACGCTGTGCCTGATGGACATCAACCCCGACAAGCTCGGTCCGGTCGCCCGCGCCGCGCGCGAACTCGTCGATCACCACGGCTTCCCGACCACCATCGAGGAGACCACCGACCGTCGCGCCGCCCTGGAGGGGGCCGACATCGTCATCGTCACCTTCCAGGTGGGCGGCGTGGAGTCCTACCGGCACGACGTCGAGATCCCGCGGAAGTACGGCATCGACCAGACCGTCGGCGACACCGTCGGCCCCGGTGGTGTGTTCCGCTTCCTGCGATCCGTGCCCGCCTATGAGGCGATCGCGGCCGACGCCCTCGAGGTGTGCCCGCAGGCGACGTTCATCAACTACGCCAACCCGATGGCGATGGCGACGGCGTTCCTGAACTCCAAGGGGCTGCGTACCGTCGGCCTCTGCCACAGCGTCCAGGGCACCACCCGCATGCTGGCGCGCACTCTCGAGGTGCCCTACGAGGAGATCTCCTACCGCTGCGCCGGCATCAACCATCAGGCCTGGATCCTCGAGTTCATGCACGGCCAGGAGGACCTCTACCCGAGGCTGCGCGAGGTGATGGCAGCGCGACACCAGCGCGGCCGCGCTGCCGCGGAGCTCGCCGGGGACGATGGCGACCACAGCGAGGCCGCCGAGACCGCCAGCACCTACGAGGGCGGCAACGAGCAGGTCCGCACCGCGATCATGGAGGCCTTCGGCTACTTCCAGACCGAATCCAGCCACCACGCCTCCGAATACCTGCCCTACTTCCGCAAGAATCCCGAGCTGACCGAGGAGTTCATCCCCGAGCGCTGGGACTACTACGAGATCTGCGCCGCCCATGACGACCAGGGCGACATCGACGGCCAGCTCACCAAGCTCAAGGCCGAGCTCGCCCCCTCTCTCGAGTACGGCGCCCAGATCATCAACTCGATCGTCACCGGCACGCCGAGCGTCATCCACGGCAACGTGCCCAACCACGGCGCACTGATCGAGAACCTCCCCGCCGATACCTGCGTCGAGGTGCCCTGCCTGGTCGATGCGCGCGGGGTCCAGCCCACCGCGATCGGGCAGCTGCCCCCGCAGCTCGCCGCGGTCAACCGCACCAACGTCAATGTGCAGAACCTCGCGGTGCGCGCCGCCCTGGACGGCGACGTCGAGCACGTCCACCACGCCGTGGCGCTGGACCCGCTGACCGCCGCGCAGGTGACCCTCGACCAGGCCCGCGCGATGACCGAGGAGCTGCTGGCCGCGCATGAAGAGCTGTTGCCGGAGCCGCTGCGCCGAGGGGCAGGGGAGCACGGGGTGAGGTGAGCGCCCGCCGCACGTGAGGGTCCGCGACTCAAAGGAGAGTGACAGCGTGAACAGAATCCGACCCGGTCGGCGCCAGATCCTGGCGGTCGCCGGCATCTCCATGGCCGGTGCGCTCGCCGCCTGCGGCGGCGCCGACACCGGTACGCAGCACCTGCGGCTGTCGTCCTGGAACATTCCCACGGATCTGGAGACGTACCAGAGCATCGCCGACCGCTTCGTCGCGGACCATCCGGGCACCTCGGTGGCGGTGGAGGTGACCACCGGTGCCTTCCACCAGTGGTTCATCACGCGCCTGGCCGCAGATCTGGCCCCGGACATCATCCGGATCACCCCGCAGCAGATCGGCCGGTACGCCGCCAACGGCAGCCTGGTCGATCTCTCCGGTGCGATCCCGGCCGACTACCGCGAGGACTGGTCGGACCCGTTCTGGGCGATCGGGGAGCGGGAGAACGGCATCTTCGGGATCTTCCAGCACACCGACAACTTCATCACCTTCTATGACCGGGACGTCATGGACCAGATCGGCGTGCAGCCCCCGACCGCACTGGAGGACGCCTGGAACTGGGACGAGTTCCTCGAGATCGCGGCCGAGGTGAAGCAGGTGACCGGCAGCTATGCCTTCGGCTACGGCTGGAGCGGATCGGAGACGGCGTACCGCTGGATGCCGCTGATCTATCAGAACGGCGGTGCCTTCCTCGGAGAGGACGGGCTCACCCCGTCCATGGACACCGAGGAAGCCATCGGCGCCCTCGAGTTCGGCAGGCGCTGGTACGCCGACGGGCTCGTCAGCCCCAGCAACATGAGCAAATCCGGGGGTGGGCCGGTCGCCCACGACCTCTTCAGCACCGGGCAGATCGGCATGGTGCTCACGAACCCGGAGGCCATCGCCCCCTTCGACGAGGCGAAACCGGGCCAGTGGGGGACCGCCCCGATGATCAGGAACGTCGGGGAGGCCTCGGACCTCGGCGGCAACGCGCTCGCCGTGACGCGGTCCTCGAAGAACCCGGAGCTCGCCGCCGAGCTGGTGGCGTACATGACCAGCCGGGAGAACATCCGCGAGTTCTGCCACGAAGGCAACTGGATCCCCTCGCGGACCTCACTGGATGCGGCCTCGATCGACTACGCCGACCACTCCGAGGTCATGCAGCGGTTCATCGACCAGGGCACCACCATCCCGCTGTCCATGGTCAAGGCGCAGTCCGGAGAGTTCTTCAGCTCTCTGAACACCGTGTTCGCCGACTACCTGGACCTGTGTCTGCTCGGCGAGCTCACGCCGCAGGAGACCTCCGCACAGATGATGGAGGCGATGCGCAGTGTCACATCCCGCTGACTCCACGATCGACACCGCGGTCGAACCGTCTGCCGTGACCGCCCCCGGGCCTGCGGCGGAGCGGCCCCGGCCCGACCGGGGCCGCCGGCGGGGCCGCCTGGCCCCCTATGTGTTCGTCGGCCCGGCGGCGCTGCTGTTCGCCGCCTTCTCGTTGATCCCGATCATCATCGCGATCACGTTGAGCTTCCAGGACACCCAGACCCTCGGCGATGGCGAATGGGTCGGCGTGGACAACTTCGCCCAGATGGGTTCGGACGCCCTGTTCCGCACAGCCCTGGTGAACACCGTGATCTTCACCGTCGGCACCGTGCCCACGGCGATGATCATCGGACTGGCGCTCGCCATCGCGCTGAATCGGCCGCTCGTCGGCAGGGGAGTGCTGCGCGCGATGTTCTTCGTGCCGATGGTCGCGGCCGGAGTGGTCGTGGGCGTCGTGATGTCGTGGATCTTCAACACCGATTACGGCGTCGCCAACAACTTCCTGGAGCTGCTGGGCCTGGGCAGGATGCCCTGGCTGACCTCACCCAGCATGGCCATGTTCACGCTGATCATCGTGGTGGTGTGGACCCGTATCGGGTTCTGCATGGTGATCTACCTCGGTGCGCTGCAGTCCATCCCCCGAGAGGTCAAGGAGGCAGCCTCGATCGACGGCGCGGGCAAGTGGGCGCGGCTGCGATCGGTCACGATCCCGATGCTCACGCCGACCACGTCGATCCTGCTGATCCTCAACGTCGTGTTCTCCCTGCAGGCCTTCGACATCATCTACGTGATGACCGGGGGAGGGCCCGGCTTCTCCACCACCGTGCTGATTCAGTACGTGTTCCGTTCTGCGTTCCAGGACGCCCGGATGGGCTACGCCGCGGCGCTGGGCCTCGTCCTGGTCGCGATCCTGCTGATCTTCACGCTGCTGCGCCAGCGAGCCACCAAGCGAGCGGAGAGCTTCCTATGAGCACGATGACCAGGCCGAGACCCCGTGCCGTCTCGCCGGGGGAGGGTGACCGGTCCGGGCTGAGGAGCACCCGCCCGCGGCGGCACTGGCTGCTGTTCGCAGCCCTCGCGATCCTCGCCGCGCTCATGGTCTTCCCGCTGTACTGGATGGTGGTCTCCGCACTGACCCCGGGGGGCCAGTCCCAGAGCGCCGAGTTCTACCTCTGGCCCGATCAGCCCACACTGTCGAACTACACCGAGGTGTTCTCGACCCAGCCGGTGTGGAGGTGGATCGGCAACTCCCTGCTGATCTCGTGCGTGACCACGGCGCTCTCGGTCGTCGTCTCGCTGGGGGCCGGGTATGCCCTGGCCAAGTTCCGCTTCACCGGCAAGGGAATCCTCTATGCCGCGTTCATGGTGACCATCATGATCCCGATCCAGGTCACGCTCGTGCCGTCCTTCCTGGTCGTCGCCCGGCTGGGACTGGTCGACTCGCCGTGGGCGGTCATCCTGCCCACCGCCTTCGACGTGGTCGGAATCTTCATCGCCCGCCAGTTCATGCTCGGTGTGCCCGACGCTCTGATCGAGGCGGCCAGGGTCGATGGTGCCGGGGAGTTCCGGGCATTCTTCTCCGTCGTGCTGCCGACCTCGGGGCCGCTGGTCGGAGTGCTGGTGATCCTCGCGTTCATGACCCGCTGGAACGACTTCCTGTGGCCGATGGTCGTACTGCAGGGCAACGAGAGCTTCACGGTCCCGGTGGCGCTGTCGACCCTGACGAACAATCCGGCCTTCGCCTCGCCGTGGGGAGCGGTGATGGCGGTCGCGACCATCACGGTGCTGCCGATCCTGGCGGTGTTCCTCGTCTTCCAGCGGCAGTTCGTCCAGGGGATCTCGAGCACCGGGATCAAATGACCGCGGCGCCCACGCCGCCGTCGGCACGGCCGCTCACCGGTGATCGTGCGAGGCGTCGCCGGATCGTTGCAGGAAGGTGGCCAGCAACGAGGCGAGCTGTTCCTGCTCGGCCGGCGAGAGGCCTCGGTCCAGCAGCTCCTGCTCGGTGCGGAGGTGATCGACGACCACCTCATCCACGGTCGACAGCCCGGCCGCGGTCAGAGACACGAGCACCCGTCGGCGGCTGCTGGGGTCCATCGTGCGCTCCAGCATTCCTTTGTCCTCCAGGCGCTGGAGACGATTGGTCATCGCGGCACCGGTGACCATGCTCGACGCCGCAAGTTCGCCGGGTGTGAGCGTGTACGGCGCACCGGCCCGACGCAGCGTGGCGAGCGTGTCGAACTCCCCGTTGTTCAGACCGTGCTGGCGAAAGTTGGCCTGCAACGGACCCGAGACGAGCTCCTGGACACGCGAGATCCGGCCGAAGACGCCCATCGGCCTGACATCGAGGTCGGGTCGCTCGCGCTGCCACTGGGCCAGGAAGTCGCTCACTCGATCGTCCACGTCCATCGCCTCCTGAGGTGAGAACTCCGCATCGGCCACCGTCCGAGAAGGACCGGGACCGCAATGTTTCGATGTCCAACTGTTTGACGCCAGGGTAGTGCGCATCTACAGTCGGAAGTGTGAAACATTTAGACATCGAAACAACGCGGTCTCCCGGCGCTCGGCCCGCTCCGGGCCCCTCGCCGCAGAACCCGGCCGAAGCCGGCGCCCCGAGCGGACGGACGAGGCCCAGCTCCTCCTCCCCGTCTCCCGCCATGACCTCCCTGCTGACAGCGATCGCACCGATCACGTGGGGCACCACCTACGTCGTCACCACGGAACTACTGCCGCCCGGCCACCCCGTGTGGTCGGGCGTGCTGCGAGCTCTCCCGGCGGGCCTGGTCGCGCTCGCCATCGGCCGGGCGCTTCCCGGAGGCAGGTGGTGGTGGCGCGCGCTCGTGCTCGGCACACTCAACATCGGAGCGTTCTTCCCGCTGCTGTTCCTGGCCGCCTACCTCCTGCCGGGAGGGGTGGCAGGGGTCTTCGGCGCCACGGGGCCGCTGCTGGTCGCGGTTCTCGCGGCGCTGGTGCTCGGCGAGCGGCTGTCGGCGAAGCGGGTGGTCTGGGGCGTCCTCGCTGTCATCGGAGTCGCCGGTATGGTGCTCGGACCCGAGGATGGACTGAACCCCCTGGGCGTCCTGGCCGCCGCCGGCGGCGCCGGCTCGATGGCGCTGGGCACTGTGCTGAGCAAGCGGTGGAGCCCGCCCGTCGGCCCCGTCGCGTTCGCCGGCTGGCAGCTCACTGCGGGTGGCGTGCTCATGGTGCCGCTCGCACTGGCCACGGAGGGATCCCCACCGTCTCTCGACGGGTCCGCCCTGCTCGGATATTTCTGGCTCGCTCTCGTGGGCGGACTGCTCGCTTACGTGCTGTGGTTCCGCGGACTCGGGCGCATGCCCGCCGGTGTCGCTGCGTTCCTGCCGGTGCTGTCGCCGCTGGTGGCCGCACTCATCGGACTCGCCGTCGGTGAGCGATTCACGGCGCTCCAAGTGCTGGGCTTCGCTCTGGCACTCGTCGCCGTCGTAGCGGCACAGCATCCCGGCCGGCGGGACGGCGTGGCATGAGGATCCTCGTCATCGGAGGAACCGGGGCGGCTGGTTCGCGGATCGCCGCCGAGGCGCGGCGTCGCGGACATGTGGTCACTGTCGCCTCTCGCAACCCTGCTGTCGAACGCGAACGTGTCGCGCTGGGCGATCGCCGTGACCCCTTCGACGCCGGGTCCCCCCGTGCAGGGCACGCGCCGACGGGGAGCGTGCGTGTCGACGCCGCGGATCCCGAGGCGGTCGCGGCGTACGCGGTCGAGGCCGACGTGCTCCTCTCCGCCACCCGCCCCGCGATCGGCACGGAGGAGGACGTCTCCGCCGTGACCCGAGCGCTGGCCTTCGCCGCGGCAGCCGCAGATACTCGCCTGCTGGTCGTCGGTGGTGCCGCCCCTCTGCGGTCCCCCGCAACCGGGCAGACGGTCCTGGACGATCCGCAGTGGGTGCCGACAGCGATTCGTCCGTTCGCGGCGGCCAGCACGCGTCAGCTCGCGATCCTTCGCGAGGCACCGGCAGAGGTCGCGTGGACCTACCTCGCTCCTGCCGCTGACTTCGCCCCCCGCGAGGCCCGGGGCACGTATCGCCACGACGCAGGAAGCAGGAGCGTGCCGGACCTCGTGATCGGGGCCGATGGGACGTCGAGGATCTCGATGGAGGATTTCGCGCTCGCCGCGTGCGACGAGGCCGAGCATGCCCGTGTGCGGCGAGGTGTGATCGCGGTCGGCTGGTGACGGCTCATGCCCCGCGGAGACACAATCCCTCGCCTCGTTGCGCCGGGGGCGCAGGCGGCGACTGAGCAGGGCTCGACCTCTCGGCCGCGTAGTGGAGGACGAAACTCAGGGGATATCCCGGCGGCTGCACCGTGAGCGAGCGGTGACGCTGGGGGCGTGAGAGCTTCCACGCGACCCGGTGCCCTCGGACTCTGCATTTCCTTGGAGGTGCTGCGCTTCCTCGTCATCCTCGCAGCTCTGGCGATCGCGCCGTTGTTCGGGATCACCGGCTGGTACATGGGCCTGTTCGCCAACGTCCTGTGCGTGGTCTACGCGATCGTGATCGTCAGCGTGCTGGGCCTGTGGCGCGACCAGGGCGTGCTACGGCTGTGGCGGTCGCCGTGGGCGGCGCTGTGGCTGTTGCCATTCGTGGTCGAGGCACTGATCTGGCTGGTCCACCCCGGCGGCTTCTCGATGCAGCCGCCGGGCATTCTCCTGTGGTCGCTCACTCGGCTGTTCGTGGGCGTCAACGAGGAGCTCGTCAATCGCGTCGCCGTCCTCGGCACTCTGCGACGGGCCTTCTCACCAGTGCCCTCCGCGGTGCTCTCCGGCGCGCTGTTCGGGCTGGCGCACCTCTCGCTGCTGGTGACCACGCCGGGGCGCGCCACTGATGACGTACTGCTGAACGTGCTGGCCTCTGCCACGTACGGCTTCGCGCTCGCCGCGTCCCAGCTGCGGTTCCGCTGGTTGCTCCCTCTGGTGTTCATCCATGCCACGGCGGACATGACGGTGATCATGACCGGCGGGCAGGTCCCGCTGTGGACGGACATCGCTATCCACGGCGGCTTCGTGGTGCTCGGAGTGCTCTTGCTGCGGTCTCCCGGGCATGGGGTCGATCCGGCTCCCGACGCCGCCGCGGCCAATGCCGGGCAGCGCTGACACGTACTCAGGCGGGGAGTGCCTTGGGATTCACCGTGTCTCCACGCCCACCTCGGGCCAGGCATCCGACGGCCCATCCAGCAGAGGCGCCGCCTCATCCTTCAGGGTGCGGTCGAAGAAGGCCCGGCTCCACGTGGTCACGAGCGCCGCGCCGCGTTCGGGGTCGATGGGCCCGGCCAGTCCTCGCCACCGGAACAGCGGCGACCACAAGGGCAGGTCGGACCAGTTGAGGTGGTGGAAGTCGTTGAGCGTGAGGTACCACGCCGGGCCGGTCGAGTTCGCGAACAGGCCGCGCTGAGCTGTCACGGTCTGTCGGATCTCCGCCTCCGGCCAGCCGCCGGCACGGTCGCGCTCGCGCCGCATCGACGACGCCTCCCGCGTCATGACCATCAGCGGCTGCTCGATGCCGTCGGTGGCGACGGGAGCCGTCTGGCCGGCGTCGGCCTCCAGGCAGGCGCGGAAGCGGGTGTCCTGGCGGCAGGTCTCCGGGGCCGTGTATCCGCCCAGTGACAACCCGAACACCCCGGCTCGGTCCGTCGCCAGGTGGCCGGCCAGGGGGCCGTCGCCCGCATCGAGTGCCTCCGCCCGATCGAGGGCGAACCGCGCGTCCCGGGCGAGGAAGGGCACGATGCCGCCGGGCAGCTCCTCACCGTTGACCACCGGTGCGGGGTCATCCTCCGTCACGGACTCCGGCATCAGCGGGCCCAGCTCGTCCCGGGAGATGGCCGTGACGGCATCGCCGCTCGGCAGAATCGTGCGGGCGGCGGTGCCGGGCTGATCGAGGCTGATCACCACGTAGCCGTGGGAGGCGAGGTCCTCGAACCAGGCCTGCGCCTCGCCACGGAAGCTCTGGAAACCGGAGAGATGGATCAGGACGGGGAATCGCCCGTCGGCTGCCGACGCATCCGGGTGCGCATGGGTCGTGGCACCGGGAACGCGGGTCAGAAGCGCAGCGGGCACGCCGAGGACGTCAGCGAGCCCGACCGCGGTTCCGCGATTCATGTACGGCGCTGTGGGAGCATCCGGTGCCGGTCGAGCCGGATACCAGATCTGGGCGATGACGGACCGGTGGTCGTCGGGATCACTGGTGAACGGTTCGGGCCGGGAGGAGTCACTCCACGTGCGGGTCGTGGTCCCGACGTCATAGGGACCGGTGGGCTCGGGCAGCCGGGGCCGCGGCGCTACGGCGATGACGGCGACGCTCGCGAGAAGTCCTGCCGCGATGACCGCCGCCAGCGCGCCGCCCAGTGCTCGCCGGCGCGACGGCCGACCCGTCAGCGCGTCGCGGTGTTCGAGATGGTCCGACGGGGATCCAGTGCTGGGTGCTGGCATGCGTCCAGGCTGGGGCGGACCCGACCGGATGGCCAGGGGGATGTCCCCCGAGTTCGTCGGGGGACGGCCCTGGGCGAGAGGATGGGTCCGTGAACTCGCAGCATCCATCCCCGAAGGACCGCTCCCACCAGGGGCATCCGTCGTCTCCGCGTCGCCTGCTATCCCGTGACGATCGGTCGCAGCGCACCGATCGTCTCCTCCTCGACGTCCCCACCATGGAGGACATCGAGCCCCTGCATGAGATCTACGCGGACCCGCGCGTGTGGACGCACTTCCCCTCCCTGCGCCATACGGAACCGTCCACGACGGGCGCGATGCTGGGTCGCTGGATCACAGCGTGGGAAAGCGACGGCCTTGGTCCGTGGATGGTGCGGGAGGCGGAGAGCCGCACCTTCCTCGGGCACGCCGGCTGCCGCCTGCTGGGCGCGCCTGCCGCGGGTGCCTTCTGGAACCTCGGCTATCGCTTCGCGCCGGAGGCCCATGGACATGGGTACGCCACGGAGGTATCGCGGGCAGCGCTGGAGGCGGCGAGGGCGCATCGCCCCGAGATCCCGGTGGTGGCATACCTGCTCGAGCACAACACGGCCTCGCGCCGGGTGGCCGAGAACGTCGGCCTCACGCTGCGCCATCGTGCGCCGGACGCCGGGAACCCGGATCCGGACGCTATCCGCCTCGTGCTGGCCGACCGCGAGCTGACGGCGGCACAGCTCGCCGAGACCCTGCGCTGAGTCAGGAAGCCTTCTTCTTCGAACTCTTCGACGAGCCCTTGGAGCCGGAACTCTTGGAGCCGGAGCTCTTCGATGTGGACTTCTTGGACGTCGAGCTCGAGTCCGACTTCTTCGAGCTGGAGCTGGAGCTGTTAGATCCGGACTTCCTGCTGCCGGAACTCTTGGATCCCGAACTCTTGCTGCTCGAGCTCTTGTCCCCAGAGCTCTTGCTCCCAGAGCTCTTGCTGCTCGAGCGCTTCCGGCCCCGGCTGGAGGAGCCCTTGCTCTCGTCGGAGTCGGCGCCGTCCTTATCGTCTCCGGCCTCATCACCCGAGTCCTCGCCGGCCGTCCCGCCGCCGCGTCGCTTCTGCACGCTGCGCTCCAGAGCGTCCATGAGGGAGAGGACCTTCCCGTCCTCCTTCTCCTCCTGCTGCGCGCGCTCCTCACCGAAGGTCTCGTCAGTATCGACGGTGTCGCCCTCCTCGAGCTTGGCGTCCACCAGCTCCTGCAGCTGAGCCTGGTACTCGTCGGTGAACTGCTCGGGCTCGAAGTCGCCGCTGAACTGCTCGACCAACGCGGCGGACATCGTCTTCTCCTTCTTGCTGACCTTCGACTTCGAGGGGCCGAAATCCGCCTCGCGCAGGTCCTCCGGCCAGCGCAGCGTCTGCAGCACCAGCAGGTCATCGCGAATACGCAGCACTCCCAGGCGCGTCCGGGTGCGCAGCGTGAACGTCACCACCGCGGTGCGCTCGGTGTCCTCGAGCGTGCTGTGCAGCAGCACGTAGGCCTTCGATGAGCGGCCGACGGGCTCGAGGAAGTAGGAGGTGCCCAGCAGGATGGGATCGATCTGCTCGTCGGGCACGAACTGGACCACGTCGATCTCGTCGTTGTCCTCGGCCGGCAGGGAATCCAGCTCCTCGTCGGTGAGGATCACGGTCTTGTCGCCGTCGTCGTAGGCCTTCTCGATGTGGTCGTAGTCGATCTCGCGGCCGCACACCTCGCACACCCGCTTGTAGCGGATCCGGCCGTGGTCCTCATCGTGAACCTGGTGCAGGGAGACGTCGTGCGACCGGGTCGCTCCATACAGCTTCACCGGCACGTTCACGAGCCCGAACGTGATCTCACCGCTCCATATCGCGCGCATACTCCATCACACCACGACGTCGGCGCACCGGACCAGTGACGGTCGGTAGGTCGGCCGAGGCCATCAGTCCTCCGCCCGGGGCGTCTGCCTCGCCCAGCGGCTGCTT
Organism: Brachybacterium sp. GCM10030268; assembly: GCF_042666305.1. Taxonomy (NCBI): domain Bacteria; kingdom Bacillati; phylum Actinomycetota; class Actinomycetes; order Micrococcales; family Dermabacteraceae; genus Brachybacterium; species Brachybacterium sp. GCM10030268. The sequence continues at coordinate 645,864 of NZ_JBHTCW010000001.1, read as the reverse complement.
GCCGCTGCCTGCTGCCCGACGATCGCTTGCCAGGCCCATCGATAAACGATAGATTGTTGCCGTCGTCCGATAAGGGAGGTGTCATGGGCACGATCAGCGTCCAGGTCCTACGGGTCATCATCTGGCTCGCGCTCGCCGGAGCGCTCGCGGTCCAGTTCGTCATCGTGCCGCTGCTGTGGCGGGACATGACCGGATCGGGGGTCTCCGCGCTCACGGCGACGCTCCTGACCGGGATCGCCGTGCTGGCCGTGCTCGCGCTGCAGGTCGTAGGCGTGAGCATCCTGCGGCTGCTGACACTGGTGCGCCGCGGCCGGGTCTTCTCCCGCCGCTCGTTCCGCTACGTCGACCTCATCATCGGCGCCATCGCCGTCGAGGCACTCTTCCCGTTCGCGATCGCGGTGATCGCCGCCGTCGCCAACCGCACCACGCCCGGGGACGAGGTGGCTCCCGGCCTCGTGGGCCTCCTGTGCGGCGCGTCCCTGGTGATCGCCGGGGTCGCGCTGGTGGTCTACGTCCAGCGCCAGCTGCTGGCCCAGGCCACCGAGACCCTCGCCAGGGCGCGGAATCTGCAGTCCGAGCTCGACGAGGTCATCTGATGGCGATCGTCGTCGACATCGACGTGATGCTCGCGCGCCGCAAGATGTCCGTCGGGCACCTCGCCGAGCGCATCGGCATCACCCCCGCCAATCTCGCCGTGCTCAAGAACGGCCGCGCCAAGGCGGTGCGCTTCTCCACGCTGGAGGCGCTGTGCGAGGTGCTTCAGTGCCAGCCCGGGGATCTGCTGCGATGGGAGCCCGGGCCCGAGGAGCCGGCCGACGCGGACTCGTGAGCGGGCAGTTCGCCGGGGATCTTCGTGACGGATCGCATGACCTGCGGCACAGTGTCCCCATGGCTACCGGAGAACAGCGGGTCGAGGTCGAGGGGCGCGAGCTGCGCCTGTCCAATCTCGACAAGGTCTTCTATCCCTCCACGGGCACCACCAAGGGCGAGGTGATCGACTACTACCGGCGCGTCGCCCCGGTGCTGATCCCGCAGGCCACGCGGCGTCCGGCGACCCGCAAGCGATGGGTCGACGGGGTCGGCACCGAGGACGATCCCGGCAAGGTCTTCTTCCGCAAGGACCTGGAGGACTTCGCGCCCGACTGGATGCCGCGGGCGGATATCGAGCACAGCGACGGGCCCTCGACCTACCCCTTGGTCGACGAGACCGCGGTGCTGGTCTGGCTCGCCCAGCTGGCCGCCCTGGAGATCCACACCCCGCAGTGGCGCTTCGACGACGACCTCGAACCGGCAAACCCCGACCGCCTGGTGCTCGACCTCGATCCCGGCAAGGGCGCGGAGCTGGCCGACTGCGCGCGGGTGGCCCAGTGGTGCCGCGAGATCCTCACCGACATGGGCCTGGACGCCTTCCCGGTCACCTCCGGGTCCAAGGGCATCCACCTGTACGCGCCCCTGGATGGCGCCAGCACCTCCGAGGAGGTCTCCGACGTCGCCCACCAGCTGGCCCGCGCCCTGGAGGCGGATCATCCCGACCACGTCGTCAGCGACATGAAGAAGTCCCTGCGCGAGGGCAAGGTGCTGGTGGACTGGTCCCAGAACAACGGCAAGAAGACCACCGTGTGCCCCTACTCCCTGCGCGGGCGACTGCGGCCGACGGTCGCCGCGCCGCGCACCTGGGAGGAGATCGAGGACCCGGACCTCGACCACCTCGAGTTCGAGGAGGTGCTCGAGCGCGTCGAGGACGGCCTCGACCCGATCGCCCCGCTGGGCTACGGCGAGGACGCCGGCGACGACGGGTCCGGCGAGGACGACTCCCCGTCGGCCGATCGCGCCCGGGACCGGCTGGAGGTCTACCGCTCCAAGCGGGACCCGGACAAGACGCCCGAGCCCGTGCCCGAGGCGAGTCCGGGCGCCTCCGAGGATGCCCAGGACGCTCTGGATGCCGACGAGCCGATGTTCGTCATCCAGGAGCATCACGCCTCCCGCCTGCACTGGGACTTCCGTCTTCAGCACGAGGGCGTGCTGGTCTCCTGGGCGGTGCCCAAGGGTCCGCCGCTCGAGGTCGACGTGAACCGTCTCGCCGTCCAGACGGAGGACCACCCCCTGGAGTACGGCACCTTCGAGGGCACGATCCCGAAGGACGAGTACGGCGGGGGAGAGGTCACGATCTGGGATGCCGGCACCATCGAGATCGAGAAGTGGCGCGAGGGCAAGGAGGTCATCGCGATCTGCCACGGCCGTGAGGACGGTGGTCTCGGCGGGGTGCCCCGGCGCTACGCGTTCATCCAGACCGGCGGCATGGGCGGGAAGAAGAAGACGCCGGCCGCGAAGGAGGAGGCCGACTCCAACTGGCTGCTGCATCTGATGAAGGACCAGCCCGACGAGGACGACGCGGCGGGCTCGAAGCGAGCGTCCACGAGCAAGGGCAAGGACAAGGGCAAGAGCACCGACAAGCCCGGGAGCAAGAGCAAGAGCAAGAGCAAGAACAAGGACGATCGCGAGAGCACGAGCACGAGCACGAGCACGAGCACGAGTAAGGGTAAGCGCACGAGGAAGGCCGAGGAGGGCGACGCGGCCAAGGGCTCGTCGACGAAGGGTGCCTCCCGGGGCCGCTCCTCGACCGTGACGGAGATGAGCGAGCCGATCTCGCCCATGCTCGCCACCCTGGGAAGCCGCGACGACATCCGCGACGAGGACGAGTGGGCCTTCGAGATGAAGTGGGACGGCGTCCGCGTGATCGCCACCGTCACCGAGGACGCCGTGCGCCTGACCAGCCGCAACGGGCACGACACGACCGATGCCTTCCCCGAGCTCCAGGAGCTGCGCGGGGTCGTCGACCCCGATGTCCTCGCCGCGGGCGAGACCGTCTTCGACGGCGAGATCGTGGCCCTGGACGCCCAGGACCGCCCCTCCTTCTCCCGCCTGCAGCAGCGGCTCGGGCTCACGCGCGAACGGGACGTCGAACGCGCCCGGCAGGAGGTCGAGGCCCACGTGATGCTGTTCGACCTGCTGGTGCGCGGCGGCGAATCCCTGCTGCGTGCCCCGTACCGCGAGCGCCGCGACGCGCTGTACGAGGTCGCCGAACCCGCCGAGCACGTCCAGCTGCCCCACGCCGACCACGGCGACGTGGACCACGCGATCCAGCTGTCCAAGCAGCTGCAGCTCGAAGGCGTGATGGCGAAGAAGGAGGACGGCACCTACCGGGCCGGAAAACGCAGCCGCACCTGGATCAAGATCAAGAACGAGCGCCACCAGGAGGTGGTCGTCATCGGCTGGCGGGAGGGGAAAGGGGCCCGCTCGGGCACCATCGGATCGCTGCTGATCGCCGTGCCGGACGCCGACGGCGAGCTGAGCTACGCCGGGCGCGTCGGCACCGGTTTCACCGAACGCGATCTCGAGAAGGCCGCCGGCACACTCCGCTCCCGCACCCGCAAGACTCCACCCGCGGACGACGTGCCCGCGGCGGACAGCCGCGACGTCCAGTGGGTGCGCGCGGATCTCGTCGGCGAGGTGCAGTACACCGAGCGGACCGGGGACGGCCGGCTGCGCCACCCCGTCTGGCGAGGGTTCCGGCCCGACAAGGACGCCGACGAGGTGCGCTGGGAGGAGTGAGACCCAGCGCCGCGTTCCCGCCTGACCAGGGGGTCCAGGTGTCCTCCGTCCGATGGATCACACGCGTGCACGAGCATCCCCGTCCATGCCGTAGGCTCAATGCAGTTGTTCGCACGATCCCGCCTCACGGCGGGGGAAGCACGCGCCGCACCTCCGGGTCGCGGAGATCGGGTGCTCCGGGAGCGGATGATCGCACGGCGCGTGACGTCTCGTTCTCGAGGCGGACCGACGACGGTCGCGTCGCACTATCTACGAAATTGGTACTTCATCACCTCCTCCGCACTTTCCCCGCACGTCGACGTCCCCACGTCACCCCTCACGTCCGCGCCGACGGCCGCCTCCGCGACCGTTGCAGCGCACCCCACCCTCTCCTGGCTCCGAGCCGATCACGACACCCATGTCGCCACGCTCGCCGGAGAGTACGCCGGCCACGTCGTCAGCAGCGCTGACGCGCCGGTCCACACGGCCTACGGGCCCCAGTTCGGCCGCATCGGCGACTTTCTGTCGCTGGCCGCGGCTCAGGCGGCCCTGGAGGCCGCACCTGCACCCCGCACGGGCAGCGCCGACCGCATCGGTCGGCGCGACGCCCGGGGTGCCACCCATCCGCGGCGGCGCCGTCGCCACGGATACACGGGTCACGAACGTGGCTCACGACAACGAAGGAATATCGCCATGGCTACTGGCATCGTCACCTGGTTCAACTCCGACAAGGGCTACGGGTTCATCGCCCCCGAGGACGGCTCCGCCGATGTGTTCGCGCACTTCAGCGCGATCGCCGGCACCGGCCGCCGCGACCTCGAGGAGAACCAGCGAGTGGAGTTCGAGACCGAGCAGGGCCCCAAGGGCATGCAGGCAGTGAACATCCGCTCCATCTGAGCGCTCCGGCCGGTCACTGACCGGCCCTGACGACCGGCGGGTCCGCCTCGCGGATCTCGGTCACGACCACGACGCCCGTCGGGTCCGGCACATGCCGGCACCGGCGGGCGTCGTCCGTGTCACGGTGCCGGGCGCCCGATGGTATGCCGACCGGCCTCGAGGACCTGCTCGATCCCTGGCAGCACCACTCGGGCGCGGGTCCCGGCGGGCACGGTCACGGTCACCGTCGCGGCCTCGCGATCCACCTCCACCGCGATCTCGCCATGGCGGGTGCGGCGGGTCAGTGCGATGCGGCCGACGGGGACATCGGGATCGGGGGCGACCAGGAACTCCCGCCAGCCATCGCGCCCGCGCCGCAGCCCGGCCACGTGCTCGTGGATCCAGGTCACCGGCGTGCCCATGAAGTAGTGCGAGCACGAGCGCGGGTTCTCCCACATCTCCATGAAGGTCGAGTTGCCCGCCTCCAGCCAGGCTCGCCATCCCGGCGCGGTCGGGGCGCACAGCACTCGATATGCCAGGTCACCGTGCCCGTGTGCGGAGAGTACCGGCAGCAGATACCGCACCCCGATGTGTCCGCAGTCGTGATGGCCCCCGCGCGCCTCGATGTCCGCGACCAGGCCCGCCACCACGTGCTGTACGTGCTCCTCGGGCACGATCCCGAAGGCCAGGGGCAGCAGATTGCTGGTCTGGTGGTATTCGCTCGAGCTCGGATCGCGGTAGATGCCATGAGCAGTGTCGAGGAAGGCCGCGTTGACCGCGGCCTCGAGCTGTGCGGCATGCCGGCGCAGACGATCGGGCGTGTGCAGTGTGCCGGCCGCCGCACCCTCGTCCCCGGTTGCCCCGCTGCCGTCGGCGGCGCGCGCGAGCTCGAGGGCGTGGGCGAGGGACCGCAGTGCCCTCGCGACGAACAGGGTCGCCGTCAGCCGCTTGTCCTCCGGTGCCGGACCGGAACTGCCGGGCGTGAGGTAGTCACCGAGCACACCGGAGATGAGACCGTCCTCGTCGCGGCGTGAGAGCTCGTAGTCCAGATACGCCGCGGCCGCCTGCCCGTGCTCGCGCACCGCCTCCGTGTCCCCGTACTCGACGGCCAGCTCTTCGAGCAGCACGGGCAGCAGTGTGGTCCACTCCGGGGCGGGGGAGAGCTCCTCGTAGCCCCATCCGGGGGTCGGCGCGATCACGGCCAGCGACCCGTCGGCGCGTTGCGTGTCTGCCTGGTCTCTGGCCCATTTCCGCAGCATCCGATGCATGTCGAAGCTCGTGACCATCGCCGCCAGGGAGGTCAGTGCGTCCCCGGTCCACCCGTTCTTCTCGTGCATCGGGGTGTCGGTGGGCACATGGTGCATGTTGTTGGCCAGCGAGGCCCTCATCGCCGTATCGAACCGCTCCAGGTAGGTGTCGGAGGAGCTCAGCGTGCTGGCGGGGGCGAGGTCCGCGTGGGCGAGCACGCCGGTGACTTCGAGACCGCCGAGGTCACCGCGAAGCGGCTCCAGCTGGACGAACCGGAATCCCTTGTAGCTGTGCTGTGGCTCGAAAGACCGGGCGAAGGCCGGTTCCAGGCGCACCCGGTCCTCCTGGAACCGGTCGGTGTAGATGTGCTCGTTGTCGTCGTCGACCGTGCCGTCATCGCGCAGCTTCTCTCCGTGCCGGGCCACGAACTCGACCGGTTCCGCGTCGAGGCCCACCTCAGCTGCGAGCTGGTACCGGCTCCAGCCGGCGAGCACGCGGCCCATGTCCAGGACGATGCGCTCGGGGCTCGAGGAGACCACGGCCGGGGTGAACTCGCCCTGGACGACCACCGGCTCCTGCTCCTGGACCTGCAGGAGCGGAGCCGGCGCGGCCGTCCCGATCCGGGAACCCGTGCCGGGCGAATCCACGAGCACCGGGTGCCACGCGGAATCGTCGTAGTCCGGCAGCCGCCACGCCTCGGGCGCCTCCTCGGGGGCGAACGTCTCGCCCTCGTACATCGAGTCCTCGACGATGGGCCCCGGCCGGGTCCGCCACCCCTCGTCGGTGGCGATGGAGCGGGAGCTGCCGTCGGCGAGCCCGATCTCCAGATGCGCCCAGGCCCGCACCGGACCGCGCCAGGGCGCCTGCTCCCAGCGCCAGACGTTCGGCGTGCGCATCCCGTGGAAGCCGCGCCCGAGCTCGATGCCCAGCGCGTTGGGGCCCGCTGCCAGCAGCGTGGTGACATCGAGGTCACACACCTGCACCCGGCGTCGCGGGTCCGTCAGGCCCGGATCCAGGCGGGCCCCGGAGGTCGGAGCACCGTTGAGATAGGCACGGAACGTACCGAGCCCCGTGACCAGCAGACGGGCAGAGACCGGCGGCGCGGGCAGGTCGAACACGGTACGGAGCAGAGGATTCTGCGGATCCTCGCCCGGTGCCGTGATCCAGCGGGCGAGAGCGGGGTCGAGATCCGGCATCGCGGGGGCCACCTGGTTCCTGGGATGGGCGCCGATCGGTCGGCGTCGACGGATCGGCACAGTGTGCCATGGTGCCGCGCGGACGGGGCGGCAGAAGTCCCCCGACGGTCCCGACGCGGCCGCTGCTGAGGCCGAACTCCGGCTCCCAGGTACCCCCTCGGCGCGACTGGCACCATGGCCGGATGGATCTGCAGAACCTTGCCGGTGAGATCTGGGAGCGCGTCGCCCCCGGCACGGCACCCGAGCCGGGCTGGTGGATCATGCTCTCCCTCGCCGCGGCGCTCGCCGCCGTGGTGCTGCCGCCCGTGTGGCGCCTCGCGCGGCTCGCAGTGACCATCGTCCACGAGCTCGGCCATGCCGCCATCGGCATCCTCGCCGGCCGCCGCTTCACCGGCTTCGTCGTCAGCGCCGACATGTCCGGCCATGCCGTGACCGTCGGCCCCCGTCGCGGCCTGGGCCGACTCGCCTCGACCTGGGCCGGCTATCCGGCCCCCGCGATCCTCGGGACGCTGCTGATCCAGATCGCTCTGCACGGATGGGCCCGCACCGCCCTGTTCGCCGCTTTCGTGGTGCTGGTCCTCTCGCTCGTGTTCACCCGCTCAGGCCACACGCTGCTGGCGGTGCTCGTCACGGCCGCCGGCGTCGGTGCCGCCTGGTGGTGGGGCGGCGCGGCGCTGAATGCCCTGATCACCCTCGCCGCAGGCGCGTTCCTGCTGATCGGCGCGTGGCGCCACCTGGGCGCCGTGATGAGCTCAGGCGGCCGTTCGGATGACCCGGCCCAGCTCGCCCAGCTCTCGCCGCTGCCGGCCTGGCTGTGGAACCTCACGTTCGTCCTCGTGCTGGCCGCCGCCACCTGGTGGGCCTGGACGGCGGTGTCCCCGCATCTGTCCGTGCCGTCATTGCCCGGCCTGACCGGATAGCGGACGGCCGCAGATCACCGCGCTGCCGCGGATCACGGCCGCGACCGTGGCGAGCCGAGTGCGGTCCGGGGTGCCCTTGCGCAGGGACCGCCGACCAGAAATTCCGTTGCTCCCACCCGCACTCGTTCGTACCGTCGTCTTCATGAGTGCCTCGATATTCGTTCGGATCCGCCGCCGCTGACGGCGCGGATCCCGACTACCCTCTGACGATTCCGCGCCGCCCCCGGTCCACCGCCGGGCGGCGCTTCATGCTGCCCGGCTCCTGCCTTTCCCCGAGGAGCCACCGTGCATCGTCACCATCCCGGAGCCCATGAACTGGGTCAGAACTTCCTGCGCGACCGCCGTGTCATCGGCCGCATCGTCGAGCTCGTCGCCGCCACCGACGGCGCCATCGTCGAGTGGGGCGCCGGCGACGGCGCCCTGACCCTGCCGCTGTCCCGTCTGGGCCGACCGCTCGAGGCGGTCGAGATCGACGAGCGCGCCGTACACGCGCTGTCCCGGCGAGTCCCGGCACACGTCACGGTCCGGTGCGGCGACATCCTGCGCCATGCCCCGCCGGCGGGGTCCACGCTCGTGGCCAACCTGCCGTACCACCTCACCACTCCCGCCCTGCGGCATCTGTTCCGCGCCGGCGGCTGGAGCGACGCCCTGCTCATCACGCAATGGGAGGTCGCGCGCAAGCGCGCCGGCGTGGGCGGGGTGACCATGATGACCGCGCAGTGGTGGCCGTGGTTCGAGGTCTCCCTGGACCGCCGGATCCCCGCGACAGCCTTCAGGCCCCGGCCCAGCGTCGACTCCGGCCTGCTGATCATCCGCCGTCGGCGGGAGCCGCTCGTCCCGGCTGCGGACCGTCGGGCATACCACCGGCTGGTACGGGACGTCTTCACCGGGCCCGGCCGCGGGATCGAACAGATCCTTCGCCGCAGCGGGGGACTGACCGCCCGGCAGGCCCGTACCTTCTGCGACCGCTTCGGCTATCACCCTCGCGCCCTTCCCCGGGACGTGGACCCCGCCGACTGGGCCGAGGCCTTCGCGCTGTCCGGGCCGGAGCGGCGCCGAGGCTGACCCGGCACCGTGGAACCGGTCGGACGGGTCAGCTGACGTCGGCCGCCGACCGGGGCACAATCAAAGAGCATCCGAGACCCGGAGGTGAGCACCGTGGAGTGGACGAACTGGCTGGCACTGCTGGACGGGCACGACTACACGATCGCCCGCGAGGTCATCCTGCGCGGCGTCGCCGCCGTGTTCGTGCTCGCCTTCCTCTCCACCCTGAACCAGTTCCCGGCGCTGCTGGGGGAGCGGGGCCTGCTGCCCGTGCCGGAGTATCTCGAGCGGGCCGGCGCGCGTCACGCGCCGAGCCTGTTCCACTGGCGGCGCACCCCCTACAGCGACCGGCTGCTGCGGATCATGTGCGTGGTGGGCATCGTGCTGGGCCTGTCCGTCGTGCTCGGCATCGCCCAGCTGGGGCCGGCGTGGACCACGATCCCGGTGTTCCTGATCATGTGGGGTCTCTACCTCTCGATCCACTCCGTCGGCCAGACGTTCTACAGCTTCGGCTGGGAGTCGATGCTGCTGGAGTGCGGCTTCATCGTCGGTTTCCTGGGCTCGCACGAGGTCGCGCCGCCGCTGCTGATCCTGTGGTTCCTGCGCTGGATGCTGATCCGGCTCGAGTTCGGTGCCGGGATGATCAAGATGCGCGGGGATCAGTCCTGGCGCGATCTGACCGCGATGGACCATCACCACCAGACCCAGCCGATGCCCAACCCGCTCAGTCGCCGGGCGCATCTGACACCCCACTGGTGGCACCGCCTCGAGGTACTGGGCAGCCACGCGATCCAGCTGGGCGTGATCTGGCTGGTGCTCCTGCCCCAGCCCATCGCCTCGATCGCGGCCGTCCTGGTCATCCTCAGCCAGCTGTTCCTGGTGGTCACCGGCAACTATGCCTGGCTGAACTGGCTGACGATCATCGTCGCCTTCTCGGCGATCAGCGATTCCTTCCTGCGCTGGATCGTCGGCGGCCCCTGGCCGGGCTGGGGCTGGCAGAACCTCCCGATCGGGCCCGACGGCACGACGGGCACGGAAGGCGGCGAGGCCTCGCCGCTGTGGTGGCACCTCCTGATCATCGCCGTGTTCGCGTTCCTCGCCGTGCTGAGCTGGAAGCCGCTGAAGAACCTCTTCTCCCGGTACCAGCTGATGAACGCCAGCTTCAACCGCTTCCATCTGGTCAACGCCTACGGCGCCTTCGGCTCCATGACCGAGCGCCGCTTCGAAGTGGTCATCGAGGGCACCCTGGCCGAGGATCCGGAATCGGCCGACGACGAGGCCTGGCGGCCCTACGAGTTCAAGGGCAAGCCCGGCGACGTGCGACGGCGCTCGCGCCAGTTCGCGCCGTATCACCTGCGCTTGGACTGGCAGATGTGGTTCCTCGCGCTGCGCCCCGGCGCCCAGGCCTGGTTCGTGGCGCTGCTGGAGAAGCTGCGCGAGGGTGACCCCGCGATCCGCCGGCTGCTGCGCACCGACCCTTTCAACGGCGCCGCACCGACCGCCCTGCGCGTGAAGTACTACGAGTACCGCTACGCCACCGCCGCCGAACGGCGGGAGACGGGGAACTGGTGGACCCGCACCGAACTCGGCGTCATCGCGCGACTGTGATCACGCCACGCGAACCGCGCGGGCGAGGGATCCGCGGCGTACTGCGGGCAGGTGAGCGTGAGAAGTCGGTGAGTCCCCGCGTGTTCTAGGCTGTCCTCTTCCGCCGACCATCACCCTGAGGAGCCCGATGTCCGCGATCGCCGTCCCGGCCCGCCGTCCCGTCCTGGCCGATGCCCTGACCCCGCACCGCACCCGCCTGCGCGATGCCGTCCTGGTCCTGGCGGGAACCGCCGTGGTCGCACTCCTCGCGCAGGTCACGATCCCGCTGCCCCTGGTCCCGATCACAGGGCAGACCCTCGGGGTGATCCTCGTCGGTGCCGCCCTGGGCTCCCGCCGCGGCGCGGCCGCGATGCTCACCTACCTGCTCGCCGGCCTCGCCGGAGCCCCGATCTTCGCGGAGTTCACCGGCGGCCCCGCCGCGGTGCTCTCGCCCAGCTTCGGGTTCATCCTGGGCTTCGTGCCCGCGGCCTTCGTGGCCGGCTGGTTCGCCGAGCGCGCCTGGGACCGCAGGCCGCTCGGGGCCATGGCCGGCTTCATCGCCGCCAGCGCCGTCCCGTTCCTGATCGGCGTGCCCTACCTGGCGATGATCCTCAACGCCGTGATGGGTGCGGAGCTCGGCCTCGGTGGCATCCTGGCCGCGGGAGTGTGGCCGTTCATCCCCGGCGGCGTGGTCAAGGCGCTGCTCGCCGCCCTGCTGATCCCCGCCGCGTGGCGGGGCGTGCGCGCCCTGGACGAGCGCGGCTGAGCGACTGTCGGGTCCGACCAGTTGCCGTGAGGGAGCGTTCGGCCCGCCGCAGGGCTTCGGCCCGCAGCGGGACCGTGCTCTCCTCAGGGCGCCAGGAAAGCTGCTCTGACCAGTAGGGCCACGAACGCCAGAGACGGGAGCAGCAGCACCGCGTTCCACACCTTGTGGTACGACATCACTGCGATGAACTCGCGCAGGGTGGCGCTGGGTACGTAGTAGAAGGCAGTGCGCCCGCCGACGGCTTCATCGGCGAAGCCCAGCCGTCGCGCCAGCAGGGCGGCGCGGAAGGCGTGGTACCGAGAGGTCGCGACGATGTACGGCCCCTGGTGGCCGGCCTCGTCGAGGATCCGGTGGGAGAGGATCACGTTCTCCTCGGTGGTGCGGGATTCGGTCTCGGCGTGCACCCGATCGGCGGGGATCCCGGCCTCGTCGATCAGGTATTCGGCCATCGCCTCGCCCTCCGGGCGCAGCTCGTCCTCGCCCTTGCCGCCGGAGGGAACCAGCAACGGATCGAGACCCGCCGCCAGCAGCCGGTCCCGCTCGGCGACCGCACGATCAAGGCGTCCCCGCAGCAGCTTGCTGACCTTCCCGTTGATCAACCCCGAGCCGTGGATGATGATGCCCGTGGTGCTGAGCTGGCGGGGGAAGAGCTGATAGGGGACCGAGGCGCACAGGAAAACCAGGAACGCGATGCCCACGTGCAGCGAGACCAGGGCCAACAGGGCGCCGGCGCCGATCGCGAGCGGCGCCATCGTCAGCACCAGGGCGGCCGCGATCCAGGGAGCGGCGAGCAGAGCAGCCCCGGCCAGACCCGACAGCAGGTTGCCCAGCGAGCGCCCCTCCTTGCGCACCATCGTCAGCCCGTTGGCGACCATGAACACGCCGAGGGCGAGCACGCCCAGCAGCGAGACGATCCCCACGGCGAGGGCGAACAGATTGCCCAGAGGCAGCGTGGAGACGAGCTGAGTCACCAGCGAGACGCTCGCGTTCAGGGCGATCAGCAGCAGCACACCATTGCGCACCCGCCGACGGTCCTGCCGGAACACCAGCAGGTACACCGCCCACCACAACGCCGTCCAGATCAACGATCCCAGCACCACCGTCTCCTTCCGACGCTCGTACCCTCATCCTGGCACCTACCGCTCGGCCTCGCGCTCCATGACCACCGTCCCTACACTGACGGCCATGCGCGCGGAGCAGGAGTCATCCGAGGTCGGCTGGGGATACAGCCGTGACGAGACCGAGGCCCAGAAGCTCGATCGGAACTGGAACGAGCTGCTCCAGGAGATCCGCGTGCTCCAGACGGGGTCGCAGATCCTCGCCGCCTTCCTTATCGTGCTGCCCTTCCAGTCCCGCTTCGACCAGCTCGACCAGTTCCAGATCTACCTGTACCTCGGACTGCTGCTGCTGGCGCTGGTGATCGTCGCCCTGCTGCTCACCCCGGTCGGGATCCACCGGCGCCTGTTCCGCCAGCGCGTCAAGGACGAGATGGTGCGCATCGCCAACCGGCTGCTGATGGCGGCGATCGTGCTGCTGGCGCTGTTGCTGACGGGCGTCGCCGTGTTCGTCGTCGACGTGGTCCTGGGCCGCGTGGAGGCCGCCGTCATCGGGGCGCTGCTGGCGACGCTGCTGGTCATCCTGCTGGTCGTGGTGCCGTGGACGATGCCCAAGCGGTCGATCTCCTGACCTGCGTGGCCTGACCCGCGCAGCCCACCCTGCGCGGTGCACAGCGTGGGGGCCGGTCCTGCTCGACGGCACGGCGCCGCGGGCCGGTGGCAAAAAGGTGTAGCTGAGCGGCCCGCGACCCCTGTGAGGGGAGGGCGCGTGCCGCTCAGCTACAAGTTCGTGCCACCCTCCCTCAGCAGCCAGCAGCCAGCAGCCAGCAGCCAGCAGCCAGCAGCCAGCAGCCGGCCGGTGGCTCGGGGTCAGCGTCCGGCGGTTCCCGCGGCGAACGGGGCGAGGTGCCTGCCGATGTGCTCGGCGACGATGTCGGTGTGCTGCTCCTGGTGCGCGGTGACCACCTCGAGGAAGCGGTCGTGGATCGAGGCGCCGGCGGCGTCGGTCCCGTTCAGCGAGTCGCCGTAGCCGACGTGGAGGATCTGGCGGGCGTCGTCCGAGCGGATCAGCTCCACGAGGTCCACGCCGTCCAGCGAGGTCGGGGTGCGGTCCTCCTGGGCGGAGACCTGGTAGCTCGCGCGGGCCTTGACGTAGGAGGCGCGGGAGATGTCCCAGATCGCCGCGAACAGCTCCGGATCGTGCGCGGCGACGATCTCGAGTCCGCACAGGTAGCTGGTGCCCGAGGTCTTCAGGTGCACGTGTCCGTCGGTGGCCTCGACGCACAGCGGGTAGATCGAGAACTTGTCCGAGCCCGAGTGCAGCGAGATCTTGTAGCCGCCGAACTGCTCGGAGATCGCGTGGTGGGCCTCGAGGTTGGTGCGCAGTTCCTCGGTGTCGCCCAGGAAGTCCAGCCCCTTCTCGAAGCCGTCGACGTAGCGCGGGGCGAAGCTGAACCATGAGGCCCCCAGGCGCTTCAGCTCCGAGGCCAGGTAGTAGTGCTCGAAGAACGTGGTCAGCCACGCGGTCTCGTCGACGGCGAACTCGATCTCGATCTCGTGCTGGGCGTTCTCGGTGGCGTGGCGGTACAGGCGGATCGCCTCCACCACCGCGCGGCCGTACTTCACCGCGGCCGTCAGCACGTCCTCCTCGGTGACCTCGATCTGGGAGTGGCCGACGTCCACGGTCATCCCGACGTACCGCGTCCTCACGGCGGCCAGGGAGTCCTCGAGCTGGTCCCAGGGGAGGGCGGCGGCGTCGGCCTCGCTGACGCCGCCGGTCACGTCGGCGACGAGGTCGCCCGGATCGAGGGTGAACATCGTGAAGCCGGCTGCGAGCCCGCGGTCGATGCCGTCGGTGCTCTTGATGTGGTCGCAGTCGGCCCCGAAGCCGCGGTCCCAGCCGGCCTCGAGCAGTCCGAAGACCGCTTCGTCCATGACGGACTGGGCGCTGCGGCCCAGGCGGTCCATCTCGCGGATCGACTGCTGGGCGAGCACGGGCATCACGTCTCCGCCGACGGCACCGAAGGCGCGCGCCTGGCCCGGCGTCGCCAGGCCGGTGCGGTCGCCGGTTCCCACGGAGGTGCGATGCCCGGAGATCAGCTGCGGGCGAAGCACGGGGAATGCGGCCTGCAGGGCCTTCGCGTTGGTGGTGGACAGCGGGCCGGTCAGCTCGTGCACGTCCCCGGCGGCCGTGGTCTCGCCCTCGAAGGGGGTGAGGGCGTCCGCGGAGCGAGCTGTCAGGTACAGGTGGCGGGCAGATCCGTCGTAGCGGATGCCGGCCTCGAGGGAATCGGTGCGCAGGGTCATGGGTGTCTCCGATCGAGCACGGGTCGAGGGTGGGCGAGGTCTGCCGAGGCGTCAGCAGGGAACGCGTGGCGAGGTCTGCGGACGTCAGCGTTCCGAACCCTCACACCGTAAACGATTGCATATCCCGGGCCTGCGCGACAGGACATTCCGCGACGTAGGATGCGGTGAGACTGCAAACTTTGCAGATCGGGCCGACGTGCCCGGGCGGAGGAGACGGAGGCACCGGATGGCGATCACGCTGAAGGATGTGGCGGCCCGCGCCGGGGTCTCGATCGCGACCGTCTCCCGGGTGTTCCAGCGCCCCGAGATGGTCGGCGAGAGCACTCGCGAACGGGTCCGCGCCGCCGCGGCCGACCTCGGATACAGCCCCAATCGCACCGCGCGTGCGCTGATCACCGGCCGGTACGGTGTCTACGGGGTGATCGTCCCGGACCTGGAGAACCCGTTCTTCCCGGCCGTGCTCAAGGGCGCCCAGGCGCGTGCGCACCACGTGGGAGCGCAGCTGCTGATCACCGACGCGGGCGAGAGCCCGGAGGGGGAGCTGCCGCTGGTGCGCACCTTGGCCGGCCAGGTCGACGGCATCGTGCTCTGCTCCAGCCGGATGGACGAGAGCGCGCTGGAGGAGGCTGCCTCCATGACGCCGCTCAGTCTCGTCAACCGCGTCTCCCCGGACCTGCCAGGCGTGTTCGCCGACGTGACCCCGGGCATCCCCGCCGCGATCCGGCACCTGCGCCGGATGGGCCACCGCCGCCTCGGCTACGTCGGCGGCCCCGGGGTCAGCCGCTCCGACACCGTCCGGCGCGCCGTGATCGAGGAGATCTGCGCCGAGATCGGTACCGAGTGGACCGACCTGGGCTCGTTCGCCCCGACGGTCGAGGGCGGAAGACAGGGGGCCGAGGCCGTCCTGCAGACGGATGTCACCGCGGTGCTGGTCTACAACGACCTGATGGCTCTGGCGCTGATGGAACGACTGCGCGGGTTCGGCGTGGCGGTGCCCGGCCAGATCAGCGTCGTGGGCTGGGACGACATCGAGTTCGCCGCGCTGGTGACTCCCGGCCTCAGCACGGTGCGCGTCCCGCGCTACGAGATGGGCGTCCAAGCGGTCGACCTGCTGCGACGGGATGGCGGCACGTCCGACGGGCCCGCACGGATCGGCCTGCCCACCCGGTTCGTGCCGCGAGGATCGACGGCAACTGCGGCCGAGCACTACGGTGAGCTCCATGAGCGGTCCGGACGGCCTGATCGGTGACATCCCGGGAGTGGGGCGGCCGGCTGCTCGCGCGCTCGCCGAGCAGGGACTGACGACGCTCCGATCACTCGCAGGGGCGGACTGGCCCGATCTGGCGCAGCTGCACGGCGTCGGGCCCGCCGCCGGCAGACGGCTGCAGTCGGCGCTCGAGGAGCACGGCATGAGCATGCGCGAGCCCCCGACCCCGCAGCGGCGCACCGCCACCTTCACCGTAACCGATGCAGGCGCCCCTGCGGCCACGGGCAGTCGGCGGACCACCGGCACGCGCGCTTCGGGATCCACGCGCCCCACCGACATCTCCCCGCAGCAGTTCCTGGAGGGCCTCGGGGACCGTCGCCGACGAGAGGGCGCAGAGCTGCTGGAGCTGTTCACCGGTGTTACCGGGGAGCAGGCGAGGATGTGGGGCCCCAGCATGATCGGCTTCGGGCAGTACCACTACGTCTATGCCACCGGTCGGGAGGGAGACAGCTTCCGCGTCGGTTTCAGCCCGCGCGCGGCGGATCTCGCCCTGTACGGACTGCAGAACGGCCCGCGTGCTGGTGAGCTGCTGGACCGGCTGGGCACGCACCGCCGAGGGGCCGGGTGCGTGTGGGTGAGGAAGCTCGAGGACGTGGACACCGACGTGCTTCGTGAGCTGGTCGCGCACGCCTGGCAGAGCGGGCCCGGGGGCTCCTGATCCCCGGCTGATTCGGAGTCGCACGCCCCGGCCCGGGGCTCCGTGCGGCTGCGATCATCACGATCACGACACGGAAATGACCTCCACCGGGGTGAAGCTGGTGGTCTTGGGCTCATCGTCCGACCAAGCGTTATGTGCCGCCGTCGCAGCGGGCCTACGCTTTCGCCTGGTGCGGGGAGAGGCCCCGCAGCGTCGGAGCCGAACTGTTCTCGAGAGGAATCGCATGGGCGCGTGGAAGGCGGAGCGCAGGCGCGGGGACCGTGTCCCGATCGCCCGTCGGCGATCTCGCGCCGGTGTGGTGATCGTGGCCATCGGGCTCGCGATGGTGGTCGGCTACGCCGCCCTGTTCAAGGGCCTCATGCACATCGAGGGGCAGGAGCACTCCTGGGTCAGCGCCGTGTACTGGGCGATCACGACCATGTCGACGCTCGGCTACGGCGACATCACCTTCGACACGGACCTCGGGCGCCTGTTCTCCCTGGGCGTCCTGCTGAGCGGTGTCGTCTATCTCCTGGTCCTCGTCCCGTTCTTCGTCATCCAGTACATCGTCACCCCGTGGCTGGACCGTCGCCGCACCTCGCGCACCCCGCGCAAGGTGCCGCCGCAGCTGCACGGCCATGTCCTCCTGGTCGGCTCCGACGCCGTCACCCAGGCCTTCGCCGCTCGCGCCGAGCGCTCCGAGGTGCCCGCCGTCGTCGTGCTCGAGGACCCGATCGAGGCAGGGCAGCTGCACGACCAGGGCCGCCACGTCGTCGTCGGCCCCCTCGACTCCGCCCTGACGTACCGCAACGCCGGTGCCGACCGGGCACGGCTGGTGGTCTCGACGCTCTCGGACACCGCGAACACGAACGTCGCCTTCACCGTCCGTCAGTGCGCGGGCGACGTGCCGATCGCGGTCACCGCCAGCAAGCCCGTCTCCGTGGACGTGCTGGGTCTGGCCGGCGCCGACCACGTCCTCGAGCTCGGAGCCGTGCTGGGTCAGGAGATGGCCGGCCGTGTGCTCGGCTCCACCGGGCGCGTCCACCGCATCGGCAGCTTCGGGGACACGATCGTCGCCGAAGCCGCCGCGCGCGGCACCGCGCTGGTCGGCAAGACGCTCGGAGAGGCGATCTCCAAGCTGCGCTCGTGCGTGCGCATCCTCGCGATCATGCGCAAGGGCCGGCTGCGCCCCCTGAAGCCCGAGCTGAAGATCACCGACACCACCGTGCTGATCCTCGCCGGCGAGAAGGACGAGCTGGCCGCCTACGACGAGCAGTTCCAGGTCCAGGAGCAGTCCGAGGATCCCGTCATCATCATCGGCGGCGGCCGCGTCGGCCGTGCCGCCTCGCGCGGACTCACCGACGAAGGCGTGCCCAACACCATCGTCGAACAGCTCCCGGGCCGCGTGCAGAACTCGTACTCCGCCCTGGAGGGCACGGCCAGCTACGACGTCGTCGAGGGCGACGCCGCCGACGTGCGGATCCTGCGCCGGGCCGGGCTCGACAAGGCCTCCGCCGTGCTGGTCACCGCTCGCGACGACGACCTGAACGTCTATCTCACCCTGTTCTGCCGGCGGCTGCGGCCCGAGCTGCAGGTCGTCTCCCGCGCCACCTACGAGCGCAACGTCGCCACCCTCTATCGCGCCGGCGCCGACGGGGTGCTGTCCTACGCGACCATCGGCGCCACCGACCTGTGGAACCACGCCGGGCTCAGCCACCGCGTGCTGGTGGCCGAGGGCAACGAGCTGTTCCTCGTGCCGCGGCCGTCCTCGCTGGTGCGGCGCTCGGTGCGCAACTCCGAGGTCCACCGCCGCACCGGCTGCCTGATCGTCGCTGTCGCCGACGAGGACGGCACCCTGAGCTACGACACCGAGTCCATTCCCTCGGCGCCCGGCAAACTGCTGCTGCTCGGAGACCGCCACGCCGAGCGCCGCTTCCGCGAGACGTACCTCGGGCGGCGCCGTTCCCGCGGGAGCGGCCGCGACGGGCCGGCCGGTCCGCGCCGCTGACGCCGCCCCGACCACCTCCCAGGAGAGACATGCCTGCCGCACCCGTGAAGCTCGCCGTCGGCGACGCCGCTCCCGACTTCGACCTGCCGACCGCCGGGGGAGGCCGAGTCAGCCTGGCCGAGCTGCGCGGGGCCCCGGCGCTGATCTGGTTCTACCCCGCGGCGAACACCTCGCTGTGCACGACCCAGGCCTGCGACCTGCGCGACAACCATCAGCTGTTCCTCGACGCCGGATACCGCGTGGTGGGCATCTCTCCGGACCCGGTGCCGGAACTGGACCGCTTCGTCGCCGAGCAGGACCTGCCGTACACCTTGGCCTCGGACGAGACCCACGAGGTCATGGAGGCCTACGGCGCCTGGGGCGAGAAGAACATGTACGGCAGGCTCGTCGAGGGGACGATCCGCTCGAGCTTCGCGATCGATGCCGACGGGATCCTCACGTTCGTGAAGTACCGCGTCGGCACGCCCAAGCACATCACGCTGCTGCGGGAGAAGCTCGGGCTGTGAACCGGCAGAGCAGCTGTGAACCGGCAGCACAGGATTCGTGCGGCACGTACGCGGCCCAGCGGGATCGGTGCGCCACCGACGTCGACGTGACAGGGATCGTCCGTGCGCCGGTGTGACGTGATCGGTGCGCTGTCGCTTTGGCGCACTCCACGTGCTCCCGTATGCTGTATCGGCGTGCCACGCCGCGAGCGTGCGCACCAGGAGACGTGGCAGAGCGGCCGAATGCGCTCCCCTGCTAAGGGAGTAGGCGACTAAAATCGCCTCGGAGGTTCAAATCCTCTCGTCTCCGCCCAAGAAAAGGGCCCTTCACCTGCGGTTTTTCCGCCGGGAAGGGCCCTTCTCATGCCTCCGTCCCCTGTCAGGCCGGCCCGCCCTCGCCGATCGTGGTCCACTCCGGGCCGGAGCTCTCGAGCAGGTCCGGGTCGCGCACCAGGTCCTCGTCGGCGCCGGCACGCAGCCGACCGGCGAGCTCCTGCAGCGATTCGCGCAGCAGGGCGCGGGCTCGCGAACCGTCTCCCGAGGAGAGCGCGTCCAGCAGGGCCTCGTGCGTGGCGGTCAGATCCGCGCGCACGCCGAAGCCCAGGGGATCGGAGAAGCTGCCCATCCGCGTGAGGATCACGATGGTGTTCATCGCGGTGCTCAGGAAGCGGTTGCGGGCGATCTCGGCGATCTGCTGGTGCAGGTCGAGGTCCGCGTTGCCGGCCTCGATGACCTCCTCGGCGGCCAGGGCGGCCCGGCTCCGTTCCATCGAGACCCGCAACGGCGACAGGAGCGCCTCGGCCGCCTCCGGCTTCCCGGCCTCCCGCAGACCGGCGACCCGATCGGCGACGATCGTGGCGGCCTGCATCTCGATGCCGAGGCGGTAGTCGATGAAGTCCGACATGGTCTCGGCGTCCATGTGCGTGACGAACAGACCCCGCCCCGGGATCTGGGTGAGCAGCCCGTCGCGCACCAGGCGCTGGCACGCCTCTCGCAGCGAGGAGCGAGAGATGCCCATCTGCCGCGAGACCTGGACCTCCGGGACCCCATCGCCCGGCCGCAGATCGCCGTAGTAGATGGCATTGCGCAGTTCCAGCTCCGCCTGATCGATGATCGAGGGCCGGCGCAGCGGCTGCATCATCGGCAGCCGGACCCCCTCGTGCCGAGTGGTCATCGCCATCCTCCTGAACTACGCATGGTCACTTCCGCGATGGACATCGTATTCGCCCGTCGGGCCTGGTCGGAGCGCGCCAAAGGCACTGCCCCGGTGCTCGCGCGATGCCCCCGCTGAGCGGGTCCGCACCTCGCGATCCGGCGCGGACGCGGCCCGTCCCTCGGGTCACGACACCATCACGATACGTGGCCTGACCCGCGAACGTCCCTCCCTCACCCCTTAGCGTGGACTGCGATCCGATATCCAAACAGCAGGTTGTCCGACAATCTGAGCGCTCGCGACGCCGTGGGCGCAGTGAGAGGGAGCACTTCATGCACAATCGCCGTACTTTCTTCCAGGGGAGCGGTCTCGTCGTGTCGGCCGCGGCCCTCGGCGGCCTCGCCGCCTGCAGCCGCACCGACACCGGAGGCAGCGGGGACGGCGGTTCCGGCGGCGGCAGCGAGAGCGGCGGCGACCTGCTCAAGCAGCTGCAGGATGCCGGCACGATCACGGTCGGCTTCGCCGGCGAGGCCCCCTACAGCTTCGAGGAGGGCGGCGACCTGCAGGGCGCCACCGTCGCCATGCACCGCGAGATCTTCGGGGAGCTCGGTATCGACACCGTCGAGGGTGTCCAGACCGAGTGGAGCTCGCTGATCCCGGGCCTGAACGCCGGCCGCTTCGACATCATCAGCGCCGGCATGTCGATCCTGCCCGAGCGCTGCGCCGAGGCCGCCTTCGGCGACCCTGAGTTCCAGTACACGACGGCACTCATGGTCCCGGACGGCAACCCCGAGGGGCTCGAGAACATGCAGTCCTTCGTGGACACCGATCTCACGGTCGCCACCATGTCCGGCGCGGTCGAGGCCGGCTACGTCGAGTCGCTGGGGCTGAACGGTCTCGAGGTGGGCGGCCCGCAGGACGGCGTGGACGCCGTCAACAGCGGCAACGCCGACGCCTTCGCACTGACCGCCATCTCCCTGAATTGGCTGGCCGAGAACTCCAACATCGACGTCGAGGTCACCGACAGCTTCGTTGCGGACATCGACGGCGAGAAGCAGTACGGCGCTGGTGCGACCGTGTTCCGCAAGGACGACACGTCCCTTCTGGAGGCCTACAACGAGAAGCTGGCGGAGATCGTCTCGGATCCGGAGCGCTACCTCTCCATCGTGGGCGAGTACGGGTTCACCGAGGGCGAGCTGCCGCCCGAGGAGATGACGACCGAGATGCTCTGCGACGGCGATCTCTCCGCCCTCCAGTGAGGCTTCTTCCGGTGAGCCGCGGCGCCCGAGGCCCCGCGGCGGGACCGGTGCGACTGCCTGGGTCCGGGCGCGGTTCCCCTCATGACCGCCCCCGGGCCCGTCCATGCTGCGCGCCGGAAGTGATGCACCCATGAACGACTTCTTCGAGAACTTCGGGGCCAACACCGAGTTCATGATCTCCCGCTGGCCCCAGATCCTCGACGGCATCTGGGTCACCGTCCAGCTCACGGTGCTCGGGGCGCTCGGCGCCCTGCTGGTCGCCCTGACCTTCGGCCTGGCTCAGACGGTCAAGTACGCCGTCGTGCGCGGGATCGCGCGGGTATTCATCGAGTTCTTTCGCGGCACCTCGCTCGTGGTCCAGCTCTTCTGGTGGTTCTTCGTGCTGCCCCAGCTGGGCTGGGAGCTGACGCCCCTGTTCTGCGGCGTGCTCGCCCTGGCCCTGAACTACGGTGCCTATGGTGCCGAGGTGGTCCGCGGCTCGGTCGGCTCCGTCCCCAAGGGGCAGTACGAGGCGATCAGCGCGCTCAGCCTGAGCCCGGTGCGCGGCATGTTCCGCGTCATCATCCCGCAGGCGTGGGCTCTGATGATCCCCTCGCTGTCGAACCTCTGGATCCAACTCCTCAAGGGAACCGCGATCGTCTACGCGATCACCCTGTACGACCTCTACTACCAGGTCGATCGGCTGCGGCAGACGACGGGCACCTGGTACGCCTTCGGCTTCGCGCTGCTGGCCTACTTCGTCATCGCGTGGGTGCTGGTGATGATCATGAACGCCCTGGAGATCGACGCCAAGCACCGCATCGGCCGCGGGCCGAGCCTCACCCACTCGCTGGGGTCGCTGTTCAGGTCCAATGCGCGCAGCGCGACGGGAGGGGGTGCAGCATGACCTTCTGGGACTGGGGACACGCGTGGGCATCCCTGCCTGCGCTGCTGGACGGCTTCAAGATCACCCTGCTGGCCACTGTGCTGGGCACGCTCATCGCCGCGGTGCTGGGCCTGGTGGTCGCTATCCTGCGCCGCAGCCTGCCGGCGATCGGGCGCGCCCCGGTGGTCGCCGTGGTCGAGTTCATCCGGATGACGCCGCTGGTCGTGCAGCTGGTCTTCGCGAACCTGGTGCTGTCGCAGTACTTCGACACACTGACCATCGGCATCTGCGTGCTGGGCATCCACTACATGACCTACATGGCGGAGGTGTACCGCGCGGGGATCGACTCGGTGGCCAAGGGCCAGTGGGAGGCGGCGACCGCGCTGTCGCTGCCGCGCGCCCGCACCTGGCGAGCGGTGATCATTCCGCAGGCGATCCGCAACACGCTGCCGGCCCTGGGCAACTACGCGATCTCCATGTTCAAGGAGACGCCGTTCCTGACCGTCATCTTCATCGGGGAGATGGTGCGCGAGGCGCAGCAGTACGGCGGCAACAACTTCCGGTACACGGAGCCGCTGACGCTGGCGGCCCTGATCTTCCTGGCCGCGAGCTACCCGACCTCGCTCCTGATCCGACGACTGGAGAAGAAACTTGCCTGAGAACAACCAGCACCCCGGCGCCCACAGCGGCGGCCTCCAGCAGGGCGTGCCCGACGGCGCCCTGGCGGCGGGGTCCGCTCCGGGCGCCCCGCACATCGAGTTCCGCGACGTGGTCAAGCGGTTCGGGGACAACACCGTGCTGGACGACCTGAACTTCACCGTCTCGCAGGGCGAGCGCGTCACACTGATCGGGCCCTCGGGGTCCGGCAAGACGACGATCCTGCGTCTGGTGATGACCCTCGAGGAGCTCAGCGGCGGCTACATCCACGTGGGCGGGCAGCCCCTGCAGTACGAGGAATCCGGCGGCAAGCGTGTGCGGATCCCCGACCGTCAGCGGCGCCGCATCACCCAGCACATCGGCATGGTCTTCCAGCACTTCAACCTGTTCCCCAACATGACGGTGCTGGAGAACATCACGGAGGCCCCGATCCACGTGATGGGGCTGTCGAAGGCCGAGGCCGCCTCGAAGGCGGAGGGGCTGCTGGACAAGGTCGGCCTGGCCGACAAGAAGAACGCCCGGCCCTCGCAGCTCTCCGGTGGCCAGCAGCAGCGCGTCGCGATCGCGCGTGCGCTGGCCATGGATCCCGAGATCCTGCTGCTGGACGAGGTGACCTCCGCGCTGGACCCGGAGCTGGTCGGCGACGTGCTCGCGGTGCTCAAGGACATCGCCGCGGAGACGGACATCTCGATGCTGATCGTGACCCACGAGATGCAGTTCGCCCGGGACGTCTCCAACCGCGTGATGATGTTCGACCAGGGATCCGTCGTCGAGGAGGGTCACCCGGAGAAGATCTTCAGCGAGCCGGAGAACCAGCGTACGCAGGACTTCCTGCGCGCCGTGCTCTGACCCGCACCGTCCGCCGATCGGCCCGTACCGTGCTGCTGGGACGCTCGCGGTAGTCTGTGCCCGTTCGTTCCGCGCCGAGGCGGTCGCCCCAACTGCCGGCGGCCGTTCCCACGCGCCGCCGACCTCAGGAGGCCCCGTGCCCGAATCTGACGCCATTGCCGTCCCGACGTTGACGAGCGAGTTCCCCGTCGTCGGCGATGATCCGCATATCGATGCGCCGCTGCGTGCCACCGTGCGGCGTCTGTCCACGCTGCTGGGACGCACTCTCGCCGACCAGCATGGACAGGAGCTGCTGGACCTCGTCGAGCAGGTGCGCAAGCTGACCAAGGATGCCAAGGCCTCCGACGTCGAGGCCGACGCCCGCGACGTCCAGAAGCGCCTGGCGGAGCTGCCCCTGGAGCAGGCCACGGCACTGACCCGCGCCTTCACGCAGTACTTCCTGCTCGCCAACGCGGCCGAGCAGGTCTACCGGGTCCGGGCCCTGCAGGAGCGCCCCGCCGCGGACTCCTGGGTCCCGCGCACCGTCCGCGCCGTCCACGACGAGCTGGGGGCCGACGGTCTCCAGCAGGCGGTCGACTCACTCGATGTGCGCCTGGTCTTCACCGCGCACCCCACCGAGGCCTCCCGCCGCGCCGTGCTGACCAAGCTGCGCCGCATCTCCGACCTCCTCGAGGAGGAGACCGAGGAGGACACTCCCGAGCGCCGGCGCCAGGACCGGGATCTCGCCGAGCTGATCGAATCTCTGTGGCAGACGGACGAGCTGCGCCGCCAGCGGCCCACCCCGCAGGACGAGGCCCGCAACGCCCTGTACTACCTGCGCCAGATCTACCGCCAGACGATGCCGGAGATGCTCGATGACCTCCGCGACGAGCTGCGCGCCCACGGCGCCGAGCTGCGTGACGGTCAGGTGCCCCTGCGCTTCGGCTCCTGGATCGGCGGCGATCGCGACGGCAATCCGTACGTCACCGCCGAGGTCACCCGCGAGGTGCTCGCGCTGCAGGCGGAGACCGCGATCGACATCGCCATCGAGGCCATCTCCGATCTGATTCTCGATCTGTCCGTCTCCAGCGCCCTGACGGGCGAGGACGAGCAGCTGCGCGCGAGCCTGGCCGAGGACCTCTCGCACGGCGGCGATGTCGACGTCGACGAGATCCAGCAGGAGATGTACGACGAGGAGCCCTACCGGCTCAAGCTCGGCACCATGCGGGCCAAGCTGCGCGCGACCCGCGAGCGGATCCGCTCCGGGGCGCCGCACGTGCCCGGCAAGGACTACGGCGACAGCGAGGATCTCCAGGCCGACTTCCGCGTCCTGCGCGAGGCCCTGCACCGCCACCGTGGGGTGCGCGCCTCCGACGGCGCCCTGGCCATCACCCAGCACGTGCTGGCCGGCTCGGGCCTGAACCTGGCGGCGCTGGACGTGCGCGAGCACTCCGAGAAGCACCACGAGGTCCTCGCCCGGCTCTTCGACCGCGTCGGCGAGCTGGACCGCCCCTACGCGGAGCTCAGCCGTGCCGAGCGCACCACGGTGCTCGCCGCGGAGCTCGCCAGCCGGCGACCGCTGGTGGGATCGGCGATCACCGAGGACGAGACGATCCTCGACGACGCCACGCGCACCACCTACAACGTGTTCCGCGAGATCCGCGGTGCCCACCGGCTGTACGGGACCTCCGTGATCGAGACCTACATCGTCTCGATGACCCACGGGGCCGACGACATCCTGGCCGTCGCACTGCTGGCCCGCGAGGCCGGTCTGATCAGCATCCCTGGCGGGGACGAGAACCGCGCCGACATCGGCTTCGTGCCGCTGCTGGAGGAGGTGGGCGAGCTCCGCGCCGCCGGCGAGATCCTCGACGAGCTGCTCAGCGATCCCTCCTACCGCGAGATCGTGCGCCTGCGCGGGGACCGCCAGGAGGTCATGCTCGGCTACTCGGACTCCAACAAGGACTCCGGCGTGATGACCAGCCAGTGGGAGATCCACCAGGCCCAGCGCCGCCTGCGCGACGTCTCGGCCCGGCACGGGGTCACCCTGCGCCTGTTCCACGGTCGCGGCGGTTCCGTCGGCCGTGGCGGCGGCCCGACGTACGACGCGATCCTGGCCCAGCCGTACGGCGTGCTCGAGGGCGAGATCAAGTTCACCGAGCAGGGCGAGGTCATCTCCGACAAGTACACGCTGCCCACGCTGGCCCGGGAGAACCTGGACCTGTCACTGGCCGCGGTGCTGGAGGGCTCGGCGCTGCACACGGAGCCGCGCACCACTCCCGAGCAGCTGGAGCGCTTCGGCGACACCATGCAGACCGTCTCGGACGCCGCCTATGCGCGCTATCGCACTCTGGCGGATGATCCGGACCTGCCCGAGTACTTCGTGACCTCCACCCCGGTCGAGCAGCTGGGCGAACTCAACATCGGGTCCCGGCCGTCCAAGCGCGCCACCTCCGACAAGGGACTGGATGGACTGCGGGCGATTCCGTGGGTGTTCGGCTGGACGCAGTCACGCCAGATCGTGCCGGGCTGGTTCGGCGCCGGCTCCGGTCTGAAGGCGGCGCGCGAGGCGGGGCTGGAGCCGGACCTGCACGACATGCTGCGCAACTGGCACTTCTTCCGCACTGTGATCAGCAACGTGGAGATGACGCTGGCGAAGACGGACATGCAGATCGCCGCGCACTACGTGCATTCGCTGGTGCCGGAGCGGCTGTGGCACCTGTTCGATCGGATTCGCGAGGAGTATGAGCTGTCGGTCGCCGAGATCGAGCGGCTGACCGGGGTGCTGGGCCTGCTGGACAACCAGCCGGTCCTCAAGCGCACGCTCGCCGTGCGTGACCGCTACCTCGACCCGATCTCCTACATGCAGGTCGCGATGCTCCAGCGGGCCCGGGCCGTCACCGCGCGCGGCGAGGAGCTCGACCCGGACCTGCAGCGGGCGCTGCTGACCACCATCAATGGTGTGGCCGCCGGCCTGAAGAACACGGGCTGAGCTTCCGGCGGCCGCTCACTCGGGCGGCCGCCGAAGCTCTCCGTCGCCTCGAGATCCCGCGGGTTCGCGACTGCCGAGGTCGTTCAGCGCTTCGGCAGCGGGCGCTCCATGACGTCCATCTCGAGGTCCTGCACCGCCAGGTCGTCCGGATCCCCGGGGAAGGGGACGGCGGTGCCGGTGCGGACGAATCCGTGCCGCTGGTACCAGGCGTGCAGCTCCGGGCGCTCCTGAAGCACCTGGATCACCAGGACCGCCACGCCCGCGTTCGCGAGCAGCGCCGCCTGCGCCTCGAGGAGCCTGCCGCCGAGGCCCTGACCCTGAGCGGGGGGTGGACGGCGAACAAGCCCAGTTCAGCACGTGAGAGCTGTTCGCTGCCGGTGGCTGATCCGGTCTCCGTGCGGGTGTAGCAGCAGCCCACTAGCTCCCCGTCGGCCTCGGCCACCAGCAAGGTCACGGCGGGATCGGACAGCATCGTGCGCACCTCGGCCTCGTCTGCGCGCGCTCCGCGGACGAGGTGGGCCTCGGTCGTCCAACCGCCCTCACCTCGGTAGGCCGCCTGGACGACGTCCACGATCGCCGGGACATCGCCCGTGCGGGCGTCGCGGATCTCCAGGGCAGTACTGGCAACGGTGCCCGCCTGCGGCCCCGGCGCTCGGGGCGTGTCAGCCCGCCCCTGCCAGGCGCTGTTGCGGGTTCGAGATTGCTGAGCGTTCATCAGAGCACTCCATGGCGGTCCAGCTCGGCCAGCAGGCCGTGCCCGTCGGGTGCCTGGACCGTCAGCGGCGCCTCACCCGCGTGGCGATACTGCTCCAGCGGCCGCAGGCTTCCGTGGGCCAGCAGCTGCTCGGACTCGGTCAGGCGGCGGATTGCGATCGCCTCCACCAGCTCGGGGCGGCGGGCGGAGAAGGAGGCGTAGATCGACGGATCGTGCTGGCCGTCGTCGCCGACGAGGATCCACCGCATGTGCGGGAAGGACTCGGCAAGTCGCTCGAGGGCCTGGACCTTGTGGTCGCGGCCGGAGCGGAACAGGCCGGTGTTCGTCGGGCCCCAATCGGTCAGCAGCAGCGGCCCGTCGGGGTAGCCGTTCTTGTACAGGAATCGTTTGAGCACGGGGAACACGTTCCAGGCGCCGGTGGAGAGGTAGACGACCGGCAGGGAGGGATGGCGCCGGGCGATGCGCTGGTACAGCATCGGCATGCCCGGAACGACCTGCCGTGTGGACTGGTGGACGACGAAGGCATTCCAGAACGCCAGTAGCGGCCGCGGCAGCCAGGTCACCATCACGGTGTCATCGATGTCGCTGACCAGACCCACGCGCGCCTCCGGGGAGAACACGGTGATGTCGGCGGTGACCTCGTTGCCCGGGACCGTCCACAGCACTGCGCGGTGGGTGCCCGGCTCCAGCGCGACGTCGAACTCCGCGTCGACGATGCCGGTGCGGTCCGCCCGCACGCGGAACTGACGGTCACCGATCAGGACGTGGACGGTGCGGTTCGGCGCCACCTGGCCGGCGAAGTTGCGCCAGCCGCGCACCGCCATGGTCCGCATGTCATGGACAGGTTGGTCGTGGAAGTCCGCCGGGGTGCCGGGGGAGGCGTAGAGGACCTTGGCCAGCACCCGCACCCGGCCGGAGGTTCCGTACCCATGGAAGGGCTGCAGTCGCAGATCCCAGCCGAGCCGGCGCAGGGCGCTGCCGACCGTGACGTTCTTGGCGTCCTCGAGCCGGGCGGCCCAGTGGGGGCGGCCCCGGTCCGATCTCGCCCCGACGGTGCGCAGCACGGCGCGCGGGGAGGGGACGCGGGAGACCACGCGCCGCGAGAGGGACACCGGGCCTCAGAGGGCGCGGGACATCTTCAGCCAGGCACCATCGGGATCGTCCTCGACGACCTCCCACCGATCACCGGTGTCGACGAAGCCGAGGCTCTCGTACAGCGACTGGGCGACCTCGTTGCCGGGGCCGACGTACAGCGTGACCGTGTCCGCCCCGTCCTGGCGGGCCCAGTCGAAGACGGCCTCGGCGAGATTCTGGGCGATGCCGGACTTGCGGGAGTTGGGGGTCACCCACATCGCCTGCAGCTCGCGCTCGTTGTCGGGGGAGTCCTCCTCGTGGCGCGCGGCCACGACAGCGACCGGCTGCCCGTCCTCGACGGCGAGGAACCAGGCCGCATCGCGCACGCGCTGCTCCCACACGGAGTCCTCGTACGTCGACTCCGTGTCCCAGCTCTGGCCGAAGGCGGCCGGGTCGGTGCTGAGAGACCGGAGCCGGATCTCGCGCACCAGCGGCCAGTCGTCGTCTTGGGCGCGGATGATGTCGGCCATCGCTGTCCTCCTGAGCCGTCGTTGCGTCGTCACGGGCCATCGTGCCCTGGTGATCATGCCCTGGCGAATACGCCGGCGCGGGCCCGTGGCACCGCAAGCACTCCCTCGAGCATTGTAGAGGCCATGGCGAATCGGCGCTCACAGCCGCTGATCGTTGACACAATGGCGCTCATGACGTCCCTCCGAGTCCTGACCGTGTGCACCGGCAATGTCTGCCGATCCCCGGCCGCTGCCGTGATGCTGCGGGAGGCGATCCGGGCCGAGGGGCTCGAGGACAGCGTCGAGGTGGGCTCCGCCGGCACCAGTTGGGAGGCGGAGGGGATGCCGATGGACGACCGCACCGAGCTGGCGCTCGAACATGCCGGGTACACCCGTCCCTTCGAGCACACCGCGCGCACCATCCATCTCACCGAGATGATGGTCTGGGATGTCGTGCTGCCGATGACGGCCGAGCAGGCGCAGGCGCTGCGCCGCATGGCGGACCAGCTGCCCGAGGACAGGGCGGCGCCGGAGATCGTGCTGTGGCGGCGCTTCGATCCGACGGCGGCTCCCGAGCTGCTCGAGACGGATATTCCCGTCCCGGATCCGTGGTACGAGGGCCAGGCGGCCTTCGACCGCACGATCGTGGAGATGGAACGCAGCGTGCCCGAGATCATCGCGCACGTACGGGAGGTTCTCGCCCGGCGCTGAGCCGTCGGGTCCGGGGTACGCAGGGAACGGCTGCCCCGGCGAGGCGTTCGCCCCAGGGTCTCAGCGTCCCGCGCGCTTGGTTCCGCTGACGGAGGCCGCGCGCCGGCTCTGCCACGTGGCGCCGACGAAGCCGGCCGTGGTGAGGAAACCGATGCCGAGTGCGATGATCAGCACCTGCCGCATACGGCCGAACGCCGAGTTCTCATCATTCGAGGAGATGGCGTTGAGCAGCTGGACGACCGGCCCACCCTCTTGCGCGGCCGACGCCGGCTGCGGCTCGGGTGGTGGCGGAGGGCTCTGATCGCCGTTGCCGCCATTCACCTCGGACGTCTCCGGTTCCTCCGACGGGTCTTCGACCTCGGTGGTGCCCGACGAGGTGGATTCGGTGTCCGTGGTGTCGGTGGTCTCCCTGGTGTCCTGGGCGTCGGAGCTGGATGGCTCCTCGCTGGGCACGGCCGGAGCCGGCTCAACAGGTTCCTCGTCCTCCGGGCGGGCGCGCTGAGCCGGCTCCTCGGAGGGCTCCTCCGATTCCTCGGTGGTCTGCTCTTCAGTGGACGGAGTGTCCTCGCCCTCGCTCTCGGACGGGGCGGGGTCCTCTTCAGACGTGCCGGGCCGTTCCGATGGCGTCTCGTCCGTGGGCTCGGTCGAGGGAGTCGCGCTCGAGGATTCCTCGGGAGTCGGGTCGTCGGTGCTCGGTTCCTCGGAGGTTGGCTCTTCGGGCGACGGTTCCTCGGAGGTTGGCTCCTCGGATGACGGGTCGCCAGGAGAGGGCTCTTCGGAGGTCGGTTCCTCGGTCGGCGCCGGAGAGGGAGGCTCCGTCTGCGCCGGGGTGCTCGTCCGTATGGGCTCCGGACCATCCGAGGGCGGGTCGGTCTCGTCCGTCGCGCCGGCGTCGCCCGTCGAGTTGTCACCGTCGGCACCTGTCGCGTCGGCGTCGCCGGTTGAGTTGTCGCCGTCGGTGCCTGTCGCGTCGGCGTCATCGGTGGCGCCATCATCGGTGGTGCCGTCACCGGTTGCGGGGTCTGTGTTCCCGTCGGTGCCGTCGGTGCCGTCGGTGTTCGAGTCGTCTCCGTCGGTGCCGTCTGCGCTCGAGTCGCCACCGTCAGTGTTCGAGTCGTCGCCGTCGGCAGTGCCGTCGCCGTCCGTTGCGTCGCCCTGGTCGGCGGAGCTTCCGTCGCCTGCGTCCTCGGAGCTGCCATCGCCATCGCAGTCGACGAGCTCGTCGGCGGCTTCGCACAGGCCATCGACGAGACCCGAGTCCCCGTCCGGAACGGGGTCCTCCTCGCCGGGCGTCTGGTCCCCGGAATCACCAGGCGGCTGGTCACCGGATTCGTCCGGCACCGGGTCAGCGTCGTCCGGGGCGGTGTCGGGTGGCGTGAGCTCGGTGTCGCCGGGATCGGCAGTCTCCGAGCCAGGGGTGGTCGGATCGTCGATGTCGACCGTTCGCAGAGGGTTCTCGGCAGAATCGCCGTCGTCCGCCATGGCCGGGAGCGTCGCGGTGGGGAGCGCGATGGCGAGGGCAGCGGAACATGCACAAAGGCGTGTTCGCAGTCGCATCAGCGCGGTCCCCCTCTCCTGGTCGCTGCCCCGTGGGGGCGTTCGACGTCATCTTCGGTGGGTCCGGCCGAGCATATTACCCTACCGAACTTTTACCTTCCCGGATCATCCTCCAAGCCGAGGGGCGGGGCGCGCAAGGGCTTGTGGATGGCGCCACCCTAGGGTGATGGGCGCAATATTGACCGTGGCT
The DNA here is from genome assembly GCF_042666305.1 of Brachybacterium sp. GCM10030268. Taxonomy (NCBI): domain Bacteria; kingdom Bacillati; phylum Actinomycetota; class Actinomycetes; order Micrococcales; family Dermabacteraceae; genus Brachybacterium; species Brachybacterium sp. GCM10030268. The sequence continues at coordinate 614,367 of NZ_JBHTCW010000001.1, read as the reverse complement.
TTACGTATCCTTGACTGGTCACCTGCGGAAATGCTGAGACCGACCGCGCATGCTCCCAGGGCACGGCGTCACAGGGCGAGACGTCACTCGGCGAGCGCGTCGTCCACGAGCGCCTTCGCCGCGTCCTGGACCTGCGCGAGATGCTCCTCGCCGCGGAAGGACTCGGCATAGATCTTGTAGATGTCCTCGGTGCCGGACGGGCGCGCGGCGAACCACGCGGACTCGGTGGAGACCTTCAGCCCGCCGATGGCTCCGCCCGACGGGGCCTCGGTGATCGCAGAGACGATGGGCTCGCCGGCCAGCTCGGTCGCGGTGACCTGGTCGGCGTTGAGCGCCTTCAGCTTCGCCTTCTGCTCCCGGTCGGCCGGGGCATCGACCCGCGCGTAGGCGCTGGCGCCGAACTCCTCGACCAGCTCGGCGTGCAGCGCACTGGGGGAGCGGCCGGTGACCGCGAGGATCTCCGAGGCCAGCAGGGCGAGGATGATGCCGTCCTTGTCGGTCGTCCATACCGACCCGTCGCGGCGCAGGAACGAGGCGCCCGCGCTCTCCTCCCCGCCGAAGCCGACGGAGGAGTCGATCAGTCCGGGAACGAACCACTTGAAACCGACGGGCACCTCGAACAGCTCGCGGCCGAGGGACGCGGTGACGCGGTCGATCAGGCCGGAGGAGACGAGGGTCTTGCCGACCTTCGCCCCGGCCGGCCAGTTCGGGCGGTGGGCGTAGAGGTAGTTGATCGCGGTCGCCAGGTAGTGGTTGGGGTTCATCAGGCCGGCGTCGGGGGTGACGATGCCGTGCCGATCGGAGTCGGCGTCGTTGCCGGTGGCGATGTCGAACTCGGAGCGCTTCTCGAGCAGGGACGCCATCGCCCACGGGCTCGAGCAGTCCATGCGGATCTTCCCGTCCCGGTCCAGCGTCATGAAGGACCACTGCGGGTCGACCTCGGGGTTGACCACGGTGAGGTCCAGGTCGTGCAGCTCGCCGATCTCGGCCCAGTAGTCCACCGCCGCGCCGCCGAGGGGATCCGCACCGATGCGCACCCCGGCCCGGCGGATGGCGTCGAGATCCACCACGCTGGAAAGGTCCTGGACGTAGGTGTGGAGGTAGTCGTAGCGGCCCGCATCCTGCAGGGCCTTCTGGCGCCCGTGGCGCCGTACCCCGCGCAGCCGGTCCGCCAGCAGCTCGTTGGCGCGGTCCGCGATCCAGCCGGTGGCCTCGGAGTCGGCGGGGCCGCCGTGCGGCGGGTTGTACTTGAATCCGCCGTCGCGCGGCGGGTTGTGGCTGGGGGTGACGACGATCCCGTCGGCCCGACCCGGGTCGCTCGCGGAGCGGTCGCGGTTGTGGACGAGGATGGCGTGGGAGACGGCGGGGGTGGGGGTGTACCCGTCCATCGTGTCGACCTGGGCGACGACGTCGTTGCCGGCCAGCACCTCCAGCGCCGTGTCGAAGGCGGGTCGCGAGAGAGCGTGGGTGTCCCGGCCGATGAACAGCGGACCGCGGATGCCCTGCCTGGCGCGGTACTCGACGATCGCCTGGGTGGTGGCGGCGATGTGGTCCTCGTTGAACGCGGTGTCGAGGGAGGAGCCGCGATGACCGGAGGTGCCGAAGCTGACTGCCTGAGCAGGATCGGCGGGATCCGGATGGAGGTCGTAGTACGCGTCCAGGAGCGCATCGACGTCGACGAGATCCTCGGGAAGGGCCTTCTGGCCGGCACGGGGGTGCATGCTCACCACTCCATCCACGGTTGCGGGGTCTGAGGTCACTCTAGGTCAGGGCGGCGCCGGGGGACCCGGCACGGGTCGTTCCCTGAGACGCGCGGTGACGGGACGGCACCGGCGACGGAGACGCCGCCACGAGGGGCGCCGGGACAAGCGGCACCGGGACAGGTGGCGCCGGGACAGGGAGCACCGGGGTCGTGGCGCGGCAGGTTCAGCCGCGCCGGGTGCGCACCAGCAGCACGATGCCCACGATGACCAGCACGAGGCCGGCCAGCCCGGCGAGCACGCCGATGATCGGTCCGATCAGCAGCGGTCCGGCCATGCCGAGCAGGCTGTACGGGCCGAGATACGCCGGGGCGTCGGTGCCGGTGCAGGAGATCGTCACCGCAGTGTCCTCGGTCGCGACGACGCCCAGCACCTGCTCGTACTCCCTTCCATCGCCGAACCTGGTGCGGCCGGAGGTGGGCACCGACGTGACGGCGTCCGAGCCCTCGGCGGTGCACTGCGCGTTCGCCGCATCCTCCGCGGGGACATAGACGATGACCATCTCGTTGGCGGCGACGTCGATCTCTCCGGTGCCGCCCTCGATCACAGCCGGCCCCTCGTCGGTATCGGCGACGATGGATCCGACGGACCACACGATGCCGCCGACGGTGGCCACGGGGCCGACGATCACCAGCAGGACCAGCCCGATGATCAGCGGCCACAGCCCGCGGCGCTTCGTGGGCCGTTCCGGCTGCGGCGGCTGCGGGGGCAGCGGCCCCGTCCTCGGCGCCGATCCGTCGGGAGCCCCCGGATCGCCGCCGTCACGGTCGAAGGGTCCGGCCGACGGGCTCGATGTGCCCCAGCTGTTGCCGGAGCCGGGAGCATCCGACCCGCTGCGCGGTCCCTGGCCGGGAGCCGGACCGGACGGGGCCGGGCCCGGAAGCCCATAGGTCGGACGCTTCCGCGGGCTGGGCGTCGAGGACTCGCCGTCGGACATCTGGACTCCTTCGCGATTCGGACGCCGCCCAGGATAGCCGCCGTTTCTCCGAGGAGCCCCGGCGCCGGCAGCCGCGGCCGCCGGCGGGCTCAGCCGATCTGCAGCTCGAGCATCACCCCGGACAGGGCGGCCGCGAACACGCCCGTCACCACCGGCGTGGTCAACCAGGTCACGACGATGGAGCGGGCGACCGCCCACCGGACGTGGCGCGGGCCCATGGCCACGCCCGCCCCGACCACGCTGGAGGCGAGGCTCTGGGAGCTGGAGATCGGGGACTCCAGGCCGAAGACGCCCAGCGTCATGAAGGCCACGGCCGAGGATTCCGCGGCCAGGCCCTGGGCGGTGGAGAGATCGGTCAGGCGCCGGCCGATGGTGCGGATGATTCGATGGCCGCCCATGAGCGTGCCGGCCGCCACGGCGACGGCCACGGGCAGCATGAGGGCCAGGGAGTCTCCGATGTGCAGGCCGGCGCTGGAGGTCGCGACGACGACCACGGCCAGGGGGAGGCGCGCGTCGCTGAGCCCGTGGCCGGTGGCCACCGCACCGGCGGAGACGGTCTGGGCGAAGCGGAGGTGCTCGATCCGCAGCCGCTCGCCCCTGCCCAGGGCGAGGATCCCGTGCATCAGCAGATAGGCGGCGAGAGCGGCGACCACGGGGCCCACCACGGAGACGACGAGGATCGCCGCCAGCCGGTCCCAGGCGGCGGCCGCGCCGATCGCGAGCGAGGCCCCGATGGTGCCGCCGTAGAACGAGTGCCAGGTCGAGGACGGCATCCCGTACCACCACGTGATGATCTCCCAGCTGAGCGTGGCGACGAGGATGGAGACCAGGGCCATCCCGAGCACATCGGGTGCCCCGCCGGCCTGCTCCGCCAGTTCGCCGAGCCCCAGCAGGCTGACGGCCCAGTGTGCGGTCACGGCGAGCAGCAGCATGCCCAGCAGGGCTCCGAGGAGGTTGAGGACCGCGGCCATGGCCAGCGCGGTCGACTCCTTCAGCGAGCGGGTCGTGATGGCCGTGGAGACCGCGTTCGAGGCGTCGTGGAAGCCGTTGACGTACGCCATGACCAGTGCCAGGACGAGGACGATCGCAAGCAGGGCCGGCGACACTCAGGCGTCCTTGACGCGCAGCAGATCCGCGAGCCGGGCGGTGTGCTCCTGCAGGGCGATGGTGCGGCCGACGGATTCGATCACGTCGTGCAGGGGCAGCACCTCGGTCATCGCGCCGCCGCGCTTGTAGACCTCGGCCAGGGACTGTCGCACCAGCCGGTCGCCCTGGCGCTTGAGCTTGCGGATCTGGGTGTAGTAATCAGCCAGCTCCTGCACCCGGCTCAGCGACCAGGTCGCCGTGACGGTCAGCTCCGAGGCGCGCTCGATGCCCGTGGCCGCCTCGAGCAGCGGAGCGGGCAGGGCGCCGACGCGCGAGAGGACCAGCAGCTCAGCGGTGTGGTTCATCGCATCGACGGTGTCCGCGATGGTCAGGGAGATGTCGTAGAGCAGCTCCGCCTCATAGGGCGTGATCAGCGAGCGCGCCAGACGCTGGGCGATGCGCCGGCCGAGCTCCTCGGCGCGGGTGGACTGGTCGTGCAGCTTCGGGGCGATGCGGGTGCGCTCGCGGTAGCCGTGGCCGACCAGCTTGGAATGGGTGTCGGCGGCCTGGACCAGGAGTTCGGCGAGATCGCCGAACAGGTCGTACATCGGGCGTTCGGTCCGCCGTGGGAAGAACTGCACCAACTCAGGCCGCCTCCCCGCGCCCGTCGGCGCAGTACCTGCATCCGCCGTGCCCGAGAGCGGGGCGCTTGCTGTCCGTGTGAAGCTGGGGCGCCGGACCGGGATGCGCCTGTCGGCGCGAAGGCCGCTCGAAGCGGCAAATGTTGGAGCCCGGGGCAACCGCGGCCCGGCGCCTGACCATCGTAGGACACGGCGGTCGGGTGGACGCAAGCAGGGCCGCGGCGGACATGGCGCGTGCCACGTCCGGCCGGATCCTGCCGGCCACGGACCTCAATCCAGCTGACCGGCCTCGGCGTGCCGTCCCGCGGCGGCCAGCTCCTCACCTGTCCGCAGCAGCCGTTCGGCCTGCCGGGTGCGCTCTTCGTCGCGGTCGTCGTCGGCCAGATGGGCGGTGCCGTGGGCGACGAGCGTGGCCACCGCTCCGGCCCGGGTCAGGGCCAGGGCGAGGTCGCCGGTGAAGGCACCGCGCAGGATCTCGTCCATCGTGCGACGCACCTGGTCGACGTCCGGCGGCTCTGCGAACCCGGAGAGGTAGCGCAGACCGGGAATGGTGCGGGAACCGGCGCGGTAGCGGTGGACGACGTCCTCGCTGTGGTGCTGGACCCAGGTATGCAGCACGTACAGGCGCCACAGTGCTCCCGGGAGGGTGGTGGCGGGCGAGCTCGACCACAGCGCGGCCAGGTCCGCGAGTCCGCCGTCGGCCGCGAGGTGCATCACGCGCTGGACCACCTCCGGGTCCGAGCTGTGGAAGACGCCGTCCAGCAGCGCCTGCGCGGAGTCGTGCGCCATCTCGGTCGAGGCCGACGGGTCCGGTTCTCCGGGGATGGCGTCCGCGGTGGCGGGGAACAGGGGGGCCGGGCGACGGAAGCGGGGAGAGTTCGATCCGTGGGAGGGCATAGACGAAACTGTACGCACCGTCCTGCCTGGACGCACGGGCCGATGGGAAAGGCAGACGGGGCGGGCAGACAGGGCGGGACGCAGGGGTCGACGGGCATGGCGCGGGCGGGCTCGAGCATCGAGGCGCATGGGTCCCGGGCGTGAGTGACGGGTGTGGGTCCCGGGCATGGGGAGAAGGGCCCATCGACCTGGTTCGCCGCGAGCATTAGCCTGGCTTCATGACCATTCCTCGGCAGATCGGCCCCGAGACGGGGCCGCGCACCGTGTTGCCCGACTACTCCCGCAGCAGTGCCACGGTCCAGCGGATGGTCTCGGACCTGTCGGGCGCGAAGCGCGGTCGTCAGACCGCTCGTCACGGTGGCGGAGAGATCCGAGCGCTGTTCCCGGCCGCCGCGACCCGGGATACGGCCGTGCGCGCCGTTGTGTCCGCCGCCGCCCTGGGGACGGCGCTCGTGCTGGCGGCGATCGGCGTCGCGCTCTGGCTGACGGTCGAGGAGGGCCACTCACCGGGGATCGGCCGGTTGCTGATCATGCTCTGCGTCGCTGTGGCGGCTCTGGTCCTGGGCCTGCTGGGACTGCGCTTCGGGGCCGTGGCCCTGGGGACGGCCCGTTCCCGCGTGGAGATCACCGAGGCCGGGCTGCGGGTGGTCGGCGCCGTGCGAGCCCGGGAGGTGCCGTGGGAGCAGATCCTCGCCGTCGAATCGCGGGTCGTCCACCCCGTGCACTGGCTGACAGCAGCGCTCCGACTGCGTGACGGCTCCCGCGTGGTGATGCCCGCGTTCGATCGCCACATCTGGACCTATGGTCAACCCTCTGGGCAGGACATCCGCTCCCTGCGCCGGGAGCTGCACCGCCGGCAGCGGGCGAGCGCCGGCCCGCTGTGAACGGCTGCGGCACGGAGCCGTCGGCACTCTGAGCCCGCGCCTGCGAGTCCGGGCCGGCGCTCTGAGCCCGGGCCTCCGGCGGCCGGGATCGCCTCAGGCGTCAGGAGCCGAGGGCGCACGGCTGATGCCGTCCTCCCACAGCAGCCGGACCGCCTCGCCGATGTCCTCGCGGGCGACGTCGGAGACGTTCAGGATCCCCTCGTCGTCCAGCGGCAGATGGCCGATCCGCCATGTGCGGTCCTGCTCGGTGTGGAACATCATCGGCACCGCCTGGTCAGGGGCGGAGATATCGGTGCGGCGCAGCGACACGGTGCGCTCGTGGCCCTCGTCGAGGAAGGCGATGACGATGTCGGCGACAGAGGCCGGTACATGCGAGCGGTCGGGCAGCGCGGAGACCGCGAAGGAGTCCAGCTCGTCCTGGGTCAGCATCAGGATCGCGTCGTTCGCCTTGATCACGAACGCCATCCGCATCGCCTCGCCCTCGGCCAGCGCGATGCCCAGCCACCGATCCGCGGCGGTCAGGGCCGTCGCCACGACCTGCCCCTCCTCGCCCAGCACCCACTGTCCATCGGCGGAGCGCTCCACCTTGCCGCGCGCCCGCAGGCCCGAGGTGACTGCCGCGGTCACGAACTCCCGGGCCTCCTCGGGAGCGCTGCGCAGCCCGATCTGCTCCCGCGTCATCGCACCGTTCTCGGTCGCGCGCAGACCGAGCATGAACTCGATCTCGTAGGCCGTGTAGATGGTGATCTGCTCGTCCGTCGCGGTGCCGGCAGTCGTCTCGCTCATGGAATCCCCTCGATGCTCGGTCCCGGGGCGCTGGCTCGCGCCGGGGTCGTTGACACCGGAAGCATGTCAGAGACCGGGCCCAGGACGCACGTCTCTGCCCGTCGGCGCGCACGGAACCAAGGGCGCCGCCTCAGCGTGAGCACGTCGAGTCAGAGTGAGCGCACGGCGCAGCCGGCGCTCTGCACGGCGTCGGTCAATGCCTCGCCCCGGATCATGGACCGAAGCCTCTCGATGTCCTGGTGGACCGGCCGATCGCGCCCGATCAGGACGTTCTCGCCGCTGCGTGCCGATCGGGCGATAAGGTCGCAGAATGACGGAGCGAGGCGCGGACCGAGAGGCGGGATCGCTCGCGGTCGATGATCTCGGCAGTGACAGCGTCCGCGCGGTCTACCGCGATCTGCTGCGGTTCGGGCCCCGCTCTCGCAGCGAGCTGACCTCCCGGCTCGGGCTGTCGGCCCCCACGGTCACCCGGGCGACACGCGAACTGCTGGACGCCCACCGTCTGCGTTCGCTGGAGAGCGTCGTGCGCCCCAAAGGGCGCCCGCACCAGCCCCTCGACATCGAGGAGAACCTCGGCCCTCGCTTCATCGGGGTCAAGGTCACCGCCGACGAGATCCACGCCATGGTCACCACGGTGCGCGGCAACGCTCTCGAGACCCTGGTGCTGCCGTTGGCCGATACCTCGCCCGAGACCGTGCTGACCTCGATCGCGACGCCCGTCGCCGCTCTCGCCGAAGCGCATCCCCGCCTGACCGTGGTCGGGGTCAGTCTCGGCGGCCGCGTCGCCGATCGCCGCACCGTCCTCTCCTCCACCCTGCTGGACTGGAGCGAACCGGTGGAACTCGCCGCGGCGCTCGAAGCGCGCCTGGACCTCCCGGTGGTCGTCGAGAACGACCTGCTGGCGATGGTCCACGGGCTGCACTGGTTCGGCATCGGCCGCGCGTATCGTTCCTTCGCCGTGCTCACGATCGGTGCCGGGGTGGCGATCGGCACCGTCCTGGACGGCCGGGTGGTCGAGGGGCACACCCGCCTGGCGGGACTGACCGAGCGGCTCCCCGTCGGCCTCGACCGGGACGGCGCGCTGCTGACGGTCGGCCGGGCGGCCCGCACCGACCAGGTGCTCGCGCGCGCTCGCGAGGCGGGGATCCTCACCGCCGAGCAGGGCGTGGACGATCTGCGCCGGCGCGTGGCCGACGGTGACCGGGACGCCCTCGATCTCGTCCGGGGCCTGGCCCGCGCGCTCGCCTCCACCGCGGCCACCATCACCGCCCTGGTGGATCCCGAAGCCATCGTCCTCGGCGGGGAGACCCTCGACCTGGTCCGAGCCGCCGATCCGCTCTTCGAGGACGTGCTGCGCACCGACCTCGCCCCGGCCCAGCGCGACATCGTGGTGCGTGACCTGTCGGGCGACTTCGACGAGTGGGCACGGGGCGCAGCCGTGATCGCCATCCAGGAGTTCGTCGGCCCCGACGCCTGATCCGCGGGCGGCGGCGGCCGGGGCCGGGGCCGGGGCCGGGAGTCACTCGAACAGAGCGTTGACCCTCTCGTTGTACGCGGCGAAATCCGCCCCGTCGATCCGCCGCATCCAGCACTGGTCGAACGCCGGCTGCATGATCGACATGATCGAGGCGGAATTCTCCACCAGCGGGTACAGGCCCGTCTCGCCGTTCTTCACGCGGTCGGTGAACGGAGTGACGTCCAGCCCGTCGGCGGCGTAGCTGTCGATCGCGGTCTGCGTGCCCACATCGGTGGAGGGGAAGAACGGGGCGCGCTCGCCGATGATCCGCTGGGCCTCATCGGACGCGAGGTAGGCGATCAGGCGCGCCGCCTCCTCCTTGTTCTCCGACTGCGCGGAGATCGAGTCCCCGAGCCCGTTGAACATCGAGACCGGGTGCCCGAGCGGCCCGGCCGGCAGCGGGGCGATGCCGAGGTCGATGCCCTCGACGTTGTTGTAGGTGGTGATCATCCAGGAGCCGTCCGTGGCCAGGGCGGAGGAGCCGGACTGCAACTGGGTCTGGGGAGGGCTGGAATCCCCGAACGTCCCGAACGGAGCCATGAAGCCCTTGTCGACCAGCCCGAAGTACCAGTCGATCGCGGCCACGAAGCGCTCGTCGTCGTAGTTGAATCGGGTTCCCCAGGTCTCCTCATCGGTGAACGTCCATCCGGTCATGAGCGCGAAATGCCCCCACGTGGTCTGGCCGACGTAGTCGGTTCCCGGCGCCACGGCCAGGCCGTACCGGGCCACGTTCGCCGGATCGAAGCCGTCCTGGTCCCCGCGCACGCCGTTGGCGTCCACGCTCAACCGCGCCAGCATCTGTTCGAAGCTGCCGCCGTCCTCGGGGTTCCAGTCCAGGTCCTCCAGGTCCTCGGGGCTGAGCCCCTCCTCCTCGATCATGGCGCGGTCGTACATCACGGCGATCGTGTCGTAATCCTTGGGGATCCCGTAGCGCGCACCGTCCGGGCCGGTCCACAGCTCCTGCAGGCCCTCCTGGAACCGGTCGGCCGGCAGGTCGTCGAGGGGCCCGATCCCGTCCAGCGGCGAGATCACACCGAGCTCGAGGAACTCGGGATACCGAGCCAGGTGATCCGCGAAGGCGTCGGGGCCCGCTTCGGCCACGAAGCTGGCCGTCAGCTTCGTCCAGTAGTCCTCCCAGCCCAGCTGGGTCACCCGCACGAAGACGTCGGGGTTCTCCGCCATGAAGGCGTCGATCGCCGCGGAGTAGGCGGGCAGTTGGTTGGCATCCCACAGCCAGTAGTCGATCTCGGTGGCGCCGGCGGGGGCAGCGACACCTCCGCACGCGGTCAGCGTGCCGGTGCCGGCGGCGCCTGCGGCGAGGGCAGCTGATCCCTGCAGCAGACGGCGGCGGCTGACGGCACCGCCGCCGCGGGCCGCGGACGGGGTGCGGGAGACGGGGTCGCGGTGGTTCCTGATACTCATGCCGGGGTACCTCACTTGATGCCGCTGAAGCCGATGGAATTGACGATCTTCTTCGCGAACAGCGCGAACAGGATCAGCATGGGCGCGGCCGCCACCAGGGTCGCCGCCATCAGTCCGGACCAGTCGGGGCCGGTCCCGGGGGCCTGCGCCCGGAAGACGCCGAGGGCGACGGTGAGCACTCGGGACTGGTCGGTGTAGGAGACCATCAGCGCCCAGAAGTACTCGTTCCACGCCGTCATGTACGTCAGCAGGGCCAGCGTGGCCAGCGGGGCGCTGGACATCGGCAGGATGAGCGTGAAGAACACCCTGACCTTGCTGGCGCCGTCGATCAGAGCGGCTTCCTCGACCTCGCGGGAGATGTTGTTGAAGAACTGGCGCAGGAAGAAGATCGCGAAGCTGGAGATGAACAGGGTCGGCAGCATGATCCCCAGCAGCGTGTCCACCAGGCCCAGGTTCTTGATGAGGATGAAGTTGGGCAGCAGCGTGAAGATCTGCGGGATCATCAGCGAGCCCAGGAAGATCATGAACACAGTGTCCCGCCCGCGCCAGTGCAGACGCGAGAAGGCGTAGGCGGCCATCGCGCACGAGAACGTCTGGACCACGGTGATGGTGGTCGCGACGATCACCGAGTTCAGCAGGTAGCGCCAGAAGTTGATCGAGGCGCCCGAGCCTCCCTCGGAGATCGCGGTCTCCACGTCCTGCATGCCGAAGACTCGTTCGAAGCCGCCGGTGTTCAGGCCCACGGGAAGCAGGCTGGCCGGATCGGTGCCCAGGGCATTGTTGCTGGAGAGCGCTGTGCGCAGCATCCAGTAGAAGGGGAACAGGGTGATCAGCAGGAAGATCACCATCACGGCCCAGGCGAGGATCTTGCCCCAGGGGATGCCGCGGCGGGGCCTCGTGATGGCGGAGTCGGCGGCGCGCGGCCCGGTGGGGGAGCCCTCGCGGACGTCGTCGGTGACCGGATGCGGTGCGGTGGTCATGATGTCCTCCCTCAGTCCAGGTCCGACTGGCCGGCACGGGTCATGCGGTATTGGGCGAAGGTGATCACCATGAGGATCACCAGCAGCGCCATGGACAGCGCCGCGGCGTACCCGAACTGGTACTGGCCGAAGGCGTTCTCGTAGATGTACATCTGCAGCACCTTCGAGGCGTTGGCGGGGCCGCCCTGGGTGGTCACCGAGACGGTGTCGAAGACCTGGAAGGACCCGATGATCGACATGATCAGCACGAGCGCGAGGATCGGTCGCAGCAGGGGCAGCGTGATCCGGCGGAACAGGCTGATCTCACCGGCCCCCTCGGTGCGGGCGGACTCGTAGAGGTGTCCGGGGATCGACTGCAGTCCGGCGAACAGCAGCAGCGCGGTGTACCCCATGTGGCGCCACACGTTGACCAGCGCCACGGTGGGGATCACCCAGGTCTCGCTGGACCAGAACGCGACCGGATCGAAGCCGATCCACTGCAGGAAGATGTTGAAGATGCCCAGCTGGGTGTCGAGGATCCACAGGAAGACGATCGCCGCGACGACGTTCGAGACCAGGTACGGGGCCAGCACCAGCGAGCGCAGGATCGTGGACTGGGTCAGGCGCTGCATGAGCACGGCGATCATCAGCGCCACCACGGTCTGGACGCCGATGTTGATGACCACGTACAGCACCGTGACCTTCAACGAGTTCCAGAACACCGGGTCGCTGAGCATGGCCCGGTAGTTCTCCAGCCCCACCCACGTGGGCGGGGTCAGCGTGGTGTACTCCGTGAAGGAGTAGTAGATCCCGGTCAGCAGCGGCCACACCAGGAACACCAGCAGGCCGACGGAGGCCGGCGCGATGAACAGCAGCGCCAGCTTCGTATCGTCCGGATGCCGGCGGCGGGTGGGGGCCGACCGCGTCGACGTCGTCGCGGTGGACATGGCTACCTTCTTTCGATCGGGTCGCCCGGACCACCTGGCCCGGGCAGGTGGTCAGTGCATCGGGGCGCGGGAGATGTCGATCAGCAGGGACTGCTCGGGATCGAGCAGGGGAGCGGCGAGACCCGAGTGGGTCAGAGCGGCGCCGGGGACGAGCAGGCCGTCCTCGTCGGCGGCTCGGGTCATCCACGGCGGCATGGTCAGCCCCGACGGCCGCGGGCCGATCCGGACGGGGCGCAGACGATAGGTGGCCGCCGGATCCAGGCCGGGGAACCGGAGCCTCTCGTGCTGGGACTCGGCCGACCGGCCGACGGCGGCGAGTGAGAACACGGCGCTGCCGCGGTCGGCCGCGACGACCCCGTGGACCCACAGGGCGCTCTCGCCACGATCGGCCCGCACCAGGTCACCGGTCAGCAGCAGCTCGCGGCGAGAGGTGTAGAAGGCGATCCACTCACGCAGCTCCTCCAGCTCCTCCTCGGTGGCGGCCGCCAGGTCCCATTCGATGCCGAGGTGGCCGAACACGGCGGTGGCGGCGCGGAAGCCGAGGGTGTGCAGACGGCCGGTGCTGTGCGACCGGCCGGAGGCGATGTGGCTGCCCATCAGCTCCAGCGGGATCAGCTGGGAGGTCCAGCGGTTCATCTGCTGGCGCTCGAGCGGGTCGATGCAGTCCGAGACCCAGACCCGGTCGGTGCGTTCGAGGATCTCGAGGTCCACGCGGGCGCCGCCGGACGAGCACGATTCGATCTCCAGGCCCGAATGAGCCGCCTTCAGCTCGTCCATCAGCCGGTACGTCGCGAGGGTCTGCTCGTGGACGGCGGCGCGGCCGGTGGCGCGGGTGGCCGCCTCGAGCAGGTCGCGGTTGTGGTCCCACTTGAGGTAGTCGATGTCGTAGGTCTCCAGCAGCGCCGACATCTGGTCGCGCACGTGGGCGTAGGCGGCGGGGATCGACAGGTTCAGCACCTGCTGGTGGCGTGATTCCAGCGGGATCCGGTCCGGAGCGGGGGCCATGATCCACTCCGGGTGGGCGCGGGCGACGTCGGAGTCCTCGTTGACCATCTCGGGTTCGAACCACAGTCCGAATTCCATGCCCAGGCCGCGCACGTGGTCGATCAGCGGGCCGAGCCCGTCGGGCCAGACGTCGGCCGAGACGATCCAGTCGCCCAGCCCAGAGGTGTCGTCGCGCCGGGACCCGAACCAGCCGTCGTCCAGGACGTAGCGCTCGACGCCCAGCGCGGCGGCCCGGTCGGCCAGATCCGTGAGCCGGGCCAGGTCGTGGTCGAAGTAGACGGCCTCCCAGACGTTCAGGGTGACCGGCCGGCGGGGATCGACATGGTGCGGGCGGGAGCGCAGATGGCGGTGGAAGCGGTGGGCCACGTCGTCGAGCCCGGCGCCGTAGGAGGCGTACAGCCAGGGGCCGACGTACTGTTCGCCGGCTCCCAGTCGTACCTCGCCGGGCAGCAGCAGCTCGCCGCCGCCGAGGAGACGGGTGCCGGTGTTGATCTGTTCGGCCAGGTGGCGATGGTTGCCGGAGTGGGCGGTGTGGACGGCCCAGGCTTCGCCGGTGCGGAACCCCAGGCCGGGCCGGGCGGCGTGCAGGACGTGGGCGGCGTCTGCGCCGGTGCGGCCGCGCCGGTTCTCACGCAGGTGGGTGCCGACGGTGAAGCGACTGCGCTGCGGGGTGCGCTCCTTGCCCCAGCGGCCCGCGAAGTCCAGCAGCTCGTCGGCGTCGCCCGGGACCGGCAGGGCGAGGGTGAGCTCGTCGAGGTCGTACGGCGTCTCGAGGGTGTTGGTCAGGGCGGCGCGCAATCGCAGCAATCCGGACTCGAGCAGCTCGATGTCCAGGGCGACGGCCAGGCCGAGGTTCTCGTCGGCCAGATCGACACGGAGCCGGGCAGGACCTGTCGCCACGTGCGGCTCGGTGAGCGGCCGGCCCTCGAGGTGCAGCGACCGCGTGACCAGGCGCGGCGCCCATCCGGAGCCGTCGGCCCGTGAGCCGGTCAGGCCGGGGCGCCCGATCCAGCCGTCGCACTGCTGAGGGATGATCCCGAGGCGCACCGGGACGTCCACGGCGTTGTTGGGCACGACGTCGACGGCAGCCTCGCACAGCGCGTCGAGTGCGGCCGCGCCCAGAGCTGCCGACCGGTTCGGAGGTTCCGGTCCGCCCGCGGTGCCCGGCTCTCCCGCAGTTCCCGGTTCGCGCGCAGTTCCCGTCGGCCCGTCGCCGCCACTGACGCCGAGAGCCGCGCCCCAGTGGACGATCGCCGGGATCCGGCCGTCGGTGACATCGAGGACCAGCGAGACCCCGGCCGCGGTGAGATGGACTCGGTGGGTGGCGCCCGCTCGGGGAGCGGTCACGGCGGTGTCCACGGGCGTCCGGCGTGGGGACATCATCGGCCTCCAGGTGGGGCGGCGGCACGGTCCGGCGGGGTGGATGTCGACGGCGACAGGGACGGACCGTTAATTGAAACTATGAAACTAAACCTGCCGACGGACGTCAAGAGCCCGGCGGCACGCGATGCGGTCATGTCCTCGCCGAGGGGGCGTGCGGCGCTACGCTGGCGCTCACCCGATCCGGCCCCAGGAGTCCCAGATGATCTTCACCCAGTCCTCGAAGCTGCGCGACGTGTGCTACGAGATCAGGGGACCGGTGCCCGCCGAGGCCGCCCGGATGGAGACCGAGGGTCACAAGATCCTCAAGCTCAACATCGGCAATCCGGCGCCGTTCGGTTTCGAGGCGCCCGACGAGATCCTCGTCGACATGATCCGGAACCTGCCCACCGCACAGGGCTACTCGGACTCCCGAGGCATCCCGGCGGCGCGCCGGGCGGTCGCGCAGTACTACCAGACGCGCAGCATGCCGGGCATCGAATTGAACGACGTCTACCTCGGCAACGGGGTCTCCGAGCTGATCCAGATGGTGTGCCAGGCCCTGGTGGACGACGGGGACGAGATCCTCATCCCGCAGCCGGACTATCCGCTGTGGACCGCCGCGGTCTCCCTCGCCGGGGGCCGGCCCGTGCACTACCGCTGCGACGAGGAGTCCAGCTGGTGGCCCGATGTCACCGATCTCGCCGACAAGGTCACCCCGCGCACCAAGGCGATCGTGGTCATCAACCCCAACAACCCCACCGGGGCCGTTTACCCCGAGCACGTGCTGCGCGACATCGTCGAGGTCGCGCGCAAGCACGGCCTGATGATCCTGGCCGACGAGATCTACGACAAGATCCTCTACGACGACGTGGTCCACACCCCGGTCGCCTCGCTCGCCCCCGACCTGTTCACGATCACCTTCAACGGACTCTCGAAGGCCTATCGGGTGGCGGGATTCCGCGCCGGCTGGATGACGCTGTACGGACCCAAGGACGACGCCACCAGTTTCATCGAGGGCCTGGACGTGCTGGCCAACATGAGGCTGTGCCCCAAC
The DNA here is from genome assembly GCF_042666305.1 of Brachybacterium sp. GCM10030268. Lineage (NCBI taxonomy): Bacteria > Bacillati > Actinomycetota > Actinomycetes > Micrococcales > Dermabacteraceae > Brachybacterium > Brachybacterium sp. GCM10030268. Next base: position 599,111 of record NZ_JBHTCW010000001.1, on the reverse strand, counting down.
GTGCCCGCCCAGCACGTGGTGGCCACGGCGCTGGGCGGCTACCAGTCGATCAATGACCTGCTGCTGCCCGGCGGCCGGCTGCGGGAGCAGCGGGACGTGGCCTACGAGGGCCTGAGCCAGATCGACGGGGTCAGCGTCGTCAAGGCCCAGGGCGCGCTGTACATGTTCCCCAAGATCGACCGCGAGATGTACGCGATCGAGGACGACGAGCAGTTCGCCTACGACCTGCTGCGTTCACAGAAGCTGCTGGTCACGCACGGCACCGGCTTCAATCTCGACACCTCGGACCACTTCCGGCTGGTCACGCTGCCCCACGCGGAGCTGCTGGCCGACGCCGTCGACCGCATCGCCGACCACCTCGCCTCGATCCGCCGCTGACCGCGCCGGCTGGCCCAGCGGTACGGCGGACCGTGCCTGCGTCCACAGCGGACCGTGCTTCTGGCCGGACCGTGTCCGTCAACGGGACGCTCATCGCATCTGCCGTGCACATATCACGGCAGATGCGCCAGGCGTACCGCGCGTGGACAGTCGGCGGCGCGAGCGGGCTCGGACGGGCTGGTAGGTGGCCGCGGCCAGCCCAGGCAGGCTGGAAGGTGCGGCCTGCCGCGGGCAACCCGGGCACGTGGTGCCTGGCGCGAGCGTCCCGGGCGCGGTGCGCCGGATCCGGCACTTCGTCAGGCGCGGGAGGGCTCCTGCATGCCTTCGCGGGAGACGCGGACCATCTCCTCGCGCTCGACGACCTTGATGCGGGCACGGGGCTCGCCGTCGGCATCGACCGCGGCGGCGCCGAGGCTTCTCTCGTGCTCGTCGAGGCTGGTCCAGCCCTCCCAGGTCGTGTACTGCACGCCCCGGTCCTCGAGCAGGCGCAGGATCGCGTCCTCCTCCCGCTCGGGCGCGGCGGAGAGAATGCCGGCGGCGATGTCCTCGTGCAGCGAGTTGATGGTCTCGATCGCGTCGGACTTCGTGGCGCCGATCAGGCCCACCGGGCCGCGCTTGATCCAGCCGTTGGCGTAGACACCGGGCACCACGGTGCCGTCGGCCTCTGTGACGCGACCGGCGACGTTGTGGATCACGCCGCGCTGGGGGTCGTAGGGGACGCCCGGCAGCTCGGAGCCGAAGTAGCCCACGGCGCGGTAGACGGCGCCCAGCTCGTAGTCGATGTACTCGCCGGTGCCCCCGACGCGACCGTCGGCGTCCAGGCGGGTGCGCTCGAAGCGCATGCCGGTGACCTTGCCGTCCTCGCCGAGCACCTCGACGGGGCGGTGCCAGAAGTGCATGTGCAGCCGGCGCTGGACGGGGCCGCCGTGCATGTCGGTGGGCTCCTCGCCGGCGGCCTCGCGGCGCTGCTGCTCCTCGAGCCACCCGGCGAAGGTCGAGACGACCTGGTCGGTGCGCTTGTCCGCCTTGATCGCCTCCCACTCGGCCTCGGTGATCTGCTCGAGGTCGCGGGGGTCCATGACAACCTGCAGGCCCTTGGGGTGGGCGAGCTCGCGGGCCTCCAGCGGCGAGAACTTGGTCTGCGCGGGGCCGCGACGGCCGAAGATGTGCACGTCGGTGGTCGGGGCGGCGCGCAGACCCTCGTAGACGTTGGCGGGGATCTCGGTGCGCAGCAGCTCGTCGGCGCTCTTGGAGAGCACGCGGGAGACGTCGAGGGCGACGTTGCCGTTGCCGATCACCGCGACCTGCTCCGCCTCGAGCGGCCAGGTGCGCGGGTAGTCCGGGTTTCCGTCGTACCAGGCGACGAAGTCGGCGGCGCCGTAGGAGCCCTCCAGCTCGATGCCGGGGATGTCGAGGTCGGCGTCCTTGAGGGCGCCGGTGGCGAAGATGACCGCGTCGTAGTGGGTGCGCAGGTCGTCGGCCGTGAGATCCGTGCCGAACTCGACGTCCCCGAGGAAGCGGATGTCGCCGCGTCCCAGGATGCGGTGCAGGGCGGTGATGATGCCCTTGATGCGCGGGTGGTCGGGGGCGACTCCGTAGCGGATCAGGCCGAAGGGCGCGGGGAGGCGGTCGAAGAGGTCGATGCTGACCTCGAGCTCACCGCTCTTGACCGGCTCTGAGCGCAGCAGGGTCTCGGCGGCGTAGACGCCGGCCGGGCCGGAGCCGATGACTGCCAGACGGAAGGGCTGCTGGGAGAAGGACATCTCACCTCGGTCTCGTGGCGCAGGAGCGCCGGGTCGGGTGCGTCGTCGAGCGCGCGAAGATTTCCGCACCACTGTATACGCGAAAATCGTGGCGTTCCCGGCCGGTGTGAGCTGGCAGACGCCTCGTGGCCCGGCCCGCGTCGCAGGGACGCGATCCGAGCCCATGCGAGCCGATGCGGTCAGCGGGCGTGACCTGGACCTTCGCCGCCGCGCCGTCCAGGACGCCGGCCGACGCAGCGGTTCTCGGCGCCGTGAAGGCCGAAGTCGGCGGATGACGCCGCGTGACGGGCGCGCTCAGCATCGCCGGGCTCGATCCGCCTCGCCCGATGCCGCGCCACGGGCTCCCGCCCCTCAGGGCTCGGCCTCGCGCGACACCGCGCTACATGGCTCGGCCCCTCAGGGATCAGCCGCGCCCGTCCTCGCGCCTCTCGTGCGCGCGACGCTGGTCCTCGGCCACCAGATCGTCGTCGCCGCGTCGGTAGGAGGCCCAGAAGTAGGCCGCCACGAGCACCGCGCCGCCGACGATGTTGCCCAGGATCACCGGGATGAGGTTGTTCCACAGGGCGGAGCCGACCGTCAAGGATGCGTAGGTGCCGACGTCGACGCCTGCGTCCTGCAGTGCCTGCCCGGCCCAGAAGGAGTCCCCGGCGGCCGCCTTGATCAGCAGCCCCATGGGCAGGATGAACATGTTGGCCACGGAGTGCTCGAAGCCGGTGGCGACGAACAGGGCGATGGGGCCGATGACCGCGAGGATCTTGTCCGTGACGGTCTTGCCGGCGGTGGCGACCCACACCGCCAGGCACACGGCGAAGTTGGCGAGGATCGCCAGGAAGAACGCCTGATGCCAATCGTAGGAGACCTTGGCCTGCGCCGTGTCCAGGACGACCAGGCCCCACGCGGAGTCGTTGCCGGTGTGGGTGCCGGCGAAGAGCAGCAGCAGGGCCACGGCGAGCGATCCGATGAAGTTGCCTCCGGCCGACATGCCCCAGTGCCCCAGCATGCGGCCGGTCGGGATCCGCTTGGACAGCCACGGCATGAACGTCATGGTGGTCCCGGTGAACAGGTCCGATCCGCTGATGACGACGAGGCCCAGGCCGACGGAGAACGCGATGCCGCCGATGAGCTTCGCCGCCCCGACGGGCCAGGCGTCCATGCCCTGCTGGGTGGTCACCATGAACACGAAGCCCAGGGCGATGTAGGCGCCGCCGCTCAGGGTCAGCAGGAACATCCGGCCCAGCGGCGCGGTGGCTTTGGCGACGAGGCTGTCCTCGAGCACGTCCGCCAGTGCGTCGGGCTTGGGGATGACGGGCGAGGGCGGTTTCGCGGCGGCGTCCGCCGGCTCGGGGGAGGAGGTGGAGGCCATCGGGAGTCCTTCGCGGGCGCGGCACGAGCTCGGTCACGGGCGGTGGGGGCGCGGTGCGATGGCCTGCCTCTGCCCGACAGGCCACGGCGCCGACGCAGCGTCAGGCTATGTCGCCGCCGGCCCGGCGGGCTACGTTTCCACCGCCCGGTCGGCTGGAGAGTTCGCCGTGCGCTCGCAGGCCTGTCGTCGGCCTCGCGTCTCTCAGCCCGATCTGGCAGCCCCGCTATGGGCTCGTAGCCCTCTCCCTCATCGCGTGCCCGGCAGCCCCGGCCGCGGGCTCGTGGCCCTCACTCGGCGCTCGAGGCCTCCGGGGTCCCGGGCACGACGCCGACGGCGACCTCGAGCGTGCTGGTCGCTCCGGGCGGGCCGACGACGATGCCTTTCAGCGGCGGCACGTCGCCGTAGTCGCGGCCCCAGGCGGTGGTCACGAAGCGCTGATCGACGAAGGTGCGGTTGGTGGGGTCGATGTCCACCCAGCCGGTGCCGGGGACCAGCACGCTGAGCCAGGCATGGGAGGCCGCCGAGCCGATCATCTCCCCGGCCGGCTGGGTGACCAGCGCACCTTCGGCCGACGGGGCGGTGCGGAGGTATCCCGAGACGTATCGGGCGGCGAGTCCGGCGGCACGCACCGCGGCCACCCCGACGTGGGAGAAGTCCTGGCAGACGCCGTGCCGGGCGGCCAGGACGTCCTCGAGGGTGGAGGTGACGGTGGTGGCACGGGAGTCGTAGGTGAACTCGGTGTGGATCAGCGCGGTGAGCTCGGCCAGGCATTCCCCGATGGGGCGCTCGGGGGTGAACACCCGCTCGGAGATCTCGCGCGCCGCGGTGCCGCCCGGGATGCGAGGGGAGGAGTGGACGAAGTCGATGCTGGAGGCCGGCAGCAGGGGACCCCAGTTCTCCGGTGTGCACAGCTCCCAGGGGCGGGACATCGGCTCGAGGGGATAGCGGCGCTCGGCGACGGTGACCCGGGCGTGCGAATGCACGTCGAGTCGTTCGTGCCGCTCATCGACCAGGAGATACGTCGAGGAGTTGCCGTAGAAGTCGGTGTGCGCGGTCAGCCGGGCCGGCGCCGGGTCCACGACGACCTCGTGGGACAGCACCCGCTGATGGGGCGTGGCCCGGGGTTCGACGTGAGCGCGGCCGTAGTTGCGCGAGACGGGCTTGGCGTACCGGTAGGAGGTGAGGTGGTGGACGCGGTAGTGAGCCGCCTCGGCCGGCTCCTCGGTCTCGGTGCGCAGCGGGATCTCCGGGGCAGGCGGTGGCGCCGCCGATGACGCCGCCGGTGGCGCCGCTGGTGACGCGGACGCCGGCGCGGCTCCCGGGTGCAGAGGATCGCGCCCGTCCTCGGACGGTTCGGGCCGGTCGGTCTGCTCAGACATCATCGACTCCCCACAGGGACGTGGACTCCGAGGGACGGAAGTAGCGGTTCTCGATCGCGGTGGCCAGCTCGCGCAGCGAGGCGATCGCGGCGTCGGTCTCCTCGAGCAGGGCTGTCGGGGCCCCGTCGGAGGTGTCGGCGCCGCCGGCGTCCTCGGCCGGTCGCAGCAGGTCGCGCGGGGCCCAGGAGGCGATGCGGGAGCGCAGCGCGGTCAGCGGCGCGCGGAGCTCGGGGGAGGGGGTGACCTCGGGCAGACGGTCGAGGGTGGCGTGGAGCCGGTCGAGCTGGAAGGCGATCGACCGCGGCAGGGTGACGTCGCTGAGCAGCAGCTCGACCAGCAGCTCGGACTGGACAGCCGCATGGTAGGAGCGCCGGTAGGAGGCCCCGGACTCGGTGATCGCGGCGACGGCTCCGGCGATGCGGACCTCGGCGGCGCGAGTGCGGCGTCGGCCGAGGGCGGCGCGCAGGAGCGCGAGCAGGCCCATGGTCCGCTCGATCTTGCGGCCGGCCTCGGTGAGGTCCCAGCCGAAGTTGCGGGGCATCGAGTCCGCGACCGCGCCGGAGAGGGTCAGGCAGCCGTCGACGATGTCCGTCAGCCCCTCCTCGAGCGGCGGGGTCTCGGGGCCGGCGAGGGTGCGCAGCCGCTCCCGCATCCGGGCGATGACGGGCCAGACGTCGTCGGAGATGAGATCGCGCAGGGTGCGGGTGGTGTGAGCGAGCGCGGCGTAGGACTGGGCGAGTGAGCCCGGGCGGCCGAGATCCGTGAGCAGGCTGGTGATCTCGGTGCGCACCGCCTCGGGATCGTGCGGATCCAGGGCGAGGAACCCGGGATAGGTGGTGGTCACGTCGGTGACTGCTCTCAGCAGCACGGACTGCGCGACGCGCGCGGTACGGCCCCGCTCCGAGCCGAGATCGTTGGAGGTGTCCAGCACGGTGCGCAGCAGCCGGGCGGTGGAGTCGACCCGTTCCAGGTAGCGGCCGAACCAGAACAGGTCCGAGCCGATCGAACGGGTCATGGCCGGGTAGGCGCTCAGCACGCCGCGCGGAGCGCTCGCGGCGGTGGCCTCCGGCAGCTCGGACCCCGGCGGGTCCTCACCGGGTCCTCCCGGCAGGGCCGAGGTCTCCGGGACCGCGACCCAGACATCCTTGAGGGCCTCGGGCCCTTCGTCATCGGTATGCGCCACGCCGCCGGGCAGCACGTCGAACCCGTCCTCGGAGGCGATCACCAGCAGACGGATGCGTACCGGCCGCTCGACGAGCTCGTCACCGCCGTCGGGGTCCAGGGAGAGCCAGCCGGCCCGCTCCGCCGCCGCGGAGGCCGGCGGTGCCGCGGCATCCGTCGTCGCTGCCGATCCCGGCGCGGGATCCCCGCCCGCGGTCGGGCCCGCCGGGCGCAGCTGGAGATCCTCGTGGAGGATCTGACGGCACAGGTCCGGCAGTGCGGCGCGCAGCGCCGGGTTCTCGAGCAGACCCGCACCGAAGGGGTTGAACACCTCGACGTCACCGCAGCGGGCCGCTTCGACCAGACCGGTCACGCCGCCCAGCGGCGTCGGCCCCAGGTCCAGGGGATCCAGCAGCGGGGAGGGCAGCAGACGGATGATCGCGTCGACCGCGTCACCGGGATCGGATTCCAGCCCCGGCAGTCGCAGTGCGAGGGTGCCGGAGCCCGTGCGGAGGTCCCCGGCCGAGACCACCGGGGCGCCCAGCAGGTTGGCCAGCCAGCTGTGGTCGAAGGCGCGCAGGGGATCGTCGGCGTCATCGGTCAGAACCACCGTGCGCCCCGCTCTGCCGTCGGTGCGGGTGCGGTGGTGCAGGCCGGTGCGCACGGCGTCGAAGAACGGGTGCAGACGGCGCAGCGGGGTGGTGCGGTACAGCGTCGGCGCGCAGCGGGAGAGCACCCGGCGCATCTCGAGCGCGGTCCCGGCGCCGCCCGGCACGTCGACCGAATCCTCCAGCACCACCCAGGTCCCGTCGGCGCCGCGGGTCAGCGTGGAGGTCATGGCGAACAGGTGATGCGCGCCGCGGGAGGGAATGCCGACGGCCGCCCGCAGATAGGCCGGGTCGCGCAGCAGATCGCCGACCGGGGCGACGTCCGTGCCCAGCACGGTGCGCGGCCCGTACAGGTCGGCGTAGAGGGCGTCCAGCAGACGAGCCCGCTGGATCAGCCCGGTCGAGATCTCCTCCCACGCCTCGGCGTCCAGGACCACCGGCACGGGGTCGACGACGGGCGCGGAGACGGAGACGTCGGCGGCGATCATCGACGCCGCCGACGTCGCGGCCCGTCGACGACCGACGGGGCCCAGGGCGGCCAGCTCGTCGACCAGCGCCTGCGGGGGTGCGATGCTCACCGGGCCATCGTAGGCGCGGCGAGCTGTGCGGTGGACGGTTCGACCGCGGTGATCAGGACGAGCAGATGATCAGGACGAGGAGGAGCTGACCACCGGCATGCCCTCGGAGGGCTGGACCACCACAAAGCCCGGGCCGTGGAAGCCGAGCTGGAAGGACTCGCCGGAGCCGCGGCCGATCAGCGATCCCATCTTGAAGTCGTTCTTGATCTGCGGCTGGAGGTTCGCGGACCAGCACACCGCCGCCTGCGGATCGACGAACGTGGGCTGCTGGGAGCAGTCCAGAAGCATGGGCGGGCCGTCAGAGGTGACCGCGACCATGCCCTGGCCCTGCAGGAACAGGTTGAACAGGCCGCCGGCCATGAAGCCCGCACCGCCGAGGGACTTGATGTCCCACTGGATGGAGCCGTCGAAGGCCAGCATGTTCTTCGTGTTCAGCGTCAGCGCCTCGCCCTCGAGCTGGATCAGGAAGATCTCGTTGGCCTGGCGGGCGTAGAAGATCTCGCCGTGGCCGGTGGTGCGCATCATGTTCGCGCCCTCGCCGGTGGCCATCTTCTTCAGCAGCTTCATGCCGCCACCGGAGCCCTGGTAGGAGAAGTCCATCTGGCCCTGGTAGGCGACCATCGCGCCGGCGGCCGAGATGATCTCGGGCGCCTGCGGGTTCAGCGCGCAGCGCAGCAGCTTGGAGGACTGCAGCGCCCACCGGTCGTTGGTCTGTCGTTCCTGGTTGGAGGCGTCGAACAAGTTGGAGCGCATGGAGGCCCTTCCTCTCGGCAGCCGGGCGGTTGCCCGGGGTCGCAGGGCGGCGCCCACCGCGCCGCAGGGGGATCTTCTCACGCGGGACGGCGGGCGGGAATGGATTCCCGGACTTCCCCGTGCGGTGCCTCGGCGCCGCTGTGCGGGCTCTGTGCGGGTCCGGTGAGGATGACCCGGAGGTCAGGCGGCGCCTCGTAGCATGGCGCTCATGGCTCAGACCGATTCCTCCCGCAGCGCCCGCCGTGACCCGCGGCTGATGGCGCTGGCCGAGGAATCCGGCTACGAGGTCCTGGGCCGGATCGGCGCGGGCGGCATGGGCATCGTCTACCGGGCCCACGACGCGGACGGACGGGACGTCGCCCTGAAGCTGCTGCGTCACGAGATCTCCGATGACCCTCGAGCCCGTGAGCGCCTCGCGCGCGAGGTCGCCGCCCAGAAGCTGGTGCGCAACGAGAACATCGTGCGGATCCTCGATGCGGAGCTGGACTCCTCCGACGCCTTCGTGGTCACCGAGTTCGTCCCGGGGCCGACGCTCGAGGATGCCGTGCGCGCCCATGGTGGCCTGCACCCGGAGGCAGTGCGGGAGCTCGGCCTGGTCATGGGCGAGACCCTGCGCGACATCCATCGCGCCGGTGTGATCCACCGCGACCTCAAGCCCAGCAACGTCCTGCTGCGCGGCGCCTCCGAGGAGGACCTGGCGGTCTTCGATCCCGACGGGGACCGGTTGGACCCGGTGATCATCGACTTCGGGATCGCGATCGCCGCGGAGGAGTCCCGCCTGACCTCGACCGGTCTGGTGATGGGCACGGCCGCCTATCTGGATCCCGAGGTGATCCGCACCGATCGCGCCGGGGAGGCGGGGGACTGGTGGGCGTGGGCCGCGCTGCTGGCCTTCGCCGCGACGGGCCGCGAGCCCTACGGCAGCGGCCGGGCGGACCTGGTGTTCCTGCGCGCCGAGCGCGGCGAGATCGACCTCGAGGGCATGCCGAGCGAGCTCGGCGAGTTGCTGCGATCGGCCCTGCAGTCCGATCCCGCGCAGCGGCCGGATCCCGACGACCTGCTGGCGCGGCTGGCCGAGCTGGATCTGAGCTACTACGACGACCCGGGGCCGACGGAGGCCCTCGATGCGAACGGTCGTACGGCGGTCCTGCCCGTCGTGGGCGCCGATGCGGCCGGGCAGACCGATGCCGGGAAGGAGGCCGCCGGGCAGACGGACGCCACCGCGCCGGTCGGCAGCTCCGCGGGCGAGGGCACCGGCCCTGCGGGTACCGGCCGGCAGGCCCCGCCGGCTGGTGGCGCACAGGGTGACCCGGCCACGGAGGTGCTGCCGGCGGTGCCGGACGGTGAGCGGGCGACGCAGAGCCTCCCGCGCGTGAGCACTCCCGTCGAGGCACCCACGGAGGCGCTGCCCCGCGTCGAGTCGCCGCCCGAACCTGCCACGGAGATGCTGCCGGTGGTAGGGCCACCCACCCGCCAGTTCCCGGCCGTGCCCGCCCCGGAGCAGAGCGCCACCGGCCCGGGGCAGGACCACGCCGGGCCGGCGGGAGTCACCGGACGCCCCGTGCAGCGTGCCCCGCAGCAGTCGATCCAGCCCTCTCCGACGCGGCAGGCATACGCCGAGCGGCCGTACCCGCCGCAGGCATACGCCCAGCAGCCGTATCCACCCCGGTCATATGCCGGACAGCAGGTCGCGGCACCGACGCAGCCCGCTGATCACCCGCAGCCCGCAGGCCAGCCGCAGTACCCGGGCCAGTCGCAGTATCCGGGTCAGTCGCCGTACGGCGCCGGCGCGCCGCCCATGCCCGTGCCGCCGCCCCGCAGGCCGCTGCTGGTGTGGATCGGGCACCTGCTGATCATCACCCTGGCCGCGGTCGCCCCGTACGTGTCGCTGGCCCTGATGCTGCTGCTCGGCGCGCTCGCCCGCACGTGGGAGAGATCCCACCGGTCCGTCGAGCGGAAGCGTCTGCGCGGCTCCACGGGCGCGGGTCCCCGGTGGGCCGCCGGTCTCTCCGCACCGTTCGGGTTCGTTCTCGGGCTGCTGGAGATGGCGCTGCAGGCGCTGTTCCCTCTGATCCTGGGTGTGCTGGTGGGCGTGGCCGTGGATGCGGCATGGACCCTCGCCCAGGGCACGCCACCGCCCGACGGCGTCGCGTTCGCCATCGCGATCACGGTGACGCTGCTGGTCACGTGGGTCGGGCTGGGCAGCCGCACCACCCGCACCGGCGCGCACCGGATGCTGGACGCGGCCGCGCCCGACCTCGTCTGGAGCGCCGTGGTGGTGGGCCTCCTCCTGCTCCTGCTGGCCGCAGTGGTCACGACCCTGCTCGCGCGAGAGGGGATGGTGGACTACTTCCCCTTCCCGGCCGGGCCACGGCTGGACGACATCGGCCTCTGGCGCGGCTGAGTCGCGCAGACGAGACCGAGCGCACCGGTGACGCCGAGCGCACCGGCGGCACCGACGTGCATGCGCTCGCCGGCAGCAGCCGCGTCGGCGTGATCAGCAATGCTCAGACTCGGGCAGTTAAACTCCCTGCGACCTGTCTTCCACCGCAGCCCCGGTCCGGGGGCAAGGAGCATCATGGCCGCGTCCGGTTCGTCGAAGTCCGCGCAGGAGCGCCGCGAGGCCCAGCGAGAGGCTCTGCGCACACAGCGTCAGGCTGAGCTGCGCCGCCAGCGCTCGGTACGGACGGTGGTCATCGCCGCGATCACTGTGGTGGCACTGGCCATCCTCGGCGGGCTCGGCTACCTGATCTACCAGTCGCAGCAGCCGGCCGGCCCCGTCGCGGTCCCCGAGGGCATGAGTGCCGACCAGCCGTACCTGGAGCTTGGCGCCCCGGAGGACTCCGGGAAGCCGGTCGTCGAGCTGCACCTGGACTTCATGTGCCCCTATTGCGGGCAGTTCGAGGAGACCAACGGCGAAGACGTCGCCACCATGGTGGAGAACGAGGAGGCCACGCTTCATCTGGTCCCGCGCCGCCTGCTCGACACCCAGTCGACCACCGGTGACTTCTCCTCCCGCGCGGCCAGCGCCCTGGTGTGCGTCTACGAGGACAACCCGGACAATGTGATCCCCTTCCAGCAGCTGATGTTCGCCAACCAGCCGGCCGAGGGCTCGGCCGGCCTCACGGACGAGCAGATCTGGGGCTACGCGCAGGAAGCCGGTGCCTCGGCGGAGGTGGAGAGCTGCATCACCGATGCCACCTATCAGCCGTGGGTGCGACAGGTCGCCGATCCCTACGGGGCGGAGGCCGGAGGCGGCACCCCCTACGTCGCGATCGACGGCACGGCGTTCGAGGACTGGTCCACGCCGGGCGCCCTGCGCGAGGCGGTGCTGGCCGCGGGCGGCAGCTCCGCCTCCGACGCCGGCGGCGCCTCCGACGCCGGCCAGGGCTGAGCGGCCAGCTCAGCCGAGCAGGCAGATGTGCGTGGTAGCGCTCACCGCGTGGTAGCGCTCGGGCCACCTGCTCTACACTTTCGGGGCCGGTCGATTCGTCGGCCGGCCCCACCCGCTGGAGTGGCGCAACGGTAGCGCACCTGTCTTGTAAACAGGCGGTTGCGAGTTCGAATCTCGTCTCCAGCTCTCTTCTGACCAGCAAGAACGCTCATCACGAGCCATCCGCCCCGGCCTCCGGAGCCGATGTGGGCGCATCGGTGAGCACACCACCGCGTGACGGCAGCAGAGACTCCGCCATCTCGCCCGCATAACGGGCGCGGTCCTCGAACACGATATGGGCCATCCTGACGCAGCGGGCCGTGATCGTACGCCAGAAGGACATGGGCCTCGACGTCGATACGTCGGCCTACTCGCCTCGTACCGGACTGCGGTCCGCGCGATCATGCGCGTCGGTTTCGGGGTCACCAATCCGGCGATGTTCCAGAAGGTGAAGCTCGTCGAGATCTGACGGTGCGTATGGATCGACCCTCGTTCCCGAAGAGGATTCGAGGGTCTTCCTGCACTGGTGGGGGCATTAATCTTGCGGATCCGGCTCCTCGTCGGGAGCCTCAACCGTGACAGGGGAAATCCCTACGCCAGCGAGGGATGTGAAGATAGCTGCGCTCAGTTCTGCTCGGGCATCTGCCTGCCCTTGGGCGTAGGCCAGCTGGGCGGCAGCGGCCACCGCCGATCCGTGCTTGATGTAAGAGCCAATGGACTGGACGGTGACGTAGCCGTCACTACGGAGTCGAACGACCTCGAGGTTGCCGTTGTCGCGGACCCGACCAGTCCAATAAGTTCCGTCTGCTGTGTAGTTGGTTGCCATAAGTGCATATTGCCCCTCTTTTGGCTATCCGTCTATAGCTCTGCGACAGACCTTTCCTGTGCACACACTGTGAGCACACACCTGCGGGCACAGGGACAGGGAGCGAGAGCGCGTGCAGTATGGAAACGCATGATGAGCTGCAGCGATAGGTATCCCTCGGGAGGGGGCAGCCAAATACCGCCCTGATGCATTTGTAAACAGGCGGTTGCGAGTTCGAATCTCGTCTCCAGCTCGAAACCCCGCCACGGCGCCCCGCACCGGGGCGCGTCCAGGGCGAGCTGACCGCGGCGCCCCCGCACGCATGCTGCCCCGAGCGCCGACGCGCTGAGTGCACTGGCGGGAGACCGCTCAGAACGTCTCGTACGTCGAGCGGCTGACCATGAATCCCTTGCCGGTCTTCGTGTTCCAGCACGTCATCCCGTCGGACCTGCTGGTGCACGCGACATCGCCGTTCACAGCGCTCTGACCGTATTCGAGGGTCTGGGGCGAGCTGCCGCCGTAGGTCTGCCCGCAGTTGCGGACCGGGGAACCAGCGGCCACCGCTATGGCGAAGGATTCGTCGCCGCAGTCCTCAAGTCCTGCGTCGGAGTAGTGCTCCTCGTCGAGGGAGCAGCCGACGCTGTCCTCGCCGAGCCGGCACGAGATGTTCCCGGTGGGCGAGCTGATCGTCTCCAGCTCCTGGGCATCCTCGGGAGCGGGGGAGACCGGCTCCTCCTCCGTCGTCTCCTCCTCGGTGGGTTCCGCCGTCTCCGAGGGCTCCTCGGAGGTTGTCGGGCTTGCCGTGCTGCGGTCGTAGTCCCCGGAGTCCTCGGTCAGCCAGGCCCGGCCGACGAGGCCTGCCACCACGAGCAGGATGAGGGCCAGCACCAGGCAGCCGCCGCAGGCGAACCAGGCGCGGCGTCGATCCGGGGGATCCTCGTCGGGCGGGGCGGTGCCGCCGCCGGTGCCGACCTCGAGCGGCCCCGGGCCGCTCGCCGCGCCGCCGGTGACACCAGCTGCGGCGGCAGGCCCCCACGGGTTCTGGGGTTGCGGCTGGCTCTGCGGCGGCGGGGGCTGTGGCCCCGGTTGGGCCTGCTGCGCCGGCACGGGGGCGGGGGTCACCGGGCTGGTCTGGCCCAGCGGTACTGCGGAGCTGCCGGCGGCGAGACGCACGGTGGGGCTCTCGCCGGTGCGGCCGGCCGCCGGGCCGGGCTGTGCCGGCGACGATGCCCCTCCCTCTGACCCGCCCGCGTCGGCGAAATCGCCCCACACCGAGGTGGCGTAGGGGTCGTCCTCGGTGGGACTCGCTGCCGCCGGTGTGGCTGCAGTAGGTGTCGCATCGGCCAGCGGCGGCAGGGCTGCGGTGCTCGCCCCCGTCGCCGCCTCGCGGGTCGCTGCCTCGTCGTCGGACTCCGTGCTGTCGGCGGGCACCGTACGGGTCGGAGCGGTGTCGGACTCGGCGTCGAACGAGTCCTTCGCCCAGGGGTTGGTCGCGAGGATCCACTGACGTGCCACCTCGGGGCACGACGGGTTGCGCACGACGAGGCCGTGGAGCTGGGGGTGGCGCTGCGTGATCTCCAGCAGCCGCTCCGGCGACGTGGTCGGATCCTGGGCCTCCTCGGCCCTCGATCGTGGTGTCGTCACCGTCGCCTCCCGTTCACTCGTACCGCGGCCCGGATCGGACCCTTACCGACCGCGCACGATACCGCCGCCGGCTCCGGGACGCTCGAACGGAGCGTTCTCGATGGTCGCGACGTGGGCAGAGGCACGTCGGCGGTCGCTCCTCACACGAGGGCTGCGGGCGTGCACGCCAGCGCGCGAACGGGGTCGGGGCGTGTGGCGTGCGGCGTGCGGCGTGCGCCGTGTGGCCTGTGACCTGTGGCCTGTGGCGCGCGCGTACGGAGCGCGTGCCCGCGAGCATCAGATGCTCGAGGAGGCGTCCTCCTCCTCGGGCACGACGGGCAGTGCCGTGGTGACCGTCATCGGCTCCCCGTCGGGATGGAGCGGGCGCACCTTCAGCCAGTAGTAGCCCTGGGAGCCGAGCATGACCATGAGCTTCCCGTCGTCGCTGATCGGCGGGAACTCGTGGCCGCCGAACAGGTCGCGCACCGTGCGTCGTCCCAGCCCGCCCAGCTCGAGCGTGGTGGTCACGGGGTGCGGGGCCAGGTTGAACACGCACAGCAGCGTCTCGGCGTGCTCCTCGGCGTCCTCGCCGTACTCGGCGCCGTCGTAGGTGCGGGTGAAGGCCAGCACCCGGTCCGAGTCGGCGGGGATGTTGCGATAGCTGCCCATGCCGAACGCGTCGTGCTCACGTCGCACCGCCAGCATCCACCGCACGAAGTGCAGCATCGACCCGGAGTGGGCCATCTCCGCCTCCACGTTGGTGGTGGCGTAGTGGTAGACCAGCGACTGGATCACCGGGAGGTAGAGCTTGCCGGGGTCGGTGATCTCGCTGAACCCGGCGTTGCGGTCCGGGGTCCATTGCATCGGCGTGCGCACCGCGTCACGATCATCGAGCCAGATGTTGTCGCCCATGGCGATCTCATCGCCGTAGTAGAGGAACGGTGAACCGGGGAGCGACAGCAGCATCGCGTGGATCAGCTCCAGCTCGGAGCGGGAGTTGTCCAGCAGCGGAGCCAGCCGCCGGCGGATGCCGACGTTCGCGCGCATCCGTGAGTCGGGGGCGTACCAGCCGAGCATCGCCGAGCGCTCCTCACCGGAGACCATCTCCAGCGTCAGCTCGTCGTGGTTGCGCAGGAACGTGCCCCACTGGGCACCCGAGGGGATGTCCGGGGTGTCGGCCATGATCTCCACGATCTGACGGGCGTTGCCCTCGCGCAGGGCGTAGAACAGTCGTGGCATCACGGGGAAGTGGAAGCACATGTGGCACTCGGGCCGCTCCTCGGTCCCGAAGTAGGCGACCACGTCGCGCGGCCACTGGTTCGCCTCGGCGATGATCACCTTGCCGGGCCAGCGGGCATCGACGAAGGCCCGCAGCTCGGCGAGGAACTCGTGGGTGGCGGGGAGGTTCTCGCCGTCGGTGCCCTCCTCTTCGTAGAGATAGGGCACGGCGTCGGCCCGGAATCCGTCCACGCCCTTGTCCAGCCAGAACTTCACCACGTCGAACATGGCCTCGCGGACCTTGGGGTTCTCGAAGTTCAGGTCGGGCTGGTGGGAGAAGAAGCGGTGCCAGTAGAACTGGCGGCGCACCGGGTCGAACGCCCAGTTGGACTCCTCGGTGTCCACGAAGATGATGCGGGCCTCGGAGTACTTCTCGTCGGTGTCGGACCACACGTAGAAGTCGCCGTAGGGCCCCTCGGGATCCGACCGGGACTCGAGGAACCATGGATGCTTGTCCGAGGTGTGGTTCATCGGCAGATCGATGATCACGCGGATCCCGCGCTGGTGGGCCTCGGAGACCAGGCGTTCGAAGTCGGTGATCGAGCCGAACTCGGGCAGGACGGCCTCGTAGTCGGAGATGTCGTAGCCGCCGTCGCGCAGCGGGGACGCGAAGAAGGGCGGCAGCCACAGGCAGTCGATGCCCAGCCACTGCAGATAGTCGAGCCTCTCGATGAGGCCGGTGAAGTCACCGCTGCCGTCACCGTTGCCGTCGGCGAAGCCGCGCACGAGCACCTCGTAGAACACGGCCTTGCGGTACCAGTGGGGGTCGTAGTCGACCCCGGGTCCCTGAGGGGAGAACTGGGCGGCATTGAGGGGCATCGTTCCTCCGCGGCGGTAGGGCGGGCTGTCGCTCGACGTGCCACCACACTAGTGCGCTCCGTACCATGGTCCCGAACCCGCGGGCGGTGCCGTCGGCGGGTGTCGATCTCGGGGGCAGGAGGGACCATGGGGCAGCCACCCCACACAGGGCACGGGGGAGTGCCGACGGGCGGGCAGATGCCGCCGCCGGAGGCCGCGGGGCCGCAGCAGGGCCGGCGGACGGGGACGTGGGTCATGCTCGGCTGCGCCGGGCTGGTGATCGTGCTGCTGCTGCTCGCCGTGACCGGCGGAGTCATCTATCTCGCCACGCAGAGACGCGACCACGGATCGGGCACGGAGACCACTGCGGCCCAGGCCCAGCGCCTCGAGGAGGAGACCTTCAGCCTCGAGTACCCGGCGGGGTGGGTCGCGGGCGAGGTCACCTCGGAGGAGGCGGAGACCGGGCTGCTCATCCAGCTGCGCGACGAGGAGATCGACGAGGAGGACTACGAGGCCTACGCCGGCAACTCTCTGGACGTCTACCTCTTCTCGAGCGACCTCCACGCCCAGGCGGAGTGCCAGCAGCAGTCCGCGTTCCTCGGTTTCAGCTGGGACGAGACCGGCGACGCCACTGAGATCGATCCCGTCGAGCTCGATGGTCAGGAGCTCGTGGCCTATCGCGCCACCGGGACGCATGACGACCAGGACGTGGTCTCGGAGACCTACTGCGCCGATGTCGGCGACCAGGTGATGCAGATCGTCGTGGAGACCTACGGCAGCACGGAGATCTCCCCGGAGCTCCGGCAGATCCTGGAGAGCTGGACCTGGGCGTAGGGACACCGTCCGCAGGCCGCCCCGGCCCGGTCCACGTCTCGGGACGCACTGCGCCGACCCCGGGATGCGACAGACCCGGGGTCAGTCCGGCTGCTCCACGCGCCAGTCGATCGGTGCGGCGCCCTGCTGCTCCAGCAGCGCGTTCGCCCGCGAGAACGGCTTGGACCCGAAGAAGCCGCGGGAGGCCGACAGCGGACTGGGATGGGCGCTGGCGATGTGCGGCACGCCCCCGAGCATCGGGATCAGCGACTGGGCGTCGCGGCCCCAGAGGATCGCCACCAGCGGACCGCCGCGTGCCACCAGGGCGCGGATCGCGAGCTCGGTGACCTCCTCCCACCCGCGCCGACGGTGGGAGGCGGGGCTGCCGGGTGCCACTGTCAGCACCCGGTTCAGCAGGAGCACCCCCTGGTCCTGCCAGGCGGTCAGGTCCCCGTGCACGGCGCGGGGAATCCCCAGGTCGTCCTCGAGCTCGGCGTAGATGTTGGCGAGCGACCGGGGCAGCGGACGCACATCGCGCTCGACGGCGAAGGACAGGCCGATCGGATGTCCCGGCGTCGGATAGGGATCCTGGCCGACGATCAGCACCCGCACGTCGGCCATCGGGCGGGTGAAGGCGCGCAGCACCCGGTCGCCGGAGGGAAGGTATCCCCGGCCGGCGTCCACCTCGGTGCGCAGGAACTCGCCCAGGGCATGGATCCGGTCCTCCACCGGGGACAGTTCGCGGGCCCAATCGGCACTGATGATCTCGGTGAGCGGCTGCGGCATGTGACCAGTCTTCCATCCTCGCCAGGGGTGCGGCGCGCCGCCGATGACCGGCGCCTCGGGAGCCGTACTGTCGGTCCATGCCTTCCGACCACGACGCCTCTGCGGAGCCCGACGCGGCCCGTCAGGGCTCGCAGGACGCCCCGCCGACCGCCTCCTCGGAGCTGTCGGATCTGGATCAGCGCATCCTCGCCCTGGAATCGCGGACGTTCCGCTACGTCGGCTCCAAGGAGCGCGCGATCCGCGAGGAGATCGGGATCTCCAAGGTCGGCTACTACGTGAGGCTGAACACGCTGCTCGACGAGCCGGCGGCGCTGAGGGCGGCCCCGGCACTGGTGAACCGGCTGCGCTCGCAGCGCACCTCCGAGCACGGCGCCGTCCCTGCGCGCGGCGCCGATCGCGTGGCCTGAGCGAGGACCGACCCGGGCCGAGGCGGGTCCGTGCCGAGCCGACGTGCGGGGCGTGTGCTCCGACAACCTGCCGCCCGGAGCAGGTTTAATGGGGCCGTGGCTGATTCCCAGTATCCCTACCCGCCGGACCGTTTCGACGAGGAGGCGGACAGCGCCTCCTTCCACGGCGCCCACCGCGCCGAGGAGCCGTTCTGGCGCCAGAACCTGCTCTACATCATCATCATCGGCGCTGCCGTGGTGATGCTGGTCGTGCTGCTCTTCCTCATCGGCGGCATGGGCGGCAACGGGGACGAGCGGGCCGAGGACCCCACCACACCCGCCGCGAGCGAGTCCAGCGAGGAGGCCCCCGCCGACGGCGAGGAGGCGACCACCGAGGAGGAGCCGGCCCCGGAGCCGGATCTGTCCACTCCCGTGCTGGTCGTCAATGCCGGCGGCATCAACGGGCTGGCCGGAACCTGGGAGGAGACCCTCGAGGGCGAGGGATGGACGGAGGTCGGCGTCGCCACCGCGGACAACACGCAGGAGGAGCCCGTTGTGTTCTACCGCGACGAGGCCGACGCCGAGAGCGCGCAGGCGCTCGCCCAGCAGGTCGGTGCCGGTGAGGCCCGTCAGAGCGATGAGTACGACGCACGCATCACCTTCGTGGCTGTCGACGAGCCCGGCGCGGACGCCGAGGGCGAGGACGGCGGCGGCGAGGACGGCGGCGAGGGCTGAATCCCGCAGGCCGAAGGCCTCTCACGCATGCAGTGCGCGCGTCGACCCCCGATCCGGGAGGGCGGCGCGCGTTCTGCATTGTCGGGCGAATGGACTTCCCGGAGGTTCCGCTGCCAGAAGAAGCCGCCCAGGGTTAGCACTCTCCGGGTCGGAGTGCTTATGATGATCTGGCACTCGATGATCGAGAGTGACAGCGCCGATCGGCGAGGCCGCCCTCGAGAGTCGTGAGCCTGTCCGGGGAGCAGTCCGCTGCTTCGCCGGCCACCAACATTCCGGCCCCGTGAGGGATCCGGCGCCGTGGGACATGAACACGGCGTGGGGTGCCGTCCGTCGCGGGCACGAGGGTCGGGTGGACACCACACCACACGGGAGAGATTCCACAATGGCCAAGCTCATCTCTTACGACGAGGAGGCCCGGCGCGGCCTCGAGCGGGGTATGAACCAGCTCGCCGACGCCGTCCGAGTCACCCTCGGCCCCAAGGGCCGCAACGTCGTGCTCGAGAAGTCCTGGGGCGCCCCCACCATCACCAACGACGGCGTGTCGATCGCCAAGGAGATCGAACTCGACGATCCCTACGAGAAGATCGGCGCCGAGCTCGTCAAGGAAGTCGCCAAGAAGACCGACGACATCGCCGGTGACGGCACCACCACCGCCACCGTCCTCGCCCAGGCCCTGGTCAAGGAGGGCCTGCGCAACGTCGCCGCCGGCGCCAGCCCGATGGCGCTCAAGCGCGGCATCGAGAAGGCCGTCGCCGCGGTCTCCGAGACCCTCCTGTCCCAGGCCCACGAGGTCGAGACCAAGGAGCAGATCGCCAACACCGCCGCCATCTCGGCGGCCGACCCGGCCATCGGCGAGCTCATCGCCGAAGCCCTCGACAAGGTCGGCAAGGAAGGCGTGATCACGGTCGAGGAGTCCAACACCATGGGCCTCGAGCTGGAGCTCACCGAGGGCATGCGGTTCGACAAGGGCTTCATCTCGCCCTACTTCGTCACCGACTCCGATCGCCAGGAGACGGTCCTGGAGGATCCCTACATCCTGCTGCTCAGCTCGAAGGTCTCCTCGGTCAAGGACCTGCTGCCGCTGCTGGAGAAGGTCATCCAGTCCAACAAGCCGCTGGCGATCATCTCCGAGGACGTCGAGGGTGAGGCCCTCGCGGTGCTCGTGGTCAACAAGCTGCGCGGCTCCTTCAAGTCCGTGGCCGTCAAGGCTCCCGGCTTCGGCGACCGCCGCAAGGCGATGCTCGAGGACATGGCGATCCTCACCGGCGGCACGGTCATCTCCGAGGAGGTCGGCCTCAAGCTGGAGACCGCCGAGCTGGACCTGCTGGGCCAGGCTCGCAAGATCGTCGTGACCAAGGACGAGACCACGATCGTCGAGGGCTCCGGCGACGCCGAGCGCATCGCCGGCCGCGTCTCCCAGATCCGCACCGAGATCGAGAACTCGGATTCGGACTACGACCGCGAGAAGCTCCAGGAGCGCCTGGCGAAGCTGGCCGGCGGCGTGGCCGTCATCCGGGCCGGCGCGGCCACCGAGGTCGAGCTCAAGGAGCGCAAGCACCGCATCGAGGATGCTGTGCGCAACGCGAAGGCCGCTGTCGACGAGGGCATCGTCGCCGGTGGTGGCGTGGCGCTGCTGCAGGCCGGCAAGGACACCTTCGACAAGCTGGAGCTCACCGGCGAGGAGGCGACCGGCGCGAACATCGTCAAGGTCGCCGTCGAGGCCCCGCTCAAGCAGATCGCCGTCAACGGCGGTCTCGAGGGCGGCGTCGTGGCCGAGAAGGTCAAGAACCTGCCCGTCGGCCACGGCCTCAACGCCGCCACCGGCGAGTACGAGGACCTGGTCGCGGCCGGCATCATCGACCCGGTCAAGGTCACCCGCTCCGCGCTGCAGAACGCCGCGTCCATCGCGGGCCTGTTCCTGACCACCGAGGCCGTCGTGGCCGACAAGCCGGAGCCCAAGGCGCCGGCCGGCGGTGGCGGCGACGACATGGGTGGCATGGGCGGTATGGGAGGCATGGGCGGCATGATGTGATCTCCTGATCACCTGCCGCACGGCTCATCCCGTGTCGCTCGTCCCGTGCGAGTGCAGGGCCCCGATCCTCCTGAGGGAGGGTCGGGGCCCTTCGCATGCTCCGGTCCCGGGCATGTCCGCGTACCTGCCGATCCCGGCCCCGGCAACGCGTGGCAAGGGTTGATGCCGAATTCTGCGCGCCTGGCACGCTGATCCGGCTTCACGGCCCTCGGGGGTGCGCACATCGCGCCCCGAGCGCCGCGGCATGTCCATTCGAGGAGGAATGCAGTGCGAACAACGATGTCTCGTCGACGAGACGTCCCCCGCGCCACCGCGGGAGAGCGGCCACCCGGGAAAGGCTTCGGGCGTCGTGGACTCCTGACGGCGCTGCCCGTGGCCGGTGCCGGAACAGCGCTCCTGGGAGGCTGCGTCTCCCGCGCCGGAGCAGTCACCGACGTCGACCGGATCCTGTCCGTCTCGCTCGGCCAGGCCGAGGACCATCCCAGCTACGGGGCCCTGCTCGACTTCGGGGAGCGTCTGGCCGCCGCGACGGACAACCGGTGGGGCGTGCGCGTCTATGCGAACAACTCGCTCGGCGATCAGCAGGAGACCGTCCAGCTCGTCTCGGACGGCGCGATCGACATGGCGGTCATCTCCGGAACCCAGATCGAGAACTCCTCGCCCCGGTTCCTGCCGATGAACGTCCCCGGCGTCTTCGACGACATGGACCACCAGAACCGGGTGATGCTCGACGACTCGATCGTGGGGGAGCTGTTCACCTCCCTCGAACCCGACATGCGGCTGACGGTGCTCGGAGGCTTCACCCAGGGCAGCCGCCACCTCTACACCGCCCCGGGCCCGATCGAATCCCCCGACGACCTCTCGGGGCTGAAGATCCGGGTGCAGGAGTCGAAGATCTTCCTCGACCTGATCAACGCCATGGGCGGGGTCCCCACCCCGATGGCCTACAGCGAGGTCTACACCGGCCTGCAGGCCGGTGTGCTCGACGGCGCCGAGAACAACGAGATCAGCTACGTCACCCAGCGCCACTACGAGGTCGCCACGCACTACACGCTGACCAATCACCTCATCGGCTTCGACTTCTTCCTGGCCAATACCGACCTGCTCGAGGAGATGGGCCCCGAGGACTCGCGCGCGCTGCGAGAGACGTTCACCGAGACCCAGAACGCGTTCGTGGAGATCTGGCGGCAGGAGACGGAGAAGGCCACCGAGCAGATGCTCGAGCGCGGGGTGGAGATCCACGAGCCAGATCCCGAAGCATTCGCGCCGATCATCGAGGAGACCGGCTACGCGATCCTCCAGGACGAGGCGGACATCGCGATGTACGAGGCGATCCGCGCCGCATCCGAGGAGGCGCCGTGATGGCACGAGCACGATCCGGACTCCTCGCCGCCCTCAAGGTCCTGTGCATCGCGCTGTTCGCGGTGCTCGTGCTCGTGGTGGTCTGGCAGGTCTTCACCCGCCAGGTCCTCCAGAGCCCCAGCGCCTGGACGACGACCACCGCGCAGTACATGTTCGTCTGGCTGGGCCTGTTCGCCATGACGCTGGTCTTCGGCGAACGCGGCCACGTCGCGGTCGACATCATCGCCGAACGAGCACCGCAGCGCCTCCAGCACCTCTTCCGCATCCTGGTCCAGCTGGCCACCCTGCTGTTCAGCCTGCTGGCGATGGTCTGGGGCGGGCTGCGCGGCACGGCGATCTCCTGGGAGCAGACCATCCCCGGCTTCCCCTTCTCCGTCGGCCAGATGTACCTGGCGCTGCCCATCGCAGGCCTCATGATCGCGGCCCTGGCGACCGAGGATCTCGTCCGTGTGGTCCGCGGGGAGCGGCTCGAGCCCACCGCGGAGGCCGGCGACGAGCCGCCTGCGGGGCCGGAGGACGCGGCGCTCCCGACGGGCGCCGCCCGAGCGGCCGACACCGACGACGACACGAAGGGGCGGTGACCATGGATCCGGCACTCCTGGCCAGCATCATCCTCATCATCGGCGTCGTCATCCTGATCGCGGTCGGCGCGCCGATCGCGATCGCGATCGGCCTACCCTCCGTCATCGCGCTGCTGGCCGTCGTCGGCCCCGAGCCGGCCGTGTTCGTCTCCGCCCAGCGGATGTTCACCGGCGCGAACTCCTTCACCCTGCTCGCGATCCCGTTCTTCGTGCTCGCCGGTCAGCTGATGAACACCGGCGGCGTCGCCGCCCGCCTGATCGACGCCGCCAAGGTCCTGGTGGGGCGCATGCCGGGCTCCTTGGCGCAGACCAACGCGGTCGCCAATGCGCTATTCGGCTCGGTCTCCGGCGCCGGCGTCGCGTCGGCGGCCGCAGTGGGAGGGATCCTCGGTCCACGCCAGCGCAAGGACGGGTACGACCCGGCCTTCGCTGCCGCGGTCAACGTGGCCTCCGCGCCCTCGGGGATGCTCATCCCGCCCTCGAACACGCTGATCGTGTACTCGCTGGTCTCCTCCACCTCGGTGGCCACCCTGTTCGCCGCCGGCTACGGTCCGGGCCTGGTGTGGGTCCTGGCGTGCGTGGCCACGGTGCTGCTGGTGGCGCTGCGGCGGCGGTCCCTGGTGGGCCACGACGGCGGCGGTGCGACGGGCGGCGTGGGCCTGCGGCTCGGCGTGCTGACCCTGCTGCGCGCCATCCCCGCCGTGTTCATGATCGTGATCGTCATCGGCGGTCTTCTCGCCGGTGTCTTCACCGCGACCGAGTCCGCGGTGATCGCCGTGGTGTACTCGCTGATCCTCGGGTTCATCTACCGTCAGCTCACCGTGAGGAAGCTGCCGGAGGTGTTCCTCGCGGCCACCCGGACGACCGCCGTGGTGCTGTTCCTGATCGCGGTCTCCTCGGTGCTCAGCTGGGTCCTCGCCTACGCGACGATCCCGCAGTCCATCGCCGAGGCGCTGCTGGGCGTCTCGACCTCACCGACGGTGATCCTGCTGCTGATGATGCTGGCGCTGCTGCTGGTGGGGATGTTCATGGATCCCACCCCGGCGATCCTGATCTTCACGCCGATCTTCCTGCCCGTGGCCCAGGAGCTCGGGATCGACCCGATCCACTTCGGCATGATGATCACCTTCAACCTGTGCCTGGGGACGATCAGCCCGCCGGTCGGCGTGATCCTGTTCGTCGGCGCCCGGATCGGGCGGGTCAAGGTCGAGCCGGTCATCCGCCGCCTGCTGCCGTTCTACGTGCCGCTGGTGGCCGGGCTGCTGCTGGTCGTGTTCGTTCCGCAGATCTCCCTGTTCCTGCCCGACCTGCTGGGGATGTCCAGCGAGTGAGGGTGCCCGCCGCGGTAGCGGGGCTCGAGGGTCCCGGTACCGCGGCGTCGCCGGTTCGGCTCAGGTGAACGGGTTCCAGAACCGCCCGCCGTTGATCACCAGCAGCACGACCGGGACCACCACCAGTGCCAGCGCGGTGAGCATCACCGCCACGTCGCGGCCGCGCAGCGGGGTGCGCACCGACCAGGTGCGCCCGCGCTCCCGACCGAACCCGCGCAGCTCCATGGCGGCAGAGACCGACTCGATCCGGTCGAAGGTGCCCAGCAGCAGGGGCATCAGCACGGCGCTGAGATTGCGCACCCGCGCACTCAGAGGAGCATTGCGGGAGGTGTCGATGCCTCGCGCCTGCTGCGCCTGGGAGATGGTGCGGAACTCGCGCTGGACGTCGGGGATGTACCGCAGCGCGAGGGAGACGGCGTAGGCGATCCGCGCGGGCACCCCGATGCGCGCGAGCGAGGAGGCGAACTCCGGTGGCCTCGTGGTGGCCACGAACAGCAGCACAGCGGGCAGCACCGCGACGTACTTCAGGGTGACGGCGAGCTGGTAGAACAGCTGCTCGGTCGTCAGATCCCAGCGCCAGGGCCCCTCCAGCAGGACATGGCGGGTGCCGAAGAGATCCGTGCCGTAGCCGGGGGCGAACAGGAAAATCCCGATGTTGTTCAGGGTCATGAAGACGAGGATCAGCCACAGCACCACCGCGAAGTCCCGCAGCCGGACCCGGGAGACGGCCCAAAGCACGACGGAGGCCAGAGCCACGACGGCCAGGTAGCGCACGTCGAATCCCAGCATCGCACCGATCACGACGCCGAGGACGAGGACGAGCTTGGAGACCCCCGAGAGCCTGTGCAGCGGACCGGGGCGGTCCACGTAGCCCAGCAGCGGGGCGCTCAACTCGCGGCTCCGACCGTGAGGGGACTCGGGATCATGCTGCACTCCGGGTGGCGCGATCGACCTCGACGAAACGGCGCACCAGGGCGTGCGCGTCGGCGAGACCGCTCTGCTGCGCCAGCGCGTGCAGGCCCGTGGTCACGAGGTCCGCCCGCCGGGTCAGCTCGGGGTCGGTGAGCACGGCGGCCGGATCGTCATCGGCGAGCAGGACGCCGTCGGACATCACCAGCACGCGATCGGTGTACTCCAGCGCCAGGTGCATGTCGTGGGTGATCAGCACGACGGTGGTGCCGGTCGTGTTCACCTGCCGCAGGAACTCCATGAACTCGGTGTAGTGGGCGAAGTCCTGCCCGGCGGTGGGCTCGTCGAGGATCAGCACCTCGGGCTCGAGCGCCAGCACGGAGGCGATGGTGACGCGCTTCTTCTGGCCATGGCTGAGGGCGGAGACGGGCCAGGAGCGGAACGGGCGCAGCCCGCACACCTCGAGCACGGCGGCGGTGCGGCGGGTGATCTCGTCCTCCGCCATGCCGCGGGCGCGCATGCCCAGGGCGATCTCCTCGGCCACCAGCGGCTTGGAGATCATCTGGCCCGGTTCCTGCAGCACGAAGCCGACGTGCTCCCCGCGCTGGGCGAGGGTCCAGCCCGTGGCGTCGAGCGCCCCGATGCGCACGGTGCCGCCGGTGGCGCGCTCGAATCCGCAGATGACGCGTGCCAGGGTGGACTTGCCGGCTCCGTTCGATCCCAGCACGCCCAGCATCTCCCCGCGGCGCACCCGGGCGGTCACGCCCTCGAGCACGGCGGTGGTGCTCTCGGGGCCAAGGGGTATCTCGCAGCGCACATCCTCGAGGGCCAGGGCCGTCGTACCGGAGCGGGGGAGATCCGTCCCCGTGCTCGTCCCTCGGCTCCCAGTGGGGATCGTGCCCGACGGGCCGGGACCTGATCCCATCGCGCTGTCGTCGCCGCTGCGGCCGACCCAGTTGCGCACCGCGCCGATCTGCTCCTCGCTGAGCGCGATCGTCTCCACTCGAGCGGGTCGCTGCTGAGCCGTGACCGGCGTCCCGGCGTAGCGCAGCGCGGCCACGTGCAGCGGCGGCCGGATGCCGTGCTCCTCGAGCAGCCCGGAGGCGACGACCTCGTCGGGCGAGGCATCGAGCACGATCCGACCGCCGGCCATCAGCACGATCCGGTCGACCTCCCGGTGCAGGACATCCTCGAGACGATGCTCGACGAGGACGATCGTGCGGCCGTGATCGCGATGGAGCGTATCGATCAGCTCCACCGCGGAGCGGCCGGTGGCGGGGTCCAGGTTCGCCAGGGGCTCGTCGAACAGCAGCACCTCGACGTCGTCGACCAGCACGCCCGCGATCGCGACCCTCTGCTTCTGGCCGCCGGAGAGGTTCTGCGGGGCATCCTCCAGGCGATCACCGATGCCGGCCAGGGCCGCGGCGCGGGCCACGCGGGCAGGCATCTCGGCGTGGGGCACCTGCTGGTTCTCGAGGCTGAAGGCGATGTCCTCGCCGACGGTGAGGCCGACGAACTGGCTGTTGCTGTCCTGGAGCACTGTGCCGACCCCGGCCGCGGTCTCCACCAGCGGCACCGCGGCCGGATCCTTGCCGAGCACCCGGATGCTCCCACCGGCCTCGCCGCGGTGGCGGTGCGGGATCAGGCCATTGATCGCGCTGATCAGCGTGGATTTCCCCGAACCGGAGGCACCGACCACGGCGATCTTCTCCCCGCGCCGGATCCGCAGGTCGATGTCGTGCAGCGTCGGCTCGGACTGCGCGCGGTACTGGAAGGAGTACCCGCGCAGCTCGATGAGCACATCGCCGGCGCTGGATGGGGACGGCGCCGTCACTGGTCGTGGCTCAGCGACCCGGTCCTGGTGCGGGTGCGGGCGTAGATCGAGAGGATGATCGTGCCGATGATGCAGGCGGTCAGTGAGTTCGAGACGAAGGCCAGGGTGCCCTGCGCCCACACCTTGCCGGCCGGCTCGGCGTAGATCAGCACGTCGCCCAGCGGTGCGATGAGGAGCCAGGAGAGGGCGTTGGCGAGGATGATCGCGAGGTTCACGCGGATCGCGGTGCTCCTGCCGAATTCGCCGTCCCCGATCGCATGGCGCAGCACGAGCAGGCCGACCACCAGGCCGAACACGCCCGAGGCCAGCTCCCAGCTGATCCAGATCCCGAACCCGGTGGCATCGATCAGGAGGTGACCGAGGAATCCGGCGAGCGCCCCCACCAGCGGCCCGTAGAGCACGGCGAAGACGGCGAGGATCGCGTACTGGATGCTGATGGAGGTGTTCGGGACGAACGAGGGGATCGCGACGAAGCGACCGAGCACGAAGAACAGGGCGGCACCGATGCCGATCGCGACCACCTGGGTCACCGGCGAGTACGTACGGTTCATGAGGGTTCCTTCGGGAGCGGCGGGCAGGAGGATGAGGCGAGTCGGGGTGCCGGGGAGGCACGTCGGAGGAGCATCGCTATGTCAGCGCACCGGCACCAGGGTCACGCGCCAGGAGGCGCCGGTGCCGAGCGCGAAGGCGCGCGCGTAGTGGCCGCGATTGATGGCGATCGCCATCCGGTCCAGGGAGTTCACGTACAGCAGCGACTCTCCCACCTCGACCGCCGCGAAGGATCGGGCGTAGGTGACCTGGGCGGCGTGGACGACGGTGTCGTGATGGTGGACGCGGACGGTGACCCGATCGCCGGGCTCGACACCGAGCTCGCGGAACAGCGGCCGCGGGATCGAGGTCCACAGCGAGCCGTAGCGCACGTCCAGGGTGTCGATGGTGCCGACGACGGCCCCCTCGGTGAGCTCCGGCTCGATCACCGGCAGCCGCACCAGGGTCGAGAGATCCAGGCTCGGGCCCACCTCCTCGTAGGTGGTGGTGCCGGAGGCCAGCCGTGCCCCCGTGAACGCATAGATGTCGCGGCCGTGGAAGGTGTAGGACTCCTCGGAGCCCGGCCGCCGGTTCCTGGTCTCGTCGATCTCCCTCAGCTCGGTGATCCCGAAGAGCTGGTCGAGGTGGGTGAGCGTGCCGTTGTCGGGCGTGACCACGTAGTGGCCCGTCGCGGTCCGCGCGACCACGGACAGCCGGTCCGAACCGACACCCGGGTCCACCACCGAGACGAACACCGTGCCCGCCGGCCAGTAGGTGAGCACCTGGGCGAGACGGTAGGAGCCCTCCCAGATGTCGTACGGCGGGATGTTGTGGGTGACGTCGTGGATTCGCAGCGTGGGATCGACGCCCACGGCGACGCCGTACATGGCGCTGACCGCGCCGTCGTCGAGTCCGAAATCCGATTGCAGCACCAGAGCGTTCATAGGCGAATTATGCGGGTTCGCCGCTTCGGCGTGCGGGGCGTCCCACGGACGGCCCCTCGTCACGAGCGTGAGGCGTGAGACATGATGGGGAGCATGATCCTCCCGTCCGCGCAGCCGCCCGCCCTGAGCGTCCTGACCCAGAACATCCGCCTGCACCGCCCCGGCACCGTGGCCGGCCAGGCGGATCACTGGGACGACCGCGCCCCGGTGCTGGTCGATCTGCTGCGCTCGGCCGACGCCGACGTGGTCGGCACCCAGGAGGTGCTGGCCTCGCAGATCCCGGTTCTCGACGAGGCCCTCGCGGCGAGCCACCTGCGGCTGGGGTACGGCCGTGAGGGCGGTGGCCGCGGCGAGCACAACCTGCTGTTCGTCCGTCGTGAGCGGTTCGAGCTGCTGGACTGGGACCAGTTCTGGGTCTCCGAGGAGCCGGAGCTGATCGGCTCGGTGGGTTGGGATGCGCACTGCCCGCGGATCGCCGTGTGGGCGCGCGTGCGCGACCGCGCCGGCGGTGGTGACCTGGTGCTGGCGGTGACGCACCTCGACCACGCCGGGCACGTGGCCCGCGAGAAGGGCGCCGGGGTGATCGCCCAGCGGCTGCGCGAGGTGGCCGACGGGATCCCCGCCGTGCTGATGGGCGATTTCAACGCCGCCGCCGGGGAGAGCACCCCCTGGCGCGTGCTGCGCGATGCCGGCTTCGAGGACGCCCACGACGAGACGGGCGCTCTCGAGGGCGAGGACATCGGCACGTTCCCGGACTACCGGCGACCCGAGGCCGGGGCCGCGCGCATCGACTGGATCATGACCCGCGGGCTGACGGTCGAGGCCTACGCCGCCCACGTCCACGACATCCAGGGCGTGGCCGCGAGCGACCACGCCGCCGTCACCGCCGTGGTCCGTCCCGACCAGGCCTGAGCACCGCTCTCCCCGCCTCCGCCGCGGGGTCGTCGATCGCTCCGGATCGGGTGTCCCGTCGGCGCCTGCACGTCCTGCGGGGCGCGACCATTGCCGTCAGGCGTCAGGCGTCAGGCGTCAGGCGTCAGGCGTCAGCCGTCAGCCGTCAGCCGTCAGCCGTTGGCCTCCGTGCCGAGCCCCCAGGCCTCGGCCAGCAGCTCAAGTCCCTTGAGCCGGTCGGCGGGGTCGTAATAGTAGGCGGTGAGGATCAGCTCGTCGGCCCCGGTCGTCGCCACGATCTCCTCCAGCTGGCGCACGACGGTGGCGGGGGAGCCGACGGCCCGGATCGAGAGTGTCTGGTCGACCTGCTGGAGGAGATGATCGGCGGCGACCTCCTCGATCGGCCGCGGCGGCTGGATCTTCTGCCGCTGGCCGGTGACCACGCCGAGGAACATCTGCTGCAGCGTGGAGAAGTGCCGCTGCGCCTCCTCGTCGGTCTCGGCGACGACCAGGTTGACCCCGACCATGGTGTGCGGGCGCTCGATCTGAGCGGACTTCGCGGACGGATCGAACTCCGAGCGGTAGGTCTCCAGCGCCTGCAGGTACTGGAACGGCGCGAAGTGCGAGGCCACCGAGAAGGGCATGCCCAGCTGTCCGGCCAGGCGCGCCCCGTTGGCTGTCGAGCCCAGGATCCACATGGGCACCTCGGTGCCCTGGGCGACCGACGCACTGATCGGCAGGCCCCCGGCCGAGGGCTCCTCCCGTGACCAGTCGCGCATCTGCTCGACCGCCGCGATGAAGGCCTGCGGTTCGGCCGACGTGCGGGCCAGCAGCTGCGCGGTGAGCTGGTCGGTGCCGGGTGCCCGCCCGAGCCCGAGATCGATGCGGTCGCCGTGGAACTGGGCGAGGGTGCCGAACTGCTCGATCACCGCCAGCGGGGAGTGGTTGGGCAGCATGATCCCGCCGGAGCCCACTCGGATCCGCTGCGTCATCGAGGCGGCGCGATCGATCAGCAGCGATGTCGCCGAGGAGGCGAGGGACTCGGTGTTGTGGTGCTCGGCGAACCAGTAGCGCTCGTAGCCGAGCCGGTCGGCGGTCCGGGCGCCCTCCATGGACGCGGAGATCGCCTCCCGCACCGTCATGCCTTCCGAGATGGAGACGAGGTCGAGGATCGAGAGCGGAACGTGAGGCGCAGTCATACCTCGAGCGTATCGACGTGCATCGGGCCGGACCCCGCTGATAGTTGAGATTTTTCAGACCTCCGGATCGGGAAGCTCAGCGGCGTGGCCCGCGTTGATCACGGCATGAGGCTCTCCCTGCTCGACCGCTCCCGCACGCGCAGCGACGAGGAGGAGGGCACCGCTCTCGTCCACACGGTGGAGCGGGCGCAGCAGGTCGAGGCGGCCGGCTACCACCGCTTCTGGGTCGCCGAGCACCATGCGGTGCCGGGCATCGCGAGCGGCTCCCCGGCAGTGCTGCTGGGCGCTGTCGGCGCTCAGACCTCCACGATCCGTCTCGGCTCCGGCGGTGTCATGCTGCCCAACCACCGCCCGCTCGTGGTCGCCGAGCAGTTCCAGATGCTCGAGGGTCTCTATCCCGGTCGTGTCGACCTGGGCCTGGGTCGTTCGCTCGGCTTCACCGAACCGGTGCGCCGCGCGCTGGGGCGCCTGGAGTCCGACACGGAGAGCTTCGCCGCGGAGATCGCGGAGGTGCGCGCCCACCTCGCCGGGGAGGCCGACGTCACCGCGCATCCTCGCCCCACTGCGGAGATCCCCCTGTTCGTCCTGGCGACCGGCGCGGGCCTGGAAGTCGCCGCGCAGCTCGGCCTGCCCGTCGTGATCGGCGGGCCCATCCTGGATGCACCGGAGCTGCCCGAGCGCCTGGCCGCCTACCGCCGCGCGTTCCGGTCCCATCACGGCAGCTCGCCGATGGTGATCGCCTCGGCCGACGCCCTGATCGCCGACACCGACGCTGAGGCCCGCGAGCTGGCCCTGCCCGAGGTGTGGGCCATGGCCCGCTCGCGCACCACGGGGATGTTCGAGGCGCTCGAGCCGGTCGCGCAGATCCGTCGGACCACCTGGAGCAGCAAGGAGCGCCAGCGCGTGGAGAAGGGCCTGGACGCGACCATCACCGGCACGGCGGAGACCGTGAGCCGCCGCCTCCAGCAGATCATCGAACGCACCGGGGCTCAGGAGATCCTCTCGAGCGCCTCGACCTATGACCGCGCAGCGCTCGCTGACTCCGACGTGCGCCTCGCCGAGCTGTTGCTGGATTGACGGAGAATAATTCACTCCGAATCCGACGAGGACTCCGGCTCTCGGCTCGATCGGCCTCTCCACGCTGCCTGACCGAGCAGCAGCGTCGGCGTGATCAACAGCGCCGAGATCGCAGTGTTCCGGGTCCGGACCCGTTCGCAGGCGCGATGCAGCCGTTCCTGGTCGCCCCCGCTCCACTCCGTCGGATCGCTGGCGTTGTGGGGCTCCCTGGGGAGGAGATAGGCATCCTCCACCGGCTCTAGGACGGCGAAGCAGGGTTGTCGGTCATACAGGTGGCTGTACGTCACGGTGGGACGCCACAGCAACAGCCACAGGATCGCGATCGCTCCCACGGCCGCCAGGACACCGAAATAGATCGCCTGCTTCCTCATCGTGAACCCTCGAATTCTTCAGAGTGGTCGAAACGCGGTCGATTCGTCACAGCCCCTTGCCGGGATTGAGGATCCCGGTGGGATCGAAGACGTCCTTGAGGCGGCGCTGGAGATCACGGGAGACGTCGGAGAGCTCGAGGTCGAGCCAGCCCTGTTTGGCGGTGCCGATGCCGTGCTCGCCGCTGATCGTCCCGCCCAGGGCGAGGGCGGCCCGCACCATGTCGTCCGCCGCAGCGAGGATCGGGGCCGGCAGCTCCGCGGCCGTGTCATGCTCCCCGCGCGGCAGCGACAGCGCCGGATGCAGGTTCCCGTCGCCCGCGTGGGCGACGGCAGAGGCGCGGATCCCATGGGCGCGACCGATCGCCTCGAGCTCGGCGTAGGCCTCGGCGAGGCGGGACTTGGGCACCGCCACGTCCTCCCCGAGGCGGAACCGGCCGGCGCCGGAACCACGGGCAGTGCGGCGCAGCTGCCACAGCTGCTCGGCCTCGGCCTCGTCGTCGATGGGGGACACCTCGGCTCCGGCGGCGGTGAGGGCGGCCACCAGATCCCGGGTCTGGTCCTCGATCCCGTAGCCGTCGAGCTCGATCAGCAGCACGGCCGTGGCGCCCTGGCTGATCCCGGCGCCGGTGCGCTCGTCGATGTCCTGCAGCGTCCCGGCGTCCATCAGCTCGGTCGCGGCCGGTCGCACCGGGCTCCGCGAGATCGCCCCGACCGCGGCGGCGGCCGCCGTGGTGGAGGGGAACCGTGCGAGCACGGTCCGGCGTGCGACCGGCACCGGATGGATGCGCAGGGTCGCGGCGACCACCACGGCCAAGGTCCCTTCCGAGCCGACCAGCAGCTGCGTGAGGTCCAACCCCGTCACGCCCTTGATCGAGCGGTGGCCGGTGCGCAGGAAGGTGCCGTCGGCCAGCACCACGTCCAGTGCCAGCACGGATTCCCGGGTCACGCCGTACTTGGCGCAGTGCAGACCGCCGGCATTGGTGGCGATGTTGCCGCCGATGCTGGAGAGCGTGGCACTGGCGGGATCGGGAGCGTAGAAGAAGCCGTGGGGCGCCAGCGCTGCCGAGAGGTCCGCGGTGACCACGCCCGGCTCGACCACGGCGACCTCGTCGATCGGATCGATCTCGCGGATCGCGGTCAGTCGTTCCAGGCCCAGGACGATGCAGCCCTCACCCGCGCTCGCTCCGCCGGAGAGTCCCGAGCCCGCTCCGCGGGGCACGACGGCGGTGCCGGTGGCGTGGGCCAGCCGCAAGGTCGCCTGCACGCCCTCGACGTCGTGGGGGAGGGCCAGGATGAAGCCGAGGCCCGGCACGCCGGGGACCGCATAGTCACCGCCGTACCTGGTCTCGGGGTCCTCGAACACGGCGTCCGCGCCCAGGTCGGTGCGCAGGAGTGCGGCGAGATCGTCGAGATCGGTGCCGGATGCCGGGGGACCGGTCATTCGAAGCTCCTCGTCAGGGCTGGAAGGTCGTCGCCCATGGTGGGCTCTTCCTGCCACGGTGGTGTGTGCTCCCCATGGTGGGACACCGTGCGCGGAGGCGCGAACGGTGCTCATCCCGCGCCCGGATCCAGGTCGGTGCCCGGGAAGCCGGGCCCTACCTCGTGCGCACCGCGAGCACGGTCTCCATCGCCTGAGCAGGGCGGGCGCATCCCGTGGACGGCAGGAGCGGGGCACCCGGTCATCACCGGGTGCCCCGCTCCTGCCCTTCGCCGGTATGGTCAGCGCAGCGGCTGAACGTCCCGGTGGGCGATGTGGTCCGGGCGCGGCGCGGAGGCCGCGAACGGTTCCTGGAGCTCGTTCTCGACGCTGTTGAACACCATGAAGATGTTCGAGCGCGGGAACGGAGTGATGTTGTTGCCGGAGCCGTGCATGATGTTCGAGTCGAACCACAGTGCGGAGCCGGCGGGACCGGTGAACTGGTCGATCCCGTGCCGGTGGGCCATGTCGGTGATGACCTCCTGGGAGGGCACGCCGACCGTCTGCTCCTTCAGCGAGGACTTGTGGTTGTCCTCCGGGGTCTCACCCAGGCTCGGCACGAAGGTGCGGTGGGAGCCGGGCATCACCATCAGCCCGCCGTTGTAGGGGAAGTTCGGCGTCAGCGCGATCGAGCAGCTGACGGCGCGGGGCAGCGGCATGCCGTCCTCGGCGTGCCAGGTCTCGAAATCCGAGTGCCAGTAGAACCCGCTGCCCTTGAACCCGGGCATGTAGTTGATCCGGGTCTGGTGCAGGTACACCTCGGAACCCAGCAGCTGACGCGCGCGATCCAGCACCCGCGGGTCGCGGGCGAGCTGGTCGATCAGGTCGCTGAGCTGCTGGACCGCGAAGATCGAGCGGACCTCGCCGGAGGCGCGCTCGGTGATCACCCGCTCGTCCTCGCGCAGCGACTCATCGCCGGTCAGCCGGTTCAGCTCCTGCCGATAGGTCATCACCTCATCGGGGGCGATGAAGTCCTGCAGGATGGTGAAACCCCGCTGCTCGTGCGCCGTCAGCTCCTCGGCGTCGAAGGGGCCGTCGTCCGGGGTTCCCCAGACGGTGGGGTGCTCACGGGCGTAGGGCTCCATCACCTCCGTGAGTCGGGTGCGGTAGTGATCGTCGGTCATGGTCGCCGTGGACATGGTTTCCTTTCCTCGATCGTGCTCGCATCGGCGGCATGCCCCACGCCGATGGCACGACCCGGGACATGCCGATGCCGGGCGGGAAGCCCGGCAGTGTCGGGAGGCTACATGGCAAGGCGCGAGTGTTCTACCTGGTCGTCGCTTCGCCGGCTCAGTTGATGGGGTGGAGATGCCGGCTCGCAGCGGGGGTGGGGACCCTGCGGCGGCATCTGCTGCGCCTGGTGCCGGACGGATGGACGCCTATGCAGTCCCGTGGCCGGTGCCGTCGCTGCCATGCTGCGGCGGGCGGGTCGGATCGTGCTCGTCGTCGTGGATCTGGACGTGGGCCGTGGGGATGTCCTCGTAGGAGGCCGGATCGGAGATCGGCTCGAGGTGGGTGAGCACGGTGAGGTCGGGCAAGCTCTCGCGCAGCTCGTCCTCGAGGCCCTCGATGTAGTCGTGCCCCACTTTGACGGTCCACTCGTCGGGCACCAGCACGTGGACGTTCATGTACTTCTGCTGGCCGGCCTCGCGGGTCTGGAGCCCGTGGAAGGTGACGTTCCCGTCGGTGCGGCGACGCAGGACGTCGGTGATGACGTCGTGGTCCTCCTCGGGCAGGGCCTTGTCCAGCAGCCCGGAGACCGATTCGTTGATCAGGCCGATGCCGGTGACGATGATGTTCACGCCCACGGCGAAGGCGATGATCGGATCCAGACGCTCCCAGCCGGTCAGCGCCACCAGACCGACCCCGATCAGCACGCCGGCGCTGGTGACCACGTCGGTCATGAGGTGCTTGCCGTCGGCCCGCAGGGTGATCGAGCGGTGCGCCTTCCCGGCGCGCAGCAGGACCAGGGCGACGCCGCCGTTGATCAGGGAGGCGAGCACCACGATGATCAGGCCGATGCCGAGGTTCTCCAGCGGGCGCGGGTTCACGAAGCGCTCGACGGCGGTGACCAGGATGACCGCAGCCGCCACGAAGATCATCACGCCCTCGACCGCGGCGGAGAAATACTCGGCCTTCGCCCGGCCGTAGAGATAGCGCTCGGTGGCGGGGCGGGCCGCGACCGTCAGCGCGATCAGGGCCACCACGGCCGCGACCAGGTTCACCGTGGATTCGGCGGCGTCGGAGAGCAGGCCGACGGAGTCCGTCAGCGCCCACGCCCCCGTCTTCAGCGCGATCGTGAGGATCGCGGCGATGATCGAGAGCCACGCGTACCGGCGCAGGTCGACCTTCGTGGGCTCGGCCGCAGCAGGGCTCTGCGGGGGTGGGGGCGTCATGCGGGGGAGTCCTTCGGCGGGGGGTCGGGGGCGAGCGTCCCGTCGGGCGCGATGTGCTCGAAGATCTGCTCGACCAGGGAGAGCACGTGCGGATCGTCGACGGTGTAGTAGCTGTGGCGGCCCTCGCGGCGGGCGGAGACGATGCCGGCCAGGCGCAGCTTGCTCAGATGCTGACTGGTGGTGGGCAGGCTCAGCCCGACCCGCGCAGCCAGGGTGCCGACGTCCAGGTGGCCCGAGCTCATGAGCTGGACGAGGTGGAGACGGGCGGGGCTGGCGAGCATCGCGAAGGTGTCGGCGGCCGCGGCGAGTTGCGGTTCGGTGGGTTCCGCGTGCTGGCGGTGGCTGGCCGCCTCGGCGGCCGGACCGGACGTCATCGGGGTGTGCACGTCGGCGAGTCTGCCGTGGATTGCATGGTTGCGCAAGGAACGAAGTGTCGGCTGTGATCCCGGTGATAGTTCCGGACATGCAGGAGGGGCGGCGCCGTCTCGGCACCGCCCCTCCTGGGTGGTCGATCCTCAGTCCACGTAGCGCGCGGGCTCATCCTCGACGGGCAGTCCCGCCGCCCGGTAGGCGCGGAAGCCGCCGGCCAGGTCCGTGGCGCGGTGGAATCCGAGATCACGCAGGTCGCGGGCGGCGAGCGAGGAGTAGTAGCCCTCGTTGCAGACCACGACGATCTGGTCGTCGTAGCCGGGCCCCTCGTCCATGCGGTCGGCGCTCTGGGGATCGAGTCGCCACTCGAGGACGAGTCGCTCGATCACCGTGGCACCGGGGATGTGCCCCTCGGGTTCGCGCGTGACCGCGGAGCGGATGTCGATCACGTGGACGCCCTGATCCAGGAGCGTCGGCAGCTCGACCGGCTCGACCTGCTCGTGGCCCTGGCGGGCGGCGGCGAGGATCTCGTCGATGCTGTGCCTGGTGGGGGCCTCGGCCCTGCGCCGTCCGGCGCTCGCCTCGGTCATCGGTTCCGACCGGAGGAGTAGGCCGCGAGGCCGGAGCCGCTCGAGCCGCCCTGGCGTCGTGCGCCGGAGCCCGCGGGAGCCGCCTGGCCGCCGCGGCGTCCGCCGCCCTCGCCGCCGCTGCGGCCCTGGCCGCCGGAACGACCACGTCCGCCGCCCTGACCGCGGCCGCCCTGGCCGCCGCGTCCCCCGCCGCGACCGCCCTGGCCACGGCCCTGACCGCCACGTCCGCCACCGGAGCGCTGGGATTCAGCGGCCGGGGCGGGGTCACGGGGCTCGTGCATCTCCGTGCGCTCGCCGGGGGCGAGCACGGTCAGCACGGGGCTGGTGGGGACCACGCTCGCGTGGAAGGTGGGCTTGATGCCCGCCTTGCGCATGAGGTCGTGGACATCGCGCTTCTGGTCCGGGGTCTGCACGGTGATCACGGTACCGCTCTCGCCGGCGCGGGCGGTGCGGCCGGAACGGTGCAGGTAGGCCTTGTGCTCGACGGGCGGGTCGGCGTGGACCACGACGGCCACCTCGTCGACGTGGATGCCGCGGGCGGCGATGTCGGTGCACACCAGCGTGGTGTTCGTCCCGGAGCCGAAGGCCTCGAGGTTCCGGGTGCGGGCGTTCTGCGAGAGGTTGCCGTGCAGGTCGACGGCGTCCACTCCGCGCGCGGCGAGCTTGCGGGCGAGGTTCTTCGCCCCGTACTTGGTGCGCGTGAACATGATCGTGCGGCCCGGCGCCGCGGCGAGGTCGCGCAGCACGTCGAACCGGGTGGCGGCGTCGACCTCGAGCACGTGGTGCTCCAT
The DNA here is from genome assembly GCF_042666305.1 of Brachybacterium sp. GCM10030268. NCBI lineage: Bacteria > Bacillati > Actinomycetota > Actinomycetes > Micrococcales > Dermabacteraceae > Brachybacterium > Brachybacterium sp. GCM10030268. Next base: position 561,789 of record NZ_JBHTCW010000001.1, on the reverse strand, counting down.
GGTGCCGACGGGGCTCGTGGCAGGGTCCGCCGAGTGCGTCACGGGGGAGGACAGGAACTGCTTGACCAGCTTGTTCACACCGGCGTCGAGGGTGGCGGAGAACAGCATGCGCTGGCCCTGCTTCGGCGTCGCATCCAGGATGCGGCGCACCATGGGCAGGAAGCCCATGTCGGCCATGTGATCGGCCTCGTCGATCACGGTGATCTCGACGGCACTGAGGTCCACGTGGCCCTGTCCCATCAGGTCCAGCAGCCGGCCCGGGCAGGCGACGACCACGTCGACGCCGGCGGCGAGCGCCTTGACCTGGGGATTCTGGCCGACGCCGCCGAACACGACGGCGCTGCGCAGCCCGGCGGCCGCTTCCAGCGGCCGCAGCGACTCGGAGATCTGGGAGGCGAGCTCACGCGTGGGGGCGAGGATGAGCGAGCGGGGCCGGCGCGCGGCGCGGCGGCGGGGCTCGGCGATCAGGCGTGCGACCAGGGGCAGGCCGAAGGCGTAGGTCTTGCCCGAGCCCGTGCGGCCACGGCCGAGGATGTCGCGCCCGGACAGGGAGTCCGGCAGCGTCGCGGCCTGGATGGGGGTGGGCTGGGTGATGCCCTGGGGCGCGAGCGCGTCGACCAGGACGGAGGGCACGCCGAGGCGTGCGAAGTCAGGGGAGGTCACGGGAATCCGTTCTGAAGGTGCAGATCCCGCCCGGTGCGTTGCGCCAGGCGCTGCCATGGCAGCGACTCGAAGCCTGCGCTGTCACCACCATACGAGGTGGGACCTGTGCCGCGGCGGGATGACGGCACGCTCCGACAACACTAGACCCGCCGCTGTCCAGGGAGGACGATCACCGCACCGGATGTGACATACACCTGTTCCGGCATCGGCTGCGAACACGCCGGTATTGTCGCCAGAACAGTTCACGACGGGGAGACGGAGGAGTCCGCGAATGGCGCGCAGGGTGAGCATCAAGGACGTCGCCCAGCGCGCCGGGGTGTCGTGGAAGACGGTCTCCAACGTCGTCAACGACCGCCCCGTGGTCCGGACCGAGACCCGCGCGAAGGTCCTGGAGGCGATCGACGAGCTCGGCTACGTGCCCAACCACGTGGGCCGGGAGCTGCGCGGAGGCCCCACCCGGTCGATCGCGCTGGTCGTCCCCGAGCTGCAGAACCCCTACTTCGCCCGCCTGGCGGAGCGGGCCCAGGCCGCCGCCCGCGAGCGCGGCTACACCGTCAGCGTCGAGGTCTCCCTGCACAGCGCCGAGACCGAGCGCGCCCACGTGCACGGCCGCACCGCCCGCCCCGTCGACGCCGTCATCATCTCGCCCTCCGCCCTGGATCCGGCGGACCTGGCCGGGCGTGAGTCCGGGCCTCCTGTGGTGCTGCTGGGGGAGTCCTTGCCGGCCGCCCCGAACGTGGTGCACGTGGCGATCGACAACGCCGCCTCCGCGGCCGAGGTGGTGCGGCACCTCGCCCGCGGCCGACACCGGCGACTGCTGTTCCTCGGCGCCGAAGGCGCCGAGCGCTCCACCGGCGCGGACCGGCTCGCGGGGTTCCGGGCCGCCAGGGACAGTGCCGGGCTGCCCCGGGACCCCGAGCTCGTCCGCGCTGTCAGCTCATGGACCCGCGAGGCCGGGTACCGCGCGGTGCAGGAGGTCCTGGCCGAGACGATCGACGTCGATGCGGTCGTGGCCGGCAACGACCTGCTGGCCCTCGGCGCCCTGAGCGCCCTGGCCGATCGCGGCGTGGCAGTGCCGGCAGAGGTGGCGGTCGTGGGCTGGGACGACGTGCCCGAGGCCGCGTGGTCGCGGCCGTCGCTGACCACGGTGGCCCCGGATCTCGATGCCCTGATCGCGGCCGCGTTGGACGCAGCCCTGGCGGGCACGGCGCACGAGGACGGGGCCGAGACCGTGATCCCGCACCGCCTGATCGAGCGCGATTCGACGCGGCCGCCGGGCCACCACTGATTCCCACGTTGCAAGCGCGTCGCGGGTGCGCTTGACTGGGTCCTGAACGATCCGTGCCGGTGCCTCGAGAGCGCCGGTGACTCAGCGCCGAGCCCCGCCGATCCCAGGAGCTGTCCGTGAACGCCCAGAACCCCGACCTGCCGGAGCACCTCAGCTCCCTGTTCTCCCGCGCTGATCAACTCGCCGCGCAGCTCGATGCACCGCTGTCCGCCGCCACCGACGTCCCGAAGCCCGAGCACCCCCGGCCTCAGCTGCAACGCCCCGCCTGGCTGAACCTCAACGGCACCTGGCAGTTCGAGATCGACCAGGGCGACACCGGGCGCGAGCGCGGCCTCGTCGAGCGGGAGCTCGCGGGCACGATCACCGTGCCCTTCGCGCCGGAGACCGAGGCCTCCGGCGTCGGCAACCGAGATTTCCTCGAGGCCGTCTGGTACCGCCGTACCGTCACCATTCCCGCCGATTGGCAGGGTCTGCGCCCGATCGTGCGCTTCGAGGCCGTCGACCACGACGCCACCGTGTGGGCGAACGGCGTCGAGGTGGCCCGCCACCGCGGCGGCTTCACCCCCTTCGCCGCCGACCTCTCCGGCGTCCCGGGTGCCGAACCCGGCGCGGAGGTCGAGATCGTGGTGCGCGCCCGCGACCCGCACACGGGCCCCCAGGCGCGCGGCAAGCAGGACAGCAAGTTCCGTCCCACCCACGCCAATTACCACCGCACCACCGGCATCTGGCAGACGGTGTGGCTCGAGGGCGTCCCGGCCGACGAGATCCGCTCGCTGCGGATCCTGCCCTCGCTCGCAGGTCGCTGCTTCGCGATCGACGTGCCGCTGTCGCGCACCACGCCCGGCACGCGCCTCGAGGTCGTCGCCTCGGTGCCCGGCGGCGAGGAGGTCGCCCGGGCGGAGGTGCGCGCCGACCTCGATCTCGCCCCGCACCTGGAGCTGACGATCCCCGAGGACGCTGTGCGGATCTGGGGCCCCGGCGCTCCGGAGCTCTACGCCCTCACCGTGCGACTGCTGGATGCGGACGGCGGCGCACTGGACGAGGTCCGCTCCTACGCGGGCCTTCGCTCGACCTCGCTGCGCGACCATGAGTTCCGCATCAACGGCACGAAGGTCTTCCAGCGCCTGATCCTGGACCAGGGGTACTGGGAGGAATCCTTCATGACGGCGCCGGCGGACGAGGCGCTGACCACGGACATCCGCCTCTCCCTCGAGGCCGGCTTCAACGGAGCGCGCCTGCACCAGAAGGTCTTCGAGCAGCGGATGCTGTTCTGGACCGATCTGCACGGCTACCTCACCTGGGGCGAGTTCGGCGACTGGGGTGTCTCCGGCTACGGCCCGCTCGGCGACAATCAGCAGCCGCCCGCCAATTTCGTCGGGCAGTGGATCGAGGCCGTCCAGCGCGACCTGAACCATCCCTCGATCATCGGCTGGTGCCCGCTGAACGAGACCCACCAGGTCCTGCACGACCGCTTCACCCAGCTCGACGACGTCACCCAGGCGATGTACGACGCGACCAAGCTCGCCGACCCCACGCGGCCGGTGCTGGACGCCTCCGGCTATTCCCACCGCGTGCGCGGCGCCGACATCTACGACTCCCACTCCTACGAGCAGGACCCGGAACGGTTCCGCGTCGAACAGGCCGGCCTGGCCGACGGCAGGCCTCACGTCAACCGGCACGATCTCGGCCCCGACGAGATGCCCTTCGCCGACGGGGCCTTCTCGCTGCCGTACGCCGGCCAGCCCTACTTCGTCTCCGAGTACGGCGGCATCTGGTGGAACGAGCAGGAGGCCCGAGAGGCGGCCGAGGCCGAGAAGGCCGGGAACAATGCGGCCCAGTCCTGGGGCTACGGCGAGCGCATCCGCAGCGAGGAGGAGCTCTACGAGCGCTTCGAGGGACTGACCCGCGTGCTGCTCGAGGATCCGCTGATGTTCGCCTACTGCTACACGCAGATGACCGACGTGTTCCAGGAGAAGAACGGCATCGTCGACTTCGCCCGCGGTCGCAAGCTCGACCTGGCCCGGCTCCGCGCCATCCAGGAGGAGGTCGCAGCGTACGAGGCCACGGAGAACGGGCCGACGCAGGACGAGCCGGACACGTCGGCCGCGGCTCCGGACGGGGCGCGATCCCGCCGCGAGAAGCCCGGCCGGAGGTGGTGGGCCCCGGGCTCCCGGCAGTGATGAGCGCGTGCCGGCGCGAGGGCCGCTGAGGGGAAATGCCCGCGACAGGAGGCCTCGCACCGGCGCACGATGAGTCCATGGTCGATCAATCACGTCTGTGGGACGAGCATGCCGCCGCCGGGTACGACACCCCCGGCGAGGGCATGTTCGCCCCGGACGTGCTCGGGCCGACGGTCGAGATGCTGAGAGACCTCGCCGCGGGCGGGCGCGCCGTCGAGTTCGCCGTCGGCACCGGACGGGTCGCGATCCCGCTGCGCGAGTCGGGCGTCGAGGTCGTCGGGCTCGAGCTCTCGGAGGCGATGATCGCGCGGCTGCGCGAGAAGGCCGACGAGCAGACGATCCCCGTCGTAGCCGGCGACATGACGACAGCGAGCGCGGGGGAGGGCTTCTCTCTCGCCTATCTCGTGTTCAACACGATCTCGAATCTGCTCACCCAGGAGCAGCAGGTCCAGTGCTTCCGCAACGCCGCCCGGCACCTCGCGCCCGGCGGCTGCTTCGTGATCGAGCTCGGCGTGCCGGATCTGCGCTCACTGGCGCCGGGCAAGGACGGCACCCTCGAGGTCTACGAGGCCGGGTACCTGCTGGTCGACACCATCGACCCCCTGACCCAGCAGCTCGTCTCCCACCACGTCCGCTTCGATCCTGCGGTCGACGGCTCCCGCGAGGCCAGTATCGACCGCACCCCGCAGCGCTACATCTGGCCCAGCGAGCTGGATCTGATGGCGCAGCTGGCGGGCTTCTCCCTCGAGTCCCGGTGGGCCGGCTGGGACCGCTCCGAGTTCACCGGTGGCTCCCGTTCGCACGTCTCGGTGTACCGGCTGCCGGCGCGATGACGCCCTGCGGGACCGCTCGCGCGCCCAGCACTCGTAGACTGCGCCGGTGACCTCCCTCGATACTCTCGCCGCTCTGTCCTGGACGCCGCTCACCCTCGAGGACGCCCCCGCCCTGACCGCATTGCTGAACCGGATCGACGCGGCCGAGCAGCGTCAGGAGCCGGCGGAGGAGCCGACCATCCGCGACTGGCTCTCCATGCCCGGGCACGACCTCGGCGCGGACAGCTTCGCCGTGCGCGACGGGGAGCGACTGGTCGCCTTCGGACTGGTCGATGTCGCCTCCGGTCTCGATCGCGACGGCCGGGCCCGATGCGAGCTCAGCGGTGGTGTCGACCCCGAATACCGGCGCCGTGGGCTCGGCACGGCACTGCTCGAGCGCGGCGAGGAGCGTGCGGCCCAGGTGGCCGCCGACCGGCATTCGGGAGCCGACGCGATCGTCCGCGTCTCCGGAGGCCGCGACCCCGAACCGTCGGACGGTGACGGTGACGGTGACGGTGACGGTGACGGTGACGGTGCCGGCGCCGCGGTCGCGGGTGGCGCCGATGTCCGGCCCGTGCTGGACCGCCGCGGGTACCACCGTGCGCGCAGCTGGTTCTCGATGGGGCGCGGCCTGCCCGCCGCCGACATCGAGTCCCGTCAGCTCCCCGGCCTGGATCTGCTCGCGCCGGCGGAGGACCATCTCGAGCTCACCCGCCTCGCCCACGTGGCGGCCTTCGCCGATCACTGGGGCTCGGCCCCGGTCACCCCGGAGCGGTGGCGGGCGCTGTGTACGTCGCACACCGCCCGGCCGGCGCTGTCCACCATCGCGGTCGATGCCGAGGGGACCGTGCTCGGCTATGCCCTCGCCACGGAGGACCGCGCCGGAGTCCTGCACATCGCCCTGGTCGGCACCCGACCGGAGGCCCGTGGCCGGGGCATCGCGCGCGCCGTCATCGCCCGCAGCCTCGACGCCGCATCCCGCGCCGGCTGCACCACCGCCGAGCTCGAGGTCGACACGGAGAGCCTGACGGGCGCGACCCGTCTGTACGAGGCGCTCGGATTCACCCGCCGCCACGTCGAGACCACCTACGAGAAGCCGCTGCGCTGAGCCGTGCTGCTCAGCGGTGCCACTCGGTCAGGCGCTTGGCCAGCCGTTCCTCGCTGTCCTGCTCTGCCTGCTCGTTCGCCTCCGCGGTGCCGCCGTTGCGCAGCCCGCCCACGACCTCGCCGGCGGAGAACACGTGACCGGCGTCGGGGTAGACGTGCACCTCCGCCTCGGGCACCAGCTCACCGATCTCGTACGCGGCGGTGTCCGCAGGCCACATGCGGTCGTCCCCGCCGGCGAACACCAGCAGACCCCCGTCGACGGCTGAAGGGTCGAGGCGCGCGGCGTCCTCGTCCTCCGCGGGGGAGTTCTCGATGATGCTCTCGTCGGTGGAGCGATAGGTCACCGGGTAGTTGAACGCGGCGGCGGACAGCTGGTGGACCAGGTCACCGGCGCTCGCGGAGCGGAACGAGAGGAAGGGGACCTCCTCGCCGGCCAGCGTCCACGAGGAATGGGACTCGCGCCCGACCACGAGGCTCTGATTCACGTGCATGGTGGGAGCGAACAGGACCACGTTGTCGATCTGTTCGTAGTGCTCGGCGAGCAGCAGGGCGAGCTCGGCCCCCTTCGAGGTGCCGATCACGGTCAGCGGCCCGGGGGAGCGAGCAGTCTGCTCGATGCGATCCGTGGCCTCCTCGAAGAACTCGAGCGGCACGCGATCCAGTGCGGGCTGCTGGTTCTCCTGGCCGAAGAAGAACAGCGAGTACACCTCATAGCCCTGCTGGGCTATCCGCACCGCCTGCGCGTACGCCGGGCCGCCGTCCGAGCCGCCGAAGGTCACCACGACGCCCGCAGCCGCGGGACCGTCGGTCGGGAGCAGATGGAATCCGGCCAGGTAGTCGCCGGTGACGTGCTCGATGTCGAGCCCGTCCTGCTCGAGGTCATAGGTGGCGAGGTCCGTCGGATCCGGAGCGTCCCCGTCGTCGAACCTCCAGCCGTTGACGGCCCGCACCGCAAGGACCAGCAGGGCCAGGACGACCAGCGAGGCCACCGCGCGCACGAGGAATCGGCCGAGGCGCTTCATGCGCGGAACCGTCGTCCCGAGGGCACTGGAGGCATGCGACCAGCCTAGAGGTGATCTAAGTCTCATGGCAGCGGAAACGATCCGAACCTGCGGACGGCGAGGGCGGGCCCGGCGAGCGCGGGAGAATGTCCCCATGAGAGCAGTGCGCTACGACGCCTTCCAGCAGCGGCCACGACTTCTCGAGGTGCCCGATCCCGAGTGCCCGCCGCACGGGGCTGTCGTCACCGTGCACGCGACCGGCGTGTGCCGCAGCGACTGGCACGCCTGGCAGGGGCACGACGAGTCCGTCGGCCTCCCGCACATCCCGGGCCACGAGTTCGCCGGAGTCATCGAGCGGGTCGGTGTCGAGGTGACCGGATTCGCTCCCGGGGACCGGGTGACGGCACCGTTCATCCTCTCGTGCGGACGGTGCGAGCAGTGCCTCGCCGGGGCGCCGCAGGTGTGCCCGCACCAGCGTCAGCCCGGATTCGACCTGCCCGGCTCCTGGGCCGAGCAGGTGGTGGTGATCGAGGCCGACCACAACCTGGTGGCCCTGCCCGCGGAGATCGACATGGTGCTCGCCGCGGGGCTGGGATGCCGGGTGGGGACCGCCTACCACGCCGTCCGCGTCCAGGCCGCCGTGGCACCCGGGGAGACGGTCGCCGTGTACGGCTGCGGCGGCCTGGGCCTGGCGTGCGTGATGGTCGCCCGCGCCGCCGGGGCCGACGTGGTCGCCATCGACGTCTCCGAGGGCGCCCTCGCCCGCGCCGCCGAGCTCGGTGCCACCGCGATCCCTGCCGGGGACGACGTCGCCGAGCGCGTCCGGGACGTCACCGGCGGAGGGGCCCACGTCTCGCTGGATGCGCTCGGCTCCGCCGGCACGGCGCGGTCCGCGATCAGCTCGCTGCGGCCGCGTGGCCGTCATGTCCAGGTCGGGCTCCTGCTCGGGGAGGATGCTGATCCGTCCTTGCCGATGGGCCGGGTCATCGGCCAGGAGCTGGCGATCCTCGGCAGCCACGGACTCGCGGTCAGCGAGTACCGCGACCTGCTGGCCGACATCGCGGCGGGACGGCTCGACCTCGAGGGGACCGTCGGCCGGGTGCTGGCGATGGAGGATCTGCCCGAGGCGATGACGGCCATGGATGCCCCGCCGGTCACCTCCGGGATGACCGTCGCCCGGCTGGTCTGAGCGGACCGGCGAGGCACGGCGCACGTCACCGCCGCAGGCGCCCGGACCCGTCCCTGCGCTGTGGAACCATGGCGACCATGACGATCACCGCTGCTGCCGACGGCTCCGCCCTCGGGAATCCAGGCCCCGCCGGGTGGGCCTGGTACATCGACGAGAACACCTGGCGCGCCGGGGGCTGGCCCCACGGCACCAACAACATGGGTGAGCTCAAGGCTGTCCTGGACCTGCTGGAGTCGACCGCGGTGGATGCCGACCAGCACCTGCTGATCCTGTGCGACAGCCAGTACGTCATCAACTCGGTGACCAAGTGGATGCCGGGCTGGAAGCGCAAGGGCTGGCGCAAGAAGGACGGCAAGCCCGTGCTGAACGTCGAGCTGCTCCAGGACATCGACCGCGCCCTGGCAGGTCGCAGCGTGGAGTTCGAATGGGTCAAGGGCCACGCCGGTCACGCCCTGAACGAGGCCGCGGACCAGCGTGCCAACGCCGCCGCGACCGCCTTCTCCAAGCGCCAGGACCCGGTCATCGGCCCCGGTTACCGCGGGGAGGCCGTCTCCCCGGCGGCCGCCGCCCCGACGGCGCCCACACTGACCGCCGAGGCCGCCGCGGCCGACGACCTCTTCAGCCTGTTCGACGAGCACGGCGCAGAGCCGGCTCCTGCCGCTCCCGCGAACGCCGGAACCCGCGCCCCCGGGCCGACCGGTGCACCCGCGTCTGCCGGGCCCGAGCCCACCGGATTCGCCGCCGACGCGCCCGGCGCCACCGACTTCGAGCAGGTCACCGCGCGCGAGCAGGCCCTGCTCAGCGACACCCTGCGTGCCGCGACAGACGAGGCCGCCGAGTTGCTGCACCCCTCGTTCACCGAGATCGGCGCGAGCGGGCGGCACTATGACCGCGACGCGTTCCTCGCCCAGCTCGAGCCTCTGGACAGGGTGGAGGCCGACGCATTCGTCGCCGACGAGATCGCCCCCGGCGTGGTGCTGCTGCAGTACACGACCTCGTCGCCGGAGGGCGCGGTCGCGCGCAGCTCGCTGTGGGTCCGACAGCAGGACCGCTGGCTGCTGCGCCACCATCAGGGCACGCCCCTCGAGCGACCCTGATGACGCTGATCGCGGGCAGCGGCTCGGTCCCTCTGACCCGCCGCGCCGGCGGGCCCGACCTCGCCCGCGGCCTCGCCCTGCTCGGGATCGGCCTGGCCAACACCATCGGCTGGCTGCACGGCTCGCAGTGGACGGTGCTGCTGAAACAGGTCGATGCCACCGTGATCGACCGGATCGCCGACGTGCTGATCGGGCTGCTCGCCGACAACCGCGGCTTCCCCCTGTTCGCGATGCTGTTCGGCTACGGCATCGGGGTCCTGTACCGCCGCTCCCGCGAGCACGGTGAACCGTCCCGGCGCTTCCTGATGCGCATGCTGCGCCGCCACGTGGTGCTGCTGGCGATCGGCATGGCCCACGCTCTGCTGCTGTTCAGCGGCGACATCCTCGTCGCCTACGCGATGGTCGGCATGTTCTGCGTGCTGCTGGTGACCCGGCACCGCATCGCCCTGCCGATCGCGGCCGTCCTCGCGCTGCCGGCGCTCGGGGTGTGGGGATGGACGGACGGCACCATCGGCCTCTCCTCGGCCGACGGGTACGCCGCCGCCTCGGCGCCCGACTATCTCACCGGCCTGCGCCTGCGCGCTGACGCGGCGGTCTACGACATGATCACCGCTGTGCTGTCGGACATCGGACTGCTCTCCCCGATGGCCATCGGGGCCATCGCAGCGCGGATCCGCCTGCTCGAGCTGGTGACGCCGAACCGGGACCTGCTGGTCCCGATCGCCCGGTGGGGCCTCGGGATCGGACTGATCGGTGCCGTGCCGCTGGTGACCGTGCTGGTCGTCGATCCGGCGCACCGACTGCTCGAGGCGGAGCTCCCGCTCGGGATCCTCGGCGTCCTCCACCAGTACACGGGCGTGGTCGGGGCGGCCGGTGCGGCGGCCGCAGCGGCACTGGTCGCCGACCGCGTCACCCGCTCCGAGGGGATCGGCATGGGGCAGGCGCGGCAGCTGGGCCATCTCGCGGTGCGCGGGATCGAAGCGCTGGGGGCCGTGTCCCTGAGCGCCTACGTCGCCCAGTCAGTGGTGTTCATCGCCCTGTTCCCGCCGTACACGCTGGACCTGGGGGCCCGGCTCGGGACCGCGGGCGCCGCGGTGATCGTGGTGGCGGGCTGGCTGGGGATGATCGTGCTCGCCGTCGCTCTGCGGCGCCGGGGCCGACGGGGCCCGCTGGAGTGGGTGCTGCGCCGTCTGGCGGGCTCGACCACGCATCAAGGAGCTCGCGCATGACCGTCTTCGCCGATACCCCCAGGTGGCCCCGCCACGGCACACTGTGGGGCCACCTGATCTCCGACACGTCCCTCGAGGAGCTGCACGCGGTCGCCGCGCGGGCCGAGCTGCCCCCGCGCTCCTTCGACCTCGACCACTACGACTGGCCCGAAGCCGCCCGGCCGCGCCTGGAACGGGCGGGCATCAGCTTCGTCGACAACCGGCAGCTGACGCGGATCCTGCTGGCCTCCGGGCTGCGCATCCCCCTCGTGGACCGGCCCGCCGCCCGTGCTCGACGCAGCGCCGAGCACGCCGCCGCGCTGGGGCTGGAGCCGGTCCCGCGGGATCTCATCGTGGGGCCGATCGGTCATGTCGACCCGTTGCCGCCGGTCGAGGACGCAGGCGCCGGAGCCTACCGTCTGACGCGCGATGCCCCGTCGGCCCCGCCGCGCATCGAGGCGCACGACGCGACGGGACACGCCGCCGCGCACGAGATGCTCGAGCAGCTCGACGTGCTCGCGCGCCGGCGGGGGGACGCGGGGTTCGTCGGGCAGGTCCTGGCCGACGGAGCGTGACCCAGGGCCGGACGTCTTCGTCCGGCGCGGCGTCCGCCTCTATCGTTCGTCGTCCGGTCGCCGACCGGTCGACTCGTCGCTCTCCCCGTCGGCCCCGCCGGCGCTGCTCTCGCCGTCCTCGGGCTCGGTCAGGGCCCGGACCTGATCGGGCTGGGAGCGGTGCTCCGCGTCGATCTCGGCGGCCGGCAGCTCGACCCAGAAGGTGGAGCCGCCGCCCGGGGTCTCGTGCACGCCGATGGTGCCGCCGTGCTGCTGGACGATGGTCGCGGCGATCGACAGGCCCAGGCCCGCACCGCCGCCCTCCGTGGCCGAGCGGACGCGTGAGGGATCCGTGCGGTAGAAGCGCTCGAAGACCCGCTCGCGGTGGTCGGCGTCGATCCCGTGCCCGTGGTCGCGCACCTCGATCATCACCGTCCCGCGCTCGGTGTAGCCCACCGCGATCTCGACCGGGGTGCCCTTGGGCGTGTGCCGGTTCGCGTTGGCCACGAGGTTGAGGATGACCTGGCGCAGTGAGGCCTCGTCGCCGAGGACCCCGATGCACAGGTGCGGCTGGACGGAGACCGGCGTGCCGGACAGCGAGGTCACCATGACCTGCCGTGAGGGGTCCAGGGCGCGCAGATCCTGGGCGGCGTCGAACAGGGCGTCGGTCAGGTCGACGGGCTCCATCGGCAGGTCCGGGTTCTCGTCGAGGCGGGCCAGCCGCAGCAGGTTCTCCACCAGCGACCCCATCCGCCGGGCCTCGTCCTCGATGCGGCGCATCGCCGAGGCGACATCCTCGTCGCTGCGCAGGGCACCCATCCGGTACAGCTCGCCGAATCCGCGGATCGCAGCCAGCGGGGTGCGCAGCTCATGGGAGGCGTCCCCGACGAACCGGCGCATCTTGGCCTCGGAACGGGTGGCGTGCTCCTCGGAGGCCTTCTGTGCGGCGAAGGACTGCTCGATCCGCACCAGCATCTCGTTCAGCGAGACCGCCAGCGCGTGCACCTCCAGGCTGGTGCTCGTGACCGGGACGCGCCGGGAGAGATCGCCGCCGGCGATCTGAGAAGCGGTGGATTCCACGTCCTGGAGCGGTTCCAGCGAACGATGGGTCATGTAGCCGCCGAGCCCCATGCCGACCAGCACCACCAGCGTGCCCACCAGCACGATGATCAGCGCCATCTCGTGCATGGTGCGGTCCACGCCGTCCAGCGGCAGGGCGACGTACACGCTGCCCTTGTCCGGGCCGGTATTGAGCATCGCCACCGCGCGCCACCGGTTCTCGGCGGAGTCGACCACCGTGAACGGCCGGCCGCCGCGCTGGACGATCTGCTCATCGGTCAGGTCCGGGAACGGGATGTCGACGTCACGGTCCTCGTAGTCGATCACGACCTTCTTGACCTGGGTCCCGTTCTCGTCGCGGACCTCCACGGCGTACTGGACCGGGGTGTAGGGGCTGTTCTGGACGGAGACGTCGTTGCCGGCCAGCTCGTGCTCGGCCAGCTCGAGCATCTCGCCCATGCCGTTGTGGAGGTTGTTGTCGACCGACTGGATCAGGGTGCGGTTGAGCAGGAACAGCGAGAGGCTGCCGGTGAGCACGGTGCCGAGGACCAGCAGCAGGGAGATGAGCGCGACGATCCGCGTCCACAGGGACACGGGCCGGTCGGGGCGCGGACTCGGCAGGGCCAACCGTCAGGAACCTTCGGCGGCTCGCAGCACGTAGCCGATCCCGCGCTTGGTGTGGATCATCGGCTCGCCGATCACGTCGATCTTGCGACGCAGATACGAGATGTAGGACTCGACGATGCCCACCTCGCCGGACCAGTCGTAGTCCCACACGTGATCGAGGATCTGCGTCTTGGACACCACGCGGCCGGCGTTGAGCATCAGGTAGCGCAGGAGCTTGAACTCGGTGGGGGAGAGCTCGATGGTGACGTCACCGCGATAGACCTCGTGGGAGTCCTCGTCCAGGCGGAGGTCGCCGACGACCAGCGAGCTGTCGACCGTGGGGTCGGCCCCGCCGTGGGTGCGTCGCAGCACCGCGCGGATGCGCGCGACGACCTCCTCCAGGCTGAACGGCTTGGTGACGTAGTCGTCGCCGCCGACCGTGAGGCCCGCCACCTTGTCCTGGGTCTCGTCCTTGGCGGTGAGGAAGAGGATCGGGTACTGCTCTCCGCGGTCGCGCAGTCGGCGGGTGACGGTGAACCCGTCCATGTCCGGGAGCATCACGTCGAGGACGACGAGATCGGGCTGGTTGTCGGTCGCCTCGCGGATCGCCTCGTTGCCGGTCGCGGCGGTGAACACCTCGAAGCCGGCGAAGCGCAGCGACGTCGCGAGCAGGTCGCGGATATTGGGCTCGTCGTCGACGACGAGCAGTCGTGCCTCGAAATCCTGGTCTGCAGTCGTGGTCATGGCGATACGGTCCTCCCCGGAGTTGGGAGGTGGCTGGACGTCGGCTGGGCGACGTCAGCGGGTCGCACGATGGATCTTCTCCTGTGCCTTGCGCAGGCGGCGGATCGTCCAGCTCATCTGGATCATGCGCACCGATCCGACCAGTGCCATCACCAGCGCGCCGGCGATCGCCGCGAGCAGCATCGCGACGCCGAGCGGCAGGTCGAACTGGGCGTTGAAGTACTCGAAGGCCGCGGTCTCGCTGTTCTGGATGACGAAGATCAGCAGCAGCACCAGCACGATGGCGCCGAGGATCAGCGCGATCCACAGCCCGGCCGTCGTGCCACCACCGGAGGGCACCGTCTCGGCGGGCTCCTGGGACGGCTCCTCCGCGGCGCGCTTGCCGGTGCCGGTCTGCTGGGGAGCGGTGACCCCGGGCCGCGAGCCGGTGCCGTCGTCGCCGACGGGCTCGCCGGCTCGACGCACTGACGAGGGGGTGCCGGCCGGCTGGGACGCGCCGGGGCCGGTGGCAGGCACGCTCTCGCCCGCGGCGGGCCGCACCGGCTCGGAGCCGGCCTCAGGTGCACGGCTGACGGGACGATCCGGGTCCTGGGGTCCTGTGCTCATGGTCGCTCCTCGATATCGGGGCCGGGGGAAGTGCCCTCGGCGGCCTCGTCCTCAAGGCCGCCGCACACCCCACTCTATCGATCCTGGGAACTTCCGGAACATACGTCCTCCGTGTGCGCCGACGGGCCGGTCGGTCGGCCTGCCCTGCGCGAGCAGCCTGCCGCGCTCCGGCCTGCCCTGCGTGAGCAGCCCGCCGAGCTCCGGCCTGCTCGCTCAGCTGGCGTCGGCCGCCCGCTCCAGCTCGTCGGCGTCCACGATCGTGTACGCGTAGCCCTGCTCGGCCAGGAACCGCTGGCGGTGGGCGGCGTAGTCCTGATCCTGGGTGTCGCGCATGACCACGGTGTAGAAGTGCGCGGTGCGCCCGTCGGCCTTGGGGCGCAGCAGGCGTCCCAGGCGCTGAGCCTCCTCCTGGCGGGACCCGAAGGCGCCGCTGACCTGGACCGCGACGGAGGCCTCCGGCAGGTCGATGGAGAAGTTCGCGACCTTGGAGACCACCAGGCGCGTGACCTCCCCGGCGCGGAAGGCATCGAACAGCTCCTGGCGGCGCCTGACCGGCGTCTGCCCCGTGATGAGATCGGCGCCCAGCTGCTCCGCGAGCTCCTCGAGCTGGTCGATGTACTGGCCGATCACCAGCATCGGCTCACCCTCGTGGCGCTGCGCGATCTGCTGGACGACCGGGATCTTCGCCGGATGGGCGGCCCCCAGGCGGGGCCGGTCCTCGGCCTCGGCCATGGCGTAGGCCATCCGATCCTCCGAGGGCATCGCGACGCGCACCTCGGTGCAGTCGGCCGGGGCGATGTACCCCTGGGTCTCGATGTCCTTCCACGGGGCGTCGTACCGCTTGGGGCCGATCAGGGAGAACACCTCGCCCTCACGACCGTCCTCGCGCACCAGCGTCGCCGTCAGCCCGAGCCGCCGGCGAGCCTGCAGATCGGCGGTCATGCGGAAGACGGGAGCGGGCAGCAGATGGACCTCGTCGTAGACGATCAGTCCCCAGTCGCGGGCGCTCATGAGCTCGAGGTGGGGGTGGATGCCCTTCCGCTTCATCGTGAGCACCTGGTACGTCGCGATCGTCACCGGGCGGATCTCCTTCGAGGCACCGGAGTACTCTCCGATCTCGTCCTCGGTCAACGTGGTGCGCCGCAGCAGTTCGGACTTCCACTGCCGGGCGGAGACCGTGGAGGTCACCAGGATCAGCGTGGTGCGCTGCATCGCGGCCATGGCGCCGGCGCCCACCAGGGTCTTCCCGGCACCGCAGGGCAGGACGACCACACCGCTGCCGCCGTGGCGGAACCCGTCGACGGCCTCGGCCTGATACGGGCGCAGCTGCCAGTCGTCCTCGCGCAGCGCGATGGCGTGGGCCTCACCGTCGATGTAGCCGGCCTGGTCCTCCGCGGGCCAGCCGAGCTTGAGCAGCGCCTGCTTGAGGGCGCCGCGCTCCGAGGGGTGGACGATGACTGTGGCCTCGTCCAGGCGGGCACCGAGCATGCCCTGGACCCGCTTCGTCCGCGAGACCTCCTCGAGCACGGTCCGGTCGACCGCGTGCAGCACGAGGCCGTGCGTGGGATGGGACTGCAGCTGCAGCCGGCCGTAGCGGTCCATCGTGTCCGCCACGTCGATCAGCAGGGAGTGGGGGACCGGGTACCGGGAGTTGTCCACCAGCGCGGCGACGACCGATTCGGCGTCGTACCCGGCGGCGCGGGCGTTCCACAGGCCGAGGTCGGTGATGCGGTAGGTGTGGACGTGCTCCGGGGCCCGCTCGAGCTCGGCGAAGGCGGCGATCGAGGCCCGCGCGGCCGGCGCTTGCGGATGGGCGACCTCGAGCAGGAGTGACTTGTCGCTCTGGACGATCAGGGGGCCATCGCTCATCCCCTCAGGCTACGCCGCGACCGGCGACAGCTGGCCGGCCGGGTGAGGCGGGACTCGTCCGCCGCCCGGCCGCGGTGGGAGCGGTACGAGGCGTGCCCCGGTCTCAGGCCGCGGCCCGGACCGGCTCGCGCAGCTCATGCCCCTCGCGCGGGGTCCGGCAGCTCCCGGCCCTTGAGCCGTTCGTACATGCCCAGCTCGAACAGCAGCGAGAAGGGAAGCACGACGAGCAGGGGGATGATCAGGGAACCGGCGACGGAGGCGATCACGCTGAGGATCAGGTAGGTCACGATAGTGGTGGCGAGGTTGCTCCTGGCCAGCTGGAAGCTCTCCTTGACGGCCTCGACCGGGGAGGCGCCGCGAGCTGCGGCGGGCACGGCGAAGACGAGCACGACGGCCGCGACCAGGCCCGGGATGTAGAGCAGCAGGGTCCCGACGAGGGTGATCGCACCGACCAGCAGGGCGGTCAGGAGCACTCGACCGGAGCCGATGAGGGCCTGCCGGATCGTCGGCCGACCGCCTTCGAGGATCACCTCCGCGGCCCGGGCGGAGCCCGACTGCCACAGCAGGGCGAACGGGACGGCCAGCAGCGCGACGGCGAAGAAGCCTGCGTAGAACAGCAGGATCTCGCCCATCGGGACGGTCCCGGCCGGCTCCGTGACCTGCCATTGATGCATCCGCGAGATCATCACCGTTATCCCCGCGGCGATCCCGCCGAAGATCAGGACACCGATGATCACGGAGTAGATGAGTCCGACGACCAGATAGGAGACCGGGTTGCGCAGCAGCGCATTGCCGGCGAACTTCATCGCCGCCCCGAGGTCGGAGGCCAGGTCGGTGCCCGGCAGCGGCCCGCGCACTGCAGCCGGATGCCCGGCCTGGGCCGGCGTGCCGTGAGGCGCCGGCTGTCCGTACCGCCCCGGGGTGCCCTGCGGCGCGGCGCCTGAGCGCGACGACGGATCGGAGCCGGGATGCGGATCGGCCGGCTCGTGCGGCGAGGAGGGAACGGTCATCACGGGGTTCTCTTTCGCAGGGCTCTGGTGCCGCGCCGGACGGCCGGCAGTGACGCGCACGGTGGACGCGCAGCGCTCGGGGATGGCTCTACCGTACGGGGACCGGCGGGCGGCGGACCATCCACGACGGTCTCGGATCCGTGGGGTTATCCGTGGGGTTGACGGCGGCAAGGATCGGCACGCACCGGAGCAACCTGCCCCGCATCCCTAGAATGGACGACGATGGACCGGGACCCGCCCTCGGCCGACGTCGTCGGCCCAGCGGTCCGGCCCGGCTCGACTATCACTCGACATGAGGAGATCCCATGGCAAGCTTCGATCCGTCCCCCGCCGATGTCGCGGACATCGGCGTCACCGGAATGGCGGTGATGGGCTCGAACCTGGCCCGCAACTTCGCCCGCAACGGCTTCAAGGTCGCCATCCACAACCGCAGCGTGGGCAAGACCGAAGCGGTCATCGCCGAGCACGGCGGCGACGGCGAGTTCTACCCCTCCGAGTCCATGGAGGACTTCGTCGCCTCGCTGCAGAAGCCGCGCGTCGCGATCATCATGGTCAAGGCCGGCGGTCCCACCGACGCCGTGATCGATGAGCTCGCCTCCCTGATGGACGAGGGCGACATCATCGTCGACGCCGGCAACGCCCTGTTCACCGACACCCGCCGCCGCGAGGCCGCCCTGCGCGAGCGCGGCCTGCACTTCGTCGGCTCCGGCGTCTCCGGAGGCGAGGAGGGCGCTCTGAACGGCCCCTCGATCATGCCCGGCGGTACGAAGGAGTCCTACGACCGCCTCGGCCCGATGTTCGAGAAGATCTCCGCGCACGTCGACGGCGAGCCCTGCTGCACCTACATCGGGGCCGACGGCGCCGGCCATTTCGTGAAGATGGTGCACAACGGCATCGAGTACGCCGACATGCAGGTCATCTCGGAGGCCTACGACCTCATGTCCAAGGCCCTGGGCATGGGCGCCTCCGAGATCGGCGACCAGTTCGACGAGTGGAACAAGGGGGACCTCGAGTCCTTCCTCATCGAGATCACCGCCGAGGTGCTCCGCCACACCGACGCCACCACCGGCAAGCCGTTCGTCGACATCGTCCGTGACCAGGCCGCTCAGAAGGGCACCGGCGCCTGGACCGTCCAGACCGCACTGGACCTGGGCGTGCCGGTCACCGGCATCGCCGAGGCCACCTTCGCCCGCTCCGTCTCCGGCTCCGTCCCCCAGCGCGAGGCCGCCCGCGGTGTCCTGGCCGGCGAGACCCAGCAGCTCGAGATCGAGGATCGCGCCCAGTTCATCGACGACCTGCAGAAGGCCCTGTACGCCGCGAAGCTCGTCTCCTACTCGCAGGGCTTCGACGAGATCGCCAAGGGCGCCGACGAGTACGGCTGGGACATCACCCTCGGTGACATGGCCAAGATCTGGCGCGGCGGCTGCATCATCCGCGCCCGCTTCCTCAACCGCATCACCGAGGCGTACGAGCGCGATCCGAAGCTGGCTCTGCTGCTGGCCGACGACTACTTCGCCACCGAGATCGCCAAGTGCGTCCCGGCCTGGCGGCGGGTCGTGGCCTTCGCGGCCGCCAGCGGCTACCCGGTCCCGGTGTTCGCCTCCACCCTGTCCTACTACGACGCGGTGCGCGCCGATCGCCTGCCCGCAGCGCTGGTCCAGGCCCAGCGCGACTACTTCGGGGCGCACACCTACCAGCGTGACGACGGCGAGGGCACCTTCCACGTCGAGTGGTCCGAGGACCGCCGGGAGACGCGCCAGGACGGCTGATCGACCCGCTCGATCTCACGCCCCGCTCCGAAAGGCAGCGTTCGCGCGCCGCTGTGCAGGGCACGCGCCATCCAGAGCGCACAGAAAAGCCCCGGACCGCTGTGGTCCGGGGCTTTTCCCCTCGACGATCCCGATCACATCTGCGTGGAGGCACCCACGACGAGGAAGATGATGACGAAGTACGCGATGACCAAGAGGATGGCGAGAGCCCAGGCGATCGCGAAGGCGATCCAGGCCCACTTGGTGAACTTCCTCGCTGTCTCCGGCTCCTCGTCGGCCTTCAGGTAGCCCAGGAGGCCGAGAACGCCGGAGATGACGCCGCCGCAGACGAATCCGACGATGGTCGCGATGAGGGCGTTCTTCTTGATCTGCTCGACGTCGGGGCCGGAGATGGGTGCGGTCATGGGAGAGCTCCTTCTTCCTGATGATCGTGCGCCGGACGCTGTATGCGCGCGGTCCCCAGGTCAGGCGTTTTCGTCGTTCCGTTCCTGGCAGACGGAATGGTATCCGAATGCCTGCGGGCCCGCCCATGGGGACAACTCCCCATGGGCGGGCCCGCAGGCGAAGCGCCTGAGCGCTGTCAGTACGTGGTCGGGGTATTCGCGATCATCGCGCCGATGAAGACGAAGTAGGCGATGATGCCCAGGATCCACAGGACGACGCCGATCGCATAGGCGATCCAGCCCCACTTGTAGTACTTGTTCGCGGTCGCGAGGTCTTTGTCGGCGTTGACCAGGCCGAGGATGGCGAGGATCAGGGTGACGACGTTGCCGAGGCAGACGACGGAGAGCACCAGCTGCACGATCCACTTGGTCTTGCTCACAGGAGCCTGGCCGCCGCCTGCGGCGTAGGTGAAGTTCTGGTCGGTCATGAGGTGGTCCCTTCGTCATTCCTGCGGGGTGGGTTCTGTGCGCGCGGCACTGCATTCGCCACGGGCTCGCTCCGCTCGGAGGCCGAGAGGAATCATAACCAGAGTCAGCGCCATCTCCGCCAGCAGAGAACGCCCCACGACAGGACGGGCGTAAACAATTTTTCAATGACTTGTCGGTATCCTCCGGGCCGGGGGATCACCGGGAGGATCAGCCCAGGGTCACTCGATGCACGAGCACGGTGAATTCCTCTCCGCGCCCGGTCTCCCTCGCGCGAAGACGCCCTCCCTCGAGCGAGACCGGACGAGCCTGCTTGACCACGACGCCGCCGAGCCCGTCGACGATGCCCAGCGCGATCTCGCTGCCCTGGGCGATCGCATCCAGCAGGCGGTCGGTGACGGTCAGATCCGTCGCCCCGTCCTCCGCGGCGCGGATCCGGGCCACCGCCTCGGCGGGCGGCAGGCGGAGCTCGGGGCCGTCGACGGTCACCAGGTCGGGGTCGGGCGGCCCGCCGGCGAGCGAGTGGGCCAGCTCCGATCCGGCAGTGCGGCCGTCCGGGCCGACGGCCTGCGGGGAGAGCCCGGCCTGGCGGGCGACCTGGAGCGCGAATCCCGGATCGGAGAGCGTCACGGCGACGGTGGGTGCGAGCCGGCGCAGAGTCAGGGCGGATGCCTCGGGGGCGACCTGCAGCAGATCCAGCACGTCGGCCTCCGCGGTCAGCACGGTGCTCGCCCGGGCGACCTGGACCCTGCCGTGGCGACGCTGTTCGTCGCGCAGCAGGTAGTCCAGCCCCTGGGGGATGGGGGATCGGGAGGTCTCCTCGAGCAGCGACCGCAGTGCCTCCGCGTCCCGTCCCGCGGCCAGGGCGCGGCGGACGGACGTGGCGGAGAACCGCAGGGTGAGCGCGCCGCCCCGGGAGACGACGTCGGTCCAGTCCAGCAGCGGCAGCAGGCGTTCGGAGGGGCGGCCGGGCACGACGACGGTCAGATCGGCGTCCAGCAGCACCTCGTCGACCGGCGGCGGAGCGGCGTCGCGCAGGGCCCCGGCGAGCCGGGCGTCGGCCTCGGTGACGTCCTCGTCGAGCGCGGGGACGAGCGCCTGGCCGAGAACGCTCAGGGTGCCGCTGTCCAGGACTCCGAGCGCCTCGCCCTCGCTCAGCAGCGCGGCCGTCTCCTCCTCGATCACGTCGGTCGGGACCAGGGGGAATGCCCAGGACAGGGAGTCGACCAGTGAGTCCTTCGTCGCTGCGATCGTGGGGGAGGTGCGCAGGGTGCGCAACAGGCTGCCGCGGCGGGTGCGCACGCCGTCGCGTCGCGTGTGCTCCGACAGCAGCGGGCGCCCGGTCCCCGAGGCGTCCGGCGTGCCGACCACGGCCGCCAGGTGGTGGCCACGCGCCCATGCCAGCACCAGTTCGGCCCAGCGCTGCTCGGCGCTCTGGACGCGGTGGGTGTCCCAGTCGCGGGTGGGGTGCCATTCCTGGCCGTCGTGCCCGATCAGTCCAGCCTGCCAGGCGGATTGCAGCACGGTGGCGTAGGTGACGACGGGCACCCCTGCCCGGTCGGCGAGCCGGCGCAGATCGCGCTGGGGGATGCCGCCGCGCCGCAGCACCCCCGGGGGATCGTCGTCGAAGCTGCGCACCGTGCCCAGCAGGCGCAGGGCCTCGAATGCTCTCTCGACGGCCTGCGCCGCCCGGGAGCCGGGGATGCGTTCGGTGACCTCGGGGCCGTCCGGGGCCGGCCGGTGGGCGACGTAGGTGCGGCGCACCCTGCCCTCGCGCAGGGCCAGGTGGACCGAGCGGGGAATGTACCGGGAGCCGGACTCGTCGGCGACCACGATGCCCGCCTCCTGCAGGGCCGAGGCGAGGCGTCCCTCGCCCTGCACCTCGGCAGGACCCCAGGCCAGGGTCTCGAGGACCTCCGGCATGGTCGTCCGGGCGGCGGCCACCAGGCCGGCGGCCTCGTCGGCGGTGGGGTCCGACGGACGCCCCGGAGCGAGGCCGGCCGGTGTGCGCAGCCCGTCCCGCAGCGGCCGGATCAGATGCAGGTCGTCCTCGCCCCAGATCAGAGCGAGGGTTGTCAGTCGCTCGAGCCCGGGGGAGACGGTCGCCGGATCCGAGGAGACCGCATCGGCCACGGCCTGGGGGGAAGCTCCGTCCTCGAGCACCGCCAGCGCCTCGACCAGATGCAGCTCGGGGAGGGTGAGCGACTCCAGTGCGCGGCGCGCGGAGGTGGCCCCGGCGGCGCGGGCCGCGAGCGGGCCGATGCCGCCCGGCAAGGGCGAGGCGAGGTCCGGTCGAGCGACGAGCAGGGCCTCCAGGCGGTCGTCACCGAACCGGCGCAGGGCGTCCGCGAGGGACCGGATCACAGCGGTCATGATGGGCTCCAGCATAGGGTGAAGCCGTGACGCGGGCCGCCAGGGCGCCGCGGCACGCCCCCATAGCCCAATCGGCAGAGGCGGCCGACTTAAAATCGGCACAGTACGGGTTCGAGTCCCGTTGGGGGTACTGCTCGGGTCGCCTCGAGGAATGCTCCGTCAGAGATGACGCGTCACAATGGAGCACATGACCTCGCCCGCTTCCGCCTCCGACGATGAGTCCTCCTCCGCACCGACAGCTCGGGTCGCCGCCCGACTCGACGAGGTGCTCTCGCGCATCGACGGTGCGGCGGCGCGGGCCGGCCGCGACGGTCGGGAGATCACGCTGTTGCTGGCCACCAAGACGCGCACACCTGAGGAGATCGCCGCCGTGATCGATCTCCTGCGTGCTCGCGATCGGCGGATCGCCGTGGGGGAGAACCGCGCCCAGGAGATCGCCAAGCACGCCGACCCGCTGCTCGCGGACAACGGCGTGCCGCGCCACTTCATCGGCCGCCTGCAGACGAACAAGGCGCGCGACGTGGTCGCCTTCGCCGAGCTCATCCACAGCGTCGACCGGGTGGAGATCGCCGACGCCCTCGAACGCCGGGCCGCGATGGCCGGCCTCGCCCGGGACGTGCTGATCCAGGTCAACACCTCCGGCGAGGAATCCAAGGGTGGCTTCGCGCCCACCACCGAGGCCCTCGGCCCGATCATCCAGCGGCTCCGGGCGAGCGAGACCCTGCGGCCCGTCGGCCTCATGACCATCGGCGCCAACACCACTGATGAGCGCGCGGTGTGGGCTTCGCTCCGCGGTTTGCGGGAACTGCGCGATGACATCCGCCGGCAGCACGACCTCCCGGAGTTCGAGCAGCTCTCGATGGGGATGAGCGGCGACCTCGAGATCGCGGTGGACGAAGGCGCGACCATCGTCCGGGTCGGCTCCGCCGTGTTCGGCCCCCGCGCGCAATGACGTCGGTCGCCGAGCGCGATGTCTTCCACGCTCTCGCGACCGTGCCGTGTTCCGAGAGGTACCGGGGTCGTGGCACTTCTCGGAACGCGGCGGTGACTCGCCGGCACCGGCTCGGAGAGGCTTCCCCGTTCGCCGGGGCTCAGTCGGGGAGGACCAGGGCCTGCGGCAGCCCGTACTCGTGCTCGAGCACCTCGCAGGCCGCCCCGACCGCGATCAGGTCCGTGCCGCGCGTGGAGAGCATCACCTCGACGTGCAGCCACGGCTCAGCCTCGAGGCTCTCGGCCAGTGCGCGCCGGATCGCGTCCATCGACGTCGCGTGGTGCGCGTAGACGGTGCGCCCTCCCAGGACCACGCGATCCACGTCGGCCAGGCGCACCAGGTTCAGCACGACGGTGGCCAGCACGTCGGCGGCGCGGTCCTCGTCGTCCTCGGCGAGGGCGGCCTGGTACTCCGCCTGCGCGCACCCGCGGCGACCGCACGAGCAGAGCACCCCGCCCATCCGGACCACGGTGTGCCCGGCCTCGCCGGCGTGGGAATGGGCGCCGCGCACGATGGCGCCGTCCAGGCACAGGCTCGCCCCCAGCCCGTCCTCGACCAGCACCAGCGCGGCATGATCCAGCAGGCCCGGCTGCGACCACTTCTCGCCGACGAGCGCCGCGAGGGAGTCGTGATCCAGCAGCACCGGCATCCCGAGCTCCTCGAGCAGCAGCTGCCTGATCGGGGCGCCGCTCCACGCGTCGGGCTCGGAGGTCCCGCGGTAGACGCCCTCGGCCCAGTCCACCGGTCCGGGCATCCCGATGCCCACGCCCAGCAGGTCGCCGGGGCCGGTGTCGGCCAGCGCGCGGGTCTCGGCGGCGAGCGTCTCGATGAGCTCCGGCACGGGCTGCAGGCGGCCCGTCTCCAGCTCGCGCCGCTCCAGGATCTCGCCGGCGAGATCCACCACCACGCCATGGACCCGTGAGCGCGTCAGGTGCAGCCCGATCGCCCGTCGGGAGGAGGGGACGATGCTGTACAGGGTGGTCGGCTTGCCCGGCCCCGGGGTGATCGTGCCGACCTCGCCCATCAGCCCGCGGTCCGTCAGGCGGGACAGGATCTTCGAGACGGCCTGGGGAGTGACCTGCATGGCCTCGGCCAGCTCGCCCCGGGAGACGGGCTCGCCCCGTCGGGCGAGGGCGAGCACGGCGGCGTCGTGCGCGCCGGCGACGCGGTCCAAGGGGCTGGTCGGTCTCATTCCGCCCATCTTTGCACGCACGGTGTGACACGAGTCGTCGTCGGGCGGGTCGGTGCCGCCCCACCCTTGACGTAACGCAACAGCGTTGCCTTATTGTGGGTCTCGGGTCGATGGAGCCCTCACCGCACGCACGCTCTCGAAGACCGAGGACCACTCATGACCACCATCGACATCACCCGTTCCGCACCCCCGGGCATCACCCCCGCCCGTCGCCGCCTGGCGCTGTTCGCTCTCGCCCTGGGCGGGTTCGGCATCGGCTCCTCGGAGTTCGTGACCATGGGCCTGCTCCCGGGTATCGCCCACGGCCTGCTGCCCGAACAGATGGCAGGCGATCCCGAGTCGGGGATCGCCCAGGCCGGACTGGCCATCTCCGCCTACGCGCTCGGCGTCGTCGTCGGCGCTCCGGTGCTCGCCCTGCTCTCGGTGCGCTGGAGCCGTTCAGGCATGATCGTCGCCCTCGCCGGCGCCCTGGCAGTGGGCACCGTGCTCTCGGCGATCATGCCCACCTTCGAGCTGACCGTGTTCGCCCGGTTCCTCGCCGGCATCCCGCACGGCGCCTACTTCGGCGTCGCCTCCCTGCTCGCCGCCTCGCTGATGGGGCCGGGGAACCAGGGCAAGGGCGTGGCCCTGGCGCTGTCCGGTCTCACCGTCGCCAACCTCGCCGGCGTGCCCGTGCTGACCGCCGTGGGCCAGGTCGCCGGCTGGCGTGCCGTGTACCTGCTGATCACCCTGATCTTCGTGGCCACCGTCACCGCGCTGCGCCTGACGGTCCCGCGGGAGGAGAAGGTGGCGGGCCGGCGCATGGTCGACGAGGTCATGGCGCTGCGCCGCCTGCAGCTGTGGGTCATCATGGGCATCGCCGCCGTCGGGTTCGCCGGCGCCTTCGCGGTCTTCAGCTACGTCGCCGACATCACCACCAACGTCACCGGTGCCCCCGCGGCCGCCGTCCCCTGGGTGCTGGCAGCGGCCGGTCTGGGCATGACCGTCGGCAACCTCATCGGCGGTGCCACCACGGACCGTTCGCTGAACGGCACCCTGATGATCGGCTTCCCGCTGTACATCGCTTCGCTGGTCGGCCTGTTCCTGGTCGCCCACACGTCGCTGGCCGCGCTGCTGGTCGGGTTCTTCGTGGTCAACGTGACCAACGCGTCGCTGAACCCCGCGATGCAGACCTGGCTGATCCGGGTCGCCCGCCGCTCCGAGGTGCTCGGCGCGTCCCTGAACCACGCCGCGTTCAACGTCGCCAACGCTCTCGGTGCCTCCCTCGGTGGCGCCGTGATCGCAGCCGGGTTCGGCTACGAGGCCCCGATGGTGGTCTCGATCATCCTGTCGGTGCTCGGCTTCTCGCTGGTCGCCGCGACGCTGGTGGCCCTGCGGGTGCGTGCCCGCCGGACCCTGGAGATGCTGCGCCGCCACGAGCCGGCCACCACCGACTCGATCCCCGCGGTGCCGGTGCACGCCTGAGCGGTCCTGCCGGTCACCGCAGGCCGGCGCTGACCGTCGACGGGAGCTCAGTCGAGGTCGCCCTGCACAGAGTAGGGCGACCTCGACTCACGTCCCGGGTGTGGTCACGGGCTGGGCGGTGACATCCCGGGCGTGGTCACGGGCCGGGTGCTCTAGTCCCGTGTGTGGTCACCGGTATCCGTGCGGCGCGGTCGGTCACGACGAGGCCCGGGTTGTGACTCGGACGGGCGACGGCGGCGTCACACTCGGACATCTGGCTCCCGGAGCGGGGGTTGCCGGTGCCTAGAGTGGCCGGGTCCTTCGGGCGCTCTCCCGAGGGCCTGACCGTCCGCCCCGACATCGTCCGGCCGGATCGACGCTCCGCCCAGACCTCGTCGGGTCGGATCGATGCTCCGAGCCGACGTTCCCCGCCCCGACCTACGTGGAGGCCCCGTGCACATCCAGACCGCCGCCGTGCAGACCCTCAGGGACCATGAGCACGGAGCCGTCGTCCCTCCGGTGCACTACGCCTCCACCTTCGAGCTCGACCCCGGGGTCGAGGACGGTGCGTACGCCTACCAGCGCGGCTCCAACCCCACGCGGGCGCAGCTCGAGACGGTTCTGGCCACGCTCGAGGGGGCCGAGCACGGCTTCGCCTTCGCCTCCGGCATGGCTGCCACCGCCGCGTCCCTGTCCACCCTCGAGGTGGGCGACGAGGTGATCCTGCCGGCCAGCGTGTACGGCGGCACCTACCGCTTCGTCGACCTGGTGCTGCCCGGCCGGGGCGTCACCAGCCGCTTCGTGGACGACCTCGGAGAGCTCACCGACGCGGACTTCACCCCCGCCACCAAGGCGATCTTCATGGAGACCCCGGCCAACCCCACGCTGCGGATCACCGACCTGCGTCGCCTGGTCGACCTCGCCCATCGCCACGGCGCACTGGTGATCGTCGACAACACGTTCATGACCCCGGTCCTGCAGCGTCCCCTCGACCTGGGGGCCGACGTCGTGGTCCAGTCCGCCACCAAGTACCTCGCCGGCCACTCGGATCTGCTGGCCGGCACCATCACCACGAACGACGACAATCTCGCCGAGGCCTACGCGCTCGCGCAGAAGGCTCAGGGCGGAGTGCTGTCCCCGGGGGAGTCCTTCCGCCTGATCCAGGACCTCAAGACCCTGCCGCTGCGCCTTCAGCGGCAGCAGGACAACGCTCTCGCGATCGTCGAGGCCCTGCGCGCCCGGGATGACATCGCCCGGGTTCTCTACCCCGGCTCCCACAGCGAGGAGGAGGCCCGCATCCATGCCTCCCAGGCCAGCGGAACCGGGGCGGTCCTCTCCTTCGAGCTCGCCCCGGAGCTGGACCGGGTGGCCTTCCTGCGCGCGCTGCGCTATCCGGCGTACGCGGTGAGCCTCGGCGGCGTGGAGTCGCTCATCTGCCGCCCCGCGGTGATGACCCACGAAGCCATGACGCCGCAGGCACGCGCCAACGCCGGGATCTCCGACGAGCTGCTGCGGCTCTCCGTCGGCATCGAGGACGTCGCCGACCTGATCGAGGATCTGGACCAGGCGCTCGCCGCCGCCCGCTGAGCTCCGGCCCGCTGGGGCCGGGCCTGGGTCCGGGTCTCGCGGAGACCTGCTGGGGCTGGGTTCAGGTCTCGCGGAGAGCGGAGCGCGTGCACAGCGCAGTCACGGGAATCACGGATATCATGGTGGGGTCGGCACGCCAGGGCTCGTCCCTCGTGCTCCCCGACGTCGGCCCACCAGACCCATCCGTGAGGAGCCCCATGGCACGCCACAACATCGTGCTCGGCCGCGACCAGGCCGTGCACCAGGGACAGAACTACAGCGCCCCGCAGTTCGGTCAGCGCGCGCAGGGCGGCCCCGCCCAGGGGACCCAGTGGTCCTCCGGCTTCGATCAGCAGCAGGGCGCCGAGCCGCTCGAGGCGATGTACGCCCGCCCGTCGGCGACCGGTCACGACACCGGCCGCATGACCATGCGCGACGCGCTGAACGCGATCACGGCCACCCTCGGCACGATCGTCGTGATCGGCTTCGTCATCGCGATCACCCCGAAGTCGCTGCAGATCCTCGCGGGCGACGCCGGCCTCCAGCTCGGCCTGCTGATCGCCGGCGCGGCGACCATCATCGGTCTCATCGGCGGCCTGGTCACCGCGATGATCAACATCTTCAAGAAGCAGCCCTCCGTGCTCGCCGTGCTCGCCTACGCCGGCTTCGAGGGTCTGCTCCTCGGCGGCATCAGCGGCACCATGGAGGTGTCCTACCCGGGCATCGCCCTGCAGGCCGTCGTCGGCACGCTGGCCGTGGCCGGGACCGTGCTGGTGATGTTCCGGATGGGCATCCTGCGCACCTCGCCGGTGCTGAACAAGATCTTCATGGTCGCGATGGTCGCGTACCTGATCTTCGGCCTGGTCAACATCGGCTACCTGCTGATGACCGGCCAGAGCCTGCGCGACGGCGTGATGGGGCTGGTCATCGGCGGTCTCGCGGTGGTCATGGCCTCCTACTCGCTGGTGATGGACTTCGAGGACGTCCAGCGCGCCACGCAGGCCGGCGCCCCGCGCAAGTACGCCTGGCGCTGCGCCTTCGGTCTCGCCGTCACCCTGGTCTGGCTGTACATCGAGATCCTGCGCATCATCGCGATCCTCCGCAGCAACTGACCCGACCGCCCGGCCCGTCTCGGCCGGGTGATGACTCCGGGCGGCGACCGGTCGTCGCCCTATCCGCAGCGGCGGGCTCCCGTATCCTCGGGGCCCGCCGCTTCGCACGTCGGGGAGGAGCCCGTTCATGGCCCTGTGGCAGTGGCTGCTCGCCCACTGGCTGGTCGTCGCCACCTACCTGTTCATCGCGGCCGACGTCGCTCTGCGAGTGCTCGGGCTCATCCTGGTCCCGCGCAACCGCCGGCCGGGGTCCGCCTTGGCGTGGCTGCTGGCGATCATGGTGTTCCCGCTGGTCGGGTTCCCGCTCTATCTGCTGCTGGGCAAGGCGCAGCTGCCGCGGAAGCGCCGCGAGAAGCAGAAGGCCGTCAACCGCCTGATGCGCGTGCGCTCGCTGAACATCCCCGACACGGCCCTGGACGACGACGTCCCCAGCTGGCTGCGCTCCGCCGTCCGGCTCAACCGTGAGCTCGGGGCGTTCCCGCTGACCGGCAACAACTCCGCCGACCTGGAGATCGACTACGACACCTCGATAGCCCGCATGGCGGCCGACGTGCGCAGCGCCGAGCGCGAGGTGCACGTGCTCTTCTACACGATGGGTCTCGACCCGGCCACCGAGGACTTCTTCGCGGCCCTCGCCGAGGCCGCCGGTCGCGGCGTGACGGTGCGCGTGCTCTACGACCACTGGGGCTCGCTCAGCCACGGGCCGGTCTACCGGGCGATGCGCCGCCACCTCGACGCGCACGGCATCGAGCACTATCCGATGATGCCGATCAAGCCGTTCCGCGACGGTGCGTTCCAACGGCCGGACCTGCGCAACCACCGCAAGCTGCTGATCGTCGACGGGCAGGTCGGCTGGATGGGCAGCCAGAACCTCATCGCCGCCCACTACGACAAGCGCGCCAACATCCGCCGGGGCCTGCACTGGCAGGAGACCATGGTCCGGTTCCGGGGGCCGATCGTCTCGGGGATGAACCTGCTGTTCGCCACCGACTGGTACTACGAGTCCAGCGAGCAGCTGCCCGAGGCCGCCCTGGTCGCGGCTCCGGAGGACACCTCGGGCACCTACGAGTGCCAGCTGGTGCCCAGCGGCCCGGGATTCGTGCTCGAGAACAACCTGCTGCTGCTGAACCAACTGTTCTACTCGGCGACCCATCGCATCTGCGCCGTCAGCCCCTACTTCGTGCCCGACGAGTCGATGCTCTCGGCGCTGATCACCGCCGCACGCCGGGGAGTGGAGATCGAACTGTTCGTCTCCGAGATCGGGGACCAGTTCCTCGTCTTCCATGCCCAGCGCTCCTACTACACGGCGCTGCTGGAGGCCGGGGTGCGGATCCAGCTCTACCGGGCGCCGACGATCCTGCACGCCAAGCACGTGACCATCGACGACTCGGTGACCGTGATCGGGTCCTCGAACATGGACATCCGCTCGTTCATCCTCGACATGGAGAGCACGATCATGGTCGGCGGCACCGACTTCATGGAGAAGATGCACGAGGTCGAGGACGTCTACCGCTCCCGCAGCCGCGAGCTCACCCTGGAGGAGTGGCGCCGCCGGCCGATGCCCATGATGCTGCTGGACAACCTCTGCCGCCTGGCCTCGGCGGTCGTCTGAGGCCGGGTCTCAGCCGGACAGTCCGGTCAGGGACGAGAAGGCCTCCTCGGCGCCCTCCGCGTGCTCGGTGACGCCGACGGCGATCTCCGAGATGAAGGCGCTCGGTCCCTCGTCGGTATCGACCACGACGACCGTGATCCGGGTGGCGTCCGTTTTCTCGAGCGGGTCGTTCTGCCAGTTGACGGTCGCGGTGGTGCGGTATCCGGGCATTCCGGCGACGGTGACCGGCTCGGTGACCTCGTCGTCGAGGGTGCGGCCCGTCGCGTCCCCCCAGTCGGTCAGTCGGAACATGCAGTCGACGATGCGTTCGGAGGCGGCCTCGTCGCCGGGGTAGTCGACCCCCGGCTGCCACTCGACCTTCCCGACATGGAGCGTGGAGATCCAGGACTCCTCCACGGGGGCCGTGGCGACCTGGGTGTCATTGAGGAAGTAGGGGAAGAGGTTGTCCTGCCGGCCGGTGAAGGTCGACGGGGGGATGAACTCCAGCCCGCCGCCGCGCAGCTTCCCGGAGGGGTTCGAGGACGTCCGCTCGAAGGGCGGCTGCCAGCACAGCTCCTCCTCGACGGCCGTCGGCTCCTCCGTCTCCTCGCTCGTCTCCGGATCCGCGGGGGTCGAGGAGTTCGAGACCGAGGTGGGCGATGCGCCGCCCGACCCCCCGGAGGAGCGCACCACGAGGTACCCGACGGTGATGGCCACGATCAGCAGGAAGACCACGGCGAACGCGATGGCGCCGGTCAGGAGGGCAGTCCCGCGGCCGCCGCCCGGGCCGGGCGTCTGCGGGGTCGGGGTGTACTGCGGTCCGGTAGACACTGTCTGCTCCTTCTGGGCCGGGCTCGCACGCCGGCGTCACTCGACGACGTCGAGGCTGGCGATGATGTTCTCGAGGTCTTCGACATGTTCGGGCTGGTCGGCGGCGACGTCACTGGCCAGGGCGCTGGGACCGTTCGGGCCCTCCACGACGATCGAGGTGACCACGGAGGCGGACGAGCTCTCCAGCACGTCGGGATCCTCGAAGTGGTACGTGGCCTGCACGATCCATGCGGGCTGGCCGTCCACGGTCATGGTCTCGGAGCGGTAGTCCGTGATGTCGGGGTTCTCCCCGAAGTACTCCACGACACCGGAGGTGGTGGCGTAGCACTGGAAGATCGCGACGGCGGCGCCCTCCAGGCCGGGGTACCCGCCGTCGTCCTCCTCGGGCCAGGTGACGCGGCCGACGTTGACCACGCTGTACCAGGGCTGCTCGACCTCTCGCGCCTTGGCCCCGACCTCGCTCATGTAGGGCAGCGGCTGGCTGCCCCAGGGGAAGTCCCACCCGTCGGGCACGGTGTACTCGAGGTCGCCCCCGCGGACGGTGCCGGGATCCGGCGAGGGTGCCTGGGCCCCGCTGTCAGGGATCGAGCACTCCGTGGTGGGTTCCTGGGTGAAGATCGGCGGGGGAGGGGCGATGTCCGGGTCCTCGGGGTCGGGCACGTACTCGGACTGGGCTTCGGCGCTGCGCGTCTCGGGTCCGTCCGCGGTAGGGGCGTCGTCCTCCTCCAGGACCGAGCGGAACACGGTCTGGGACAGCACCAGCGCGACGATGGCCAGCAGCACCACGCCGGATCCCACCACCGACAGCACCACGGCCAGGGTGCGCTTGCGCGCGCGCTCGCTGGGCTCACCGAGGGTGGCCGGGCCCTGAGAGCTCTGATAGTCGGGCAGGGCGCTCGGGTCCTGGTCGGCGAAGTCGGGCAGCCCGGATGACGCGGGCTGCCGATCCTCCCCGCTGGGATCCTGAGTCATTGCCACCTCCCGGCCCTGTGGGGCCCCTGCCGCCCGCTCGGGGCTCTGTCCCCGGGTGATTCTCGCACGCACGGTCACAGCGCGCCGCACCAGGATAGGAACTCCAGAGACGGTTGGTACTCTCCGTCCACACGGCCACCGGAGGCGCCCGCTCCGGTCCGGGACCCCCGAGAGATGGAGACTGCATGCGCCCGCCCCTCGTCCTGACCATCGCCGGTTCCGACTCCGACGGCGCGTCGGGCATCCAGGCGGACCTGAAGACGTTCACCGCCCTGGGTGCCTACGGTGCGAGCGCGGTGAGCATGATCAGCGCCGTGAACACCCACGGGCTCCACGGCATCCACTACCTTCCGGGTGACGTCGTCCGCAGCCAGATCGACGCGGTCGCCGAGGACCTGTGGATCGACGCCACCAAGATCGGCGCCCTGGGCAGCGCCGCCGTGGTCGAGGCCGTCGCGGACGCTGTGCGCGCTCACCGCGACCGGCTGGGCCGGATCATCCTGGATCCGGTGATGGTCGGCAGCGACGGCGCCGCCCTGATCTCCGCCGAGGGTGCCCGCGCGCTGCGCGAGACCCTGGTCCCGCTGGTGGACGTGCTGATCCCGAACATGGCCGAGGCCGCTCAGCTGCTGGGCCGGCCGGTCGCGACCTCCATCGACGAGATGCGCGGGCAGGCGCTGGCGCTGCAGGCGCTGGGCCCCCGGATCGTCCTGATCACCGGTGGACGACTGGTCGATGATGATGCGGTCGACGTGCTGGTCCACCCCGGCGGCACCGACCTGCTGCGGGCCGAGCGGATCCCGGGGCGGAAGGTGCGCGGGGCCGGTTCCACCCTGTCGGCGGCGATCGCGGCGCAGCTCGCCCGCATCGAGGAGTTCGACCGGGCCGGTGAGCTGGGGGAGATCGGGGAGAAGGGGTCGGACGACGACATGGCCACGATCGTCGCCTCGGCGCGCGAGTTCCTCGCCAGCGCCATCGAGAACGCCGAGGAGTGGAAGGTCTCGCGGCGCACCCGCGGGGGCTACGGTCCGCTCAACCACCTCATCACGCTCGACAAGAGCTGACCGGCCCCGCCCCGTTCTCCCCGAGTCGCTCCGCGCCTCACTCCTCGAGCAGGCCCATGCTCTC
The DNA here is from genome assembly GCF_042666305.1 of Brachybacterium sp. GCM10030268. Taxonomy (NCBI): domain Bacteria; kingdom Bacillati; phylum Actinomycetota; class Actinomycetes; order Micrococcales; family Dermabacteraceae; genus Brachybacterium; species Brachybacterium sp. GCM10030268. Next base: position 528,959 of record NZ_JBHTCW010000001.1, on the reverse strand, counting down.
CTTCAGCGCGAGCACGCGGCCGACGGACTCCCGCAACCTCTCCCGGTGCTCCTCGCTCTCGGCCGCCCACTGCTCGATGGCGTCGACCAGCTCACCGGTCAGGGACGCATCGGCCGTCAGCACCACGTCCCCGCCCGCCTCGAGCGGGCGCGTGGCGCGCTGGGCCACGGGCACGTCGGCGACGGCCTCCGCGGCCCCGATGTCGTCGGTGATCACGACGCCGTCGAAGCCGAGCTGGTCGCGCAGCAGATCCTGCACGGCGGCGCGGGAGAACATCGCCGGCACGTCGGGCTCCAGCCGCGGGTAGATCGCAGAGGACATCATCACCAGTCCCGCCCCGGCCTCGATCCCGGCGGCGAACGAGTCCAGGAACGGATCGTCGGCGCCGGTGACGTCGTCGACGATGCCCTCGGCGGAGAAGTCGGTGTTCTGCTCCACCCGACCCAGCCCCGGGAAGTGCTTGAGCGTCGCGGTGACCCCGCGGTCCGCCAGCGCCTCGGTCGCCGCGGCCACGCATCGGGCGACATGCTCCGGGTCGGTGCCGAAACCGCGATCCAGGCCGCCGACCGGCTCGTTGGCATCTCCCAGGTCGGGGTCGACCACGTCGGCCACCGGCGCGAGCGCGACCCCGATGCCATGGCCGGAGAGGTCCTCGCCGATGCTCGTGTACGCCTCCGTCACGGCGCCCGGTCCCTGCTCCCCGAGCTCCTCGGCCGACGGGGTCCGTCGGGCGGCGTCCCCGCGCAGCATCCTGACCTGCCCGCCCTCCTGGTCGACCGCGACCAGAGGTCCCAGGCCGCCTCGGGAACCGTCCCTGGCCTCGGCCACGATCTCGTCGACGGCGTCGCCGACCTCCCACACCTGGAGCAGGAGGATCCCGCCGGCATGGTGGTCGGAGAGCACCTCGGACGGGATCTGCTGGCCGGCGTGGATCCCGACCAGGACCAGCTGACCGGCCAGTTCGCGCGGGCCGAGCTCCTCGAGCAGCGCCTCCGCCCTCGTCGGCGGCTGCGTGCTCGGTTCGGTGCTGGGCTCCTGAGTCGGCGCCGCGGACTCCTCGGGCCGGGTGCCTTCGGGGTCGCTCGGCGCGGTGGCCTCGGGATCGGCCGAGGTCGGGTCCGTCCGGTTCGTGCAGGCGGCCAGTGCCGCCGTGGGGGCGAGAGCCAGAAGATGACGTCGGCGCATGCCAGAAGTGTTCCACGGCGGAGGCACCAGGGCCCGTGTGGCATGGCCTTCGCGGCGAAGTGACCTGCGTCGCCGCGTGCCCCGTAGGCTGGAACCCATGAGCGCGCCGACACCTTCCGCCCAGGACCACCCGCGGGCCGCCTCGATCGAGTCCGGCACCGGCACACCGCTGGCCACGTGGGTCCAGCGCATCGAGGACGCCGGAGGCCGCGACCTCGATCATGCCGCCATCGCCCGCCTGCTGCCGCAGCGCTGGGACATCACCGAATGGTGGGCACAGGGCGTGACCATCGCCTATGAGCAGCTGATCGGCCGCCGCGTCGTCGGCCAGAGCTGCGACGGGGACTTCGCCGCCTCCGCCTCCCGCACCGTCACCGGGGACCCGGACGCCGTGCGCGAGCTCTGGGACGACTTCATGACCCCGGTGCGCCGTGAGGAGCTCGGGCTCGAGGAGCCGACGCTGACCGACACCGCGACGTGGCGCTACTGGCGTGCCGCCGTCCAGGACGGCACCCGGGTCTCGGTGAACATCACCCGCAAGGACGGCGCGCCCGAGAACCCCCGCTGCACTCTGGGCCTGGAGCACAAGCGCCTCGAGACCGCCGAGGCACGCGACGCCTGGAAAGCCGTCTGGAAGTCCGTCCTCACCGAATTCGCCGCCTTCGAGAAGGAGACCCGATGACCGACGCCGCCGCCCAGCCGGCCCCGAGCCCGCAGCTGCCCGCTGCCGACGGCAGCTCGGACCCGCACCAGTGGCTGGAAGATGTCACCGGCGAGGAGGCGCTGGCCTGGGTCCGCGATCGCAATGCACGCGCCGAGGCCGAGCTCGAGGCCGTGCCCGATCCCCGCGAGCCCGGCGGCGCGCCGCTCGCGGAGACCCTCCACCAGGAGATCCGCGAGATCCTCGATGCGAAGGACAAGATCCCCGGCGTGGTCAAGCGCGGGCGGTACCTCTACAACTTCTGGACCGACGCGGAGCACGAACGCGGGCTGTGGCGGCGCACCACGCTGGAGTCCTACCGCACCGACGAGCCGGAGTGGGAGATCCTGCTGGACGTCGATGCGCTGAACGAGGCCGAGGGCGAGGACTGGGTGTGGCACGGCGCCAGCCTGCTGCGGCCCGCGGGCGCCGCCGACGGCGAGCCCTATCGTCACGCGCTGATCGACCTCTCCCACGGTGGGTCCGACGCCGACGTCACCCGCGAGTTCGACCTCGAGACCCTGCGCTTCGTCCCCGAATCCGAGGGCGGCTTCGTCCGGCCCGAGGCCAAGGGGAGCCTCAGCTGGATCGACGCGGACACCGTCTGGGTCTGCACGGACTTCGGTGAGGGCACCGTGACCAGCTCCGGATACGCCCGCCAGGCTCGGCTCTGGCGGCGCGGCACGCCCCTGGCCGAGGCCGAGCTCGTCCACGAGGTCGCCGAGAACGACATGGCGATCTTCGCCGCCCACGACTCCACGCCCGGCTGGGAGCGCGACTGGATCATCGAGGCCCACGCCTTCTACGACAACACCATCCATGTCGTCGACCGCAGTCAGTCCCCGCCCACCCTGGAGACGATCGAGGTGCCGCGGGACCTGGAGGCCAGCGCGCACCGGGACCTGGGAATCTTCACTCCCCGCAGCGACTGGGAGATCGGGGGCGGCACGTACCCCGCGGGCTCCCTCGTCGTCGGAGACTTCGAGAGCTTCCAGCGCGGCGAGCCCGAGCTGCACATGCTCTTCGAACCCACCGCGACCACGTCGCTGGCGGACATGACCATCACCCGCAGCACGGTGGTGCTCTCGGTCCTCGAGGATGTCATCCACCGTCTCGAGGTCCACACCCGCGACGAGCACGGCCAGTGGGTGCGCCGCGACCTCTACCCGGAGCTGAGCGGCTCCCTCGGGGTCTCCGCCGTCGACCCCGACGAGAACGATGAGATCTGGGTGAGCGTCACCGGCTTCATCGAACCCACCACCCTGCGCCTCGGCGACCTCTCCGAGGTGCCCGCCGGCGGTGAGCCCGGTGACCTCCAGCTGGTCAAGTCCACCCCCGCCCGCTTCGACGCCGACGGTCTCGAGGTCAGCCAGCACTTCGCCACCAGCGATGACGGCACCCGCGTGCCGTACTTCGAGATCTCCCGACCGGCGAGTGCGGAGGCCGCCGAGCCGGCGCCGACGCTGATGTTCGGCTACGGCGGGTTCGAGATCTCCCTGACGCCGTCCTACCTGGGAGCCATCGGCAAGGCGTGGCTCGAACGCGGCGGCACCTATGTGCTGGCCAACATCCGCGGCGGCGGGGAGTACGGGCCCACCTGGCACCAGGCAGCTCTGCGCGAGAACCGTCACCGCGCCTACGAGGACTTCGCCTCCGTGGCCCGGGACCTCCTCGAGCGCGGCGTGACCGATCGTGAGCACCTCGCCGTGCGCGGCGGCTCCAACGGCGGCCTGCTCACCGGGAACATGCTGGTCCAGTACCCCGACCTGTTCGGTGCCGTGATCATCCAGGTCCCGCTGCTGGACATGAAGCGGTACAACCAGCTGCTGGCCGGTTACTCCTGGATGGCCGAGTACGGCGACCCGGACACCGAGGACTGGGAGTTCCTGCGCACGTTCAGCCCGTACCATCTGCTGGCCGAGGAGCGCGCGGCGGACTACCCGCCCACGTTCCTGCTCACCTCCACCCGCGATGACCGGGTCCATCCGGGGCACGCCCGGAAGTTCACCGCCGCCCTGGAATCTCTCGGGGTCGACGTGCGCTCGTGGGAGAACACCGAGGGAGGCCACGGCGGTGCCGCCACCAACGAGCAGGCCGCACGCATGAATGCCCTGCTGTACACGTTCCTGTGGAAGACCATCGGCACCGACGACGGGGCGGCATCATGAGCCCCAGCCACCGCGGCGAGCCCGTGGAGCCGGCCGGGACCCCGTCGGCCCCGATGGCGCCGGAGCCCTCGGTTCCGGACGCGTCCGTCGGGCCCGTCACGGACGACCCCGACGGCTCCGCACCCGCCCCGCCGGACTCCGACGAGCTCGACGTCCTGGTCGACCGGCTCGCCGCCGAGCAGGCCCTCAGCGCGGACGAGGAGGCTCCCGCTGCGGTCGCCGAGGGCGAGCGACCGGAGCCGCCGCTGATCGCCGGGGAGGTCGAGACCTTGGCCGGGTTCCTCGATTTCCTGCGCGCGACGATCGTGTGGAAGGTGGAGGGCCTCAGCGACGAGCAGGCCTCGGCCCGTCTGGTCGGCTCGGACACCACCGTCACCGGGATGATCCGGCACCTGGCCGACACCGAGCGCTCGTGGTTCCGCGAGGTGCTCGGCGGTGTGCCCGCCGACGAGGCGGGATATGCGTGGTCCCGCGGCCACGACGCCGAGCAGGAGTGGTCGCTCGAGGACGGCGCCTCGCTGGAGGAGGCGCTGGCGGACTATCGTGCCGCCACGGAGGCCTCGCGCGCGCAGCTCGCCGGCCGCGAACCGGACGAGGAGCTGCGCGGGACGCGGGAGGCCCGCACGGTCCGCTGGGTGCTCGCCCACATGGTCGAGGAGACCGCGCGCCATGCCGGCCAGCTCGACATCCTGACCGAACTCCTGGACGGCCGTACCGGCGAGTGAAACTGCCCTTCGTGAAGACGGCCGACCTCTTCGAGCGCTCCGCGCAGGACGAGCTGCTGCAGATCCGCAACGACCTGATGACGGTCTACCGCGAGGTCTCCGCGGATGAGGATCGCCTGTTCCCGCTGCGCTTCGCCCGCACCACGCCGCGCCGGCTGCGGCGCGGGCGCACCGGGCAGGCGGTGCGGTCGCGGCTGCCGGAGAGCGGTCACTGGGATCCCTCAGTCGGCGTGGCCGAACCGCAGGTGCCCGTGCTGCTCATCCCCGACGGGCCCGCCCGCGCCTCCGTGCTGCCCTACGACGCGCTGCGCCGCAACCTCGCGGGCCACGGGCTGGACGTGCTCATGATGGAGCACCGGGGAGTGGGGCTCTCCCGCCTGGACGCGACGGGGGAGGACCTGCCGGCCCATGCCATGACGCTGCGGGAGGTGATCCGGGATCTGCTGGCGGTGCTGGACCGGGCCCGCGCGCAGCAGGTCGCCGTCTACGGCACCGGATACGGCGCCTATCTGGCGCAGGCACTGGCCGTGCTCCACCCCGAGCGGGTGCACTCGCTGGTGCTGGACTCGCCCCTGACCAGCGCCGAGGACGAAGCCGTCGCCCAGGCCGCGCTGCGGGACATGTACTGGAACGGCACCGAGCCGGCGACGTCGAGCACGGCGGCGGTCCTGCGGCGACTGGCCGAGGCCGAGACCGTCGACATCCACCGGGCCGGTCCCGTCGTCCTCGCCGTGCACGAGCACGGCGGGCCGTCGGCGGTGCGGGAGCTCGTCGACCTGCTCTCGGTGGGGCGTGGCCGGCTGACCTGGAACAGCGTGCGCCAGGTGCTCAACCAGGGATGGCTGCAGTCCACGCCCTACGTGATGGAGCACGATCTGACCTCGCGGATCTCGCACACCGAGCTGGGCCGCGGATCCCACGCCGACGGAGGTCCTCTGGACGCGCTGATCGTGGACGGGGAGCAGGCCCGAGCCGTGCCGCCGTTCCACGGTGAGGTGCTGGACCTGCATGCTCTGGCCCCCGCGATCACGGCACCCACGCTCGTGATCACGGGAACCCAGGACCTGGTGGCCCCGCCCCGCATCGCCCGGGAGCTGGCGGAGCGGATTCCCGGTGCCGAACTGCTGGAAGTGCGCGGCGCCGGCAACTCGATGCTCGATTCCCGCAGTCAGATCACGCAGATCGCCGCTCGCTGGAGCGCCTGCGGCACGGCGCATCGGCTGCCGGAGTGGGCGGACGAGCTCGCGGCGCTGCCGGCCACGCCGACGGACCAGGCGCTCTCCCGAGGCCTGCAGATCGCGCTGGCCGCCGAGCGGTACTCGCCGTGGCGCCTGCGCGTGGAGTCCGTCCGAGCAAAGCGGGAACAGGCCCACGTCGATCCTCGCGCACGCCGCACGCGCCACGTGAAGATCGACTGATCACCGGCGTTCCGTACCGCATTCCCCCGAATTGTGACCCTCGCGATCAGCAGTCGCCGTTTCTCCGGCGCGACATCAGGCATATCCTTTCCTCACGGAGAACAGCGGGCTCGGCGAATACAGCGACGCGGAAAGCTCCGTCGTGATCAGGAGGGGATCCATGCGAAAGCGAGCCAGGGGCATCCGCAGCGAGGTGCCGCTGCGTACCCGGCCGTGGGCAAGCATCCTCATGGCCACCGGGAGCGTCGCCGCGGTGGGCACGGCGGCAGGTTTCGGCATCGTGGGAATCGGCCCGCTGGCCGCACTCGCCGGCGATACCGAGCAGGTCACCGAGTCCCGCCAGAGCGAGTCCGCGCCGTCCGACGGGGGAGGCGACGTGCCCGTTCCCGCGAGCGTGCCCGCGCCTCCGGAGCCCTCCGCGACGACGACGGAGCCGGCGGAACCGAGCGAGACCCCCGAACCGACCGAGACCGCTGAACAGACCGAGGTCCCCGAGCCCACCGTCGAGGAGACCACCGAGGCGGAGGACGCGCCCACACCGGACCAGCCGGCGGAATCGCCCCGCGAGCAGACTCCGGGAAGCGGAAGCGGCGGCGGAAACGGCGGTGGAAGCGGTGGTGGAAGCGGCGGCGGTGGTGGAGCGCCGAGGCCAGCTCCGCACCCGGAGCCGGCCCCTGACCCCACGCCGAACCCGCCCCCGGCTCAGAGCCCGGATCCGGAGGAGGAGCAGGACCCGCCGAGCGAGGGCCAGGACCCGCCGACCGACGGTGAGGACCTGCCGGGTGACGGTGAGGACCCGCCCGGCGAGGGCGGGGACCAGCCGGACGGTGGCCAGAGTTCTCCGCCGGACGGCGAGGATCCGTCGGACGAGGTATCTACCCCGCCGCAGGACGGGGAGGGCCGGCCGGGCGGAACCGGCTCACCGGTGCCGACCCCCACCTCCACGTCGGCCTCGCCCTCGCGAACCACGGACGCGTAGGGCGCGGACGGCGAGGCACACCTGCCGACTCTCCGATCGCCGACCTACGGCCGGCAGACGACCGTGAAGCCCCCGTCCTCGTATGTCGTCTCGTACTCCGTGCCCCAGCGCTGCTGCGCCCACAGCGCGACGTCCTCGGGCGGGCGACCGTCCCAGGAGAAGGCGTACCGATCACTCAGCACGCAATCGGGAACGCGCTGATTGGGCCCGTGGGTCCACTGCACGTCATGATCCGGGACCGCGTGAGCCATCAGCGTGATGTCGACCGCGAGCACCGCGCCGTCGGGCACTGCCTCGAGCGCTTCGGCGGCCGGTGCGGCGCGCCAAGTGGGCTCCCACTTCTGGGGCCGGAAGATGTCCAGGACCGGCATCGCCCCGGCCAGCACCAGCGTCACCGCGGCCGAGGCGGCGACCGCCGTGATCCGTATACGGCGCACGGGGATCGGTGCATCCTCACGCAGCCAGGCCGTGGCCCGTCCCGTGCGCCTGTCCCCGAGCGCATCCAGCATCGCTGCCAGCGCGATCGGCATCAGGATCGCGTTGTAGTGCCAGTACCAATCCCAGTAGAACTCCACCGTCCCGGTGAACCGCCACGCCAGAGTCGGCAGCATCAGCGCGATCAGCGGGGAGCGAGCCCCGATCAGCCCCGCGGCCAGCAGCAGCATGAGCACCGTCAGCCATTTCATCGGCGGCCAGAACACCTCGAACGGAGAGCCGAGGTTATCGGTGTAGTCGTACTGCCCTGCCGGGTTCAGCAGCGGCAGGATCACGAACGTCGCCATGATGAACCAGCCGGCGCCCCAGCAGACGAGGCCGAGTCCTTCGGTGCGGTGCTCGCGGTGACGCAGGGCGATGATCCCGCCCAGCAGCGCGACGGTCAGCCCCAGATCCTCCTTGACGAAGACCAGCGGCGCGGCCCAGAGGATCGCACCCAGCATCCGTTCGCGCAGCAGTGCGGTCAGCGACAGGGCGAGCAGCGGCACCGCGACGGCGATCTCGTGGAACTGCACCGCGGCCGCCGACTGCAGGCCGAAGGAGAAGACGTACGCCGCGCCCGCGAGCGCACCGAGCGGCGCGCCGAGCCGATCAATGGCCAGGCGCGTCAGAGGGATGGCGGAGAGACCGAACAGCAGGGCCTGGGCCCACAGCAGCGCCTCCCCGGAGGGCCACGCCCACCACACCGGGGCCAGCAGCGCCAGGATCGGATGGAAGTGATCGCCGAGGAGATTCACGTCGTCGCCCTTGATGGGGACGATGGGCGCGCGCAGCTCGCCGTACGCGCGCGCGAGCTGGGTGAAGATCCCCAGATCCCAGGAGCGCGCCACGAGATGGTGGAACTGCTGCGAACCGAGCAGCCCGTAGGCGAGCGTCGCGAGCACGGCCAGCAGCGGCGGGACCAAGCGGCGCGTCCGCTGGTGACCGCGACCGGGGCGCGGCGTGCCCCGCTCCGGCCGGGAGGCGTGGGCGGCGAGGTTCACGGGGGCGAGGGTATACGGCCGGTCCGCGCTCCGCGGATTCCTGGCTGCCACGTCGCCGCCCGCGCGCCCGGAGCGGAGCTCGAGCGCAGGATTCGCTCGGACGGAGACTCTAGTATTCGGTCATGACCACGCTCTCCGGGGGCCGACTGCTCCGCATCTCCGCTGCGGCCGGGGCCGTCGGGGCTCTCGGCCTCATCGAGCATCGCCGCCTGGGGCCGTGGACCCACGCGGCCTATCGCCTCGGGTACGCGGCGACGACCGGCATGATCGTGGCCGATGCCGCCCGCCGGGACCAGCCCCTGTTGGACCCGGTCCGGGACGGCATCGTCACTGGTGGCGTCACCTTGGGGATGATGGGCGCGTTCGAACGGGTCGATGCGGCGATCATCGAGGGGATGCGGGGCGCGGGAGTCCGTCGGGCCCGTCCGCTGCTGGCGGCGCTCGGTGCGGTCGCCACGGTGGCGCTGTACGGGATGTCGAGCGTGGAGGGCCAGAGCCATCGCTGGGGCTCGATCGACGAGATCTTCGACGAGCCGGAACTGGCCGATCTTCCCGGCGAGGCCAGGGCACTCGCGGCGGCGCTGCTGGAGACCCCCGACGACGGGCCGATGCTTCCCGGTGCCCGGACGCTGCGCGACCAGCTCGCCACCGCTCGGAGTGTCGACCCGGGCTATCTCAGCAGCGACATGCAGATCGTGGTCGAGCAGCCCGAGCGGCTCGCCGTGCCCCGGAATCAGACCTGGCCGGTGACCGGGGAGTTCACGCGTGCCGGCATCCGCTTCCTGGTGCGGCTGCAGATCAGCGACGGCATGCTGAGCCTGCTCAGTGTCACCGTGCCGGACGGGGAGCGGCGCGTTCAGCAGGCGCTCGAGCACCTCGCCTCGCCCGGATTCGTCCTGCCCAGCCCCGACGAGCTCACGCTGCGCGTCGAATCCGACCGGCCGGACTGACCTCGCCGGCGACTGCCACGCCGGTCACGCCAGTGAGCAGGCGACGCCGTTGAACCCGTGATTGCAATAGGCACCGGGATTCTTCGCGAGGAACTGCTGATGCTCCGGCTCGGCCGTGTAGTACGTGCCGTCCCCGGCCTCCGCCAGCGGCTTCAGCTCAGTGGTGATGCTCCCGCGGCCGGCGCCGTGGAGCGCCTCCTGGTAGCGCTCCGCGGAGTCGCGCACGAGCTCGCCCTGGGCCTCGGACGTCCAGTACACGGCGCTGCGGTACTCGGTGCCGACGTCGTTGCCCTGGCGGTTCGCCGTGGTCGGGTCGTGCTGCTGCCAGAACTCCGTCAGCAGGGCGCGCAGGGTCTCGTCGCCCCCGGTGTAGATGACGCGGACCGCCTCGGCGTGACCGGTGCGAGCCGAGAAGACCTCCTCGTAGGTGGGGTGGGGCGTGTAGCCGCCGGCGTACCCCGCCGAGGTGGTGTGCACGCCCGGGATCTGCCACGCGATGCGCTCGATGCCCCAGAAGCAGCCGCCGGCCAGGATGATCTCCTCGCTGCCCGCCGGCCACGGGCGCGGGTCCGCGGGGGCATCGGGGCCGAGCATGTCGGTGCCCAGCACGAGATGCTCGCGCTCGAGCCGGTACGGATACGCATCGCGACCCGGGAGAGCATCCTCCGGCGCGACCATGTCCTTCTTGTGCGCATACAGGAGATCCATCATCTGCCACATGCCGTTCACGGTAGCCCTGCGCGGCCGCGCGCGGGAGAGGCCAGGGACGCTTCTCACGGGGAGGGCCGGGCGCGGAAGGATCACCGTGTGCGGGGCAGCACCGTCGCCAGCAGGGCGAGCACGGCCAGGACGCCGGCGACCAGCATCCACGGACCGAACTGGAGCCCGGAGAGCGCCAGCACCACGACTCCGCCCACGACGCTGACAGCGAGGACCGCCGCGAATCCGCGCCCGCCGAGAGACCAGGCCGAGCGCTCGAACACGCCATGCGCGGGCAGCGTGGCAGCCAGCGCGAACGCCGAGTGCGACACCAGCAGAGCGACCCCCACGCCGGCGGCGCGCACCAGCGTCAGCTCGTCCTGGCCCACGAGGGCGAGGATGATGACCAGGGGCGCCAGCAGGCCGATGTCACTGTCCGGATTGACCACCTGGACCAGCACCGACAGGCCGACGCCCAGCGTGACCAGCACCGTGCCGATATGCACGAACAGCCCTCCCGGGAGCGTGAGGACCACAGCGATCGCCATGGCGATCAGCCCGGTCGCCCGGAGGGCCCACTGGCTGCCGCTGACGGTCCACAGCCCCAGCAGCAGGGTGGCCACCGGATCCAGCATTCTGCCCAGGCGCATCATGACCTCCTCATCCGTGGCGCCGAGCGCGCGGCGGACAACGACAGCAGCACCGGCGCGAGCGAGGAGGGGCCCTCCCAGGCCGTCACCGGAACCCCGGCCTCGCGCAGCTCGCGCACCGTCTTCTGTCGCAGCATCCGCCGCAGGGCCCACGCCTCGGGCCAGAAGCGATCGGAGATCCTGCCGTCCGTGCGCATCGGCTTGCCCCGCAGCACCGAGACGTCCCCGATGCTGGGCGGGAGGGTGTCCACGACGATCACGTCGGCCCCGTGCGCGACGAGCGTGCCGATCTGCGTCACGGCATCGGGGCTCAGCAGCGGCGAGCAGACGACCGTGAGCGTTCCGGGGCGCACTGTGTGCAGGCGGCGCGAGGGACGGGTGCGGCCGTCGGCCCGTCCGGCGCGCGAGAGGGCGTCGGTCAGCACGCGCAGCTGGCGCGGCCCCGTCCCGGCACGGACCGGCCCGATGAGATGGCCGATGTCGAACACGGCGACGCGGTCACCGGTGGTGAGGTAGTGGCGCGCGATCGCCGAGGTGGCGCGCACGGTCATGTCCAGGCTGGTGGGCGCCTCCTCGCCGGCCCATGGGGCGGGCGGGATGTCGGCGATGGTGTCGGTGACGATGAGGACGTCGGTGTCCTGCTCGGTGAACGTGGCATTGGTATGCAGCTGCCCGGTGCGGCTGGTGACGCGCCAGTTGATCCGGTGCAGACGGTCCCCGGGCCGGAACGCCCGCACCTCGGCGAGGGCGGTGCCATCGCCGCGCCGGCGGGAGAGGTGCATGCCGCTGATCCCGATGGGCGTGGCGACCTCCGTCGGCGCGTCGAGCACCGTCGAGGACGGCACCACCTGCACCTCCAGCGGCGGCAGCTGCTGCTGGGCGCGGAAGGCGCCGAACGCATCGGTGGCCAGCACGTGTATCGGGCCCACGCGGACGCGTCCCCAGCGCTGCGCGCTGACCCGCAGGCGCAGGGATCCGTCGCCGGCCACGGAGCCGTGCCGTGGTCCGTACACGACGTGGGGCTGCATCGGGACGGTCGCCGCGGTGAGCACGCCGGGAGCGGTCGTCATCGACACCGCGGCGGTTCCGCCCTCCTCGAGCGAGCGACGGTTCGCCGACGCCTCGGGGGCTGCGACTCCGTGCTCCTCGCCCCGGGCGATGCGCCGCGCGAGGGCCACCAGCGCCCACGCCAGCAGCGGCAGCCCGGCGAGGATCAGCAGCGGCCGGCCGATCAGCACCGCCAGGCCCACCGCGGTGCAGCCGACCACGGCGGCCCGCACCAGGGCGGCCGTCGGCCGGGTGCGGACCAGCGGGAGCCGGGGTTCGTGGTTCTCCGCCGGCTGATCTCGCCGGACACCCCTGCGCCCCGTGCCGGTCCCGGCGCTCACGTCGGCCTGCCGACGGGGTCGACGGCCGCGGGGACCGGCACCTGGCCGAGCACGGCCTCGACCACGCCGGCACCGGTCGCGTTCTGCAGCCACAGCTCGGGCTTGACCGTCACGCGGTGATCCAGCGCGGGATGGGCGAGGGCCTTGATGTCCTCGGGCACCACGAAGGTCCGCCCGCGGATCACCGCGAGTGCGCGGGCGCAGGTGATCAGGGCGAGCGTGCCGCGGGGCGAGGCCCCGACCAGGGCATGCTGATGGGTGCGGGTGGCGGCGACCAGCTCGACCGCGTAGTGGCCCACCGAGTCCTCGACGTGGACGTTCTCGACCGCTGCCTGCACGCCCAGCAGCCCGGCGCCGTCGAGCACCTCGGCGACCGTCTGCTCCTCCCGCCGCCGGTCCAACCGGCGGGAGACGACGTCCCATTCCTGCTCAGCGGTCGGATATCCGAAGGACAGCCGCAGCAGAAACCGGTCCAGCTGCGCCTCCGGCAGCGGATAGGTGCCCTCGTGCTCGATCGGGTTGGCGGTGGCCAGCACGTGGAAGGGCTGTGGCAGGGGGCGGGTGGTGCCCTCGACGGAGACCTGGCGCTCCTGCATCGCCTCCAGCAGCGCCGACTGCGTCTTCGGGGGCGTGCGGTTGATCTCGTCGGCCAGCAGCAGGCCGGTGAACACCGGTCCGGGGCGGAACACGAACTCTCCGGTGCGCTGGTCGAACACCTCCGCGCCGGTGAGGTCGGCCGGCAGCAGGTCGGGGGTGAACTGGGCGCGGGTGAAGGGCAGCCCCAGTGCCTGGGCGAAGGAGCGTGCCGCGAGGGTCTTGCCGAGGCCGGGCAGGTCCTCGAGCAGCACGTGGCCACCGGCGAGGATGCCGGTCAGCACCAGTTCGAGGGATTCGCGCTTGCCGACCACCGCGGTGGCGACGGCGTCAAGCACGGCCTGGGCGGCGGCCGTGGCCTCGGAGGCGTTCATGGGGGTGGGGTCGGTCATCGGTCCCTCTCCTCGCCGTCGGCGAGCTCTCGGAGATAGCGGTGCAGGGCGCGCCGGTCGATGGGGCCGACGGGGTGGCTCTGCGGGTCGGGGTGGCGGGCGTCGGCGATCAGCCGGCGCAGGCCGGAGCTCAGCGGCGGGGCATCCGGGTCGCGGACGCGCTCGTCGGCGATGTCCCCGAGCACGCGGGCCAGGCCGCGGGAGGTCATGCGGCGATTCGGCTGGGCGCCGTGGATGAGGTCCTCGAGGCGGCGCACTCGCATGTCCTGGGCGTCGGGGAGGATGTAGCCGGTCTCGAGATCCAGCTCGGGGGTGTACAGCGGCTCCGCGCGGGCGATCCCGACGTGGAAGAGCCACCACAGGACGCCGGCGGCCAGGCCCAGGGCGATCGGGATCGGCACGGGGATGAGGAGCCCGGCCAGGGCGCAGAGCCCGAGGGCCGCGAACGTCCCCAGGAGGGCGACGGCGACCCGCCAGAGCAGCGGCAGCAGCGGACGGATCGCGGCGATCATGGCGATCGCCTCTCGGTCGGCGCGTCGAGATCGGCGGTGAGGCGGTCCAGGAGGGTCAGGGCCTCGTCGCGGTCGCTCTCGACCAGCGGTGTGGGGTCGAACAATGCCCGCCGGTACAGCTGGGAGAGGCGGTCCAGGGATGAGCGGTCCAGCTCCAGCGTGCCCAGCACTGCGACGACGAACTCGAGCGTGGTCTGGGAGGGACTGCGGCGCACGCCCGCCTCGGCGATCGCCCGTTCCAGCGCGAGCCAGGCGGCGATCACGGCATCGTGGGCGTCGACGACCGTGGACAGCTGGGCTCGCGCATCCTCGAATGCCGCCTGCGCCTGCGCGGCGGTCAGCTCGTCCTCGTCGGCGTCGGCGGCGACGGCCGGGGTGGGACGCGCCAGCTTCCGCATCCGCAGCAGCAGCCACACCGCCAGCGCGGCCACGAGAGCGCCGAGCACCCAGAGGGCGATCGCGATCCCGGTGGGGCTCCCGTCGGACTGCGGCGGCGCGGCCGGCTCGCTCAGGCTGGGCAGGTCGGGCTGCGAGGGCTCCCTCTCGCGCAGAGGCGGCTCGAACTCCGGCTGGGTGCGACCGACGAACGTGGGGCCGGAGCCGCGGTCCGCGGCAGCCCCGAGGGTCGCCAGACCCACCCCGCCCAGCGCGGCGACCAGCAGCAGGAGCGCCACGACCCGTCGGCTCACGGCAGCGGATCCGGTGACGGCGGGGACGGCGAGCCGTGCGGAGAGGCGATCACGATAGCCTGCTCACCGGCGATGCGGGTGAGGATCAGGGTCGCGGATTCGTTGCCGAAGCGGCGGGGGCGCAGCTTGCGGCGCAGCTCGTCGGGCTCCACGGCAGTGCCGCGCTTCTTGATCTCCAGGACGCCGAGATGGTGCTCGCGCAGGTAGGAGATGAGGCGTTTGAGGCCGAACGGCATCACGTCCCGCACCGAGTAGCCGCGGGCGAAGGGGGTGTCGATCCGGCGGTCACCGGTGAGGTAGGCGATGGTCGGATCCACGGTGTGGGCGTCCAGGTCGGCCGCGAGACGCCCGATGAGCCCGGCACGGATGACGGCGCCGTCGGGCTCGTAGAGATGATCGCCGAGCGGGCCGGAGCCCGGGTCCGCGGTGGCGTCGGGTCCGTGATCGAGCCGGTGCGCCCCGTCCCGGTCGATCAGCACGGCCGACGAGGTGACGCCGGGGCGCGCCAGCGGACCGAACCAGGCGGTGGCCTCGAGGACCTGGCCGTGGAAGGAGAGCCACTGCACCTCGGTCTCGGCTGGCAGGTCGTCGCGATCGATGCCGGGGCCGAGCTTCGCCCCCAGGGGTCCGAACTCGTCGCCGCGACCGAGCCGGCGGGCGAGGTCGATCACCGTCGACAGCGGCGGCTCGTACTCCTCGGGATCGTGCAGACGGCGGGTGCCTCCGCGGGCCGGGGCACGGCGGCCCGGGTCCAGCCAGATGGCCTCGGTGTCGGTCGGGTCGTGGCCCTCGGCGCGGCCGAGGTTCACGGTGGCGGTGGGAAAGGGGCGCAGGTTCATGGTGGCCACGGCGACCGCGAGCGGGTCGCGGTCCACGGCGCGGACCTCGAGGCCGAGACCGGCGAGGACCATCGCGTCGCCTCCGATGCCGCAGCCGAGATCGGCGACGGAGGAGATCCCGGCGCGCTGGAAGCGCTCGGCGTGCATGGCCGCGACCGGCAGTCGGGTGGCCTGTTCGAGGCCGTGCGGGGTGAACAGCATCGAGGAGGCGAACTCCCCGAACTTGTCGACCGCCTTGGCGCGCAGCCGCGCCTGGGTCATCACGGCCGAGACGAGCTCCGCGGAGTACCCGGCCTCGCGAAGGCGTGCGCCCTGGCGGAGGGCATCCTGCTCCCGGTACGGCGGCAGAGAGTTCAGCAGTGCCCATCCGGCGGGCTGGAGGACAGGCTCGAGCGCCTGGACCGCGGCGTCAGCGTCGTCGGGGGAGGGCGGAACCATGCCGACCAGGCTACCTGGTGGGCATGTGTCCCGGGTCACCGGGCCGGCGGTCGAGGATCCCTCGCCCTGCCGGGCACCCCGCGGAACAGCCTCAGGCCGACGTGTCGAGCACGAGCTTGCCGCGGGTGTGGCCGTCCTCGAGGAGGCGATGGGCCTCGGCGATCTCACTCAGCGGCAGCACCTGGGAGACCTCGAGCGGATAGTTGCCGGCGCGGATGCCCTGGACCAGGCGGTCCAGCCGGTCGCGGCCGGTCTTGATCTGCGGCACCCGTGCTTCCACACCCTTCTCGTGCGCGGGGGTGAGGTCGGCCAGGGTGGGCAGAGCGACCGCGAGCCCGCCCTCGGCCAGGTGGTCCAGGCTGGGCTCGAACGTCGAGTGGTAGTGCGTATCGAGGACGACGTCGACCCCGCGGCCGCCGGTCTCCTGACGGATCTGGGCCTCCCAGTCCTCGGCGTCGTAGGCGATGGGCGTCGCGCCCAGCTCGCGGATCCGCTCGGCGTTCGCCGCCCGTCCGGTGGCCCAGACCCGCTCGGCGCCGGCCTCCAGCACCATCGGTATCAGCAGCTGGCCGACGCCGCCGCTGCCACCGTGGACGAGCACCGTCTGGCCCGGCTGGATCTGCGCGGTGTCGTGGACGGAGGCGATGGCCGTCAGGCCGGCCAGAGCGAGGCCGGCCCAGCGGGGCAGGTCCTCGTCGGGGACCTCGTCCGGGATGGGGGCGAGCTCGTCGGCGCCGATCGCGATGACCTCGGCGGCCACTCCCCGGAGGTCGCCGGGTGCACGCATCCCGAACACGCGGGTGCCGGGGGAGAGGCCCCGGGACCCGAGTTCGGCATCATCGAGGCCCGAACCCGCGAGCATCACCGTGCCGGCCATCTCGCGACCGGTGCCCGCCGGCAGCTCCAGCTCCTTCGCCTTGCCGGAGGAGCCGTCGCGCAGCTTGTAGTCCAGCGGGTTCAGCCCCACGTAGGCCACGCGCACGAGCACCTCGTCGGGCCCGGGCTGGGGGCTCGGGGCGTCCGTGTGCAGGGTCAGGACCTCGGGGCCGCCGAAGCGGTCGAATCGGATCTCGCGCATGGATCCATCATGCACCCACGGGCGGGCCGGTGGCAGGATGCGGCGCCGGGCTGTGGACGGCCTCGGGGCCCCGAAGCCGGGGACCGTGGGATGATCGCGGGCGAGCACTGCCAGCAGGCCGCGATGCCGGCCCCGATCCGATCTCGGCCTGACTGCGTGTCCCGGCCCGGTCACGTCCCACCCGAGCGGGGGACCCCGAGCACGAGACGGAGCACCCCGAGGAGAACCATGTCCGCTGACCGCATCGACCCGTGGCGGTGGCGCGCCTCGCTGATCGAAGCAGCGGCCGGGCGCCTGCGGCCGGTGCGCACCGGTGAGCCGATCCCGCTTGCCGAATCCAGCGGGCGCCGACTCGCGGAACCGGTCCGGGCGCCGGAGGATCTCCCGGCGGTCGCCGAATCGGCGATGGACGGTTTCGCCGTGCACGCGAGCGATCTGGCCGACGGAGAGGCCGTCCAGCTGCCCGTGATCGCCGATCTGCCGGCCACCGCGACGCGGCCGGGGGCGGCGGAGCCCCACGTGCCGACCGGTACCGCCGCCCGGATCATGACCGGCGCGCCCATCCCGGCGGGAGCCGATTCCGTCGTCGAGATCGAACGGACCGACGCGGAACCCGCCGGCCAGGCTCCGACCACCGTTCGCATTGCTCCGCCGGACGAAATGCGCCCGGGTCGCCATGTGCGCGGACCGGGCGAGGAGGTCGCCCGCGATTGCGTGCTGGCCGAAGCCGGCGACGTCGTCGGCCCCGGTCTCGTCGGTCTCGCCGCGACTCTGGGCCTCGCGACCCTGACGGTGCAGCCGCGGTTGCGGGTGGGCGTGCTGGTCACCGGTGACGAGGTCGTCGACGGCCGGCACGGCGTGCCGGAACCCGGTGGGATCCGCGACTCCAACGGTCTGATGCTCGCCGCCGCGGTCGCTGAGCTCGGCCACACAGCGCGCACACTCCGCAGCGGTGACGCTCGAGCGCAGTTCCAGCGCGCGCTGGAGCGGGCCGCGGAGGATTCGGACCTGGTGATCACGACAGGTGGCATCGGCTACGGCGCCTATGACGTGGTCAAGGCGACGCTGGGACCGGGTGGTCGAGGCACCTCACACTTCGCCCACCTCGCCCTGCGCCCCGGCGGACCGCAGGGGTTCGGCACCGGTCCTGGAGGCGTGCCTGTGATCCACCTGCCCGGCACCCCGGTCGGAGCCCTCGTCGGATTCCACCTGTTCGCGCGGCCTCTGCTGGCCGGGGAGGCCGGCATCGCCCGAGCCCGTCTCGCCGCCGCAGCGGAGGGAGCACGGCCACGCACGTCAGGGAAGGGGTCGAACCGCGTGGCGCGGGCCGAGCCGACAGCCAGGACGTTGCATGCGTTGCCGGGACGCCTGAGCCAGAAGGACGGTGAGGCCTGGGTCGAACTCTTACCGGGGCGTCGACTGCTGCCCTTCGCGCGTGCCGACGCTCTGGTGCTGCTGGAGCTCGCCGCCGGAGCGGAGCTGCCGGAGGGCGACCACGTTCGTGTCATGCGCCTCGCGGCCGGCTCACCGGCCGCGTTCGCTTGACACCTCGAGCTGGCGGTCGCGCGCGTCAGCCTGTTGCCGGGACATCTCGCGGCGCGATCGACGGCGATCGACGAAGGTCCGTGTCCAGGAGGCGATCATGACCACGCCGGAGCCGAGCGCCAGTCCGAGTGTCAGGGCGGCCAGCCATGCGCTGTAGAGCCATCCGGCCACCGGGACGAGGGCGAGGGCGAGCAGCCCGATAGGCCACGGGCCGATGCTCTTCCTGCCGAGGAGGTCGGCCCCGGCGACGGCGGCGAGGACGCCCAGTGCCAGGGTGAGGAGGTGCAGGAAGGTCACGATTCGAGCATAACCGGCTGTCAATTGGTGCCTGGCGGCCCGGTTGAGGCACTTTTGCCGGGTCCCGGGGCGCTATCGTGTCCGGGGTGCGAACCGGGTGAGACCCGGAGCACATCGACAGGCCCAGGGTGGGGAACCCTCACCGAGCCACACAGATGTGGTCGGCGTCCCGTGATGATCCCGGGTCGTAGCGGGCCCGCCTCGACGCGGACTCCCGGTCACGAAGTACTGCAGGACGCGACCCTGCAGGTACGGAGAGGAAGACAGAGGATATGCCGGACAGCTTGCCCAGGAGACAGCGTGATTAGGTTCGTCTCGATCCGGGTGCTCACGTACGCGATCCTCGCTTTCGTCGCCACCAGCTTCGCCTACCTGCTGGCCGCCTCCCTCATGCATCCGGAGGAAGTGCTGTACCCGCCGGCGGCGACCGAACCGGTCCCGTACGAGAGTGCTCAGCTCTATCTCAACGCGCGCAACGTCAATCCCGACACCCCTCTGTTCGAGCGCTACGCCACCTGGCTCGGGGGATTGGTCCGTGGTGATCTCGGCGTGACCACCGGGACCAACAAGGCCATGGTTCCGGTGGTCGACGAACTGGCCAACAGGATCCCGATCAGCCTCCGGCTCGTGCTGCTCGGCACCATCATCGGGACCGTCGTCGGCGTCGTGCTCGGCATGATTGCCGCGGTCCGTCGCGACTCCCTCGACGACCGCGCCTCCACTCTGCTGGCCTTCTTCGTCCTGTCCCTGCCCACCCCCGTGATCATCCTGATCGTGCAACAGGCCAACCAGGCGATCATGGACAGCACCGGCTGGGGCCTGCCGGCGATCAACCCGGTCAACCCGCTGCTCGAGCCCGGGTCCTGGGAGTCGATCCGCTACCAGGTCAAAGCACTGGTGATGCCGACGATCGTCCTGGCCGTGACCGCTGCCGCCTCGTACTCGCGATACATGAAGGTCACCACGTTGGACGTCCTCGGCAGCGACTACCTCCGCACCGCCCGGGCAAAGGGGCTCACCCGCGGGCGTGCGATGACCCGGCACGGGCTGCGCATGGCGCTGATCCCGATGGGGCAGTACTTCGCCTTCGCCGTGGGGGCCGCGTTCTCGGGGTCCCTGTTCGTCGAGCTGATGTTCAACTGGCAGGGCATCGGCCGCTTCGCGATCTCCTCCATCGGGATGGCCGACGTCAACGGCACGGCCGGGGTCGTGCTCTACACGGCCATCCTGACGCTGCTCTCCGCGACGCTCGCTGACATCCTGCAGGGCGCGCTCGACCCGAGGATCCGGTGAGACCATGACGAACTCCCACGACATCCGCTCGAGCGACGACGCCGCGCAGCTTCGAGAAAGCACCGAGCCCGACGCCAACCTGGTCCTCGAGTCGGGATCGCAGGACGCCGCTGCGCCCGCGGACCAGCCGACCGCGGACCCGTTCGAGTCGATGAGCCGCGGGGTGCTCCTGCGCCGCCGCTTCCTGCGCAGTCCCAGTGCCTGGATCGGGATGATCTCGTTCGCGCTGCTGGTGCTGCTCGCGATCTTCGGCCCGATGCTCTATCAGTACGGGCCGTTCGAGCGCGACCTCCGCAACGCCCTGACGGGTCCGAGCGCCTACCACTGGTTCGGCGTCAACGAGAACGGCCTGGACATCTTCGCGCGCACCCTCCAGGGCCTGCGCCTCTCGCTCGTGATCGGAATCGGCACCGCCCTGCTGACCTCCCTGCTCGCGCTCGTCGTCGGCGTCGTCGCCGGCTACGTCAGCAGCAAGTCCACATGGGGCGCACTCGCCGACGGCGGGCTCGTCAACCTGATCAACCTGTTCCTGGTGATCCCCTCCCTGCTGCTGCTCATGCTGTTCAGCCCCGTGCTCCAGCAGGCGACCTGGTTGTGGATGATCCCGCTCCTGGCCGGCTTCGCCTGGATGCTCACCGCCCGCGTCCTGCGCGCGATGACCCAGCAGCTGGTGCGCACCGAGTATGTCCAGGCGTCGCGCTTCATGGGCGTCAACCCGATCATCACGATGACACGGCACATCATTCCCAACATCGCCAGCTGGATCATCATCGACACCACGCTCGGCGTGAGCGCCGCGATCCTCGGGGAGACCGGGCTGTCGTTCATCGGCTTCGGCATCCAGTACCCGCAGGTCTCGCTGGGCACGGTGCTGCAGGACTACAACATCTCCGCGCCCTACACCTGGATGCCGCCGGCGGCGATCCTCGCGGTGCTCGTCATCTCCATCAACCTCATGGGTGAAGCTCTCCGCGACGCCCTCGACCCGACCAGCGGCTCCAGCCGACTCTGAGGGGAAGCCGAATGACCGAACCCATCCTGTCCGTGCAAGACCTCAGCGTCTCCTTCCCCTCCGAGTACGGGACGGTGCGCGCCGTCCAGGAGCTCAGCTATGAGGTCCGTCCGGGCGAGGCGCTCGCCATCGTCGGCGAGTCCGGTTCCGGCAAGTCCGTGAGCTCGCTGGCGGTGATGGGCCTGCTGCCGCGCACGGCGAGCGTGAGCGGTGAGATCGACCTGCTGGGCCGCAAGGTATTCACCATGGACGATCGTGAGCTCTCCGCGCTGCGGGGCAACACGATCTCCATGGTGTTCCAGGACCCGCTGTCGGCCCTGACCCCGGTGTATCAGGTCGGACGCCAGATCGCCGAGGTCGTACGCATCCATCACCCCGAACGCTCGAAGGCGCAGGCGGATCGACGTGCGGTCGAGCTTCTCCACGCCGTGGGCATTCCGGAGCCGGAACGGCGCGCACAGCAGTACCCGCACGAGTTCTCCGGAGGGATGAGACAGCGGGCGATGATCGCCATGGCGATCGCCAACGAGCCCGAACTGATCATCGCCGATGAACCGACCACGGCTCTGGACGTCACCATCCAGGCACAGGTGCTGGACCTGCTCAAGTCTGCCCAGGAGCTCCTCGGCGCCGCGACCGTGCTGATCACCCATGACATGGGCGTGGTCGCTGGATTCGCCGATCGGGTCCTGGTCATGAAGGAATCGAAAATGGTCGAGACCGGCCCGGTCGACGACATCTTCTACCGGCCGCAGGAGGAGTACACGCGCAGCCTGCTCGCGGCGGTGCCCCGGGCCGATCTGGCCGAGTCCGAAGGCACCAAGAGCGTCGCGGGGTCAGCGCTGCGCCAGGTCGCCGAGCGCGCCGCGAGCTCCGAGGACCGCGGGCCGCGCGAGGCGCGACCGGCCGTGCTCGAGGTCGAGGAGCTGCAGCGGATCTACCCGATCACCAAGGGGGCACTGGTCCGCCGGAAGGTGGGCGAACAGCGCGCCGTCGACGGCATCTCCTTCGATATCCGTGAGGGCGAGTGCCTCGCCCTGGTGGGTGAGTCAGGGTGCGGCAAGACGACCACCCTCATGGAGATCATGCAACTGAGAACTCCGCAGCAGGGCGTCATACGCATCGGGGGCAAGGAGACCGGCGCCCTGACCCGCAAGGAGCGCGCTGCGCTGCGTTCCGAGGTCACGATCGTCTTTCAGGACCCGATGGCAGCACTGGACCCGCGCATGCCGATCAGCGACATCCTCAAGGAGCCGATGCGGGTCCAGGGATACAGCAAACAGCGCATGGACGAGCGGGTGGACTGGCTGCTGAAGATGGTCGGCCTGCTTCCCGAGCACGCGGCGCGATTCCCCACGGAGTTCTCCGGGGGCCAGCGCCAGCGGGTCGGCGTGGCACGAGCCCTGGCCTGCGATCCGAAACTGATCGTGCTCGATGAGCCCACGTCCGCCCTCGATGTCACGGTGCAGGCCGGCGTGCTCGCCATGCTCGCCGATCTCAAAGCGCGCCTCGGGGTGAGCTTCTTGTTCGTCTCCCACGATCTCTCCGTTGTACGCCACATCTCCGATCGCGTCGCGGTCATGCAGAAAGGGAAGATCGTTGAACTCGGGGACACCGAGGACGTCTTTACCGATCCCCAGCACGAGTACAGTCGAGAACTTCTCGCGGCGGTTCCGATTCCGGACCCGGAGATCGCGCGCGCTCGGCGTCGGGACGTGATAGATCATTCCATCTTCGGTGGCGACAAAGGAGTCTCCTCGGGGGTCGGTACGGCCCCCTGACCAGCACAGAAGGAAACCGGAGCAGACGGCACCAGAGGGTGCCGTCCCCTTTTCCTGCCTGCGCAGAAATGCGTGTGGAGCATGCCCGGATACCGTGTGTTGCGAATGAGTAACAGCGTCAACGATCGGCCGTGTCGTAGATCGCATCGGACATAGGGTGAACCCACCGCAGGCGGGGAAGTGACCAAGGAGGTCGCAATCCCATATCGCGTGCAGGTCACATACGTGGAGCGGGCCCGACGAGCGGATCCGCGAGTGAAGGAGAAGCACATGCGTTTGACGCGGCGTTCCATGCTGGGGGCGACGGCTCTGACCGTCTCGATGACAGCCCTGGCGGCATGCAGCCAGGATCCCGGGAACAGTGGCGACGGAGCGTCCGACGGCGGTGGGGACCAGATCGCTGCCGACCAGAACGACATCAATGCGATGGAGCGGGACGAACTCGGCGAGGGAGGCGTGCTGCGCCTGGCGAACAACGCCTTCCCGGCGAACTGGAATCCGTTCCACACCGATGGCAACGAGGTCAATACGACCGATATGGTGCGCGCGATCGCTCCGGCCATGGGGACGGACGGCCTGTACCTCTACACGGCGGCAGGTGACGTCGTGCCCGATGAGCGTTTCGTGAAGCGCATCGAACTGACCTCCGAGGATCCGCAGGTCATGGAGATCGAGCTCAACGAAGGTATGACGTGGTCGGATGGCACCCCGATCGACTACACGTCGATCGAGAATGTCTTCACGGTCATGGACGGATCGAAGCCGGCCTACGGCATCGCCTCGTCGGAGGGCTACGACAAGGTCGAGAAGATCGAGCAGGGCGAGAATGACCTGACCGCCGTCGTCACCTTCGCCGAGAAGTACGCCGACTGGATCGGGCTCGCGGCGATCATGCCGGATGCGCTGGCCGAGTCCGCGGATGCCTTTAACACTGGCTGGCTGGAAGAGCCCAAGGTGACCGCCGGGCCGTACAAGATCGGGAAGATCGACGCCGCGAACAAGACCGTGCTGCTGGAGCCGGACGAGAACTGGTGGGGCGACAAGGCGCTTCTCGACCAGGTCCTGTTCACGACGATCGAGGATCCGGCAGCGACCGCCACCAGTTTCCAGAACGGCCAGCTCGACGTCATCGAGACCGACGTGCCGGCGACGTACTCGGTGGTCGAGCCGATGATCGGCAGCGGCGCCACGCTGCGGAAGGCCGCCGGACCGAACTGGACCCACATCACTCTCAACGGTGCGGAGGGTCGTCCCCTTGCTGACCAGGCCGTGCGCCAGGCGGTCCACCGCGCGATCGATCGCGAAGAGGTGTTCCTCGCCGTCAACGCGACGATGCCGTACCCGGAGAACACCGAGCCTCTGAACAACCACCTGCTGATGACGAATCAGGAGGGGTACCAGGACAACGCCGGCGATCTCGGGACCTATGACCCCGACGCGGCCAAGAAGCTTCTGGAGGATGCGGGCTACACCTTCGAGAACGATCTCGCCACGAAGGACGGCGAGCCGATCGAGATCACCTACGTCTACAACGACGGCTCGAAGACCAATGAGGCGGTCGTGCCGGTCGTGCAGGAGCAGCTCGCCGCGATCGGCATCACGATGAAGGTGCAGAAGGTTCCGCCGACGGACCTGTTCGCCAAGTACGTCATCCCGGGCGATTTCGACCTGACCCTGTTCGGCTGGGCCGGAAATCCGTTCCTGTCCTCCGGGGACGCGATCTGGAAATCGGACGGGGAGCAGAACTTCGGGAAGATCGGCGACCCGGAGACCGATGACCTCGTCGACCAGGCCGCCGCCGAAACCGATCCGGCGACGCGCCTGGACCTGATCAACCAGATCGATGCGCACCTGTGGGAGCTCGCAGGCACCATCCCGCTGTGGCAGTCCTACGACTTCTTCGTTCAGCATGACGATCTTGCGAACTATGGAGCCAGGGGTTTCCAGAGCCCCGACTGGACCAAGATCGGCTACGTCGCGGGATCGGACAAGCTCAGTTCCTGACCGCGTCCCCGCGCTGGCGCAGCCGCACCATCTTCCAGGAGAGCCCCGGTCCCCACGGACCGGGGCTCTCGCGTCTGCGCCGGGGCCACGCTCCGGGCGGCCGTCTTGGGCCCGCTGATCCACCGGAGAGCGTTCTGAGAGAGACTGCGTCCATGGTCACCGAGCGTCACGAGTCCCACGTCGGCGGTCCGCCGGAACGCCGGGGGTCTGCGGGCCGGCCGGACATCGCGGAGCGCGCTCTGCCAGCGCAGCGACTGCGCCCGCCGGGCGCAGACGCACCAGGCGAGCGCTACACCCGCCAGATGCGCCTGCCCCAGCTGGGCGAGCTCGGGCAGCGCAGGCTGGCCGCCTCCCGGGTCGCGGTCATCGGCGCCGGCGGCCTCGGTGCCCCTGTGCTCTCCTATCTCGCCGCCGCGGGCGTCGGCTCCCTCACGGTGTTCGACCCTGATGTCGTCGACGCCACCAATCTGCACCGGCAAGTGCTGTTCACCGCCGCGGACGTCGGCCGTTCCAAGGCCGTGGCGGCGGGCGAGCACCTGCGGGCGCAGAATCCCGGCGTCTCGGTCACGTCCGTGGTCGAGGCGGTCACGCCCACCACCGCGCTGGAGCAGCTGAACGGCCACGACCTGGTGCTCGACGGGACCGACAACTTCCCCACCCGGTACCTGGTCTCCGACGCCTGCGAGCTGCTCGACGTGCCGCTGGTGTGGGGTTCGATCCTCGCCTTCGCCGGGCAGGTCAGCGTGTTCTGGGGCGCTGGCGGCCGCGGCGTCACCTACCGCGACGTCCACCCCGTGCCGCCGCGCCCGGGGGAGGTGCCCAGCTGCGCCGAGGCCGGCGTGCTGGGGATGCTGTGCGGCGTGATCGGATCGACCATGGCGATGGAGGCCATCAAGGTCATCGCCGGTATGGGTGATGTGCTCTACGGCCGCCTCGCGCTCTACGACGCGCTGAGCGCCCGCTGGGACGAGCTGCCGATCGCCCGTGATCCGCAGCGCCCGCCCGTCGCCCGGATCGACGACATCGCCGTGACCTGCGGACTGCCCGGGCCGACGGCGCCGGGGACCGACGAGGTCGAGCCCGACGAGCTGCCGGCACTGCTGGCGGCCGGGACGCGGGTGCTCGACATCCGCGAGAGCTCGGAGCTGGCCGACGGGATGGTCCGCGGCGCCGAGCACGTGCCGATGGGCAGACTGCTGGATCCGGCGGAGGCGGATGATCCGGAGCTCGCACCGCAGGGACTCGACGGCGCGGTGCTCTACTGCGCGGCGGGGACCCGGTCGGCCAGCACCCAGCGGGTCCTCTCGGAGCGGGGGATCCGGGTGCGCTCCCTGCGCGGAGGCTTCGCGGCCGCCCAGAGCAGCGGGATCGAGCTCGTGCCCGTGCAGAGCAGCGAGGCCGATCGCCCGGATCAGCACCGCAGCGACGCCTCGTCCTGACGGCGCTGACCGCGCGCCGCTGAGCGGCCCTCGCCCTGACTGATCCCCGCCAGCAGCGCGACGCCCGTTCGCGCGGATCAGCCGCCCGCGAAGGGCGGCAGCACGTCGAGGCGATCCCCGTCGGTGAGCGGTCGGCTGCGATCCGTGCAGGCCACGGCGTTGACGAGGAAGCTCGAGCGCCCGATCACCCGTGCCGCCTGCGGGGTGGCGGTGCTCAGCAGGTCATCGATCGCGTCCTGCACGCTCGAGCCGTGCGCGCTCGCGGTGTCGGCCCCGTACTCGGCGGCGGCGCCGGCGAACAGGCGCACGGTGATGGTGGGGAGTGCGGTGCGGTTGCCGGCACCGCTCGCGCCGGCGCCAGCATCAGAGAGGTCGGGCGTGCTCACGTCGTCTCCTGGTGGGTCATCCGCCGATGGCGCTCATGGGTCGTTCGGGCTGGACGAAGTCCGCTCTGTCCATGCCGTGGCCTGCCTTCTTGCCCCACTGGGCGGCCCGCCAGATCTCGGCGATCGCTTCGTCGTCGGCCTCGGAGCGCAGGGTGCCGCGCAGGTCCGTCTCCTCCCGGGAGAACAGGCAGGTGCGCACCCGGCCCTCGGCGGTCAGGCGGGTGCGTCGGCAGTCCGCGCAGAACGGTTCGGTGACCGAGGCGATGATGCCGACCCGGCCGCGGTGGCGCCCGGTGAGACGATCGGTGACCTCGAACAGCTCGGCCGGAGCGCCGTTGCGGTCCTCGGCCACCGGCGTGAGCTCGTAGGAGGGGCGCAGCATCGCGTGGACGTCGGCGGCGGTGATCATGGAGGTGCGGTCCCAGATGTGGTCCGCATCCAGCGGCATCTGCTCGATCACCCGCAACTGCAGATCGCGGCTCAGACACCAGTCCAGCAGCTCCGGCAGCTCGTGGTCATTGACCCCGGGCAGCAGCACGGCGTTGATCTTGATCGGGTCCAGGCCGGCCTGCTGCGCGCCGTCGATCCCGGCCAGCACGCGGTGGAGGAGGGGGCGCCGGCTGAGCCGCTCGAAGGTCTCGGAGACGACGGAATCCAGGGAGACGTTGATGCGGTCCAGCCCCGCCTCGCGCAGTCGCGATGCCCGATGGTCGAGCCCGATCGCGTTGGTGGTCAGCGAGATATCGGGACGAGGGGTCAGCGCCGCGACGCCGGCGATGATCTCCTCGAGGTCGGGCCGGGTCAGCGGCTCGCCGCCGGTGAAGCGCACCTGCTCGATGCCCAGGCGCTCCACCCCGATCCGCACCAGGCGCACGACCTCCTCGGGAGAGAGCATCTGGTCCTTGTTCAGGAAGGTGAGCCCGGAGGCGGGCATGCAGTAGGTGCAGCGGAGGTTGCAGAAGTCCGTCAGCGACATCCGCAGGTCGGTGGCGGCGCGTCCGAACCGGTCGGCAAGGGCCGGCGTCGTCGGGCGGTCCGAGGTGTCGGGCAGCTCGGGCGCGGCGTCGTCGGTCGTGCGCGGCTTGGGGATCCCCAGTCCGATGCGGCGGGAACTCATGGCGCGGCCCTCCCTTCGCGGTGGCCCGGTCTGCACGGTGTCCGGTCTGCGCAGTGTCCGGTCTGCAGGGTGTCCGATCAGGATAGGCCTCGTGGGCCGGCCGGGGGCATCCGGGGCGGCGATGAGGGCACCCGGCGAGTGATCACGGCCGAGGCGCCACGGTGGTGCGGGGCCATACTGGGACCTCCGGGAGGGCACGTGAGATGACGGCCCGACGTCCGTACGCGAAGGAGGCCACCACGATGACCGGTGCCCAGCGCATCCCGCTGGCCGAGCACGTGGCAGACGCCGTCGCCCTGCTCGCCGCCTCGCGCCGGGGAGAGGTGGTCGCGCTCGACGGGCAGGCCGTGGGGCGGGTGGCTGCCGGCCAGCAGCGGGCGCTGGTCGACGTCCCCGGTCACGACAACTCCCAGATGGACGGATATGCCGTCGCCAGTGCGGATCTTCCCTCAGCGGCCGGGGTCCCGGTGACGCTGCCGCTGGGTGGGACGATCGCCGCGGGCGACGGCCCGGGACGCCTCGCCTCCGGCACGGCCCGGCCCATCATGACCGGTGCCGCGATCCCAGAGGGAGCCGACCATGTGGTTCCCGTCGAGGAGAGCGGGGCGGGCAGCTTCCATCCGGCCATCGGTGCCGGCACCGGCGCCGACACCGGTGCCGCGCCCGATACGGTCACTCTGACGCCGCAGTCCACCGCCGCGGGGCGCTTCGTGCGGGCCCGGGGCTCGGACACCCATCACGGCGACACCATCCTGCGCAGCGGCCAGGTGCTCACGCCGGCCCGGATCGCCCACCTCGCCGCCTGCGGCCTCTCCGACGTCGAGGTCGAGGCGCCGCTGCGGGTGATCGTGCTGTCCACCGGCAGCGAGGTCGCGGCCGACGGGGCAGAGCGCGAGGGGGCCGGTCTCCCGGACGGGGCCGTGTACGACGCCAACGGCCCCGGACTGGCGGCCGCCCTGACCGCTGCCGGCGCCGAGGTGGTCCACCGCGGCGCCGTGCCCGATGACGCGACAGCACTGGTCACCCGCCTGCGGGCCCAGGTCGCCGAGCACGACGCCGACCTCATCGTCACCAGCGGTGGCGTCAGCGCCGGAGCCTTCGAGGTGGTCCGCCACGCGGCCGCCGGCGACGGCGTCACCATGGCGTTCCCCTCGGTCGCGATGCAGCCGGGCGGACCGCAGGGCATCGGCACCCTCCACCTGCCCGACCGCCGCGTGCCCTGGCTCGCCTTCCCCGGCAACCCCGTCTCCGCGCTGCTGAGCTGTGAACTCATCGCCCGTCCCGCACTCGGCGCCCCGCCTCGGCGACGACTGCACCTGCCCGTCCAGCTGGAGGGAGAGGAGTCCTCCCCGCCGCAGCTCGCGCAGTACCGTCGGGCCCGCGTGCTGCCCTCGGGGCGCGTGCGCCTGGTCGCCGGAGCCTCCTCGCACCTGATCGGCGGGCTCGCCGCGGCCGACGCCCTCGCGATCATCCCCGTCGGCACCGAGGTGGTGCGCGACGGGGACATCCTCGAGACCCTGCTGATTCCCGGAGGAGAGAGATGAACGACCTCTCGCACGTGCGGGCCGACGGCTCCGCCCACATGGTCGACGTGACCGCCAAGAACATCACCGCACGCGAGGCCAGCGCCCGCGCCGTGCTGCGCACCCGGCCCGACGTCGTCGAGCGGATCGCCGCCGGGGACCTGCCCAAGGGGGAGGCCCTGGCCACCGCCCGCATCGCAGGGATCATGGGCGCCAAACGCACCAGCGACCTGATCCCGCTGTGCCACCCGCTGCCGCTGTCCGGCGTCGAGCTGGACCTCGCGCCCCGAGAGGACCGCGTCGAGATCACCGCGCGTGTGCGCACCAAGGGCGTCACCGGCGTGGAGATGGAGGCGCTGACGGCAGCCACCGTGGCCGCCCTGACGATCTACGACATGATCAAGGCCGTCGATCACCTAGCCCGCATCGAGGACGTCGCCGTGCTCGCGAAGTCCGGAGGCAAGAGCGGCGACTGGAGCCGCGAGAGCGAGCGCGACGGCGACAGGGCGACGGAGGAGGAGACCCCATGAAGCAGATGCCCGCCCAGCGCAGCGACGCCGACTGCTCCGCACGCACCGACCCCGAGGACGCCCCGGCCCTGAGCGGCACCGCCCGGATCATCATCGCCTCGACCCGCGCGGCCGACGGCACCTACGAGGATCGCACCGGACCCCTGCTCGTCCAGTGGCTCGAGGACCGCGGACTGGACCAGGTCGAGCGGCACGTCGTGCCCGACGGGCCGGACGTCGGCACCGCCCTCTCCGCAGCGATCGAGGCCGGCATCGACATCATCGTCACCTCCGGCGGCACCGGCATCAGTCCCACCGATGTCACCCCCGAGCAGACCGCCCCGCTGCTGCAGCGCGAGATGCCCGGCGTGCTCGAGGCCGTCCGCCGCCTCGGTGCCGAGAAGTCCCCGACCGCGCTGCTCAGCCGGGGCGTCGCCGGCATGGCGGGACGCAGCTTCGTGGTGAACCTGCCCGGGTCGCGCGGGGGAGTGCGTGACGGGATCGCCGTGCTCGATCCGATCCTCGACCACCTGCTCGAACAGCGCGACGGTGGAGACCACGCATGAGCGGCGGTGATCGCCTCAGCGCGACCGGGAACCAGGTGCCGGACCCGACCCGTGGCGCGGCCCCGTTCGCGGGGGAGCCCGCCGCAGATCCGCACCGGCTGCGCGTCCCCGGAGGACCGCCGATGGGCGAGCCCGGCCAGCGGGTGCGCCTGGCCGAGATACGGGAGAGCGCGATCTCCGTGGCCCAGATGGCCGACGCCGTCAGTGATCCTCGCTGCGGCGCCGTCGTCACCTTCGACGGGGTGGTGCGCGATCACGATGGAGGTCGCGGAGTCCAACGCCTCGAATACACCGCACATCCGAGCGCCGGCGAGGTGATCGCCGAGGTCGCCCGGGAGATCGCCGAGCGCTACCCGGACGCCATGATCGCCGTCGCCCACCGCCACGGCCCGTTGGGCATCGGCGACTCGGCACTGACCTGCGCGGTCTCCGCCCCGCACCGCAAACAGGCCTTCGTCGCCTGCGACGACCTGGTCGACACCGTCAAGCAGCGCGTGCCGATCTGGAAGCATCAGATCTTCGAGGACGGCGGCACCGAATGGGTCGGAGCCCTCGGCTGACCCGTCGCCGTGCCGTTCACGACCACTCGCCATCGCCAGGAGGCCACCACGTGTCCCAGCCATCCGCGCCCGGGAGCAACCGGCGTCGTGACAACGAAAGTCCCCCGCACGAGCCTGTGCAGGAGGTGCTGCTGGCCCTCGGCGTCCGCCCGGAGACGGTGAGCCGGCTGCCCGAGCTGGACGCCCTGTGGCAGGAGATCCGGCGCGTCGGGCGGCAGTACCCGGATCTCTCGCTCGAGGAGGAGCCGCCGCCCGCCGCCGAGCGGCCGGGCGTCGGGACCTCCGCCGCGACGCCACCGGAGGTGCGGGCGCGTTTCGAGAACGACCTCGACCGCGCCTACCGGCTCGGCATGCCCCTCGCGCGCGAGACCCTCGCCGCGCTCGATGAGCACGAGATCCGCCCCGAGCTCGCCGGATACGACCGCGCCGCCCTCCAGGCCGGCCTCACCGATCTCGAGGACCTGTACGAATCCGGATCCTGGCGCGGCGCCGACGGAGCCACACTGCGCGGCTACGTCGACTGGGTGCAGGAGCGCCATCCCTGGCGCACCGCCGTGGCCCCGCCCCGCCGCGGCGAGGTCCCGCGCATCGTGGACGTGCTGCGCCGCGTGCCGCCGGCGACGCTGCGCCCGGTGACCAAGACCCGCAACCGGTTCGTGCTGGGAATCCTGGTCCGCATCGGGCTGTACATGATCCGCCGCAACCCCGGGCTCACCGACGTGACTGGCACCGCCGACAGCACCGGAACCCGCGGCTGATCCCGACCGGCCGCGCGAACCGGGCCGGCAGGCGGGCCGGGCCGGCTCAGGATTGGAGCCAGCATGTGCACAGCTGGCCCCTATATAGCGCTATCGGTGCACATGGTGGCTCCAATTCGCCCGCACCTGAGGTCGCCCCGCCCGACCGGCCGCTCCGTCCGCCCCTCTTCACCTGCCCGTCACCCGCGGTGGCTACCGTGCCTCCATGCGCATCCTCCACCTCAGCGACACCCACCTCTACGGCGACCCGGCCGCTCGCCACTACGACCGCATCGACACCACCGCCGCCCTGCACGGACTGCTCTCCCGCTGCCAGGGGCTGACCGGCATCGACGCAGTCGTCCACACCGGAGACGCCTCCGAGGACGGCACCCCGGCCAGCTACCGACTGCTGCACGAGATCCTCGATCCCTTCGCCGCCGCCCTGGGCGCTCCCCTCGTCGTGGCCATGGGCAACCACGACGTCTCCGTCGCGTACGGCGAGACCATCGCCCCTGGTGACCGGGGCGCGACCAGCCAGGATCGCGTCGTCCGCCCGGAGAACGGGGCCCGCATCGTGGTGCTGGATTCCAGCATCCCCGGCGCGGGGTACGGGCATCTGGAGGACGAGCAGCTCCAGTGGCTGCGCGGCGTCCTCGCCGAGCCCGCGCAGGGCGGCACCGTGCTCGCGATCCACCATCCGCCGCTGGTCGCCGCCACCACGCTGCTGCTGGGCCTGGACCTCGACGGCCTCGACCAGCTGGCGAGCGTGCTGGCGGGCTCCGACGTGCGGATCGTGCTCTCGGGCCACTACCACCACGAGATGACCGCTGCGATCGCGGGGATCCCCGTGCACGTGGTCCCGGGCATCACCAACGTGGTCGACCCGGTCACCGCCGGGGATCACGAGCAGTCGCTGGCGCAGTCGGGGATGAGCATCGTCGAGCTGGGGGAGGCCCCGACGGACGCGCCGCGGGTGGTCACCTCCGTGTTCCCCAATGCCGGAGACACGCTGGCCGACATGAGCGTGCCGGTCTACGACATGGGGCCGGAACAGGTCGCGGCGATCCTGGAGGCCGCCGGCCGGTGAGCCCGTCCGCGAGGCCCCTCCGGTGTCGCCCCGGAGAACCCGTCGGCGAGGCACCCGCCGTGCCCGGGACGGCCCCGGTTTAGCACTCGCCTTGCACGAGTGCCAGCTCGGTCCTAGAGTTGGCGTCGTTGGCAGTCGAAGGCCGAGAGTGCCAGAGACTGTCAGTCAGGAATCTTCCCCGGTCGGCACCGCGACGACGACCGGGATCGAGGTCCCTGGAACCCCGAACTCACAGAGTCATCTCTTCATGAAGGAGTGAGCCGCCATGTCGGTCTCCATCAAGCCCCTCGAGGATCGCGTCGTCGTCAAGCCGCTCGAAGCCGAGCAGACCACCGCTTCCGGTCTGGTCATTCCGGACACCGCGAAGGAGAAGCCCCAGGAGGGCGAGGTCGTCGCCGTCGGCGCCGGTCGTTTCAACGACAAGGGCGAGCGCGTGCCCATGGACGTCAAGGAGGGCGACAAGGTCGTCTTCTCGAAGTACGGCGGCACGGAGCTGAAGTACGGCAACGAGGAGTACCTGGTCCTCGGCGCCCGTGACATCCTCGCCATCATCGACAACTGAGTGAACTGAGGCCTGGAAACTCATGGCAAAAGAGATCATCTACGACGAGGAAGCGCGTCGCGCCCTCGAGCGCGGTGTCGACAAGCTCGCCAACACCGTCAAGGTCACGCTCGGCCCCAAGGGCCGCAACGTGGTTCTGGACAAGAAGTGGGGCGCGCCCACCATCACCAATGACGGCGTGACCATCGCCCGTGAGATCGAGCTCGAGGATCCCTACGAGAACCTCGGCGCTCAGCTCACCAAGGAGGTCGCGACCAAGACCAACGACGTGGCCGGTGACGGCACCACCACCGCCACGGTCCTGGCCCAGGCGCTCGTGCACGAGGGCCTGCGCAACGTCGCCTCCGGCGCGGCTCCGGCCGCCCTGAAGCGCGGCATCGAGAAGGCCGCCGAGGCGCTCTCCGAGAAGCTCGGCGACATCGCCATCGAGGTCGAGGGCAAGGAGCAGATCGCGAACGTCGCCTCGGTCTCCAGCCAGGACCGCGAGATCGGCGAGCTGCTCGCCGAGGCGTTCGACAAGGTCGGCAAGGACGGCGTCATCACGGTCGAGGAGTCCTCGACCACCGCGATGGAGCTGGACTTCACCGAGGGCATGCAGTTCGACAAGGGCTACATCTCCCCGCACTTCGTCACCGACGCGGATCGCCAGGAGACCGTCCTCGAGGATGCCCACGTCCTGCTCGTCCAGAGCAAGATCTCGGCGGTGGCGGATCTGCTGCCGCTGCTGGAGAAGATCGTCGAGGGCGGCAAGCCGCTGTTCATCATCGCGGAGGACGTCGACGGCGAGGCCCTGTCCACGCTGGTCGTCAACAAGATCCGCGGCACCTTCAAGGGTGCGGCCGTCAAGGCTCCCGCGTTCGGCGATCGCCGCAAGGCGATGCTGCAGGACATCGCGGTGCTCACCGGCGCCCAGGTGGTCACCTCCGACCTCGGCCTGGACCTCAAGACCGTCGGCACCGAGGTGCTCGGTCAGGCCGGTCGCGTGGTCGTCACCAAGGACTCCACCACGATCGTGGGCGGCGCCGGTGACGAGCAGGCCGTGGCCGATCGTGTCGGGCAGATTCGCTCCGAGATCGAGAACACCGACTCCGACTGGGATCGCGAGAAGCTCCAGGAGCGCCTCGCGAAGCTCGCCGGTGGCGTGTCCGTGATCAAGGTCGGCGCTCACACCGAGGTCGAGCTCAAGGAGAAGAAGATGCGCATCGAGGACGCGGTCTCCGCGACGCGTGCGGCCATCGAGCAGGGCATCGTGGCCGGTGGCGGCAGCGCCATCGTCCAGGCCGCCGCGGCTCTCGAGAGCGACCTCGGCCTGACCGGCGACGAGGCTGTCGGCGCGCGCGCCGTCACCCGCGCGGTGGTCGAGCCGCTGCGCTGGATCGCCGAGAACGCCGGCTTCGAGGGCTACGTCGTCGTCGAGCGGGTCAAGGAGGCTCAGGTCGGACACGGCCTGAACGCCGCGACCGGCGAGTACGTCGACCTCGTGGCCGCGGGCATCATCGACCCGGTCAAGGTCACCCGCTCGGCGCTACGCAACGCGGCGTCCATCGCGGGCATGGTCCTGACCACCGAGACGCTCGTCATCGAGAAGCAGGACGACGAGGACGAGTGATCCAGGACTGACCTGACGGTCATCCACTCGGCCGACGGGCGGGCAGAACGGGGACACCCCGGGCTGCCCGCCCGTTCTCGTCCCCCGGGCAGCATCCTCGACCCAACGGGTCCGGATCAGCAGGCCGGACCAGCACCGATACGTGCTCCGAAGCGGCTCCGGCAGGCCTAAGATGAGCGAGCCACAGACGACCCGCCCCCGGAGGAGAAGTGATGACCCGCAGCTCCGAGGACGTCGCGCGGGCGACGGACGACGACCGCCCGACCCGCACCTACGGGCCTCCGGCCGCCGTCGTGATCGGCACGCTGGTGGCGGGCTTCGTGTTCGTCGTGGTCCTCGAGTTCCTCGTGATCATCAGCTTCGTCGGCCAGCGGCTGTGGAACGACCCCCAGATGATGCGCGATCCGGTGTTCACCGCGCCCTTGCTGCTGTGGGTGCTGATCGCGGCCACGGCGGCCGTCGGCTGCCTGCGCGTGCTGACCGCCTGGCTGCAGATCGATGCCGAGGGGTTCCAGCTGCGCGGCCTGGGTCGCCGCACCCGGCAGGCCCGGTGGGACGAGGTGGGCCAGGTGATCGCGGTGCGCGACATCGAGCGCGGACTCGGGCCCACCGAGATGCTGGACGCCTCCGAGACCGCCTACGACGGCGTGTACGTCCTGGACCCCGAGGGCCGGCGGATCCTCGCCGTCTCCAGCCGCTTCTTCGGCCCCCGAGCCCAGGAGATGACGCTGCGCCGCGCCCAGGAGGCGGGCGCCCACGTCGACCACATCGAGGCGATCACCACCGCTGAGCTGCGCCGGCAGGTGCCGCAGGCCATGCGATTCAGCGACCGTCACCCCAACCTGATCCTGGTTCTGCTGATGCTCATCTACGTCTTCCACAACGTGCTGACCTTCGCCGTGTGGGGACTGTGAGCGGCGGGTCGGCCGCCGACGGTGCGAGGGCCGACGTGACGGGACGAGACGACGGCGGCCGGGGTCGGCAGCTGCTGCACCGGCCAGACCAGCCGGGGCGCGCCGCTCGGCGACGCGCCCGTGCCAGGCCGGCGCCCCTGCCTCAGCGGGACGGACTGGACGCCGTGCGGTGGCAGGTACCGCGGGATGCGGTCGAGACTCCCGCGCTGGAGGCCCTGCGGGAGCGGTACCCGGCACTGACCGATGAGGAGGCGACGCCTCTGGCGGAGCGATTCGCACGGGGCGACATCGTCGACGCCGACGGACGTCCCTGGGTCGCCGCGGATCTTGTCGGCCCCGGGGACGAGCTGTGGTTCCACCGTGAGCTGCGCACCGAGGACGTGCCCGAGATCGAACTCGACATCCTCCATCGCGACGAACATCTACTGGTGCTGGACAAGCCCCACGGTATGGCGACCATGCCGCGGGGCACCCACATCCTCGCCAGCGCGCTCGTGCGGCTGCGCCGTCTCACCGGGCTGACCACGCTGACGCCGCTGCACCGCCTGGACCGGCCCACGGCCGGGGTCCTTGCCTTCGGGATCCGGCCCGAGGAGCGGTCCGCGTACCAGCAGCTGTTCGCACGCGGCGAGGCGGACAAGGAATACCTGGCGCGCGTGCGCATCTCCCGCTCGGGCCCGCCCGGCGAGCGAATCGCTGAGCTGACCGGTCCGGCTGGTCCGGCTGGTCCGGCTGGTCCGGCTGGTCCGGCCGGTGAGGGTGCCGCCCGCCCGGGGCATCGAGCGATCCTCCGCGACCGGCTGGAGAAGCCGCGGGGAGAGCTGCGCGCCCGGACGGTCGACGGGGTGCCGAACGCGGAGACCGAGCTCGAGGTCATCGCCGTCGAACCCGACGACGTCCTCCTGCTGCGACTCCGGCCGCGCACCGGGCGCACCCACCAGCTGCGGGCCCAGCTCGCCGCGCGCGGCGCCCCGATCCTCGGCGACACCCTCTACAGCACGAACCCCGACGGCGGGGACGCTCCGGCGCGGAATCACCATGTCGAGGAGCCGACCCGGCAGCCGCTGCAGCTGCTCGCCCGCACGCTGGCCTTCACCGACCCGGTCACGGGCGAGGACCGGAGCTGGACGAGCCGGCAGGAGCTCGGCGGTCCCGGGTGAGCTCGACTCGCCGTGCCACCGCCTACGCTGGGGCGGTGCAACCCCCCAGCCCCCGGCGCACCCGCGGCGGTGCCGTCCTCGTCGGCCCCAGCCTGCGTGCCCGCTACGTGCCGGGCGCGCTGATCGGGCTGCCGCTGGTCTCCGTGCTGCTGGCACCGTTCGCCGGGGCCGCGCTGCAGCAGTGGCGTCGCGCGCAGCTCACCGATGGTCATGACTCGGCGCTGGCGGATCTCCTGGCACCTGCGTGGGTCCAGTTGCTGCTCGGCGCCGTGCTGCTGTGGGCGCTGTTCGCGCTGTGGGCGCTGGTGCCGATGCTGCTGACCCACCGGGTCGTGCATCTGGACGAGCGCGCGGGCACCCTCCTTCTGCGCCGCGGTCTGCGCACCATCGATCGAGCCGACCTGAGGGACGTCGACCATGCCGTCGGCGAGGCCGAGCGGGGCAGCATCGCCGTGATCGGAATCAGGGGCGCCGGGACGCGGGGGAGCGGCCCGGTGCGCACCCAGGGTGCGGCACGAGCCCAGGGCGCGGTGCGAACCCAGGGCGCCGTCCGCGACCGCGAGACGGCCGACGGCGAGACTCCGGTGCGCCAGTGGATCGTCCCCGAGATCGGCTGGGACAGCGCCTCCTTCGACGGGCTGCGTGCGCTGCAGGCCGCCGCGGGACTCCGCCCCGCCCCGTCCCGCGCCGAGCTCGTGGCGGAGAATCGTCGCGTGCGCAGAGCGGCTGCCCACCGGGAGCTCGCCGATCGACTCGGCATGCCGTGGAAGGACGAGTACGCGCATGACGAGGCCGCGTTCCAGGAGGAGTTCGACCGCGTCCGCCGCGTGCTCGGGGGCAAAGAGCCGCCGCGCGAGGGCGACCCCCGGCCGTAGCGATCCTCGGGCCGGGCGAGGTCCGGCGCGCGAGGCTCTTCC
Source organism: Brachybacterium sp. GCM10030268 (assembly GCF_042666305.1). Taxonomy (NCBI): domain Bacteria; kingdom Bacillati; phylum Actinomycetota; class Actinomycetes; order Micrococcales; family Dermabacteraceae; genus Brachybacterium; species Brachybacterium sp. GCM10030268. Next base: position 491,056 of record NZ_JBHTCW010000001.1, on the reverse strand, counting down.
GGGGTGATGCGACACTCATCCGCGCAGCTGCCGCGGCCGTTTCCCGCCCTGCCCAGGGCAATGTTCTCGCCCTGCGCGGGGTGATGGTGGCCACCCATGGCGTTCTCGCAGGTCAGGAGGCGGCCTGTGAGGGCAGGTGTGGCGAGCAGGACTGCACGGGCCGGGCCCGCGCGGCTACGATCGGGCCATGACGAGCGCGGATCCCTTCGGTTTCATCGGCCTGACCTACGACGACGTCCTGCTGCTGCCGGGGGAGACCGATGTGATCCCCTCCGAGGCAGACACCTCAAGTCGGCTGACCCGGGAGATCACCCTGCGGGTGCCGCTGGCCAGCGCCGCGATGGACACCGTCACCGAGTCCCGGATGGCGATCGCCATGGCTCGCCACGGCGGCATCGGCATCCTGCACCGCAACCTCTCCATCGAGGACCAGGCCCACCAGGTCGATCTGGTCAAGCGTACCCAGACCGGTCGCATCACCAACCCGGTGACCATCGGCCCCGAAGCCACCCTGGAGGACTTCGACGCGGTCTGCGGCCAGTACCGCGTCTCCGGCCTGCCCGTGGTCGACGAGACCGAGCACCTGCTGGGCATCTGCACCAACCGCGACCTGCGCTTCATCCCCGTCGCCGAGTGGGCCCGCACCAAGGTCCGCGACGTCATGACTACCGAGCTGTTCACCGCGCCCGAGGACGTCACCCCCGAGCAGGCCACCGCCCTGCTGCGCAAGAACAAGCGAGAGCGACTGCCGCTGGTCGACGCCGACGGCGTGCTGCGCGGGCTGATCACCGTGAAGGACTTCGTGAAGTCCGAGCAGTTCCCCGACGCCTCCAAGGATTCCCAGGGGCGCCTCCTGGTCGGCGCGGGCGTCGGCTTCTTCGGTGACTCCCTCGAGCGCGCCGGCGCGCTGCGCGATGCGGGGGCCGACGTGCTGGTCGTCGACACCGCCAACGGCCACGCCCGTCTCGCCCTGGACATGATCCGGCGCATCAAGAACGACCCCGCCTTCGCCGGCGTCCAGGTCATCGGCGGCAACGTCGCCACCCGCGCCGGCGCGCAGGCCCTCGTCGATGCCGGGGCCGACGCGGTCAAGGTCGGCGTCGGACCCGGTTCCATCTGCACCACGCGCGTGGTCGCCGGCGTCGGCGTCCCCCAGATCACCGCCATCCACGAAGCTTCCAAGGCCTGCGGGCCCGCGGGCGTGCCGCTGATCGGCGACGGCGGCCTGCAGTACTCCGGTGACATCGCCAAGGCCCTGGTCGCCGGGGCCGACACCGTCATGGTCGGCTCGCTGCTGGCCGGAACCGAGGAGTCCCCGGGCGAGGTCGTCCTCGTCGGCGGCAAGCAGTACAAGTCCTACCGCGGCATGGGCTCGCTCGGGGCCATGGCCTCCCGCGGCAAGCAGTCCTTCTCCAAGGACCGCTACTTCCAGGCCGACGTCTCCAGCGACGACAACATCGTTCCCGAGGGCATCGAGGGCCGCGTCGCCTATCGCGGCCAGCTCGGCACGGTCATCCATCAGCTCGTCGGCGGGCTGCACCAGTCGATGTTCTACGTCGGCGCGAACACCGTGGCCGAGCTCAAGGAGAACGGCCAGTTCGTGCGCATCACCTCGGCCGGTCTGAAGGAATCCCACCCGCACGACATGGCCGCGATCATGGAAGCTCCCAACTACACGTCGCACTGAGGCCGCGCGTCGCTCTGTGAGCACACGTGCCGCTGGGCCCGCACCTGTCTGACTCCGCACGTCCCGCTGATCCCGCACACGCCATCGAGCGCACGGCACGGGTCCTCCCCAACACGCCCTCGTCCACTGCCGCCCGCGCAGGGACCGGCCGTCAGCCGCGGCCGATAGCCTGAGTGCATGCCCTCCACCTGGATCGACCTCCCCCTGCTCGGATTCGACACCGAGACCACCGGCACGAACGTGACCTCCGACCGGATCGTCACCGTGGCGCTGGTGCACTCGGTCGGCCCCGGCCGGGAGAACGAGACCATCGCGACCTGGCTCATCGACCCCGAGATGGACATCCCCGAACCCGCGCAGCGCGTCCACGGCATCAGCACCGAGCACGCCCGCGCGCACGGCATGGCCGCCGCCGCGGCACTGGACGAAGTGGCCACGATGATCGCGGAGGCCCTCGGCAAGGACGTGCCCCTGGTCGCCTTCAACGGCAGCTTCGACCTGGCCATCCTCGAGAACGAACTGACCCGGCTCGGCCTGCCCACGCTCGCCGCCCGCCTCGGCCACGACATCGCCCCGGTGCTGGACCCCCTGGTGGTGGACCGGGGAGTGGACCGGTACCGCAAGGGCAAGCGCACCCTGACCGACCTGCTCGCCCACTACGGCATCGAGCAGGACGGGCAGCTGCACACGGCCGACGTCGACGTCTCCGCCACCCTGGACGTGCTGCGCGCCCTCGTCACGGCCCACCGGCAGCTGGCCGCATCGACCCTGGCCGATCTCCACCGCGAACAGATCGCCTGGCACCGTTCGTGGGCGGAGAACTTCAACCAGTTTCTCCAGAAGAAGGGCCGCACGCCCGACGTCAGCCTCACCTGGCCGCTGTGAGCCGAGCGCGCCTGCGCCGGGTGACGCTGCGAGAAGAGCGCACTGACCTGCCTTGACCCGTCAGAGCCCGTCGGCGGAGTCCTTCCACATCGCCGTGGTGCGCCACGATGCCGCCCGTGCCAGCCCGGCCACCACGGCACCGAGCACCAGCAGCGGCCACCCGGGCTCGAGGCCGGAGGGCCTGCCATCCAGCGCGGACCACAGACCCAGTACGCCCATGAGGGCGACGGATGCGCCGACGCCGATGACCCACACCGCATGCATGGCGTGCGCATCGGTCAGCTGCCATGGCACCTCCGGGAGACCACGGGCGGCTCTGCCGGCGGCCGCGGAGTTCGCGGTTCCACGTCGGGAGGCGGCGAACCTCATCAGCTGCAGCAGCCGGGTCAGCGAGAACCCTCCCAGTGCCAGCGCGCTGGCCAGGACCAGTCCGCTCATCGGCCGGGCGTCCCCGGCGGCCGGCTCCGTCTGGACGAGTCGAATGACCTCGAGAGCCATCAGCGCCACGCCCACGCCGGTGACCGCCCAGGGCCACAGCAGGGAAGGTCCCCGCTCGCGGCGTCCGTCCTCCGAGGTCATCGGACCACGGTATCCCGGGGAGGTGTCGGGGTGCGCCGCCCGTAGAGCGCCTCTAGGGTGAGTGCCATGGAACCCCGCGATGCATTCCACGGCGGTGACGCCGCACCTGCCGAGGGGGCCGGGCCGGGTGCAGCCGTCTCCGCCGAAGCGGCCGGGGCCTCGCGGCGGCCCTCGTCCGTGCTCACCACCAGCACGATCATCACGGGGATCGCCGCCGGACTTCTCGGCCTGCTGCACGGCGGCGACATGGTTCAGCGGCTGTTGGGCACCGGCAGGTTCACGGTCAACGACCTTGCCGGCGCCACCATCGTCCTGCGCCGGTCGCTGGCATCGCCGCCGGCGATCGCCATCGACGTGGCGCAGACTGCTGCCTGGATGGCACTGAGCGTACTGGCGATCGTGGGCGGCGCGATGGCGCTGGGACTCTCCCGCGGCCGCGCCCGGGTGGGCGGCGCCGCGGCGATCATCGCGGTGGTGGCACCGCTGGTGCTCACCATCCCCGCGGCGGTTCTCAGCCGGTACGCCTCGATGACTTTCGACAACAGTTTCTTCGCCATGGTGGCAGGGGTGCTGGTCCTGGCCTCCGGAACCGGCCTGGTGGCCGGCCTGCTCTCCTGCGTGCTGCTGCTGACTGCGCCCCGCCGTGCCCCGACCGTCCGCGCGTCCGTCGCCTCCGGGGTCGTCGCGATCACGGGCGCGCTGGTTCTGCTGGGCGAATCCGCCGTCGCCCTGGTGCGGGTGCTGATGTCGGGGGTGAGCTGGTGGAGCTACGGATGGGCGGGGCTGTTCTTCACGGGGTGGCCCGCTACCGCCACCGTGACCATCGTGGCACTGCTCGGCATGGTCCTCGCCGGCATCGGCGGCGGCATGGCACTGGGGTCGCCCTCGCGCCTCGCCCGCGCGGGTGGTGGCTTCCTGCTCGGCGCGCTGCTGATCAGGGTGCTCGTCCAGGAGATCTTCGGCGGGATGTTCGTCTGGTTCCAGTCGCGGCTGTCCCTGTACGCGGACCTGGGTGCGGTCCGTGCGTTCGAGTCGGTGAACACCTTCCTCGTCCCGACCCTGACCGGGATCGGCCTGCTCCTGGTGGTGGCCGGCCTCATCGCGGCAGCCGCCTCCACGAGAAGGCCGGACGGGACATAGCTCGTCGCCGGTAGACTCCCTGCGTGATGAGCGAGATCGAGATCGGCCGCAACAAGCGGGGACGGCGCAGCTACAGCTTCGACGACGTGGCGGTGGTCCCCTCCCGACGCACCCGGGACCCGGAGGACGTCTCCACGGCGTGGCAGGTCGACGCCTACCACTTCGACATCCCGATCTTCGCCGCCCCGATGGACTCGCTGATGTCCCCGGAGACTGCGATCCAGCTCGGCCGGCTCGGCGGGCTCGGCGTGCTCGACCTCGAGGGCCTGTGGACCCGCTACGAGGATCCCTCGGCGCAGTTCGCGCAGGTCGCTGCCGCCTCGGGCGACGAGGTGGTGAACGTGATGCGCTCGATCTACCAGGAGCCGGTCAAGCCCGAGCTGATCCGTGACCGCATCCAGCAGCTGCGCGACGCGGGCGTCACCGCCGCCGGGGCACTGTCCCCGCAGCGCACGCAGGAGCACTGGAAGACAGTGGTCGATGCCGGGGTGGACCTGTTCTTCATCCGCGGCACCACCGTCTCGGCCGAGCACGTCTCGACCGGGCGCGAACCCCTGAACCTCAAGCGCTTCATCTACGAGCTCGACGTGCCCGTCATCGTCGGCGGCTGCGCGACCTACACCGCCGCGCTGCACCTGATGCGCACCGGCGCGGCAGGAGTCCTCGTCGGCTTCGGCGGCGGCGCCTCCCAGACCACCGAGGAGACCCTCGGCATCTCCGTCCCGCTCGCCAGTGCGGTGGCCGACGTCGCCGCCGCCCGCCGCGACTACATGGACGAATCCGGTGGCCGCTACGTGCATGTCATCGCCGACGGCGGCCTGGGCCGCTCCGGTGACCTGATCAAGGCGATCGCCTGCGGCTCCGACGGCCTCATGGTCGGTGCGGCGCTCGCTCGCGCCGAGGAGGCCCCCGGCGGCGGTCACCACTGGGGCTCGGAGGCCCACCACCCGACCCTGACCCGCGGTCACCGCGTCGAGGTCGGCACCGCCGGGTCCCTCGAGCAGATCCTGTTCGGGCCCTCCAACGGAGCCGATGGCACCACCAACCTCGTCGGCGCTCTGCGCCACGCGATGGCCACCACCGGCTACCTCGACCTCAAGGAGTTCCAGCGCGTCGAGGTCGTCACCACGGCCTGAGGCGCTCGGACCCCGCCGCGCCGGCCCGAGCCCCCAGCGCGCGCCGCACCACGGCGAGGCCCCAGCGCGCGCCGCACCACGGCGAGGCCCCAGCGCGCCGCGGGCGTCCTGGCGCGGGATCTGCGAAAGCAGGGGAACTCGGCAGTCATACCCACCGGGTCACGGATCTCGCGGGCCGGTGTGTCCCGGCCCGTGGATCAGGAGCGTACGCGGGCGACGATGCCCCAGATCAGCAGGATGAGCGCCGCGATGCCCAGCACGACCGGCAGCAGCAGCCCGATGCCGATGCTCACGAAGACCCCGGTCAGCCCCATCTCGGAGTAGGCCGCCGAGCTCGCACCCTGGCAGTCCACGGTGACGTCCTGCCCGCCGAAGGTGTTGATCTGGTAGATCGACTGGTACTCGACGCCGTCGACCGTCGTGGTGAGGTCGGTGTCCGCCTGGGGCTCGACGTTGACCTCCTCGCCGTCCGAGCCGGTGAAGTCGCAGGTGACCTGGTCGACCTCGTCGACCGGCACTGCGATCATGTAGGCGTTCATCGACGAGGTGCTGATGGTCCCGCCGTTCGGGTCGAGCGGCTCCGACTCCAGCAGCCCCATCCCGGCGATCACCGCTGCGACGAATCCTGCGATGATCGGCATCACCACCAGACCGATGAGGTTCGCGACGATCCCCAGGATCCCGAACACGATCCGCTTCATGCCGCGCTTCTTCGGCGGCGGCACGTATCCGTACGAGGACTGGTACGGGGCGCCGTAGGGGCTCTGGTAGGCCATGGTTCTCCTGGGACGGGAGGCGACGGGCGTGCCCAGCCTACGGTGGCCCGGCCGCCTCTCGGCGCCCGTCCACAAAGGGGGTCGAGCTCGCCGGAACCCCGCCGGAGGTTCAGCCCTTGCGCGAGCGGGCCAGCTCCAGGGACTGCTGGGCGATGGCGAGCTCCTCGTCGGTCGGTACCACGAGCACCCGCACCGCGGAGTCGTCGGCGGAGATGACGCGCGCGTCCTTCGAGCGCTCGGCGTTGCGCCGGGTATTGAGCACGATCCCGAAGCCCTCGAGGCCGGCCAGGGCGCGCTCGCGCACCTGGGGCACGTTCTCGCCGATCCCGGCGGTGAAGGTGATCGCGTCCAGGCCGCCGAGGGCGAACGCGTAGGAGCCGATGTACTTGCGCAGCCGGTGGACGTAGACCTGCATGGCCAGTTCCGCGTCCTGGTCGCCGTTGTCGATGGCGGCGGTGATGTCCCGGAAGTCGCTCATGCCGCTGAGGCCCTGCATGCCGGATTGCTTGTTGAGCACCGTGTCGATCTCATCGACGCTCATGCCGGCGCTGCGGTGCAGGTGGGCGTACACGCTGGGGTCGATATCGCCCGTGCGGGTACCCATCACCAGGCCCTCCAGCGGCGTCAGCCCCATGGAGGTGTCGATCGGGCGCCCGCCGCGGACTGCGGAGGCGGAGGCGCCGTTGCCCAGGTGCAGCACGATCTGGCGCAGCTGTGAGGTGTCCGCGCCCTCGGCGGCGAGCATCGAGGCCACCTGCTGGGAGACGTACCGGTGGCTGGTGCCGTGGGCGCCGTAGCGGCGGATCCGGTACTCGGCGGCGATGGACTTGTTCAGCGCGTAGGTGCGCGAGGCCTCCGGCAGCTGGGTGAAGAATGCAGTGTCGAACACCGCCACGTGGGGGATGTCCGGCAGCAGGGCGCGCGCCGCGTCGATGCCGTCCACGGCCGCCGGATTGTGCAGCGGCGCGAGCTTGCCGAGATCGGCGATCTGGTCGCGGACCCACGAGTCGATCAGCGTGGGCTCGGAGAACCGCGCACCGCCCTGGACCACCCGGTGGCCGACGGCGACCACGTGGGCATCGGCCAGGGACAGCCCGGCGTCCTCGAACAGTCGGCTGACCAGTTTCATCGCCGCGACGTGGTCGGAGACCTCCCCGTTGTACGGGGCGTAGGCGTCGCCGACGCTCAGGCGGGCGCTGGCATCGTCCTGGCCGATCCGCTCGACCAGGCCGGAGGCGAACACCGTCTCGCTGACCGGGTCCAGCAGCTGGAACTTCAGCGAGGACGATCCGGAGTTCACGACCAGCACGGTCGAGGTGTCCGCCGCGGGCAGCGGCGTGGACGCCTCGGCCGCGTCGGAGGCTCCGGCGCCGGAGGTGGCTCCGGGCCCGGAGGCGTCGGCACCCGAGGTGGCGTCGGTCCCGGAGGTGCCGTCGGCGGGGGAGGGCTGCGAGCTCATGCGTCGTCCTTCGAGATGCTCGGAGTGGAGGCGGCCTCGGCGTCGGCCGCCTGGGCCTGGATGGCGGTGATGACGACGGTATTGATGATGTCGTCGACCAGCGCGCCGCGGGAGAGGTCGTTGACCGGCTTGTTCAGCCCCTGCAGCACCGGGCCGATGGCGATCGCCCCCGCCGAGCGCTGGACGGCCTTGTACGTGTTGTTGCCGGTGTTGAGGTCCGGGAAGACGAACACCGTCGCCCGCCCCGCGACCGAGGAGTCCGGCAGCTTCGTCTTGGCGACGGAGGCATCGACCGCGGCGTCGTACTGGATCGGGCCCTCGACATCCAGCTGCGGGTTCGCGCTGCGGACCAGCTCGGTCGCCTCGCGCACCTTGTCGACGTCGGCCCCGGAACCGGAGGTCCCGGTGGAGTAGGACAGCATCGCCACGCGCGGGGCGATGCCGAACTGCTCCGCGGTGGCGGCCGACTGCGCCGCGATGTCGGCCAGCTGCTCGGCCGTCGGGTCCGGGTTCACGGCGCAGTCGCCGTAGACGAGCACCCGGTCCTCCAGCGCCATGAGGAACACGGAGGAGACGATCTGGGCGCCGGGCTTGGTCTTGATGATCTCGAACGACGGGCGGATCGTGTGGGCGGTGGAGTGCACCGCGCCGGAGACCATCCCGTCGGCCTCCCCGAGCTGGACCATCATGGTGCCGAAGTAGGAGACGTCCTGGATCTTCTCCCGGGCCTGCTCGAGGGTGACGCCCTTCTTCGCGCGCAGCCGGGCGTACTCGGCGGCGTAGCGCTGGAGATGGTCCTCGTCCTGCGGGGAGACGATCCGGGCCTCGGAGATGTCGTGACCGAGCTGGGAGGCCTTCGCCCGGATCTGGTTCTCCTCGCCCAGCAGGATCAGGTCCGCCACGCCGCGGGCGAGGATCGACTCGGCGGCGGCGATGATGCGCGGTTCGTCGCCCTCGGGCAGCACGATCGTCTTCTTCCGGCCGCGGGCGCGGGCCAGCAGCTCGAACTCGAACATCATCGGGGTGATGACCTCGCTGCGGTTGACCTCGAGCGCGGCCAGCAGCTGTGAGGTGGGCAGGTGCTCGGCGACGGCGCGGCGGGCGGCGTCGACCTTCTGGGCGCTGCCGGCCGAGAGCCGGCCCCGGGTCCGCGCCACCCGGACGGCGGTGTCGAAGGTCGAGAGGTCCGTGGCGATGATCGGCAGGTCCTGCCGGACCCCGGAGATCAGCCGCTGGACCTCCTCGGGCACGTCGTAGCCGCCGGTCAGGACGATGGAGGACAGGGACGGGAAGGTGCCGGACTGCTGGGCCATCACCAGTCCCGGCAGCAGGTCGAACCGGTCTCCGGGGGCGATCACGGTGCAGTTCTCGCTGAGGCGGCTGAGCACGTTGGGCAGGCTCATCGCAGCGACCACGGTGCCGATCGCGACCCGGTCCAGCCACTCGCTGCTGCCCTGCAGGAGCGTCCCGCTCACGGCGTCCTTGACCTGCTGGACCGTCGGCGCCATGATCACCGGGCTCTCGGGGATCACGGCGACCAGGGCGCCGTCGACCTTGGCGCTCACCGCGGCCTGGACGGCGTCCAGCGAGTCCGCCTCGGCGCGGTTGACGACCACGGCGATCGGGGCGGCGTGGTGGCCGGAGAACTCGCCGACGGAGACCGCGGCCAATGCGGCGATCTGGTCCGGGCTGCGGTCCAGGCCCGAGACGACGACCACCACCGGGGCACCCATGTTCGCCGCGACCTCGGCGTTGAAGGCGAGCTCGGTGGGGTTGGCGAGGTCGTCGTAGTCCGAGCCGAGGACGACCAGCATGGAGTAGCGCTCGGCGAGCTCGCGGTACCGGCCCAGGATCCGCTCGTGGGCGGCGTCCGGGTCCGACAGCAGCAGCTGGTGGTCGACGCCGACAGCATCCTCGTAGGCCTGGTCGACGGCGGGATGGCTGGTCAGCAGGTCGACCGCGTAGTCGCGGCTGTGGTCGGCCTTGACGACGGGGCGGTAGACCCCGACGCGGTCGGAACGGGAGGCGAGGGTCTCGAGCAGACCGAAAGCCACCATCGACTTGCCGGTCATTCCCTCCGGGCTGGCGATATACACACTGTGCGGCACGCCCACAGCGTACGGCGGCCAGGCCGCGGCCGGGGAGGCGCTCGGTCCCGCCGGCCACCGCGGGCTGCACAGGTGTGAGGACCAGCACCCGTCCCAGCGGTGCTCCCAGTCGCCGCTCCTACCATGGGCCCATGCTCCGCACCGCCCTTCGACCCCGCTACCTCGGGCTGCTCGCCCTGATGGTGGTGGCCACGCTCGTGTGCGGACTGCTCGCCTCCTGGCAGTGGGACAGGGCGCACCGCGCGATCACGGACCGGGCGGACGGCCCCGCGGAGCTGGGTCAGATCCAGGATGTGCTCGGCGTGGGCGACGCGGTCACCAACGAGATCGTCGGCGACTTCGTCACCGCCACCGGCCAGTACGCCCCTGACGAGCAGGTGCTGGTGCCCGACCGCCGGATCGACGGGACGGACGCCGTGATCGTCGTCGCCGCCCTGCACGTCCGGCTCGACGACGGCACCGAGGCCCGTCTGCCGGTGGCCCGCGGCTGGATCGAGTCCGACGCGGTCACCGGGACGGACGGCGAGCCGGACCCCGCGCTCGCCCCGCCCGTGCCGACCGGCGAGGTCACCGTCCGCGGGCGCCTGGAGGCCAGCGAACCCGCGGCCGACGGCGTCTCCGGCGGTCTCACCGACGCGATCGCGACCCCGCTGCTGGTCAACGAGTGGGGATCCCCGATGTACTCGGGCTACCTCGCCCAGGTCTCCGAGGCCGACGCGCTGCACCCGATGCCGGCGGCCGAATCCGCCTTCAGCCGTGGCCTGGACTGGCAGAACCTCGGCTACGCCGCGCAGTGGATACTGTTCGGCGGTTTCTTCCTCTACCTCTGGTGGCGCTCGGTGCGCACCGCCTACCTCGACGAGCTCGCGGAGCGGCGCGAGGCGATGCAGGACCGGCTGGCCCGCGCCCCCGGCGAGACGGCTCCCGACGCATCCTCACCCGAACCGGCCACCGCCGCCTCTGCCTCCTCACCGACTGCCACCGCGCAGACCAGCCCGACCCCCGACAAGGACGTGTGACCCGTGCCCACCCCCCGGCCTCTCGACGAAGTCGCCATCAGGACCTCCTTCGCCCGCTTCCGCGTGGCCTCCATCGTGGAGGGCGTCGCCCTGCTCGTGCTGGTGGGCATCATGACGATGCGCTACGTCGTCTTCGGCGGGGAGACCTGGTTCTCCTCCACCTCGGCCACCTGGGACCAGATCTCCGAGGTGTGGTCCCCGATCCACGGCCTGATCTACATGGTCTACGTGATCCTCGGCTTCGACCTGTGGCTGAAGATGCGATGGGCACTGCCGCGCATGCTGCTGCTGATGTTCTTCGGGGTCGTCCCCGTGCTGTCCTTCTTCGGGGAGCGCTGGACCCACCAGGCCGTGGAGACCGACCTCGCCCAGCGGCCGACGCTGCAGGACGAGGACGGCGCCGGCCGCGGTGGCCGGTCCAGCACGGCCTGAGCCACCGTGGCTGCAGGTGGAGAACGCTCCGCCCGCAGCCGCCGATCCAGCCCTGGCCGCCTTTGCGTGCCACGCCTTGCCAGCGTGACGAGCATTGCGCCGCCCGCACCCGGACGGAGCACCCTGACGGCGCGGCGCGCCCGTAGACTCGGAGGGTGACCGACACCGATCAGCGCCCCGTCCTCGTCGTCGACTTCGGCGCCCAGTACGCCCAGCTCATCGCCCGCCGAGTCCGCGAGGCCCGCATCTACTCCGAGGTCGTCCCGCATACGACGCCGGCCGCGGAGATCCTCGCCAGGCAGCCGCGCGCGATCATCCTCTCCGGCGGGCCCAGCTCCGTCTACGAGGAGGGCGCCCCGCGCCTGGATCCCGAGCTGCTGACCGCGGGCGTGCCCGTGCTCGGGCTCTGCTACGGCTTCCAGTCGATGGCAGCGGCCCTGGAGGGCACCGTCGCTCCGACGGGTGTGCGCGAGTACGGCGCGACCCGTCTGGAGGCCGTCGATTCTGCCTCGCAGCTGCTGTCCGACCAGGATGTCGATCAGAACATCTGGATGAGCCACGGCGACTCCGTGACTGCGGCTCCCGAGGGCTTCCGCGTCATCGCGACCTCCGCAGGCAGCCCGGTCGCCGCCTTCGAGCACCCCGAGAAGTGCCTGTACGGCGTGCAGTGGCACCCCGAGGTCGGCCACTCCGACCGCGGCCAGGAGGTGCTGGAGAACTTCCTGTACCGCGGGGCGGGCCTCGAGCCGACCTGGACCACCGGCAACGTCATCGACGAGCAGGTCGAGCGGGTCCGTGAGCAGGTCGGGGAGGGCACCGCCATTTGCGCGCTCTCGGGCGGTGTCGACTCCGCCGTCGCCGCCGCGCTGGTCCAGCGCGCCATCGGCGACCGCCTCACCTGCGTCTACGTCGACCACGGCCTGATGCGGCAGGACGAATCCGCGCAGATCGAGAAGACCTTCGGCGAGTCCACCGGCGGCGCGAAGCTCGTCGTCGTCGACGCCGAGGAGCAGTTCCTCACCGCACTCGCCGGGGTCGATGACCCCGAGCAGAAGCGCAAGATCATCGGCCGCGAGTTCATCCGCACCTTCGAGCAGGCCCAGGCGGACATCCTCCGCGAGCGCGGCGTCATCGAGGACGAGGGCGGCGAGGCGCACGCCGAGGCGAAGGCCTTCCTGGTCCAGGGCACGCTGTACCCCGACGTCGTCGAGTCCGGCGGCGGGGAGGGCGCCGCGAACATCAAGAGCCACCACAACGTCGGCGGCCTGCCGGAGGATCTCAACTTCGAGCTGGTCGAGCCGCTGCGCACCCTGTTCAAGGACGAGGTGCGCGCCGTCGGCTCCCAGCTGGGCCTGCCCGACGAGATCGTCTGGCGCCAGCCGTTCCCCGGGCCGGGCCTGGGCATCCGCATCATCGGCGAGGTCACCAAGGAGCGCCTGGACGTGCTGCGCAGGGCCGACGCGATCGCCCGCGCCGAGCTCACCGCCGCCGGCCTGGACCGCGACATCTGGCAGTGCCCCGTGGTGCTGCTGGCCGACGTGCGCTCCGTCGGCGTCCAGGGTGACGGCCGCACCTACGGCCACCCGGTGGTGCTGCGCCCGGTCACCAGCGACGACGCCATGACCGCGGACTGGGCCAAGGTGCCCTACGAGGTCCTCGGCCGCATCTCCACCCGCATCACCAACGAGGTCGCCGAGGTCACCCGAGTGGCGCTGGACATCACCAGCAAGCCGCCGGGGACCATCGAGTGGGAGTGAGCCTCCCGGCCAGTAGAGCCACGTATGTCTAATATCGCGCGGGCGCGCCAAATCCCGTCTTGATGCCATTGGCAGATCTTTGTGAGTAGGCATGTTCATGAGGTTGGGTTCGATGGGGGCGCGGCATCACCGGTTGTCTCTTAGGTTTCGCCCTAGAGTGACTTTTCCTCGCGTCGCTGGCTCTGGCAGCGGTTCGGTCCTCGACAGCGGGTTGGAAACCACGGAAATCGTGGGCGGCATTCGATCTTATTCGATCGGAAGGTTCCTGGCGCTGGAAAGGTCCGCTTCGATCCGAGGAAAGCTGGTCGCCGTCACTCAGAAGGCGAGACCGCCCAGTCGACCTCAAGGAATCTGACCGAGGTGATCTCTACGTCAGGTGGCCCGTCGATTAGGACCCAGCCTCGGTAGCACTCATTCGCGGCTGGCATTGCGCTGTAGAGGTCGAGCAGCGGCTGAACGATGTCATCCGAATGAGAAGACGGAAAATCGAGCACGTACCCTTCCTCGGTTCGCATGATCCAGTCCATCGTGAAGCTCTGGAAGGCGTACGCATCGGGCACGGTGTCGCTCAGGCAGTAGGACACATCGACGGCATGCCAGGCGCCGCCACCGTCGGACTCCCAGTCGTAGGGGATGTTGAGTCGGACTTCGTGCGCGGTGATCTCGCTTCCGAGATCGGTGGTGAAGGTGTCGCCGAGCTCGAGCTCGACCAGGCCGCTATCGGCTGGCTGGGTGGTGGGTTCTTCGCTGTGCCCTGCAGCCTCAGGGTTCTCGGTCGGACTGGCTGAAGCCTCTGTGGTGGTCTCAGGTGCGGCAGACTCATCGTCGGCGGGTGGAGAGCTGCAGGAAGCCAGGGCGAGCACCAGGCCGGCCATCACGGCCGCGCAGCGGGACGACGGCAGGATAGTGCGGCGCATGCGGGAGCTCCTCGAAGGTGTGGCGATGCCTTGAGGGTAAGGGACTCGAATGCCTTTCCGGGCGGGCGTGATGGGACCGTGATGATGCGGGACTGCGGCCATCGCCTGACCGTTGATGAGCTCTCATGCCTTAGCGCGATGGGCTCGTCTGGGAGATGTGTTGTCGCTGGCTGGGACCTCATAGAGCTGGCTGACCCCCGCCAGTTCGAGCAGCAGGCAGAAAATTGCGACCGGCGAGGCGACGAGCCACGCCCACCAGGTCGATGCCCAAAGGGCAAGTCCCACAGAGCCTCCGCCGACGAGCGCCACGAACACGACTGTCGCGGCAGTCGTGCCGCTGAGCTTCCGAACTCGCAGGTAATGGTACTCCGCGCGGAGGTCCGAGACGTATTCACTGATCTCGGCCTCAAGCGGTCCGTGGTGGCAGTCCGAGACTTTCGGGATCAGTTCAGCGAGTTCATTGCATCGCTCCCTCAACTTTTCGGCAGGGGACTTGCGCCCCCGAAGAAATCCAAGCACCGTGAGGAGAGCGGTGATGAGGGGAGCGATGAGAGGTGTTGCCTGGCGGAGGAAATCGAGAACGGCCATGCGGGGGATCGTAAATGAAGGTTGCCTGGCCCGGGGCGCGCGATGTGCCCGGGTCGAGCGTGGCGCGCGCTCAGGCCTCCGGCGGCTCGAGCAGCCGGGAGGGGTGCGCCTCGGCGCCGGCGTGCCAGGACTGGGTGCGCTCGAAGGTCTCCCATCCCATCGCCGCGTAGAGCCCGTCGGCGCCGGTGGGGGAGTCTGCGTCGACCTCGAGATCGACGTGGGTGCGGCCGCGCTCTGCGGCATCGGCGATGGCCACGCGCAGCAGCGCCTTCGCGATGCCCAGGCCCCGCGCGGAGCGGTGCACGCCGAGGTACTCGAGGTAGGTGCCCTCTCCGCGGGCCACGGGATCGGTGAGCTCCGGGCGCGCTCGCAGCTTGGCGGTGACCAGCCCTCCGGCGGGCAGCCAGCGTCCCTCGCGCTCCACCTCGGCGATCCACCAGTGGTCCCAGTCCGCCTCGTCGGGCCCCTCGATCAGGCGCTGAGCGAACTCGACGAAGGACTCCCGGTACGAGCTGAAGTGATCGGCGAAGGACTCCTCGAGCATCCGGTGCACGGTGCGCACGTCCTGTGCGACCGGAAGACCCGAGGTGTGGCAGTGCACGCGGCGCACGCGGGTACCGGGCCGCGTGGCCGGCGGTGGCCCGGTCTCCTCGAGCGTGACGGGGCGGCGCATGTGCAGCCAGGTGCGCATCATCGTGTAGCCCGCGGCGGTGAGCAGCCGAGCGCGGTCGGTGTCGGCCTCGTGCGCGCTCACGTCGAGCTGGGTGGTCTTCACGCCGCGATGGCGGGCGAAGGACCCGGCCGCCTCCTCCGCCCAGTCCAGCAGCGCCGCCGCCAGCTGGTCCCGCTCGGGCACCTCGCGGCCGAGGACGAACTGCACGTCCGAACGTCCCGCGGCCCGGTCCTCGACGGCCACCCAGGCCACCGGTGGCTGATCCAGGGTCGGGGAGCCGTCGGGCGCGGAAGGGACCACGACGACCTGTCGCCGGGCCCACGACCTCAGCCCCACGAGCCGGGAGCGGAGCCCGTCGACATCCTCGACGCCATCCGGCGTGTGGGAGCGGATGTCTCGGGTGACCAGCTCGGCGAGCGATTCGACGTCGGTCTCCACCGGCAGCCGGGTGGTGAGGGAGCCGGTGAGCGCGGCGGGCATCGTGGGCGGGAAGTGATCAGTCAGAAGCACCCGTTCATGGTCCCACGCCGCCGGTGGACGCGGCAGAGAGAGAACGGGCCGGCGGCACCGTGGTGGTGCCGCCGACCCGTTCTCTCTCTATCCTCGTCCGGGGAACCTCAGCGTTCGGTGTGCTGGTCCTCGTCGGATCCGGATCCGGTCGCGCCGGAGAGCCCGGTGGCGCCGGAGCGCGCGTACCCCTCGGTGCCGCTGGTCTCGAGGCCGTCGCCGGAGCCGGTCACCGATTCGGTGGCCCCGACCGCGGCGATCGCCCCGGTGCTGGTGCTGAGCAGCTCCTCCTCGCCGAACTCCTCCGCGGCGGGGCCGGCGCCGGCGGGTGCGCTCGCAGCGGCGTCGTCGGCGGAGTGCAGGGTGTTGTGCAGCGGGACCTGCTTGACGAACAGCGAGAGCAGCAGGGCCGCGGCGACGAACGGCACCGCGGTCAGGAACACGGCGTGCATCGCCTCGCCCATGCCCATGCGGATCGGCTCCACCAGGAAGCCGGGCAGCTGGGAGAGCGCGTCGGGATCGAGCACGGCGGACTCCAGCTGCGAAGCGTCCATCTGGGTGCCGGACTGCTGCAGCGCGGCCTGCTGCTCGGCCGGCAGGGCCTGCATCTGCTCGCGGATGGAGCTGCCCATCTGCGCAGTCATCACGGTGCCCAGCACCGCGGTGCCGATGGTCGAGCCGACGTTGCGGAAGAACTGGACGGCGGCGGTGGCCACCCCGAGCTCCCGCTGAGGCACGGCGTTCTGCACGACCAGCGTGTACACCTGCATGCACAGCCCCAGCCCGAGGCCGATGACGATCATCGCCAGGGTCAGGTGCCACTGCGAGTCGCCGTACTGCAGGCGCGTCAGCAGCCAGTAGCCCGTCACCAGCACGATGCCGCCGAGGACGAGGAACACCTTGTAGCTGCCCAGGCGCGTGATGAGCAGGCCCACCACGATCGAGGTCAGGATCATCGCCACCGACAGCGGGATGAGGATCGCCCCGGAGTTGGTGGCCGAGACGCCCAGGACGCCCTGCGCGTAGACCGGGATGTAGATGATCGCGCCGAACATGGCGACGGCGATCGCGAACGACGCGGCCACCGACAGCGCCACGATGGGGCGGGTCAGCAGATGCATCGGCAGCAGCGGCTCGGCGACGCGGTTCTCGATCAGCACGAAGGCGATCAGGAACAGCGCCGCGACGGCGTACATGCCGATGATGATCGAGGAGCCCCAGCCGTAGGACGTGCCGCCGAGGCTGGTGGCCAGCAGGGCGATCACGAGGCCGGGGGTGAGGGTGGAGATGCCCCACAGGTCGACCTTGCCGTGCTGGGCCGCGCGCTCGAGGTGGAGGAACTTCCAGATGAACACGAAGGCGACCACGCCGACGGGCAGCGTGAGGTAGAACAGCCAGCGCCAGCCCAGGTTGTCGGTGACGGTGCCGCCGATGAGCGGGCCGATCACACTGGTCACGCCGAAGACGGCGCCCATGATGCCCTGGTACTTGCCGCGCTGGCGCGGGGGGATGATGTCGCCGATGATCGTCTGGGACAGCGGCAGGATGGTACCCATGCCGGCGCCCTGGACGGCGCGGGCGAAGACCAGGAACCAGAAGCCCTGGGACATCCCGGCCAGGATCGAGCCGATCATGAACACGGCGACGCCGCCGAGGTAGAACCAGCGGCGCCCGTAGAGGTCCGAGAGCTTGCCGACGATCGGCACGGCCACGGCGGAGACCAGCATCGCGGCGGTGGCGATCCAGTTGTAGTGCTCCACGCCGCCGAGCTCGGCGACGATGCGCGGCATGGCGGGGCCGACGATGGTCTGGGACAGGGATGCGACGAACATCCCCAGCATCAGGCCGGCGAAGACGAGTTTGCCCGTGCGGTCCAGGCCGGTGAAGGCGGTGGGGGCGGTGCCGTCGGGCGCCGCCGGGGTCGTTGCAGTGCTCACTGAGCTCCTCGGGGAGAGTCGAAGGGACGAAGCTTAAGGATCCGGACGTGGCTGGACGCGTCCGGGGGTCGCAGCACATCGGTGGGCCTCGACCGCTCCACTCTAACCAAGTGTTGCATTCACTGCACTATTTCACTCAGTGCAACTTCTGTGACATCGCGGACTACGATGGGCACGTGAACGACGACGAGACATCTGATGAGGCCTCCATGGGCCTGCGAGAGCGCAAGAAGCGCCTGACCAGGGTCGCCATGCACCGCGCCGCGCTCGAGCTGGTGCTCGAGGAGGGGCTGTCGAACGTGACGGCCGACATGATCGCCGCGCGCGCCGGCGTCTCGACCCGCACCTTCTTCAACCACTGGAGCACCAAGGAGTCCGCGATCCTCGGCATCCTCTCCGGGGAGGGGGAGAGGCTGGTCGAGAGCCTGCACGAGCGGATCGTGCGCTCCGGCACGCGGGACGCGCTGCGTTCGGTGCTGCGGGAAGCGCTGGGGTCGACACCGGCCGATCCCAGCCTGCGAGAGCTGAAGAAGCAGGTCATGGCGAGGGAGCCGAAACTGCACTCGATCTCCTCGGGCAACCTGATCTCGGTCCAGACGGAGATGGTCGACGCCATGGCCGAGGCCTTCGACGGGCCCGATGCGCACGAGCGCGCGGTGATCACCGTCCAGCTGGGCTTCGCCCTGACCCGCAGTGCATTCGCCGTCTCCATGGCGCGCGGGATCGACCTGGTCACGGCGTTCGACGAGGTCGTGGCCCTGCACGATGCGGGGCGAGTGCCCTTCTAGAGCGCGGGATCGTGGCGCTGCCGAGCCAGCGCAGAGGTCAGCGCACCAGGGCGCCGGTTCCGCTGTCCCAACCGCGGCCGTCGGCCAGCCGCTCGGCGACCGCGCGCTCGAGCCGGGTGGAGCGCGGCAGCGTGGCCGGATCGTAGGGCGGGCGAACACCGAAGACGAAGAACGCAGCTCCGTCGGCCCCCGGCGCGGTGTCGATGATCTCCCAGCGGCTGACGAACGCGCCGATGTTCGACTCCGCGCCGAGCTCCTCGACGAGCACAGGGTTCATCAGCCACGACTCGCAGCGGAACTCGTGGCCGAAGCGAGGGGCATCGGCGGGGCGAGCGGTGTCGAGGTCGCCGAAGTGCTCGGTGAAGAACGCGGTGGCGCGGGCGAAGGAGTCCTCGACGGCGTCGGGATCCAGCGGGCCGTCGGCAGGGATGTGTGTACCCA
Source organism: Brachybacterium sp. GCM10030268 (assembly GCF_042666305.1). Classification (NCBI taxonomy): domain Bacteria; kingdom Bacillati; phylum Actinomycetota; class Actinomycetes; order Micrococcales; family Dermabacteraceae; genus Brachybacterium; species Brachybacterium sp. GCM10030268. The sequence continues at coordinate 472,227 of NZ_JBHTCW010000001.1, read as the reverse complement.
GCACCCAGCGTTCCCGCCCGGTGCCCTCGTCGATGCGGTGCAGGTCGAACTGCAGCCGCCCCAGATGGAACAGCCGCCCGGCCCAGTTCAACGCCGTCCACCCCACCTGGTGCAGCCCCAGGCGCCCGCTGCTGCGACGGTGGACCCGCATCTGCTGGCCGAGGTCGGCCAGGACCAGCCACGACTGCTGCGCGGTGAGGCCGCGCGCCGCGTGCCACTCGCGCACCGTGCTGGTGCTGACCAGGTGCGCCAGGATCGCGATCAGGCCCTCGCCGGGCGCCAGTCGCTCCTGCAGGGCATTCTGCGCCTGCGCGAACGACTCGAGGCCGACGGTCGGCGTCGTGAGCCCGGCGCCGGCCCGCAGCAGGTTCGCCGTCCGCGTGACCTCCGCGAGGATCTCCGCGTCCTCCGCAGCACGCGGCAGCAGGGGAGCGAGCTCCTCGGCGTCCTGACCCGTGATGCCCAGTTTCTCCATCAGGGCGGGGGCCGACGGGGCGGTCAGCATCTGGGCGATCGCGTCGGCCGGGAGCTCGTCGTCGCGGCGGACGGCGGTGGGCGGATCGCCGAGGATCTCGGGGCGCGCATCGAGGCGTTCGGTCATGAGCTCACCGTATCCCGGGACAGCCTGCCCTCTGTGATCTGCGCCGCTACGATCACAGAGTCGACACCACGCGCCCGTCGGCCCGGCCGACGCAGGAGGAGCACGAGCATGAACACCGAGAAGACAGCCCCGGCCTCCCCGGACCAGACCGCTGCGGCCCCGGGCCCGCCCGGCGGGGGAGCCGAGCTGAGCCCGTCGGCCGCCGCCGTGAGGGACGCCTACGCCTTCGAGGGCGGCCGTATCCACCTCGGCGCGATGCTGGAGGACGGCGAGCCGAACCCCGCCGCGGCGGTGAACCTGGCCGTGGGAATGCTGAACCGGCACGGGCTGATCGCCGGCGCGACCGGCACCGGCAAGACGCGCACCCTGCAGGTGATCGCGGAGCAGGCCGCCCACGCCGGCGCATCCGTGTTCGTCGCGGACATGAAGGGCGACCTCTCGGGTATCGCCGTGCCCGGCGAGGAGTCCGAGAAGCTCTCGGCCCGGGCCGCCGCGCGCGGCCAGGAGTGGGTCTCCCGCGCAGCGCCCACGGAGTTCTTCACCCTCGGCGGGCAGGGCGAGGGAGTGCCGATCCGCACCACCGTCAGCGATTTCGGCCCGGTGCTGATGTCCAAGGTGCTGGAGTTGAACGAGACCCAGGAGAGCTCGCTGGGACTGATCTTCCACTACGCTGACAGTCAGGGCCTGGGACTGCTCGACCTCAAGGACCTGCGGGCCCTGATCCAATTCCTCACCTCCGACGAGGGCAAGGACGAGCTCAAGGGCATCGGCGGGATCTCCACCGCCACCGCCGGGGTCATCCTGCGCTCGCTGACCGCCTTCGAGGCCTCCGGGGCGGACGTGTTCTTCGGCGAGCCGGCCTTCGACGCGCAGGAGCTGCTGCGCCATGCCGAGGACGGCTCGGGGATCATCTCCTGCCTCGAGCTGCCCGGGGTCGCCACGCGGCCGGCGCTGTTCTCGACCTTCATGATGTGGATGCTCGCCGAGCTGTACGAGGACCTCCCCGAGGTCGGCGACCTCGAGGTGCCCAAGCTGGTGTTCTTCCTGGACGAGGCGCATCTGCTGTTCAAGGACGCCTCCGAGGCGTTCCTGGATCAGGTGGTCCAGACCGTGCGCCTGATCCGCTCCAAGGGGGTCGGCATCTTCTTCATCACCCAGACCCCCAAGGACATCCCCGGTGACGTGCTCGCCCAGCTCGGCAACCGGGTCCAGCACGCTCTGCGTGCCTTCACCCCGGACGATGCCAAGGCACTGAAGGCCACCGCGTCCACGTTCCCCACCAGTGAGCACGATCTGGTCGAGGTGATCCCGGCGCTGGGCACCGGTGAGGCCATCGTGACCGTGATGAGCGAGACGGGAGCCCCCACGCCGGTGGCGATCACGGCGGTGCGCGCCCCGGAGTCCTCCATGGAGCCCGCGGGGGAGAAGGCCATCTCCGACTGCGTGGCGGCCTCCGAACTCACGGAGAAGTACGGCGAGGTGGTCGACCGCGAGTCCGCCTACGAGGTTCTCGCCGCCCGTGCGGAGAAGCAGGCCGATGCGCAGGAGAAGGCGTCCCGCACCGAGGAGAGTGCACCGGCGGACGAGGACGAGTCCTCCACCCGGGCAGGCTCGGAGAAGTCCTCCCCGCGCGGCAGATCCTCCCGTTCCTCGTCGAAGGACACGGGCCTGTTCGACAATCCCGCCGTGAGGTCGTTCCTGCGCTCGGCCGGGACCGCGCTGGGGCGCGAGGTCACCCGCGGACTGTTCGGCACCAAGCGTCGCCGCTGACCACCGGCCCGGGCGTCGCCGCTGATCGCCGGGTCGAGCCAGCCTGATGAGCCGGTCAGCACGGGAGGATCAGCGGCGGACGCCGGGAATCGGGGTCACCAGAAGTAGCCGCGCCCCGCGCAGTAGCCCGCGACCTGCTGCGGGGTCAGCCAATGGTGGGCAGGCAGGCCGGAGACGAGCGTGGCCCCGGCGGGATCGGCCACACGCAGCGTCCGGTACTCGGTGTCGTAGCCGTCGATCGTCACGAAGTGGAAGATGTCGCTGGCGTTGCCGCCCCAGCTCGGGTACTGCCCGGCCAGGACCCACCAGTTGCACACGGTCGCGTAGCCCGCGTCGACGTTGGTGACCGCCCGGTCCCACAGCAGGCTCGCATCGGCCTCGCTCGCTCCGGTCCCGGCCATCCACTGGTCACGGTAGACGGCGCCCGGCAGGCGATTGGTCAGCACGGGGGAGATGGCGCCGAAGTTCGTGCCAGCCGACGTGGTGCCGAGCTCCGCGGCCAGCGTGTCCAGGCTCGGCGGCTGCACCTTCGCGCTCAGCGCGATCCACACCGCGGTGGGACCGCAGTAGAAGAAGTTGGGCTGCTGGAGGTAGGTCGTCGGCAGCAGCGACTCGCCCGCAGCGGAGGCCGACGGGGCCAGCGTCGTGGCGCCGAGGCCGGCCAGCGCGGTAACGCCGAGGGTCCGGAAGAACGTTCTGCGGTCGGGAGCGATCATCGTCATGGCATTCCCTTTCCAGGGGGTGTCGGAGGACGTGCCGTACCGGAGCCGGCCGGCCTGATCACGCTACGGGGACGACGAACGCCCCCGGGGCGGAACCCGGGGGCGTTCACCATGTCGTCGCCGTGCGTTCCGACGCGAGCCGACGGACGCTGCGACGCAGTCAGCGGCCGACGGTCACTTCTTGCCCTGGTTGGCGACGGCCTCGGCGGCGGCCTTCGCGGCGACCGGGTCGAGGTAGCGCCCGCCCTTGGCGACGGGCTCGAAGTTCTCGTCGAGCTCGTAGACCAGCGGCTGGCCGGTGGGGATGTTCAGGCCGGGAATCTCCTCGTCGGAGATGCCGTCGAGGTACTTCACCAGCGCGCGCAGCGAGTTGCCGTGGGCCGCGATCAGGACCACCTTGCCGTCGGTCAGGTCGGGCTTGATGCCCTCCTCCCAGTACGGCAGGAAGCGCTCGACCACGTCCTTGAGGCACTCCGACTTGGGCAGCTGATCACCGAGGTCCGCGTACTGCGGATCCTGGTCCTGGCTGAACTCGCTGCCGAACTCGATCTCCGGCGGGGGAGTGTCGTAGGAGCGGCGCCAGGCCATGAACTGCTCCTCGCCGTACTTCTCGCGGATCTCCGACTTGTCCAGGCCCTGCAGAGCGCCGTAGTGGCGCTCGTTCAGGCGCCAGTCGCGCTTGACGGGGATCCAGTGCCGGTCGGCCTCGTCCAGGGCGAGGTTCGCGGTCATGATGGCGCGGCGCTGGAGGGAGGTGTGGACGACGTCCGGGAGGATGCCGGCCTCCTTCATGAGGGTGCCGCCGGCGATGGCCTCCTTCTCGCCCTTCTCGGTCAGGGCCACGTCGACCCATCCGGTGAACAGGTTCTTCGCATTCCAGTCGCTCTCGCCGTGGCGGAGCAGCACGAGTGTGTAGGTCATGGTCCCCAGGGTACGGGAGAGCCTCGAGGTCGTCGGGCGTGGTCCATTCACGCCTCGACGAGGATGGTCACCGGTCCATCGCCCGTGAGGCCGACGCGCATGTGCGCGCCGAAGCGCCCGGTCGCGACGCTCACCCCGCGCTGCCGGATCGCCTCGACGACCTGCTCCACCAGCGGCTCGGCGACCGCAGCGGGGGCCGCCCCGTTCCAGGACGGCCGCCGCCCTTTGCGCACGTCCGCGTAGAGCGTGAACTGCGAGATGACCAGCACCTGAGCGCCGGCATCGAGCACGGAGCGCTCGCCGGTGAGGAGGCGCAGCTCGCAGATCTTGCGCGCGATGGTCGCGACCTGCTCGGGACCGTCCTCGTGCGTGACGCCGACCAGAGCGACCAGTCCCTCGCCCTCGACCGCGCCGATCACCTCTCCGTCGACCTCGACCTGGGCACCATCGACTCGCTGGATCACTGCACGCATGGGCCGATCGTGGCACAGGTGCCGAACCACGTGCAGTCAGCCGGGGAGGACCGCCCTCATCCGGGCAGGATCGACCCGATCCGACGCTCCTGCGTGGGGGAGTCGTCACCGCTGTCGACGGTGTCACCGGCGTCCGGCCGATCACGCAGCGGGATGGGCTGCGTGGTCGCCTGCCCGGCTGCGGCAGCCGGGGGTTGCTGCTGCGTGGTCGCCTGGCCGGCCGCGGCAGCCGGGGACTGCGGCGGGTGCTGCTGCGCGGCCGCCGGCGGCTGCGGGGGAGCGGGACGCCTCGCGGGTGCTGCGCCGTTCGGTGCCTGGTATCCGGGCGGCACGTTCTGCTGCTGGGGCTGCGACGGCGCGGCAGTCCCGTGGGAGGGAGGCGGCTGAGCCGGGGGAGCCGGTCGCTGGCCGGTCGCCGCGGAGGGGGCGGGCCGCGCGGGCTGCGCTGCGGGCGGCTGCTGCGGCGCCGGCGGGACGCCGGTGGCGCCCCGGGGCGGGGGGCCGCTGGGGACGCTCGTGGCCGACGGGCGGGGTGGGCCGGCGTACGGTGCGGGAGAGGGCGGGGGAGCGTCCCCGGCGGCGGCCGCCATGCGGCGGGACTCCGCGGCGCGCGCCCGCTCGACCCATTCCTCGGCCACCCGCACGATCGCCTCGGTGGCCGCTTCCCACGCCGCCTCCTGCTGGCGATGGGGCCCGGTGGCCAGGGACAGCACCACGCCTGCGCAGCGCAGCGCCAGCTCGGTGGGATCCACGCGCTCGGCGAACGTCTCGTGCCAGGTGGCGATGGCCTCCTCGACGCGCTCCTGCATCGCGCGATCGATGCGCCCGGCGTTGCCGTAGTCGGCCAGGACGCTGAGATGGGCGAGCAGGCAGGCCAGGTCGTCGGCGCGGCGGCCCGGACCGACCGTGTCGATATCGAGCAGACCCACCACCTTGCCGTTCTGCACGAAGACCTGTGCCTCGTAGAAGTCGCCGTGGACCACGTCGTGGGGGCGCATGTCCATCCGCTGTTCCAGCGCCGCCAGCCCGTCGCGGATCGAGCGCACGAGCGCATCCAGCCGCGGCCCGAGGGCGGGCACCGAGGAGCCGACGATCCCGGCGTAGAACTCGACCGAGTCCGTCCACGGCGGGCGCAGCGGCAGCGGATACATCGAGGCCGGCAGCCGATCCAGCAGGGCGACCAGATCCTGGGCGGTGCACGATTCGACGCCCTCGTCGATGACGACGCGGGCCAGCGGCCGTCCGGGCAGCTCCTCGAGCACGACGAGACCGTCGTGGTGGGCGCGCACCTCGGGGACCGGGACGCCGGCGGCGAGCAGCCGCTGATGCCGGTCGACGATCTCGCCGCTGCGATGAGGCTGCATGACCTTCAGGAACACGGCCCGGTCCCCCTGACTGGCGCGCAGCACCGCGCGCCGGCCGGGACGGTAGGAGACGACGTCGATCGCGATCGGGACGTCGGGGTCGCTGCCGATCGCCACCCCGAGGTCATGGAGGGTGCGGCCGACGACGTCGGGGTAGCAGACCTGCGGGAGCATCGGCAGCCACGGGTCGTGGGGATAGCGCCAGACGCGGACGTTGATGTCGCCATCGGTCATCACCAGGGTCTGCTCGGCGACGTAGAGGTTCTTCTCACGCTCGCCGATGTGGGCGCTCGCCCCGAACAGCTCTTCCCGGGCGGGGGCCTGCGGTCCGTCCAGCTCGGGCCACGAGACCATCGTGCGGTAGAGCGCCTTCGTGCTGCGGCCGGGACGATGATCGACGTGGTCCAGCTGCCAACTGTGCAGCACACCGCCGGAGTTGCCCACGGCCGAGCGGAGCAGTCCTCCGGCTCCGGGTCCGGTGAGCAGCTCCGAGCCGTCCTGCGTGTGTGACATGGGTGTTTCTATCTGGTCCGGGTGGTCATCAGGCGCCAGCGCCTACGATGCTTGCATGGCTGATCGTACCGATAACCTCACCAGCGGTAATCTCCTCGGCATTCCGGAGACCCGTCTGCCCGACGACTTCATCGATGTCCAGGACACCGACGAGCTCGCGGAGCACGGGGAGCCGCGGGAGATCGCCGCCCGTCACCCCGAATCCCCGATGGTCTGGGCCGTCCTCGCTCAGGACGCGCTGACCGACGGCGACGAGGTCACCGCCTACGCCTTCGCCCGGACCGGCTATCACCGTGGCCTCGACGCCCTGCGCAAGGCCGGCTGGCGCGGCCAGGGTCCTGTCCCCGCCTCCCACGCGCCCAACCGCGGTTTCCTGCGGGCCCTGGCGATGCTGGGGGAGACCTCTCGCCGCATCGGCGACCAGGCCGAGGCGGACCGGGTCACCGAGTTCCTGCGCGAGGCCGATCCCAGCCTGCTGGGCTGAGCCGGCCGTCCGAGCCGAGCCGGCCTGCCGACCCAGTCGCGCCTGCCGGGCCGGTCGCGCCTGCCGGGCCGGTCGCGCCTGCCGGGCCGGTCGCGCCTGCCGGGCCGGTCGCGCCTGCCGGGCCGGTCGCGCCTGCCGGGCCGGGCCCACAGGCCCGGTCCGACGCGGCTGCGGGCCCCGTCGGGATCACGTGGGCCCCGTCGGGATCAAGGCTGTGCTTGGTACGATCCACGCGCACTTCCTTCCCGTCCTCACGGCCCACGGTGCGTCACCGCCCGTGGGCGATGTGCCGCTGTCCGTCCGTCACCACCCGTCTCCGCCCGTCTAGGAGTTGCCATGCCCGCCGTCGTGATCGTCGGAGCCCAGTGGGGTGATGAGGGGAAGGGCAAGGCCACCGATCTCCTCGGAGACAGGGTCGACTACGTCGTCAAACCCAACGGCGGCAACAACGCCGGTCACACCGTCGTCGTGGACGGCGAGAAGTTCGAGCTGAAGCTCCTGCCCGCAGGGATCCTCTCCCCGGATGTCACTCCGGTGATCGGAAACGGCGTGGTCATCAACCTCGAGGCGCTGTTCGAGGAGGTCGAGATGCTCTCCGCGCGCGGCGTGGACACGTCGCGGCTGCGCATCAGCGCCAACGCGCACATCGTCGCGCCGTACCACCAGACCCTCGACAAGGTCACCGAGCGCTTCCTGGGCAAGCGCGCGATCGGCACCACCGGGCGCGGCATCGGCCCCGCCTACATGGACAAGGTCGGTCGCCTCGGCATCCGCGTCCAGGACCTCTACGACGAGTCGATCCTGCGCCAGAAGGTCGAGGGAGCGCTGCGCCAGAAGAACGAGCTGCTGGTCAAGCTGTACAACCGTCGGTCGGTGGACATCGAGGAGGTCACGGCCTCCCTGCTGTCCTACGCCGAGCGCCTGCGCCCGATGGTCGTCGACACCACCGAGATGCTGAACTCCGCGCTGGACCGCGAGGAGGTGGTGCTGATGGAGGGCGGTCAGGCCACCTACCTCGACGTCGACCACGGCACCTACCCCTTCGTCACCAGCTCCAACCCCACCGCGGGCGGCGCCTGCACGGGCACCGGCGTCGGCCCCACCCGCATCGACCGGGTCGTCGGGATCGTCAAGGCGTACACCACCCGCGTGGGCGCCGGGCCGTTCCCCACCGAGCTCGAGGACAAGTGGGGCGAGTACCTCCAGACCACCGGCGGCGAGGTCGGCGTCAACACCGGGCGCCCGCGCCGCTGCGGCTGGTACGACGCGCTGATGATCCGTCACGCCGTGCGCATCAACGGCTTCACCGACATCGTCCTGACCAAGCTCGACGTGCTCACCGGCCTCGACGAGGTCCCGATCTGCACGGGCTACGACGTCGACGGGGTCATCCACCGCGAGATGCCGATGACCCAGACCGAGTTCCACCACGCGGTCCCCGTCTACGAGACGCTGCCCGGCTGGACCGAGGACCTCTCGCAGTGCTCCACCTTCGAGGAGCTGCCCGAGAACGCCCGCGCCTACGTCAGCCGGCTCGAGGAGCTCGCCGGGTGCCGCATCAGCACCATCGGCGTCGGCCCGGACCGCTCGGACACGATCGTCGTCCACGACCTGCTGCCGCGGGCGACGCACTGACGTGGTGACCCGCCGCACCGATCCCGACGCGGGGCGCGCGGCCCTCGCCGCCTGGGCCATGGACCCCGCCACCACCGCCCGCTCCGTGCTGGCCCCCGCCGTCCGCCACACCCTGGAACTGTTCGCCGAGGAGTTCCCCGGCGGCGCCGTCGAACTGCGCGTGCCCCCGCACGCGGCGGTCCAGGCGATCGCCGGGACGAGGCACACCCGCGGCACCCCGCCCGCCGTGGTCGAGACCGACGCCGCCACCTGGCTGGCTCTCGTCAGCGGCGAGACGACCTGGGCCGACGCCGTGGCCGACGGCCGCGTCCGCGCCAGCGGTGAACGCAGCGACCTCGCCGAGCTGCTGCCGCTGCCCGGACCCCGCCGCACCGTGCGCACCGCCCGCCAGAAGGAGACTCCATGAGCATCGCCGTCGAGATCGCCGTGCAGGACCTCGCCGGGCTCGAGGTGGCCGCGCTCGCCGGGGCCGACCGCGTCGAACTGTGCGTGGACCTCGCCAGCGGGGGCACGACGCCTCCGCCCGAACTGGTCGAGCAGTGCACCCGGCGGGCGTCCGAGCTGGTGGCCGCCGCCGACGCGAAGCCGCACTTCGACGTGCACGTCCTGATCCGTTCACGCGCGGGCCGAGTGGACTTCCTCGGCAGACCCGAAGAGTTCGTGGTCGACGCCGACGAGGTCGACCTGATGGCCGCCCAGGCCGGGGAGTCCGTCGCCGCCGGAGCCGCCGGTGTCGTGCTCGGTGCGCTGACCACCGAGGGAGCGCTCGACGTCCCCGCGATCGAGACGATCCGTGACGGTGCCCTGCGCTCCGCCCAGGCAGCTGTGCGCGGGGTGTCGCTGACCTGCCATCGCGCCGTCGACGCGATGAGCTCGCGCGAGGAGCGCGCCGAGGCCGTCACCACCCTGCTCGGCCTCGGCTTCCACCGGGTCCTCAGCTCCGGCGGCGCCGAACGTGCACTGGAGGGGGCCGACGACCTCGCCGCCATGGTCGATGCGGCGGAGGACCTGCTGGCGATCTGCGCCGGGGGAGGAGTCCGCCCGGCCGATATCGGTGACCTCGTGCGCCGCAGCGGCGTCACCGACGTGCACCTCTCCGCCCGCCGCCGCCCCGGCGCCGCGCGCGAGGACGGCGCACCCGACACCGAGACCGACCCGGCCATCGTCGCCGCCGCGGTCGAGACCGCAGGAGAGCTGTGAACACCTCCGAGATGCCCGAGAACCGCGAGATGCCCGAGAGCGCCGGGAACCACGAGAGCGCCGGGAACCACGAGGCACCCGAGAGCGCCGCGAACCCCGAGGGCGCTGAACGCCCCGCCGCCCCGGACCCGGAGGCGACGACGCTGTATGTGCGCCGCCGCCGCACACCCACGCTGGGCTTCTGGGTCGCACTCGCCCTGGCGGTGCCCGCCGTGGTCGCGCTGGTCGCCGCGCCCCTGCTGCCCCTGGAGGACGCGGGGTCCGCCCTGAACCTGGTGCTCCTGGCCGTGGTCTTCATCGGCCTGCCCCTGGCGGCCATCGCCGCTCTGGTCGATGCGATCAGGCACCGCCGGCACGGGCGACGGGACCGCTGACACACACTGCACATCCCGCCGAGGGGCCGCTGACAGCCACTGCGGATCTCGCCGAGGGGCCGCTGACCTGCCGGCCCACGAGCGCCCCGTCGGCTCGCCGAGCGACGCCGCGAGCACAGCTGCCGGGGTGTGCCATCATGGACCAGTGGCACGCGGCGACGGCAATCTCTCCCATGACCTGCTCCCCGGGGAGAAGGGCCCGCAGGATTCCTGCGGGGTCTTCGGCGTGTTCGCCCCAGGGGAGGACATCGCGAAGCTGACCTACTACGGTCTGTACGCCCTCCAGCACCGCGGCCAGGAGTCGGCAGGCATCGCCACCTCCGACGGATCCCAGATCCTGGTCTACAAGGACATGGGCCTGGTCTCGCAGGTGTTCGACGAAGCCTCCCTGGAGACGCTGCAGGGGCACATCGGGATCGGGCACACCCGCTACTCCACGACCGGCGGCTCCGTCTGGTCCAATGCCCAGCCCACGCTCGGCCCTCGGCCCGACGGCACGGTCGCCCTCGCCCACAACGGCAACATCATCAACACCGACGAGCTGCTGGCGCTGGTCGAGGAGCGCCACGGCAGGCCCCGCACCGGTGAGCTGGCGCGTGGCAACACGACCGACACCGCCCTGGTCTCCGCGCTGCTGAACACCGAGGGCACGCTCGAGAGCGCGCTGCGCGATCTCATGCCGCGACTGCACGGCGCCTACTGCTTCACCCTGCTCAGCGAGACCGCCCTGTACGCGGCACGCGACCCGCAGGGCATCCGCCCGCTGGTCCTCGGCCGCCTCGAGCGCGGCTGGGTGGTGGCCTCCGAGACCGCCGCCCTGGACATCTGCGGGGCCAGCTTCGTGCGCGAGGTCGCTCCCGGCGAGATGATCGTCATCGACGAGCAGGGGCTGCGCAGCGAACAGGTCATGGACTCGCGGCCCAAGGGCTGCGTGTTCGAGTACGCCTATCTCGCCCGTCCCGACACCCACATCGCCGGCCGTTCGGTGAACGAGGCCCGCACCGAGATGGGTCGCCGCCTCGCCCGCGAGCACCCCGTCGAAGCGGACCTCGTGATCCCCACCCCGGAATCCGGCACCCCCGCGGCCATCGGCTACGCGCAGGAGTCGGGCATCCCGTACGGCCAGGGCATGGTCAAGAACGCCTACGTCGGCCGCACGTTCATCCAGCCCAGCCAGACCATCCGGCAGCTGGGCATCCGGCTGAAGCTGAATCCGCTGCGCGAGGTCATCGAGGGCAAGCGGCTCGTGGTCGTCGACGACTCCATCGTGCGGGGCAACACCCAGCGCGCCGTGGTGCGGATGCTGCGGGAGGCCGGCGCGGCGGAGGTCCACGTCCGGATCTCCTCTCCGCCGGTGCGCTGGCCCTGCTTCTTCGGCATCGACTTCGCCTCCCGTGCCGAGCTCATCGCCAACGGGCTGGACCTCGAGGAGATCGCCCGCTCGCTCGGGGCGGACTCGCTGGGCTACATCTCCGAGGAGGGCATGGTCGCCGCCACCGAGCAGCCCGCCGATTCGCTGTGCACCGCCTGCTTCTCCGGCAAGTACCCGATGTCGCTTCCCGAGCCCGTCGCCAGGACGCAGGGGATCCTCGCTCAGCCTGATCCTGAGCTCGCCGTCGCCGGGAAGGACGCATGAACACCACCAGCGCCAGCACCAGCAGAGATGCGGATCCCGCCATCACCTATGCGGGGTCCGGGGTCGACACCGCCGCCGGCGACCGCGCGGTGGAACTGATGAAGGAAGCCGTGGCCGCCACCCACGGCCCCGAGGTGCTCGGCGGGATCGGCGCCTTCGCCGGACTCGTCGACGTCAGCGCCCTGAAGGACTACCGGCGGCCGCTGCTGGCCTCGTCGACGGACGGGGTCGGCACCAAGATCGCGATCGCCCGTGAGCTCGACGTGCACGACACCATCGGCCGCGACCTCGTCGGCATGGTCGTCGACGACATCGTGGTGGTCGGCGCCGCCCCGCTGGCCATGACCGACTACATCGCCTGCGGCAAGGTGGTTCCCGAGCGGATCGCCGACGTGGTGCGCGGGATCGCCGAGGGCTGCCGGCTCGCCGGCTGCGCGCTCGTCGGCGGCGAGACGGCCGAGCATCCGGGCCTGATGGCGCCCGAGGACTACGACGTCGCAGGCGCCGCGGTCGGTGTGGTCGAGGCCGATTCCCTGCTGGGTCCGGACCGCGTGCGCCGCGGCGATGTGGTGATCGGGATGGACGCCTCCGGTCTGCACTCGAACGGGTACTCGCTGGTGCGCGCCGTGATAGCCGCCCAGGGCCTCGGACTGCAGACGCATATCGAAGACTTCTCGCGCACGCTGGGCGAGGAGATCCTCGAACCCACCCGCATCTACGCCGCCGACGTGCTGGCAGTGCTGGCCGATCCCCGCTCCGCCGGGGCGGTCCACGCCCTCAGCCACGTCACCGGTGGCGGACTGGCCGCCAACCTCGCCCGAGTCATGCCCGCCGGGCTCGCCGCGCGCCTGGACCGCTCCACCTGGGAGCCGGGCGCGGTGTTCGCCCGGATCGCCCGGTGGGGGTCGGTGCCGCAGACAGACCTCGAAGGCACGCTGAACATGGGCATCGGGATGGTCGCCGTGGTCGACGCCGAGCAGGTGGAGGCGACCCTCGCCGTGCTCTCCGCCCGCGGCTTGGGCGCACGCGTGATCGGAGAGATCGTCGGGGAGGACTCCCTGCCGGAGCCCGGCTCACCGCTGGAGCAGGTCGTCGCCGGCGCCAAGGGAGTCGAGGGCGGATCCGTCATGCTCGCCGGTCAGCATCCCGGCTGGACCTGAGGGGCCCTGAGGAAAATGGCCGGATACGACTCGAGGGCCGACCCGGTGGGTCGACCCTCGATCATCGTCACGGTGGTGGCCAGTCCTCAGCGACGGCGTGCGGACTGCGCATCCTCATCGGCCCAGTCGTCACTGCCCTCGGCCAGGTCGTCGCCGTCAGCGCCCTCGCTCCGCTCGGACTGCAGCTCTCGCTGCAGCGCGGTGAGGTCCGTGGGCGGGCTGTAGTACTTGAGGTCCCGTGCCACCTTGGTGTGCTTGGCTTTCTGTCGGCCGCGACCCATGGAACTGACCCCCTGTGCGTCGGCTGCCGGGCCTCGTGTCAGCCCGGAAGATGGCATTGATTCGGAATCCAAGAGTACATGCATGCCCTCGCATCCCGCGAACCCCGCACCGGGAGACGTGCCCAACATCCCTTCTCCGGCCCCGTGCGCGGGGACGCGGCACAGGGCCCGTGGAGGCCGGAGCATCCACGATCTTTGGCCGGAACCGGGGCAAATGTTTGCCCGACACCGTAAGTCTGACGTCTAGGCTGACTGACCCGAGTGCCCGGCCGTAGACCGTGGCTCGTCCAGCCGGCCCCGGGGTCCTGGGCGTGCCCGAACGGTGGCCGACGCCTCCTGTGTACGAAGTCCCGCTGGAAAGGTCGCACGCCCGATGAACGGATCCACGGATCTCTCGCCTGAGAGCGAAGACCCGACGGCAGAACTGTTGACGCCGGCTCAGGTCGCCAAGATGTTCCATGTCGATCCCAAGACCGTCACCCGCTGGGCACAGTCCGGCAAACTGACCTACATGCGCACCCTCGGCGGACACCGCCGGTACCGACGGGACGAGGTCCTCGAGCTGCTGCGGGCGAGCACCGGAGCCCTATGAGCGCTGACCCGGTGCTGGGAGAGGGATATACGGCCCGGCGGATCGAGCTGGGAAGTGACTCCGAGGGCCCGGTCATCGCCACCCTGATCCATCGTGAGCCGGGCACCGGCGATGCTGAGCCGCCCACGGGCCGCCAGGTGGCTCCGGTGCTGGTCCTGCACGGCTGGTCCGACTACGTCTTCGACCGGGGTCTGCTCGAGCACCTCGGTGGCCTCGGCCACGACGTCTGGGGACTGGACCTGCGCAAGCACGGCCGCAGCCTGCTGGACGGGCAGACTCCCACGGCGATCGATCACCTCAGCCGCTACGACGAGGAGATCGGGGCAGCGCTGCGCATCATCGGCCGTGATCGGCCGCCCGTCCTGCTGGCCCACTCCACCGGCGGCCTCATCGCCGCCCTGTGGGCCCAGCGCCACCCCGGCACCCTCCGCGCGCTCGCGCTGAACTCCCCATGGCTCGAGAGTCACCTGGGCTCGGCGCCCCGCCTGCTGTTGGCGCCCGTCGTGCAGGCCGCCGCGCAGCGGCTCCAGAACAAGCCCATCCTGCCGCCGGGCACCTCCCACTTCGCACGCACCGTCCACACCCGGTACGGCGGACCGTTCGACTACGACCTCGCCCTCAAACCCGAGCGCGGGCACCGTTTCCCCGCCTCCACGCTGGCCGCCGTGCTGGACGGGCAGGCCCGGCTGGCAGCGGCGGGACCCCTCGCGATCCCCGTCCTGGTCCTGCACGCGGCCCGCTCCGCGATCGGTGTGCGCTTCCGCGAGGACATGCGCCGGGCGGACACGGTGCTCGACGTCCGCTCGATCGCCGCAGCAGCCCGACGGCTCGGACCCGACGTCCGCATCGAGGCGATCGACGGGGCCCGCCACGACGTGTTCCTCTCCGAGGACGACGCCCGCGCACGAGCCCTCGAGGTCTTGGACGACTGGCTGGAGACTGTGGCCGGCCGACCGCCTACGATGAAGGCACCCGACGGTGCCGACCCCCGCAGCAGCCCGGGCACCGGGAGCGGCGGGAAGGAGAAGCCCGATGAGCTCGGACCCGCGTGAGCTCCGCGCGCAGGCCGGCGCGCTGCGACGTGCCGCAGACCGGCTCACCCTCGTCCGGCTGCGACTGGCCAACACGATCGGTGACGTCGCCCGATCCGGGAGCGAGCCCACCCGCCGGCTCGGCGAAGATCTGCATGAGCGCTGGACCAGCGAGGTCTACCCGGAGCTCGGCCGGATCGTGAGCGGTCTGCGCAGCAGCGCCACCCAGCTCGACGAGGTCGCCACTGTGCACGAGCGCTCCAGCGGACGGCGACTGGGCGGCTACGCAGGGGCGGGCTTCCTGGGCCGCGGGGAGGAAGCGCACCGGCACGTCGGCGACGTCGCGCACTTCGTCGGCACCCAGCACGGTGCGAGCATCGGCGGCTACCCGCTGGCTCCGTCCGCACCACGTCCGTTCCTGCCGGACGTCTCCCACTCCTTGGGCACCCAGACCCCGGACTTCGACGAGGACGACGACCGGGAGTGAGGGACGCGAGAAGAAGGTGAGAGCGGGCGGAGGACTGAGGTCGGCCCCAGCGCCTGCGGCTCTCAGCGCTTGCGGTTCTTGCGGCTCTCAGTGCTTGCGGCGCTCAGCGCCTGCGGGCCGGAGCCCGCGTCATGGCCATCGCCGCCGCGACCCCGCCCGCCAGGCATGGCACTACGAACGTCGCCACCGCCAGGAGCAGCATGGCGGTCGCCGCCGCATCGCCGGCCGTCCCGAGCGCGACCAGCGCCGCCGCACCGACGGTCTCGGCGATCCCGGTCCCGCCCGGGGTGAGCGGAACCAGCGCCAGCACGCGTCCCAGGGCGAAGATCGCGAGCGTCACCAGCAGCGGGACCTCGATGCCGAGCGCCCGGATCGCCACCAGCAGCGCCAGCCACTGCACCGCCCGGGCGAGGACCGTCGGCCCGAGCAGGCCCGCGGCGCGCGTGCGCAGCAGGGCCACGAGCGCATCGCGCTGGCGCAGGATCGCTTCCGGGTCGGCCACCGGGAGCACCTGGGATACCTGCGCGACCACGGAGGCCAGAACGCTGCGGCGCATGAGCAGGGAGGCCAGGCCCAGCGTGACCAGCCCGCCCGCGACAGCAGCGAGTGCGGCCCACAGCCCACCAGGCAGGTCCGGGGCCTCTGGGCCGACCAGGGGCGTGAGGGCATAGGCCACCAGGCCGAGCAGCGGGATCCCCGCCGACGTCAGGGCCATGTCGACCAGCGACGCCGCGATCACGCCGGTGATGATCGCCTGCATGCCCAGACCGGAACGCCGCATCAGGTAGCCCAGCAGGACGGTGCCGATCATCGACCCGCCCGGCACGGCCATCCCCACCGCCTGGGAGGCGGCATGGCCCTGCACGGCGTCGCGGTACCGGGAACCACGGAAGGCGGTGCGCACCGTGGCGGACTCCAGAGCCAGGGCCACCGCCCCGAGCACCACCATCAGCGGCACCGACCAGATGGGCATCTCGGCGAAACGTCGCCCGATCTGCGCCCAGCCGGCCCCGGTCACCAGCGGCAGGCCCCAGCCCAGCAGTGCCAGGACCAGCAGCAGCGATGCGAACGCCGCAGCGATCCGCCGGCCACCCAGGCGCGGCGGGTGCTCGAGATCCAGATCTCCGGAGAGCCAGGCGGCCGGGCCGCCGGTCGTCTCGGGATCCCCGGTGAGCTCGGGGTCGCCGGCGCGCCCCCGGCCCGGGGCGGCCCCATCGCCGGGATCACCGGGGGACGGTTCACCGCGAGGGGTGGAGCCAGGGGTGATCATGCGGTGATTCTCGCATGTGGCCTGGAGGAACCGGTGAGGAAGCCGACGTATCGTGGCACCATGTCCGTCCTGATCTCTCTGCTCGTCGTCCTCCACATGATCTGCTGGGCCGTGGCCCTGGGGACCTGGGTCGCCGCCGCCCGCACCCGCGTCCCCAATCCCGGCATGTCCCATGCCGCCGCCGGGGCGCTCGTGCTCGGTCTGGTGCTGATGGTCCTGGTCCCGCTCACCGGCGATGCGAACTCCATGAAGCTCGGCATCAAGTTCCTGGTCGCGGCAGTGGCGACGGCGTTCGCCTACGTGGCCGCCTACCGCCGCGAGCAGACCCCGTCGGTGATCTGGTTCGGCATCCCCACCGCGATCATCGCCAACATCGTCATCGCCGTCTTCGTCTGAGACCCGGTCGGTCCGGGCCGGCTGGTCCCGGCCGGTTGGTCCCGGTCCGTCCGGTACCCGGCCTCTGTGGTCACTGCTCGTCGGCCCTGCCACGGTCGCGAGCCCCGGCGTCGGATCGGCGCGCAGCGTGCCGTCGTCCACACCAGGGCCGCGCCACGTGCTGACCGTCGGCCCCCGCGCCTATCCTGGTGTCCCCATGAGTTCACTTTTCGACGACCTCTCCCTGCCCGACTCCTTCCGCCGTCTGGACGGTGTGCGGGTGGCGCCGGCGAGCCCGGATCCCGCGGCAGCCGCTGAGCGCGCAGGGACAGCAGGCGAGCGCACAGGGGCCGGCGACGCCGGCGCGCCGGCGGTCAGCGCCATCGACGGCGCACCGGCAGCGGACCCCGTCCCGGACTCGCGGGGGCTCGCGGAGGTAGCGCTGGATGCGCCCCCTCTGGAGGAGCCGCCGCCGGAGGAGCCCCCGTTCGATGAGCCGCCCCACGACGAGGAACCACCTCAGGCCGCCGTGCCGCAGCCTCCGGCCCACCACGACCAGGCTCCCCACCCCGCGGACCGCGACAGCCTCGACCACATCCGTCGCGGCGCCCCGTGGGGCGGCCCGGACGCCACGCTCCTGGGTGAGCTCACCGATGACCTCAACCCCGCCCAGCGCGAGGCCGTCGAGCACCGGGGCAGCCCGCTGCTGATCGTCGCCGGTGCGGGCTCCGGCAAGACCCGCGTCCTCACCCGGCGCATCGCCCACCTGCTGCGCACCGGCGAGGCGATGCCGGGGGAGATCCTCGCCATCACCTTCACCAACAAGGCCGCCGCCGAGATGCGCGAACGCGTCGGCGAGCTCGTCGGCCCCGCGGCCCGCAGCATGTGGGTCTCCACGTTCCACAGTGCCTGCGTGCGGATCCTGCGCCGCGACGCCCAGGCCGCCGGCCTGAAGAGCTCGTTCACCATCTACGACAGCGCCGACTCCCTGCGGCTGATCACGACGATCGCCAAGGATCTGGAGCTGGACACCAAGAAGCACGCGCCGCGCATGCTGGCCTCGCGCATCTCCTCGCTGAAGAACGACCTCACCGACCCGATCGACTTCGCCGACCAGGCCGAGGCCGCGAAGAACCCCTTCGAGAAGACGCTGGCGCGGATCTACACGAACTACACCGAGCGGCTGCGCCAGGCCAACGCCGTCGACTTCGACGACCTCATCGGTCTGACGGTGACGATGCTGCGGGAGAACCCGGCGATCCGCGAGGGGTACCGGCGCCGCTTCCGGCACCTGCTGGTCGATGAGTACCAGGACACCAACACCGCCCAGTACGCCCTGGTGCGCGAACTCGTGGGGGAGGATCCCCGAGCGGATCTCACCGTGGTCGGCGACTCCGACCAGTCCATCTACGCGTTCCGCGGCGCCACGATCCGCAACATCGTCGAGTTCGAGCAGGACTTCCCCTCGGCACGCACCATCGTGCTCGAGCAGAACTACCGCTCCACCCAGCGCATCCTCTCGGCGGCGAACGCGCTGATCGAGGGCAATGAGGGCCGGCGCAAGAAGAACCTGTGGACCGACCAGGGCGACGGTGACCAGATCACTCTGTACGTCGCCGACGACGAGCAGGCCGAGGCCCGGTACATAGGGCGCCAGATCGATGCCCTGGTCGACGATGGCCGCTCCGCCGGGGACATCGCGATCTTCTACCGCGCCAACGCGCAGTCCCGCGCGCTGGAGGACCAGCTGATCCGCGTGGGCCTGCCCTACCGCGTCATCGGCGGCACCCGCTTCTACGAGCGCCGCGAGATCAAGGACGCCGTCGCCTACCTGCAGGTCCTGGCCAACCCGGCCGACGAGATCAACCTCCGTCGCATCCTCAACGTGCCCAAGCGCGGCATCGGTGACCGCGCCGAGGCCACGATCGCGATGCTCGCCGAGCGCGAACGGATCAGCTTCGGTGAGGCGCTGCGCCGGGCCGATGAGGCCCCCGGGATCGCGACGCGCTCGTTGAACGCGGTACGCAGCTTCGTCGCGATGCTCGAGGACCTCCAGGAGATGGCTCGGCGCGGGGACGGCCCGGCCGAGCTGATCGAAGCGATCCTGCAGCGCTCGGGGTACTACGCCGAGCTGCAGGGCAGCGAGGATCCGCAGGACGAATCCCGGCTCGAGAACCTCGCGGAGCTGATCAGCGTCGCCGCCGAGTTCGAGGCGCAGACGGAAGCGGCCGATGCCGCCGCCAGCGAGTTCGAGGAGGACGAGGCGGACGAGACTGAGGGGACCGCCGCACCCGAGGGCGCCGCCTCGGACCACGCCGTCCCGGATGTCGCCGTCCCGGATGTCGCCGGCCAGGACGTCACCGGAGCGGATGTCGCTCCGGACGCGGCGCTGGCGGCCCCCGAGGATCCGGACGCCTCCCTCCTGGATCGCTTCCTGGAGAAGGTGTCCCTGGTCGCCGACGCCGACCAGATCCCCGGCGCCGAGGACCAGTTCGTCACCCTCATGACGCTCCACACCGCCAAGGGACTGGAGTTCCCGGTCGTCTTCCTCACCGGCATGGAGGACGGCACGTTCCCCCACAACCGCACCCTCGGCGACCCCCAGGAGCTGGAGGAGGAGCGGCGCCTGGCCTACGTGGGCATCACCCGTGCCCGCGAGAAGCTCTACCTCACCCGCGCCCAGATGCGCGCCATGTGGGGCCAGACCCAGTTCATGCCCGCCAGCCGATTCCTCGATGAGATCCCCGAGGAGGTGCTCGACGTCGCCCGCGCCGGTTCCACCCTCAGCGGGGCCGGCTTCGGCCAGGGCTCGTCCGGGGGCTACGGGTCGGGCGGCTACGGCGGCGGCCAGCGAGGTCCCTCGTTCAGCGGCGGCCTCGGCGGCGGCCGGCGGGACGTCAGTCGCCCCAGCCTCGGATCCGGACGTGCGCCCACCCCCGCCTCGGCGATGCCGCAGCTCGCGGCCGGGGACCGCGTCACCCACGACTCCTTCGGGATGGGGACGGTCACCGAGGTCGCCGGTCAGGGCGAGAAAACCCAGGTCGAGGTGCAGTTCAAGCCGCCGAACGGGAAGAAGCGCCTGCTGCTGCGCTACGCCCCGATCACCAAGCTCTGAGTCGCGTCCTCAGGATCGACGTCTCATTCCGTACCCGACCAGGGCGAGCGTGATGGCGACCGGCCACAGCATGAACGGCACGTAGCAGACAGCCAGCATGGCGCGCTCCGCGCCGTCCATGCCCCGATCCGGCGTCCACGCCTCGGTGGCGCCGGTCCAGCTGCCGACGAACGATGCCAGCAGCGACCCGAAGATGGCGTACATGGCCACGTTCCCGGCGCCTCCGATCGCGAGCGGCACCGTGCGGGGGATGGCACGCCCGCCCAGGCCGGGAACCCGCCGGGGGAGCCGTTCGCCCCAGGGCATGATCAGCCCCAGGCACAGCCCGCCGACGACGAGCTCGACGGCGTTCAGGCCCAGCACGTACATCGTGGGCCCGGGCTGACCGCGGAACAGTTCCGCATCGGCGAAGCCGACGTCGACGCCGGCCAGCATGGCGAGCCGCCAGAGGACGGAGGGCAGCGGCAGCAGCAGGCACGCCCAACCTGCCGCGCGTGCCCAGCGGGGAGGGGGCCTGCCCGTGGCCCCCACCCTTAATAGAGAGCGGATTCCAGAACGCATGATCTGAAACCTAGCTAGGATCCCGTCCCATGGCAAGACCCGCCCGCTTCACCGAGGACGACGTGCTCGACGGGGCCGCCCGTGCCCTGCTCGACGTCGGCCCCACGGTGACCATCGCCGACGTCGCCCGAGAGATCCAGGGGCCCAGCGGATCGATCTATCACCGCTTCGCCTCGCGCGAGGAGCTGCTGGGCCGGCTATGGATCCGCTCCATCCGGCGCTTCCATGTCGGCCTGCTCGAGGCCGCCGCGCGCCCGGACCCGCGAGAGGCCGTGATCGCCTCCGCCCGGCACATCCCCGCCTTCTGCCGACGCCATCCCGCGGACGCTCGCGCGATGCTCCTGTTCAGCACCCGGCGCCTGCTCGAGACCGGACCGGCGTCGCTGCACGGGGAGGTCGCCCACCTCAACGACGACGTGGACCAGGCGCTCGAGCGGTTGGCAGAGCGGTTGTACCCGGAGCCGACCCCGCAGCGCCGCGAGCTCCTGATGGTCGCCACCCGGCTCGCGCCCTACGGGATCACGCGACCCTTCATCGCCCGCGAGATGCCCGACTGGCTCGAGGACGCCGTCGAGGCGGCGGCGACGTCGATCGCCGACCTCGGTGGTGCCCTTCACCGATAGTGCTGGTCCGGCCGGGGCCGCAGGGCCGGGACCAGGGCCGCACGGCCGGGGCCGGGACCACAGAACCAGGGCCGGGACCGGGGGCGCAGGACCGGGGGCGCACGTCCATGACCGGGACCCCGTGGCCGGGACCGGGACCGCAGGAGCGGGGGTGCACGTCTATGACCGGGGCCCGTGGCCGGGACCGTGTGGCAAAAAGGTGGAGGTGAGCGGCACCAGACCCCTCTCAGAGGAGGGCGAGTGCCGCTCAGCTACAGGTTCGTGCCGGAGGCCGGGGGTGCGGCAGGAGGATCCAGCGGGCGGGTGAGGATCGCAGTGGTGGATCGGATCGTGCCCGCCGACACGGAGTGCTCCTCGCCGGTCGGTCGGTAGCCCAACCGCTCCCAGAACCCCTGTGCCGCGTCGGCGTTCGTCCCGACGATCCCGGCGCGGAGCTGCGCGATGTCACCGCGGGCACGCAGCTGGGCTATCACGCTGTCGTGCAGCAGGCGCCCCAGACCGCTGCCCTGAGCGGCATCGTCGACCAGCAGCAGGCCGATGTGGGCGGTCTCCGGAGAGGGCCACCCGTGGATGACGTCGCACAGTCCGCGCAGTGCCCCGGAGTCGTCGCGCAGGCCGAAGACGGTCTTTGCGGAGGCCGCTGTGCCCGGCGGGCGGTCGATGAGGACGCCGTGGCCGTCGTCGCCGGCGACCGAGCGCCCTCGGGTTCGCAGCGTGTAGCCGGGGGAGCGGGCCAGAAGCGCCTGGACGTCCTCGGCGTCGTCGGCCGTCAGCGGCAGGATCGTGAAGGTCATGCCGGGCCGGGCCCGTGGTCCTCGGCCGGGTCGTCAGGGGCGGCCGGGGACCTGCGCCGGGCCAGCAGTCCGGTCGCGAAGCTGATCGCGACGATGACCAGCACCACGATCAGCACCGTCGTGAAGGGGATCTGGATGCCGGCGGCTGCGAGCACGATCCAGAAGACGAACAGGGACAGGCCGATCAGCAGGGCGTCACGCAGGGCGCGCATGAACCGCGGGACGATCTGCGCCGAGTGCACGCGCCGCTCGGCGACCGTGTAGTACGCCGCCGCGTCCTTGCGCAGACGACTCGTGTCGACCGCCGGGCGCTCGCGCGCGGTAGTCGCAGCCGGCCGGGAGGACGCGGAGCGGCGAGGTTCCTCCCGGTCTCCGTCGATGTCCCCGTGCCGGCGGGGCTCCCGCTCCCGATCGGAGGCATCGCGACGGCGAGGTTCCTCCCGAGCCCCCTCCCTCTCGCGGTCGGCGCGCCGGCGGGGCTCCTCGTCCTCCGACCGGCCCTCATCGATCGCCTTGCCGGCGGCGCGGACATAGCCGCTCGCGCGGGACGAGGCGCGCCGGGCGGCGTCACCGGCGGCGGGCGCCTGCTTGCGGGCCGTGTTGCGTGCGGCCTTCGCGTAGGTTCTCCAGTCGGCCATGGCGTCTCCTCGCCTCAGCGGTCCTCACGCGGACGGTCGTCCTCGCGCCACCGGATGTCGCCGCCCCCGCGCTGCTCGACATGGGGGCGAGGGGAGCGGGCGCGGCGGTCGTTGTAGTAGGACAGCCCGACGTTCAGGGCGAGCGTGATCGCCACGGACAGGGCGAAGCCCGCGAACGTGGAACGGACGCCCACCAGGCGCAGCACGATGAACAGTACGCCGATCGCGACCACGCTGAAGCCGAGGTGCTCGCGGATGCGTTGGGCGAGACTGCGGTTTCGTCGGCTCATCTCCGCATCGTATCCGGGGCAGCTGAACGGCAGGGGGCGGGGGAGGCGGTTTCCCGGCCCCGGGTGAGACACCGCGCACACGGGTGGCGGCCGTACGAGCCGGTGCGGCGGAAGCGATACCCTGGCCGTATTCCCAGGGGTGGCACCGAGGCCGAGTGAGGCCTGCCGCCCACTGCCGATATCGAGAGGAATGCACCCCGTGGACCTGTATGAATACCAGGCCCGCGATCTCTTCGAGAAGCACGGTGTGCCCGTGCTCGGAGGAGTCGTCGCGGAGGACCCCGCCACTGCCAAGGCTGCTGCTGAGCAGCTCGGCACCCCGGTCGTCGTCGTCAAGGCGCAGGTGAAGACCGGTGGCCGAGGCAAGGCCGGCGGCGTCAAGATCGCCAAGTCCCCCGAGGAGGCGGAGCAGAAGGCCTCCGAGATCCTCGGCATGGACATCAAGGGCCACACCGTGCATCGCGTGATGATCGCCGCCGGCGCGGAGATCGCCGAGGAGTACTACTTCTCGCTGCTGCTGGACCGGGCGAACCGCAACTACCTCGCCATGTGCTCCGTCGAGGGCGGCGTCGAGATCGAGCAGCTCGCCGTCGAGCGCCCCGAGGCCCTCGCTCGCGTGGCTGTCGACCCCAATGTCGGCATCGACGAGGCCAAGGCCGCCGAGATCGTCCAGGCCGCGAACTTCGACGAGGAGACCGCCCACAAGGTGGCCCCCGTGCTGCAGAAGCTGTGGGACGTCTACCGCGAGGAGGACGCCTCCCTGGTTGAGGTCAACCCCCTGGTCAAGACGGGCGACGGCAGCATCATCGCCCTCGACGGCAAGGTGACCCTCGACGAGAACGCCGCGTTCCGCCACGAGGACCACGCCGAACTAGTCGACGCCAGCTCCGAGGACCCGCTGGAGACCAAGGCCAAGGCGCTGGACCTCAACTACGTCAAGCTCGACGGCGAGGTCGGCATCATCGGAAACGGTGCGGGCCTGGTCATGTCCACCCTCGACGTCGTCGCCTACGCCGGTGAGCAGCACGGCGTCAAGCCCGCCAACTTCCTGGACATCGGCGGCGGCGCCTCCGCCGAGGTGATGGCCAACGGCCTGGACGTGATCCTCGGTGACGAGCAGGTCTCCGCCGTGTTCGTCAACGTCTTCGGCGGCATCACCGCCTGCGACCAGGTCGCGGGCGGCATCGTCGGCGCCCTGCAGAAGCTCGGCGACGCCGCCACCAAGCAGCTGGTGGTCCGGCTCGACGGCAACAACGTCGAGGAGGGCCGCAAGATCCTCGCCGACTTCGCCCACCCCCTCGTCACCCAGGCCGACACCATGGACGGCGGCGCCGCGAAGGTCGCCGAGCTCGCCGCCGCAGGAAAGTGAGCAACACTCGACATGTCTATCTTTCTCGATGAGAACAGCAAGGTCATCGTCCAGGGCATGACGGGCTCGGAGGGCATGAAGCACTCCCAGCGCATGCTCGACTCCGGCACGACCATCGTCGGCGGCACCAACCCGCGCAAGGCGGGCCAGACGGTCTCCTTCGAGGGCGGCCACGAGGTCCCCGTCTTCGGCACCGTCGCGGACGCCATGGAGGCCACCGGCGCCAACGTCTCGGTGGTCTTCGTGCCCCCGAAGTTCGCCAAGGCCGCCGCGATCGAGGCCATCGACGCCGGCATCGAGCTCCTGGTGATCATCACCGAGGGCATCCCGGTCAAGGATTCCGCGGAGTTCTTCAACTATGCCCAGGCCAAGGGCGGCACCCGGATCATCGGGCCGAACTGCCCCGGCGTGATCAGCCCCGGCAAGTCCAACGCGGGCATCACCCCGGCCAACATCACCGGTCCGGGCAAGCTCGGCCTGGTCTCCAAGTCCGGCACCCTGACCTACCAGATGATGTACGAGCTGGCCGACCTCGGCTTCACCACCTGCATCGGCATCGGCGGCGACCCGGTCATCGGCACCACCCACATCGACGCCCTGGAGGCGTTCGAGGCCGACCCGGACACCGTCGGCGTGGTCATGATCGGCGAGATCGGCGGAGACGCCGAGGAGCGCGCCGCGGCGTACATCAAGGACAACATGACCAAGCCCGTCGTCGGCTACGTCGCGGGCTTCACCGCCCCCGAGGGCAAGACGATGGGCCACGCCGGTGCCATCGTCTCCGGCTCCGCGGGCACCGCGCAGGCGAAGAAGGAGGCCCTCGAGGCCGCGGGGGTCAAGGTCGGCAAGACGCCGACCGAGACCGCAGACCTGATGCGCGAGATCGTCTCCGGGCTCTCCTGAGCGTGGAGCTGCCCCCACCGGGCAGCTCAGATCCTCGTCGGGGCCCGTCCTCGACCACCCGTGGCACGCCCCGGACCCGCGCGGTCCGGGGCGTGCCGCTGTGTGCGGTGGCTGTGCTCGGCGGGCGCTGCGGACGGCCATCCCGCCTGACGGACTAAGCTTGTCGCAGCTACCGCGCGCCCGCCGAGCGCGCCTACCAAGGGAGGGGCCTCGTGACCGGAGATCTCATCGACACCACCGAGATGTACCTGAAGACGGTGTTCGAGCTTCACGAGGCCGGTGTCGCCCCGATGCGTGCCCGGATCGCCGAGCGACTGGGCCACTCGGGCCCGACGGTCTCCCAGACCGTCGCCCGCATGGAGCGCGACGGTCTGCTCCATCTCGACGATCAGCGCCGCATCCGCCTGACCGAGCAGGGCACCGAGGTCGCCGTCGACGTGATGCGCAAGCACCGGCTGGCCGAGCGTCACCTGCTGGACGTGATCGGGCTGGACTACGCCCACGTCCACGAGGAGGCGTGCCGCTGGGAGCACGTGATGAGCCTCGAGGTCGAGCGGCGGCTCGCCGAGAAGCTGGAGCCGCCGTTCACCGATCCGTACGGCAACCCGATCCCGGGCCTCGCCGCCCTCGGCATCGCGGAGACCCACGCCACCACGGAGGGTAAAACCCCCGCCAATCCGCCTCTGGAGCTGCTCGAGGCCATCGCCGACGGTGGCACCGCGACGATACGGCTGGACCGGATCGGCGAACGCGTCCAGAGCGACGTGGAACTTCTCGGTGAACTCGCAGGTCAGGGCATCTTTCCCGGGGTCGAGATGCGCGCGGAGAGGGTTGCCGGGACGGTGGTTCTGCGAGGCCCGGCCGGCGGGGAGGTCGCTGTGCCCGAGATCGTCGCGACCCAGCTCCACGTGACCCCTCTTCTGGCCGGGTAAAGTCTCCGTCAAGCTCTTCCCCAGAAGCTTTCAGTTCGGCTCTCAGGGGCGCCTGTGACCCCTAGGGTCGAACACGTGCCGAGGCGGCCGAGCCTCGACATTCCCCCCGGAAGAGCCCATCGCGCACCGGGTGCGGAGTACGAGAGCTGCAGAGCGCGAGGGCCGATGCCCGGGGCTGGGAGCGAAACGTGTCGAAGACTGCGAACAACACTCACCGCCGCGCGATGCGCACGGTGACCCCTGCTGTCCGCGCCGGACGCGCCGCCGCCGGAACGGTGATGGCCGCCGGCCTGCTGCTGGGCGGTGCCGCCGCCGCGACCGCCGAGCCGCAGAACGATGCTCCGCAGGCCCCGCAGGCTGAGGGTGCCGCTCCCGCGGTCCTGCCCCCCGTGACCGCTCCCGCCGTCGGCATCCCCGCAGCCGAGTCCGCCGAGGGCGACGACGAGGCCGAGAGCGCCACCGCCGACATCGCGGACATCACCGTCGAGCTTCCCGAGCCCGAGCCGGAACCTGAGCCCGAGCCCGTCGACGAGGAGTCCGACGAGGACGCCCAGAGCGACGAGGCCCAGCAGGATTCCGAGGACGAGGGCGACCAGCAGCGCGAGAGCCGCGAGGACGAGGACGCCACCCGGTCGAACGAGCGCTCCAGCCGCGAGGACTCCGAGGACGAGCGCTCCGAGTCCGAGGACGAGGAGTCGCAGGAGTCCTCCGAGTCCGAGGAGAAATCGGCACCGGCCCCGTCGGCCGCGAAGGGCAGCTCCGTGCTGGCCACCGCCCGCTCCGGCATCGGGACGCCGTACGTGTACGGCGGTGCCTCGCCGTCCGGCTGGGACTGCTCCGGCTTCGTCCAGTGGGTCTACGCCCAGCACGGCGTCAGCCTCCCGCACAGCGCCGGTGGCCAGGCCTCGGCGGGCACCGTGATCCCCAAGTCCCAGGCCAAGCCGGGCGACCTGGTCTACAAGCCGGGCCACATCGGCATCTACGCCGGAGGCAACACCTTCGTCGACGCCGGCAACAAGCGCGTCGACACCTCCGAGCGCAACATCTACTCCGGCAGCTGGACCTACATCCGCATCGGCTGATCCGTCCCGCATCGAGCACGGCCCCGTACCACCTGGTGGTGCGGGGCCGATCTCGTCCCGGCGGTCGGGGTACGGGGATCTCCCGGGCGGTCCCGGTACCGTGTGCGGGTGTCTTCCGCACGTGATCTTCTCGCCGCCCTTCTGCTGACCCTCGCCACCGTCCTCGGTGCCCTCTGGCTGCCCGGCGTGTGGCTCCATGAGCACGTCATCGACCAGGAGGGCTTCCTCGACGTCGCCCAGCCGCTCGCGGAGGATCCCGAGGTCCAGCGCACCCTCTCGGACAGCGCGGTGGAGACGCTGCTGGACGATGATCGGATCCCCGGCTGGGTCGCGGACCAGGTCGCTCCCATCGCCCAGGAGCAGGCCCCGAGGATCACCGGCACCGACATGTATGCGACCCTCTGGGACGAGACCATGGCGGACCTGCACGAGGCCCTGTTCACGCCGGGCGAGGACGCGCTCGGCGTCGACCTCGGCCCCGTGATCGACGAGCTCCTGGTCTCCGTCGAAGAGGTCATCCCGTTCGATATCCCGCGGCCCGACGATGCCACCGCCACGCTCGCGACCATCCCGGACGTACCGCTGCTGAACCACGCAGCGACCCTCGCGCCCTGGACCCCCTGGATGGGACCGGCAGCCCTCGCCCTCGCCGTCCTCGCTCTGGCGATCGCCGCGCACCGCCGGTCGTTCCTGATCCTGGCGGGCATCGCCGGGATCCTGGCGGGCGCGCTGACGTGCCTGCTGGCTGATCAGATCGGCACCGTGGTCCCGGACTCCGTGGACCGGGCGGATTTCATCGGTCCCATCGTCCAGGCCTTCGAGGTCCGTTTCGCGGCCGACCTGATGCCCCAGGGCGTGATCCTGCTCGGCGTCGGTGCCCTGGTGGCAGCCGCGGGACTGGTCCTGGTCGGCCTCCGCCGCCGCAGCTGACCCCGTGCCTCAGAGCAGCCCGAGGCGCTCGAAGGCGATCAGTACACCGTGCTCGGCGGGGCCGGGCACCTCCAGATCTGCTGCCTCGCGCAGCGCAGCCGGTGCTCCGTGGATCACGACGCCCGTCCCGGCGGCTCGCACCATCCCCAGGTCGTTCATCCCGTCCCCGATCCCGACCGTCGCGGTGAGCTCGATGCCGAGGTGCCCGGCCACCTGGCGGACGCCGTCGGCCTTGTCGATCTCCCGCAGGTGCAGCTCCCCGGAGCTGGTGTCGTCCTGCGCGATCGAGTTCGGCAGCGCCCCGACCTCCGGGCCGATCTCCTCGGCGAGCTGTTCGACCCGGACCGGCGAGCCCCACAGCGAGATCTTCGCGAAGGAGCACGTCGCGAGGTCCGCAGGCGTCCGCGCGGCGTCCACGATGTCCTGAGGGCCGCGGCCGACACCGCCGGCGAGACCGGGCTGCGGTGAGCCGACGCCGGCGCGGATCCGTGCTGCGGTCTCGGGCGTGCAGTACAGCGCTTCGGGGGCCTCGAGCGCGAAGGCCACGCCGTGCCCCTGCAGGATCTCCACGGAGCGACGGCCGAGCTCCTGGGGGAAGCGTGTATCGCGCAGGACGTCCGTGCCCACTCGGACGTACGCCCCCGCGGACGCGACCACCCCGTCGAAGAGCGCGGCGACGTCGGGCGCGACGATCGAGGCGGGCCGCCCGGTGCACAGCAGCACCGTGTGTCCGGCCGAGCGGGCACGGCGGACGGCGTCGGCATGCTGGGGCGGGGCGACGCCGTGAGCGGCGAAGGTGCCGTCGAAGTCGATGAAGACGCAGTGTCGTGCGGGCATGGATCCTCCGGTGCGGGGTGCGGGGTGCGGGGTGCGGGGTGCGGGGTGCGGGGTGCGGGGTGCGGGGTGCGGGGAGCGGGTCAGCGCGGGCGGTGCACGCTGATCAGCACGGAGACGCTGACCGGCGGCGGTGAGGCCGGGTCGAGACGGGCGAGCGCAGCATCCAGATCGGCGACCTCGAGGTGCCGGGCGCTCGGCGTCATCCAGGCCAGGTCCCGGGCGGTCTCCGCGGACAGGGACAGGTCGACGTGGAGCTCGCGCCGGGCGGTCTCCGCGAAGTGCGGATCCAACGCGGCGTGCAGCCGCTCCTCCTTGTGGGGATCGACGGCGACCGTGCCGGGGACCAGGTCGCGCAGCTGGGCGAGGTGCCCCTCGAGCGGCCGCACCACGATCAGGCTCCCGCCGGGGCGCAGCACGCGCGCGAACTCGGTGGGGTTGCGCGGGGCGAAGGCATCCAGCAGCAGGTCGGCACAGCCGTCGGCGAGGGGGAGCGGGGCGAACACGTCCGCGCTGCAGACCGCCGCGCGGTCATGGCTGCGAGCGGCGAAGCGCAGCGAGCGGACGGAGGTGTCGAAGCCCAGCCCGCGAGCGGCGGGGAAGCGATCCAGGAGCCCGGCGAGGTAGTAGCCGGGCCCGCATCCGGCATCGAGGATGGTCGGGGCCGGGCTGCTGCTGCGGGGTGCGTCCGCGGCCAGGTCCGGGACGTGTGACTCGGCGAGGTCACCGATCGCCTCGAGAAGGGGAGCGTAGGCCCCGGTGGCCAGGAACCGCTGTCTGGCCCGGGCCATCTCGTCGTCGTCCCCGCTGGTGGCGCCGCTGCCGCTCAGCAGTGAGACGTAGCCGGCGCGAGCGAGGTCGAAGGTGTGCCCGTGGCTGCAGCGCAGCATGTTCTGCGAGGCCTGCAGGGCGCCTCCGCAGGCGGGGCAGCGCAGCGCATCGAGGAGCCCTGCCAGGGCGGAGGGGACGGCGGTCGGCACCCACATAGAGTACGTGCCGTCGGCCCTCAGGCCTCAGCCCCCTCCACGGCGGCGGTCGCGTGCTTTCCGGCCGAGGAGATGTACTCCCGCAGATGCTGGCCGGTCAGCGTCGAGGCATCCGCGACCAGCTGCGCCGGAGTGCCCTCGAAGACGACCTCGCCGCCTTCGACGCCGGCTCCCGGTCCCAGGTCGATGATCCAGTCCGCGTGCGCCATCACGGCCTGATGGTGCTCGATCACGATGACGGTCTTCCCGGTCTCGACCAGCCTGTCCAGCAGGGCCAGCAGATTGCCCACGTCGGCCAGATGCAGCCCCGTGGTCGGTTCGTCGAGGACGAAGACACCACCCTTGTCGCCCATGTGGGTGGCGAGCTTGAGCCGCTGGCGCTCGCCTCCGGAGAGCGTCGTCAGCGGCTGCCCGATCGTGAGATACCCGAGCCCGACATCGCTCATGTGCCCCAGCAGCTTCGCCGCGGTCGGCACCTTCGACTCCGGGGCGGAGAAGAACTCCCGGGCCTCGTCCACCGACATCAGCAGCACGTCGGCGATGTTCGTCCCGCCGAGCGTGTACTCGAGCACGGCCGCCTGGAACCGCCTGCCCTCGCACTCCTCGCACGGGGTCGTGACCGTCTCCATGAAGCCGAGCTCGGTGAAGATCACGCCCGCGCCCTTGCAGACCGGGCAGGCCCCCTCCGAGTTGTTGGAGAACAGGGCGGGCTTCACGCCATTTGCTTTGGCGAAGGCCTTCCGGATGGGCTCGAGCAGCCCGGTGTAGGTCGCCGGGTTGGAGCGGCGGGAGCCGCGGATGGCGGATTGGTCGACGACGGTGACGTCGGCCCCGCGCGGCAGGCTGCCGTGGACCAGTGAGCTCTTGCCCGACCCGGCGACCCCGGTGATGACGCTGAGCACCCCCAGCGGGATGTCGACGTCGACGTCGCGGAGGTTGTGGTGGCTCGCGCCGCGGATCTCGATCGCCCCGCTCCGCTCGCGCACCTGCTCTTTCAGAGCGACGCGCCGGTCGAGGTGGCGGCCGGTCAGGGTGGCGGAGGCGCGCAGGCCCTCCACGTCCCCTTCGTACTGAAGCCGGCCGCCCTCGGCGCCGGCGCGGGGGCCGAGGTCGACGACGTGGTCGGCGATCGCGATGGTCTCCGGCTTGTGCTCGACGACCAGCACGGTGTTGCCCTTGTCGCGCAGCGCGAGCAGCAGCTGGTTCATGGTGGCGATGTCGTGGGGATGCAGACCGATGGTGGGCTCATCGAACACGTAGGTGACGTCGGTCAGCGCCGAGCCGAGGTGGCGGATCATCTTGGTGCGCTGGGACTCGCCGCCCGAGAGCGTGCCGGAGGGGCGGTCCAGGGACAGGTACCCCAGCCCGATCATGACGAACGACTCCAGCAGGGCCGAGAGATTGCTCAGCAGCGGCGCGACCGTCGGCCCGCTGTGCCGCTCGCGCAAGGACTCGACCCAGCCCGCCAGATCGGTGATCTGCAGGGCGCTCGCGTCGGCGATGGAGACTCCGTCGATGGTGGAGGTGCGCGCGTGCTCCGCCAGACGCGTGCCCTCGCAGTCGGGGCAGACGATGAACTTCACGGCACGGTCCACGAACGCGCGCACATGGGGCTGCATGGACTCGCGATCCTTGTTCAGCATGGATTTCTGGATCTTCGGGATCAGACCCTCGTAGGTCATGTTCATCCCGTCGATCGAGATCTTCGTCGGCTCCTTGTACAGGAAGTCGTGCATTTGGCGCTTGGTGAAGGACTTGATCGGCTGATCCGAGGGGTAGAAACCGGAGGAGGCGAAGATCTTCACGTACCAGCCGCCCGGTGAGTAGTTGGGGATCGTGAAGGGTCCCTCGTCCAGTGACTTGTTCTCGTCGTACAGCTCGGCGAGGTCGACGTCGGAGATCTGTCCCATGCCCTCGCAGCGCGGGCACATCCCGCCCACCCTGGAGTAGCTCGCCTTCTGGGCGATCGTCTTCTCGCCCTTGTCGACGGTGACCGCGCCGGCGCCGCTGACACTCGGCACGTTGAAGGAGTAGGCGCCCGGCCCCCCGACGTGCGGCTCGGCGAGCTTGGAGAACAAGGTGCGCAGGTAGGCGCCCGCATCGGTGACGGTGCCGACGGTGGAGCGCACGTTGGCGCCCATCCGCTCCTGATCCACGATGATCGCCGTGGTGAGGTTCTGGAGCTCGTCGACATCGGGACGGGCGAGGGAGGGCATGAAGCCCTGCACGAAGGAGCTGTAGGTCTCGTTGATCATCCGCTGCGACTCCGCGGCGATCGTGCCGAAGACCAGCGAGCTCTTCCCGGAGCCGGAGACCCCGGTGAAGACGGTCAGCCGGCGCTTGGGGATGTCGAGCGAGACGTCGCGGAGGTTGTTCTCCCGGGCACCGCGCACCCGGATCGCATCGTGGGCATCGGCAGGCGGCTGGTGCGGCGAGGGGGCGGTCATCGGTTCCTCCAGGGCGTCGAGATCGTGCGGCCGGTCCGGGTCCTGCGGTCCTCCAGCCTATCCTTGAAGACCCGGTTGAGACCTGGTAGCCGGTGGCGCAGCCACGGGCGCGAAAATCCTCAAAGGAGGTCGAGATGCGGCCCATCGACCTGGCCCGTGAGCACGGGCTGTCGTCGCAAGCGGTGCGCAACTACGAGCAGGCCGGCGCCCTGCCGCCCGCGGAGCGCACCGCCTCCGGCCACCGGGTCTACACCGCCCGGCATGCGGCGGCGCTGCGGGCGTTCCTCGCCCTCGTGCAGGCGAGCGGCCACCGGCCGGCGCTGGAGATCATGACGGCACTGCACGCCGACGACGTCGAGCGGGCACTGGCGCTGCTCGACGGCGCGCATGCCCAACTGCTGCGGGACCGCTCCACCCTCGACACGGTCGCACAGGCGGCCGGCGCTCTCACCGGCGAGGGCGACACCGCGGAAGCCGCCGGGTCGAAGTCGGCGCGCGGCGCGGGGACGCGCGGCACCGGCACCGGCGACACCCGGGCGGGAGGCGTCGCCCGGCTCCGAGACGCCCCGGGGCGCGACCTGCGCATCGGTGAGCTCGCGGCCCGGCTCGAGATCTCTCCGGCCACCCTGCGGGCGTGGGAAGACCAGGGACTGATCGCCGCGCCTCGCGAGCGGGGCAGCGGCCAGCGGCTGTATCCACCGGCGCAGGTGCGCGACGCCGAGCTCGTCCACCTGCTGCGCCGCGCGGGCCACCGGCTGGAGGACATCGCCCTCGTCCTCGACCAGGTGCGCAGCATGGGGGAGACCTCATCGGTCCGCACCGCCCTGGAGGCCTCCCGCCGGCAGGTCACGGCGCGAGGCCTCGCCCTGCTCGAGGCGTCCGCCGCACTGGCCGCCTACGTCCGCCCGGAGGCGACTAGCCTGAGACGGTGACCGATGAGCAGACGCACGATGAGCCCACCCATTACGACATCGCCCTGATCGGGTCGGGCTCGGCCAATTCGTTCCCCGGCCCCGAGTTCGCCGATCGTCGCATCGTGCAGATCGACCGCGGAGTGGGCCCGGACCACGTGTTCGGCGGAACCTGCCTGAACGTGGGCTGCATCCCCACCAAGATGTTCGTCCACACCGCGAACCTCGCCCACGTGCCCGCCGAATCCGGCCGCTTCGGCCTGACCGAGCAGCTGCGCCACGTGGACTGGCGCGCCATCCGCGACCGCATCTTCGGGCGCATCGACCCGATCACCGCGGGCGGGGAGGCGTACCGCCGTGATCACGAGGACAACTCCAACCTCACATTGATCCGCGGCACCGCCACCTTCACCGGTCCCAAGACCCTCTCCGTCCTCGACCGCGACGGCGGCACCCGCACCATCACCGCGGACGACATCATCCTCGGCGCCGGGTCGCGCCCGATCCTGCCCCCGATCGACGGGCTCGAGGACGCTGAGCCCCACACGTCGGACACCATCATGCGCATCGAGGAGCTGCCCGCCTCCCTCGCGATCCTCGGCTCCGGCGTGATCGCCGTGGAGATGGCGCACGTGTTCGCCTCACTCGGCGTCGAGGTCACCCTCATCGCCCGCTCCGAGCAGGTGCTGCGGGCGGCCGACGCCGACGTCTCGGCGCGGATCACCCAGATCCTCGGCGGTCGACTGACGCTGCACACGCGACTGTCGACCACGTCGGTCCATCGCACCGACGAGGGGGTGCAGCTGCGCGGCCAGCGCGACGGAGAGGAGATCGTGGTCCGCGCCGAGGAGCTGCTGGTCGCCACCGGGCGCCGCCCGAACTCCGATCTGCTGGACGTCGCCGCCGCCGGCATCGACACCACCGCCGACGGTCGCGTGCTGGTCGACGCGCATCAGCGCGTCCTCGGCGGCGGCGAGGTGCTCGAGGGGATGTGGGCGCTGGGAGACCTCTCCAGCCCCCACCAGCTCAAGCACGTCGCCAACCACGAGCAGCGCATCGTCCGGCACAACCTCGCCCACCCCGAACGGCTGCGCCGCTCGGACACCATGCCGGTGCCCAGCGGGGTGTTCACCCATCCGCAGATCGCGTGGGTCGGGATGGACGAGGCCGCGGCGCGGGCCGACGGGCGGGACGTGAAGGTCGCCGTCCAGGAGTACGCCTCGATCGCCTACGGCTGGGCCATGGAGGACACCACCGGTTTCGCCAAGATCATCGCCGACGCCGAGACCACCGAGATCCTCGGCGCCCACATCATCGGCCCCGAGGCCACCACGCTGATCCAGCTGCTGATCCAGGCCATGAGCACCGGCCAGACCGCCCGGGACATCGCCACCACGCAGTACTGGATCCATCCGGCGATGCCGGAGCTGGTCGAGAACGCGCTGCTGCAGCTGGTGGACTGACCCGGCGGGCCCCGGCCCGGTCGCTGGCCCGCCGCCGGGAGCCGGCGAGAAGTGCTCAGCCCTGGTCGGCGCCGGGGAGGCAGGACTTCAGCGGATCCTGTTCGATCTCGGGCGCCTTCTGCGACGAGTCCCCGGAGCCCTCGCTCGGCGTGGAGGACTCGTCGGTCGGTTCGGCCTCGGTGGTCTCCTCCTGCGAGGGAGTCTCCTCGGCGGGCGAGTCGCCCTCGTCGGTGCCGGGCTCGCCCTCGGGCGGGGCACCGGTCTCGGCGGGCTCGTCCGAGCCGGGCTCGGTCTCGCCGATCACGGATTCCGGCGGATCCTGCTTCATGGAGTCCTCGATCGAGGCGTCGACCCAGTCCTCGAGGTAGTCCCAGTCGGCGTCGTAGGACGGTGTGACGTCCTGTGTGATCGGGTAGGAGGTGAACCCGCCCTCCTTGACCCGCAGGGCGAGATCGATGAAGGCGTCCAGGTTCGAGACGGGGATGTCCGTCTGGATGTTCTCCTCGGTCGCGTTGACCAGCTTCGGGATGGACATGGCGACCGTCGCGGGGTCGGCCTCCTCGGTGACCGCGCGCACGATGCGCTGCTGGCGGCACATGCGGTTGAAGTCGTTCGACCCCTCGCGGGAGCGTGCGTACCACAGCGCGTGGTAGCCGTCGAGCTCCTGCTCGCCGGGCTCGATGTATCCGGAGATGGGGCCGGCGCCGCCGCCGATGGGGATGCGGCGCTCGACGACCATCTCCACGCCGCCCAGGGCGTTGACGAGGTCCTCGAAGCCCTGGAGGTTCACCATCGCGTAGTAGTCGGTCTCCAGGCCGAGGGTCTCCTCGACCGCCCACGTGGTCGCCGTCAGCCCCGGGTTCGGGTCGTCCGGGAAGAGATCCGGACGGTCCTCCGCCCAGGTCCACACGGCGTTGATGAGGTTCTGCTGCGGCCCGAAGTAGTCGAAGCCGTCGGGGAACACCTCGGCCGCCGCCGTGCCCTCGGGGAACTCGACGCTCTCGAGGTTGCGGGGGATGGAGAACAGGGCCGTCTGCCCCGTCTTGGTGTCGATCGAGGCGACCATGAGCGTGTCCGGACGGGTCCCGGTGCGATCCGCACCGGCATCCTGCCCGAGCAGGAGGATGTTGACCCGTTCCTTGCCCGCCCAGGGATCCTTGCCGTCGGCCAGCGGATTGTCCCCGTTGCGCCCCCCGAACACCGTGTCGGACCCGAGCAGCCCCTGGTACGCCCACAGCGACTGGACGCCCCGACCGAAGGGGACGGCGACGGCCACCACCATCAGCGCGGCGAGACCGAGGGCGACGAAGCGCTTGGCCCCGGCCAGACGCTGCTCGGTGGAGTGGGCGAGGTTCGCCAGCACGATCTGCAGGCCCCAGACGAGCCCGACGACCACGACCGTGACCATGGCCCCGATCAGCAGGCCGCGGTTGGTGATCAGCATCATGGCGTTGCGCAGCGGATCGCCCACCTGCATGAACGCCACGACGGATACGAGCGCGAGAGCGAGCAGCGCCAGGAGCACCCAGCCCAGCCGGCGCATCCGCGTGGTCAGCAGGCCCGCCCCGGGAAGGATGGAGGTCAGGACGGTCCAGAACGCCACTTTCGGCAGCGACCCGGAGTCGGCGTCCGGGGCGCCCTCGCCGTCCGCGTCGGGTCGGGTGCGCAGGGGGCGCCGACCGTCGGCATCCGCGGCGCCCTCGGAGGGGACGGCGGAGGACGCAGGATCGTCGGAGTCGCCGCCCGATGACGCGGCACCGGGGCCGGCGGACGACGCGGGACCACCGGGGGACGCAGCACCGTGGACGTCGGACGTCGGTCCCGCGGCCGCAGCCGCTTGCTGCCCCTCCGGGGCAACCGGTGCAGAGGGGACGGACGGTGCGGACTGCGCCGAGACGGGCGTCGTGCGTCCCGGGACGACGGTCGGGCCGCGCCCGCTCGAGTCGGGTTCGCCGCGCCGGTTCTGGCGCGCGGACTGCCCGCTGGACGAGTCCTCCGCCGTAGGTGCCTCGTCCGCCGGGCGCGATCCTGAGGGGAACGTCCGCGCCTGCGAGTAGTCCCGCGCGGCATCTCGCCGTTCGGCACCGAGGCCTTCGCTGGCACCCGGGGCGCCGGATCCGGCGCTGCTATCGGGGGTGATGGGCGGCGACGCGCCGGCGCCGGGCGCGAGCGGCTCGGCGGGGGATCGGGGAGCGTGCTCGCTCGACCACGCGTCGGGCTCCGGAGAGCCCTCGGCGGCGGACCAGGCATCGTGCTCCGACGTGGACGACGCCGACGATGCGGAACCAGCGGAGGACCAGGCGTCGTGCTCGCCGGCGGACGCGGGCCCGGCGGCGTCAGCCGAGCCGGCCGCGCCAGCGGCTCCGGCGGCTCCGGCCGCGGCAGATCCCTGGAGCGGGAAGGCGGCACGGCGACCACGGGCACGTCTCGGCGCGGATCCGGTCGGCGACTGCGGCTCGCCGGACGGCTGCGTTCCGACCGGCGACGACGGCGACTGCGAGCCGGGCGGCGGCTGCGCGCCACCCGAGTGCGGCTCGGCGGAGGGCTGCTCTCCGCCGGAGGACCGAGAGCCGGAGGACTGAGAGGCCGCGGTCTCCTCCGAACCGCCCGCGGGGGAATCGGGGAGGTCAGTGGCCGGCAGCTGCGCCGTGGGGGGCTCGGCCGCCGATGCGGGCTCTGCAGAGCCTCCGGAGGCCGGGGTCCCGCCGATCCACGTGCGCTTGGGTTTGCGGGCGCCGAAGGCAGCGTCACGATTCCTCTGCGCCTGGTCCGGCGGCAGGCTCGGGGAGTCGGCACGTCGGGCCGGATCTTGGTGTCTGCCGGACCGACGGCGCCGGCGCCGGGGGGCCGAGGGCGGGTCCGTCATGCACTACATCCTAGGTTCACGGCGTCGGATCCTCTCGCATGTCGCTGTGAGAACGTCGTGGAGGTCATGTGCAATATCCATCCGGGGTGCATCCGTATCCTGGTCCCATGCGCCTGATCCACACCCCGACGACGGACCTGACCTACGACGACTGCTTCTTCCTGCCGGCTCGTTCCGCGGTCACCTCCCGTTCCGACGTCGACCTCAGCAGCGACGACGGCACCGGCACCACCATCCCGCTGGTGGCCGCGAACATGACCGCCGTGACCGGCCGCCGGATGGCCGAGGTCATGGCACGGCGCGGTGGCCTCGCCGTGCTCCCGCAGGATCTCTCGCCGGAGCGGATCGACTCGATCGTGCGCTCGGTGAAGCAGCGAGACCTGCTCGTCGACCACCCGCTCACGCTCACGGCGGACGGCACCCTGGGTCAGGCCGCGGAGCTGCTGCTCAAGCGCCCGCACCCCATCGTCGTCGTGGTCGATGAGCACCACCGCCCCCTCGGCGCCGTCTCCGCGGAGGAGATCGCCGGACGCGACTCCTTCGCCGCCGTGGGCGACGTGCTCAGCGAGGACGTTCCCATCCTCGGGACGGCGGACCTCGCCGTCGAACCCGCTGCACTGCACGGACGGATCGCCGCCACCCACCACGACGCCGCCATCGTCGTCGACGACGCACCCGGCCGGAGCGAAGGCGGAGGTGCCGGTGTGCTGCGGGGCGTCCTGACCGCCACCAGCGTGCTGCGCTCGACGATCTACCGCCCCGCCACCGACGACGCGGGCCGGCTGCGCATCGCCGTCGCCGTCGGCATCAACGCCGACGTCGCCACGCGGGTCCGCGACCTGGTCGATGCCGGCGTCGACGTGATCGTGCTGGACACGGCCCACGGCCATCAGGACCGCATGCTCGAGGCCCTGCGCAGCGCCCGCGGCGTGCTCGGGGACAGCGGGAGCACGCCGGTGCGCCTGGTCGCCGGGAACGTGGTCACGGCCGAGGGCACGCGCGAGCTGATCGAAGCCGGCGCGGACATCGTCAAGGTCGGTGTCGGTCCAGGCGCGATGTGCACCACCCGCATGATGACCGGCGTCGGCCGCCCGCAGTTCTCCGCAGTCCTCGAGTGCGCCGCCGAGGCCGAGCGGCTCGGCGGCCACGTGTGGGCCGACGGCGGGGTCCGCCACCCCCGTGACGTGGCGCTCGCGCTGGCGGCGGGCGCCTCCAACGTGATGATCGGCTCCTGGTTCGCCGGGACCTTCGAGTCCCCGGGCCAGATGCGCACCGACGAGAGCGGCCGCCGTTTCAAGGAGAGCTTCGGCATGGCCTCCAAGCGAGCCGTCTCCCATCGCACGGCCCACGAGGACGCCTTCGCCCGCGCCCGCAAGGGCCTGTTCGAGGAGGGCATCTCCACCTCCCGCATGTACCTCGCCGACGGCAGGGGAGGAGTGGAGGACCTGATCGACGAGATCACCGCCGGCGTGCGCTCCTCCTACACCTACGCGGGGGCCCGCACCACGCCCGAGTTCCGCGAGCGCGCCGTGATCGGGCTGCAGAGCGCCGCAGGCTATGCCGAGGGCCGGCCTGTCGCGGCGTCCTGGAGCTGAGCGCTAGGCTTCGAGCATGACGACTCTCGTGATCGGTGGCGCCGGGTACATCGGATCGCACGTGGTGCGACTCCTCGTCGAACGAGGGGAGACGGTGGTCGTGGTCGACAACCTCTCCACCGGGATCGAGCAGCGCACCGAGGGTGCCGAGCTGCTCGAGCTCGACATCACCGCACCCGACGCCAGCGAGAAGCTCGCCTTCCAGCTGCGGGCCTCCGGCGCGGACTCGGTGATCCACTTCGCCGCGCACAAGCAGGTCGGCGAATCCGTCGAGAAGCCCGAGATGTACTGGCACGACAACATCGGCGGTCTCGCCAACGTGCTGGCCGCCTGCGCGAGCGCCGAGGTGCGCGACGTCGTCTTCTCCTCCTCCGCCGCGGTCTACGGGATGCCCGACGTGGACCTCGTGACCGAGGAGCTCGAACCCCGGCCCATCAACCCCTACGGCGCGACCAAGTACGTCGGTGAATGGATGCTGGCCGACGCCGAACGCGCCCACGGGATGCGCACCGTGGCGCTGCGCTACTTCAACGTCGCCGGCGCCGGCTGGCCCGAGCTGGCCGACACCGCTGTGATGAACCTGGTGCCGATCGTCCTGGACCGCCTCGAGCAGGGGAAGGCGCCCGTGGTCTTCGGCGACGATTACGACACCCCCGACGGCACCTGCATCCGGGACTACGTGCACGTCCTGGACCTCGCCCACGCCCACATCGCTGCGCTGGACTACCTGCGCGGCGAGGATCGCCCCCACCGGGTGTTCAACGTCGGCACCGGCGAGGGCTCCAGCGTGCTGGAGGTCATCGACGCCATCGCCCGCGCCAAGGGCATCGAGATCACGCCCGAGATCGGCGAGCGCCGCCCCGGGGACCCCGCCCGCCTGATCTGCTCCGGGGACCGCATCGCCCAGCACCTCGGGTGGAAGTCCGAGCACGGGCTCGATGACATCGTCCGCTCGGCTGTCGAGGCTCGCTCCGCGACCGTGGAGCCCGACGTCGAGGCGTACCCAAGGGCCTGACGGCACATCCCCTCGGAGCCTGAGTCCGCTCGTCCAGAGACCTGACGGTGCCCACGCCGGCAGCCAGTTCGCAGCCACCGCCCTGTCGGCGGATCGTCCGTGCACGAGTGCTCAGGACGGGTGCTCAGGTGAGGTAGCGGTAGATCGGCTCGCTGGGGTCGATCCGTTCGATGTGCAGGTTCGAGGCCGCCATGCGAGACATCAGCGGTTCGAGGTCCGTGCGCTCGCCGATCTCGATCCCCACCAGCGCCGGCCCCTCCTCGCGGTTGTTGCGCTTGATGTAGTCGAACAGCACGATGTCGTCGTGGGGGCCGAGCACCCGGTCCAGGAAACGGCGCAGCGCCCCCGGCTCCTGGGGGAACGTGATCAGGAAGTAGTGCTTGAGGCCCTCGTGGACCAGGGAGCGCTCGACGACTTCGTGGTATCGGGAGACGTCGTTGTTGCCGCCCGAGAGGATGACGATGATGTCGCCGGTGCCCTCCGACGCGGCGTCGGCCGGCTCGCCGTCCACCTGACCTGTGCCGCCCTGTCGTGCGGTCGCTCCGGTTCCCCCGATCGCACCGGTGGACACGGCGGTCGCGGCCAGCGCTCCGGCGGGCTCCGCGATGATGCCGTCGACCTGATAGAGCTCGAGCATCTCGGTGCAGACTGCGCCTTCGTCGACCGTCGTCAGCTCGGGCTCGGCGGCCTGCACCATCCGCAGGGGGTCCGCGCCGACCCGGCGCACCGAGGCCCCGTCGACGAAGCGATCCATGTCCTGCAGGGTCACGGGGTGACCGGCCTCCAGCGCGGCGGCCATGGACGCCGCCCCGGCGGGTTCGACGCCGAGCATCCGCACTGACGGGGCGCGCTCGCGCAGCCAGGCGGCACAGCCGCCCAGCAGGCCGCCGCCGCCGACGGGGAGCACCATGGCGGCCGGCTCACGGCCGTGCTCGCTGCGCAGCTGCTGGACCGCCTCGAGCGCCACCGTGCCCTGTCCCGCCATGACCAGGGGGTCATCGAACGGCGGCACCGGGGTGGCGCCGGTGCGCTCGGCGTCCGCGGCCGCGGCCTCCGCCGCGTCGTCGAAGGTGTCGCCGATCAGCACCAGCTCGACGAGGTCACCGCCGATAGCGGTGATCCTCTCGCGCTTCTGCCGCGGCGTGGTGCTCGGGACGTAGATGCGGCCGTGGATGCCCAGGGACCGGCAGGCGTGGGCGACGCCCTGGGCATGGTTGCCTGCGCTCGCGGCCACCACGCCGGCCTCGCGGGCGGCCCGGTCGAGGGAGTCGAGGAACAGATGGGCGCCGCGCAGCTTGTACGAGCGCACCGACTGGAGATCCTCGCGCTTGAGCCACACCGGCACCCCGGCCAGGTCGCTCAGCCGCTCGCTGCGCAGCAGGGGAGTGCGCCGCAGGGCCGGTTCGAGGCGCACGGCCGCGGCCTCGACGTCCTCGGCGGTCAGCGGCAGCGTCGCACCGGACGGCGCCGTCACGACTCCTCCTGAGCGGCCACCAGGGCGGTCGCCATCGCCGCCAGCCCTTCGCCGCGCCCCGTGAGGCCCAGAGCGTCCGTGGTGGTGCCCGAGACGGACACCGGAGCCCCGGCGGCCTCGCTCATCGCGGCGCAGGCCTCGTCGCGTCGGCGCGAGAGGTGCGGGCGATTGCCGATGACCTGCACCGAGACGTTGGAGATGGTGAATCCGGCCTCGCGGACCCGCCGGGCCGCCTCGGCGAGCAGACGCGCCCCCGAGGCCCCGGCCCACTCGGGCCGGTCGGTGCCGAAGTGCGCGCCCAGATCGCCGATCCCGGCTGCCGAGAAGAGGGCATCACAGGCGGCATGGCAGGCCACGTCGGCATCGGAGTGCCCGGACAGCCCGCGCTCGCCCTCCCAGTGCAGCCCCGCGACCCACAGCTCCCGCTGAGCGCCCTCCGGGGCGAAGGCGTGCACATCCACGCCGATGCCCACGCGCGGCAGGCCGGGCGTCATTCCCCGCCCTGCGCGTCGATCCGGGCGAGCAGACGGTCGATGTCGTCGTAGGTGACCTGGGGGCTGGTGCCCAGCAGCAGGGGCATCCCCGAGACCGTCGGGACGCCGAGGGCGGCCGGCAGATCCACGGTGCTGACGACGAGATCGGCGTGGAAATCCGCAGAGAGCAGGTCCATCACGGTCGCCTGGACGACGTGCGCGTCGCGGCCCTGGGAGGCGATGTGATCACGCACCTGCTCCGCGACGAGCGCGGAGGTGGCGATCCCCGCGCCGCACACGATGGCAATGGTGAGCATTCGATCTCCTGGACAGGTCGGAAGTGGGAGGCCGGCGGCCACGGACGACTGCGGTCCGCGGGCGTGACGGTGCCCGGGCGCCGGTCGATTCTGTCACGAGCAGGCTGAGCGGTCCACGAACGCTCCCGCGGACGTCTACGATGCCAGCGTGAATTCGTCCCGTCGCCACCGTTCCCGCCGGCGCGGCCGCGCCGCGGCAGTGGTGCTGGCCGGCGGGTCCGGCAGCCGGGTCGGCGCCGGGATCAACAAGGCCTTCCTGCCGCTGGCCGGGCGCAGCATCGCCAGCTGGGCGCTGAACACGCTGGCCACGGTCGAGGGCGTCGGGATCCTGGTGTTCGTGGTCCGGCCCGACGATCTCGAGCACGCGCGCTTCGTGGCCGGCCGCGAGACCGACGAGCCCCCCGAGATCATCACCGGCGGCGACACCCGCCAGGAGTCGGAACTGCTGGCGCTGCGTCATCTGGCCGACCGCATCGACACCGGCGCGGTCGACACCGTCCTCATCCACGACGCGGCCCGGCCGCTGATCTCCCACGGGCTCGCCGCCGCCGTGCTGCACGCCGCGCGGGAGAGCGGGGGAGCGGTCCCCGGGATGCCCGCCGTGGACATCGCACCCGTGGGCCGGCCCGGTCGCCTCGCCGCGGGGGACGGGTTCCGCCCGGACAGCCTGGTGCGGGTCCAGACCCCGCAGGGCTTCCACGCCGCCACGATCCTGGACGCCTACGAGGCCGCCGCCCGGGACGGCTTCGTCGGCACCGACACCGCCTCCTGCGCCGAGGCCTACACGCATACCCGCGTGACCTGGGTCCGCGGGGAGGAGACCAACTTCAAGATCACCTACGGCCAGGATCTGCTCCTGGCGCAGGACGTGGTGACCGCGCTAGGTTTGAGGACCGGGTGAGGAGGAGCTGATGTCCGTCCAGGAGAGCTTCCTGCGATGCACCGCCTGCGAGCAGGAGGCGGAGCACGTCGTCATCTATGCCGGGCGCTTCGTCTCCGAGATCCAGTGCACCGGCTGCGGAGCGCTCACGCGCCTGGACGTCTCCGACGCCTACCTTCCCGATCTCCGGCAGCGCATCTCCAGCAAGCCGGGTCGCCTCGTGCGTCGCCTGCGCAACGATCCCGGGGAGCTCGCCACCAGCCTCCCTCATCGCACACTGTCGAAGCCGAAGCGGATGGTCGAGGAGTTCCGCACCGTCTGGCGCAGCCGACGACGAGGCTGACCACGCTGATGACGCCCGGTCCCGGCTGAGGCCGGCCGCCGCGCTGGGCCACGGCGCTGGGGGCACCGCGGGGGCACAGGTCCCTCGGGCGTTTCGCCGCCGCCGAAGGGATCCGATGCGCGGCCGTGCGAGCCCGTCAGGACCGTCGAGCGAGACCGTGGTGCTGCGAGGTGTCGCGCGCCAGCCCCAAGGCGATCTGCGCTCTCCACAGACTCAGCCGGTCCACGACCGCGAAGCCGGCATGGGAACCGTGGACGGTGCGCACCTCCGCCCCGTCGGCCAGGGCCGCGAGAATCTCGTCGTACGGCTCCGCGGAGCCGGCACCGGCTCCGACCCCGTCGGAATGACCCGGACGTTCCGCCTCCCCCGCGACGCGGGCCTCCGGCCTGGCCAGGGCGCGCTCGAGCGTCGCCCGGCGCAGCAGGCGCGGGCTCTGCATCGCTGCCACGCTCGAGCGGTCGATGTTGTGCAGGCCGTCGTGGTCGACGCCCTTGACGGAATCGGTCATCGCGACCACGGGGACCACGGCGTCGATGCCCGCCCCGAGCGCGGCGAGCACCTCGGTCACGACCGTCGCCGGGGTCAGGGCGCGCTCGGCATCGTGGATCAGCAGCAGATCGTCGGTGGTCGCCGCGAGGGCGACGGAGAGGCTCGCGCGCCGGTCACCGTCGCTCGCGAGCACCTGTGCCCGGTCACCGAGGACCCGGCGCAGCGCGGGCACCGAATCGTGAGGGGCCACGACCACGGGCGAGGAGAGGCCCGCACCCTCGAGTGTGGTGAGCAGGCGTTCGATCAGCCGCGAGCCCCCGAGCATCTCCAGACAGGGCGCCACGGCCCCGTGGGAGGCGCCGGGAGCCAGTGGCGTACGGGCGAGGACGATCGGCCGCACCGGGGGCGTCGTCGGGGAATCCGGCACCGAGAGGATCCGGTTCAGGAGGCGAGGACCTCGTCGAGGATCGACTCGGCACTGGCCTCGTCGGTCTTCTCCGCGAGCGCCAGCTCGGAGACGAGGATCTGGCGCGCCTTGGCGAGCATGCGCTTCTCTCCTGCGGAGAGCCCGCGGTCCTGATCGCGGCGCCACAGGTCGCGCACGACCTCGGCCACCTTCTTCACGTCACCGGAGGCGAGCTTCT
Organism: Brachybacterium sp. GCM10030268; assembly: GCF_042666305.1. Classification (NCBI taxonomy): domain Bacteria; kingdom Bacillati; phylum Actinomycetota; class Actinomycetes; order Micrococcales; family Dermabacteraceae; genus Brachybacterium; species Brachybacterium sp. GCM10030268. Next base: position 427,364 of record NZ_JBHTCW010000001.1, on the reverse strand, counting down.
CGACGTTCGCCTTGTAACGACGGGACCAGTTGGTGGGTTCTTCGGTGTAGGGCTGGCGCAGCACCTCGAACACCTCATCGAGCCCCTGCTTGTCCACCACGTCGCGCACGCCGACCAGGTCGACGTTGTCGGCGGGGACCTCGATGGTCAGATCGCCCTGAGCGACCTTCAGCTTGAGGTAGGTACGATCCTCTCCCTTGACGATGCGGGTCTTGACCTCTTCGATGAGCGCTGCACCGTGGTGCGGGTATACGACAGTTTCGCCAACGGCAAAATTCATGTGGTGGGCCCCTTTCCGCGCATCAGTCTATCACCGGTGTCTCATGCTAAAATTCGCGCCCTCGCGCGAAGGCGCTGTTCAGAGGTGCGACTCAGGGGTGCGACGCGGCAGGGAAGCAGCGCGACGGCGAAGGCGGTCCACGGTGGGGGAGCGCGTCATCGGGCTCGCCGATCCGGGGGTCGCGGTGGGGTATCGTGGCACTGCTGTCCCCGGAACACCCCGCCGTCCTCCGCGGCACCGAACAGGAGTCCTCCGTGCGCCGTCCCCGCCGTCTCGTGCTCTCCGCAGCCGCCCTGGGCCTCGCCCTCGCCGCCACCGGTTGCACGTACTTCAATCCGGTGCAGACGCACGACTTCTACCAGGCCGGCGACGGCACCAACGCGAACATCGAGCAGTCCGGGCAGCTGGCCGCCGGGATCCGCAACGCGATCGTCGTGGTCGCCGAGGACGGCAGTGCGGCGTTCTCCGCCACCGCTGTGAACTACACCGACCAGGAGCTCACCGTCGAGCTCGAGGGCATCGGGGACGATGGCAGCACCGTCTTCTCCTCGCAGGTGACCGTGCCCGCCCAGCAGACGCTCGAGCTCGGGCCGGAGGAGGGCCAGCAGCTGGTCGAGATCGGTGACCTGGGCGCACAGCCCGGCAGCGTCATCGATCTGAACATCACCGTCGGCGAGCAGAGCACCGTGATCACGTTGCCCATCATCAGCACGGAGCTCGGCCACTACGGGCTCGAGTCGGCCCCTGCCGAGGGCTGAGACCGCACGATCCCCGGCGCGGCATCCGCGCCTCCGTGACGGCCGGCCGGGTGGATCACCGGCCGGATCTCAGCCGACGGATGACTGCCCGGCGGACTCGAACTTGTAGCCCAGCCCGCGCACCGTCACGAGGTGGACCGGGTTCTTCGGGTCATCCTCGATCTTCGCGCGCAGACGCTTGACGTGGACGTCGAGGGTCTTGGTGTCCCCGACGTAGTTGGCGCCCCACACGCGGTCGATGAGCTGACCCCGGGTCAGCACGCGATCGACATTGCGCAGCAGCATCTCCAGCAGCTCGAACTCCTTCAGGGGGAGCGAGACCTCCTCGCCGTGGACCTGGACCACATGGCGCTCCACGTCCATCAGGATGTTGCCGGCGCTCAGCGCCGTGTCCTCCTCGGTCTCGGCCGAGTCCTGGCCGCGCCGCAGAACGGCCTTGATGCGGGCCAGCAGCTCTCGTGAGGAGTACGGCTTGGTGACGTAGTCGTCGGCGCCGAGCTCGAGGCCCAGGACCTTGTCGAACTCGTCGTCCTTGGCCGTGAGCATGACGACCGGCACGCTCGAGGTGCGCCGGATCTCGCGGCACACCTCGGTGCCGCTCATCCCCGGCAGCATCAGGTCCAGCAGCACCAGGTCGGCGCCGTGGGCGGAGAAGATCCGCAGCCCGTCGGTGCCGTTGTCGGCGACCGCGACCTCGTACCCCTCCTTGCGCAGCGAGTACGACAGGGGATCGGAGAACGATTCCTCGTCCTCCACGATCAGGATGCGCGTCATGTCAACTTCCCTTTCCCGGCGTGTGGTCCGGTGCAACGGTACGCGAGTCCTCGCCGGAGCCGGATCGCCCCGTGCTGGCCGGGCCCGGTGATGCCTTCTGAGGCGCCGCGTCGTCCTGCGCCGCCTCGTCCTGTGCGGCCGCGCTCTGCGCCGCCTCGTCCGATGTCGTGCTCGGACCCCGTGCCGGGGAGGCCCCCTCGACCGGGTTCTCCTCCGGGGAGGCGTCGTCCGACGGCGTCCCGGCTCCGGAGGCCGAGCGCTGGGGGTCCTCCGCGGGCCTCGCGCCGCCGACGGTGATCGTCTCGGTGCGGCCCATCTCCGGGAGGCGGAGCGTGAACGTCGATCCCTGCCCGGGCATCGACCACGCGGTCACCTCGCCGCCGTGATCGGTCGCGATGTGCTTGACGATCGCCAGCCCCAGTCCGGAGCCCCCGGTGTCCCGGGAGCGGGCCTTGTCCACCCGGAAGAACCGCTCGAAGACCCGCTCGAGGTTCTCCTTGGAGATCCCGATGCCCTGATCCTTGACCGACAGCTCGATCATCCCGCCGTCGCGACGCACCGAGACCCCGACCCGCGTATGCGGCTCCGAGTAGGTGATCGCGTTGGAGATCAGGTTGGACAGGGCGGTGGTCAGCATCGAGGCAGATCCGTAGACCCGCAGACCGTTCGTCCCCCCGACGGCCACCTCGATCTTCGACCCCAGCGCGAAATTGCGGTTCAGGCCGACGGCCTGCTCGACGACCTCGTCGATCTCGACCGGTTCCGCGTTCAGGAGTGCGGAGCTGCCCTGGACCCGCGAGAGCTCGATGATCTCCTGGACCAGGTGCGAGAGGCGGCGCGTCTCGGTCTGCATGTGCTCCGCGAACCGGCGCACCGCGTCGGGATCCTCGGCGGCGTCCTCCATCGTCTCGGCCAGCAGCGTGATCGCGCCGACCGGCGTCTTCAGCTCGTGGGACACGTTGGCCACGAAGTCGCGTCGGGTCTCCTCCACGCGGACCGCACGGGTGAGATCGTCGGCCAGCAGCAGCGCGCCGTGCTCTCCGAGGGCGCCGATGCGCACATCGATGACCGCGTCGGAGTCGCCGCGGCTGGAGCGCCGAAGGGTCAGGCGCTCGTCGCGGAAGCCGCCGTTGCGGCCGACATCGGACGCCAGTTCCATCAGCTCGGCGTTGGCCAGTCGCGGGTAATCACCCTCGGCGGCACGGACGATGCCGTACGAGTAGGCGAGCGGGGAGGCGCGCAGCACATCGCCGCTGGCATCGAGCACGACGTACGCCGAGGACAGGATCGCGAGCACTTCCGCGGCGGAATCCGGCACGACCGGCTGCGGCGCCGACGGGGCCGCCGAGGGCCGACGGTCCGATCGCTTCAGCGCCAGGGTCGCCGCGCAGCCGATCACGAGACCTATCGCTCCGGCGAGCAGGAGAAGGGCTGTCAAGGGCACCCGTACAGCCTAGGCCCGTCGCGGCGCCCGCCTGGCCTTCCGCGGCCGGACGCGAGAGACTGAGGGTCAGGAGTTCACGGGGGAGACGCTCGGAGTTCACTTATCGCCGGTGCGCGTTCATCCGGGGTTGCGACAATCCGTGGCGAAGCCCCCATCAGACAGAGGAGTATTGACCATGCGCGAGGCGTACCAGAGCGACCTTCGGCATATCGTCGACGACCTGCTCGACATGGCCGGACTCGTCGGGACGGCCCTCGAGAGCGCGACGACGGCCCTGCTCGAGGGTGACCTCGGCCTGGCGGAACGCGTGATCGCCGCCGATGCCCATCTCGACGAGCGTCAGGTGGAGCTGGACGGGAAGGCCGTGGAACTGCTCGCCCGGCAGGCCCCGGTCGCCACCGACCTGCGGCTGCTGGTCGCCACCCTGCGCATGAGCTCCTCGCTCGAGCGCATGGGCGACCTCGCTGCGCACGTCGCGCTGGTGGCGCGCCGCACCCACCCGACGCCCGCCGTTCCCGAGCAGCACCGCGACCAGATCGCCCGGATGTCCGAGCTGGCCCTGGCCGCCCTTCAGCGTGCCGCGCAGGTCATCGCCGAGCGGGACCTCGCCCTCGCGGCGCAGGCCGAGAAGGCCGATGACGAGCTCGACGAGCTCATGCTGCAGATCTCCCGCGAGATCTCGCGGGGGGAGGGGTACACGAACTCCGAGATCGTCGATCTCACCCTGCTGATCCGGTTCTACGAGCGCATCGGCGACCACGCGGTCTCGCTCGTGCGCCGCATCGGGTTCCTGGTCACCGGCGACTCGCTGGATACGCTGCACGAGGGCTTCGACGTCAGCGAGTTCTGAGAAGTCCGCGAGTCCGGACAGTCCGCGAGTTCTCAGCGCTGCCCCCGCGTCGCAGCGGCACGGCGCCGCGCTCGTGCCGGAGCGAGTCGTGGAGACCGCCCGCGCTGCACGCGCAGCAGCCCGTCCCGGCACGTAGACGACAGCAGAACCACGCACCGCAGTGATCACGCACTGCGATGCGTGGTTCTTCTGTCTACGGGCGAGGTCTGTTCCCATGTCGGCTGCCCGGCGTCGGGACGTTTTTCGTCTCGGCTGTCCAGCAACGGGACGCTCATCGAGGACGCCCTGCGATAGGCCGGGCACACTCGCGTGACATCCCATCGGTGGTCGGTGGAGCAGCGCGTGCGCCGTGGAGTGGTGCGCCGGACCGTGGCGCGGGGCGCCGGGTAGTGGCGCGTGACCGGCGACGCAGCACGCCCGCCCGCAGGACTCGGTGCGCCCGGCTGCAGGAGACGTAGCTGGCCCGGACTCAGCCTCGGTTCGCGCGCGGCCGGCGCGCCGTGAGCCGCTCCGCGCCGGTCTTGGCACCCCGCTTGGCAGCGATCCGCAGGCCTTGCAGGATGACGCCGGAGACGAGTGCCCACAGCATCACCTTCCAGACCGGCTGGTCCTCCATCGGGTCCTTGATCTGCGAGATCTCAGCCTTCGGGCGACCTTCCTTCTTGGCCTGCTTGCGGCGCTTCTGCGTCTCCTTCTGAGAGTTCTTGGCAGCCTTGACGGTGGGGGCGTCCTCACCGAAGACGGCGCCCCAGCCGGCAGCGGCGGCCTTGTTGCCCACGGCGGCGGCGACGATTCCGGCCACGGGCACGGCGATCTTGACGAGCGGATTGGCCACGGGATTCCTCCAAGCGGTGGGGCGGCTGGGACGTCGGGACCGGCGGGTCAGGTGCCGGCGTTCTGAGCGTAGTAGGTCCCCATGTCGTCGGAGCGCAGAGCCTCCCGCAGGACGTCCATCGACTCCTCGTCGGTGCCGACGACGCTCGCGCCGCCACTGGTCGTCTCCGGGCCGCTGTGGGGGACCGAGAGGAAGTACAGGTCATCGGTGCGCACGGAGCGCAGCGAGAGCCCGAGCTCGACCATCTTGCCGGAGCTGAGCCCCTCGTCGGTGGTCAGATACGGCGCGATCGCGCCGACGGTGTCCGAGAGCTTGCCGGGATCGCTGAGCGTGTCGGTGCTGATGAGCTTGCTCGCGATCCCCTTGAGGACGGCCTGCTGGTTGCGATTGCGCTGGAAGTCGCCCTCAGCGAACTGCTTGCGCTCTCGCACGAAGACCAGCGCCTCCTCGCCGTCGAGGGTCTGGGTGCCCTCGGTGAACTGGTGGCCGCCGGCCTCGAAGCTCTCGGGGATCTGTACATCGACCCCGCCGAGCGTGTCCACGAGACCTTCGATGCCGTCGAAGTCGATGAGCGCGACATGGTCGATGGGAACCCCGGTGTAGTTCTCGACCGTGGTCACCGCCAGGCCCGGCCCGCCGAACGCCAGTGCCGCGTTGATGCGGTTCTTGCCGTGGCCGGGGATGTCGACGTACAGGTCGCGCGGGAACGAGGTGATGTAGACCTGCTGGTTGTCGTCGGTGACGTGCACCAGCATCACCACATCCGACCGCTGGCCGCTGACACCTTCGGAGGCGGCGTCCTCCTCGGAGCGCTTGTCCGAGCCCAGCAGCAGGAAGTTGCGGCCGCTCCCCTCGACCGCCTCGGGGCGCTCGCCGTCGGAGGCGCCGCGGGTGATCTGCACGACCGTGCGCTTCTCGTACTGGTTGCTGAGCCCGTTGAGGTAATTGGCCACCACCAGTCCCACGCCGAGCACGAGCACGGCGACCAGGCCCAGGGAGATCAGGGCGATACGACGACCGCGACCGCGACGCGGCTCGGACTGGTCGTCGTCCTCCCAGTCGGCGGGCAGTTCGACGTCGTCGGGGACGTTCATTCGGGCTCGCTCTCACGCAGTGTCGCCGGCGGCGACGGAGGGTCCTCGGGGAGTGTCAGGCGTCGGTCGTCCGGTGCCGGGACACACGGACGTACGCAAGATCCCATACTAAGCGGCCCGCGCGCTGTCCTTTGCTCTCGAAGCTCGTCTTCACACGACCCTCGAATCGTGGCGCCCAGCCCGTCGCGGGAAGATCCTCGGGGACGGTGTCGCTGGTCTGCTGACCTGGGGCGGGTCCGTCGGGATACAGGAGTTCGAGCTCGGGGCGCGCATCCAGGAGGCTGCGCATGTGGTGTGCGTACTGTGCCCAGTCCGTGGCGAGACGGAACGTGGCGCCGTCGGCGAGCAGCGGCAGCACCGCGTCCAGGAACGGGGGATTGATCAGGCGTCGCTTGTGGTGGCGGGACTTGGGCCAGGGATCGGGGAAGTAGACCCACAGCTGCGAGATCGCGCCCTCGGGCAGGAGCGCGGGCAGCGCCCTCTGGGCATCGAGCGGCAGCAGCCGGACGTTGCCGGGCTCGCCGGCGCGTTCGATGCGGCGCAGGGTCTGCGCCAGGCCGGGGCGGTACACCTCGACACCCAGGTGGTCGCGTTCGGGATGCTCGGCCGCGGCGGCGGCGAGGTTCTCGCCCAATCCGCTGCCCACCTCGACGACGAGCTCACTGCGGCGCCCGAAGACCTGCTCGAGGTCGAGGTGCGCCTCCGGGCCGGGCAGGGTGTCGCGCTCACCCCGCGGCGGGTCGAGCACGTAGGTCGCGGCCAAGCGGTCCCACGCGTCCTGCCGGCCGGGTGAGAGCCGTTCGCCGCGACGGACGAAGGAGACGACCTCGCGTGGGGCGCGGTCCTCAGCCGGCACGGCGGACGAGACCGTCCTGGACGACCACGGACACTTCCGGCAGGTGCGTGGTGGCCGGTCCCAGCAGGACGTCGCCGGTCTCGGCGTCGAAGCGGGAGCCGTGGCACGGGCAGTCCAGCTCGCCCTCGGTCTCCTGGCGCAGGGCGCATCCGTTGTGGGTGCAGTAGCCGGAGTAGGCGGCCAGGTCGTCGCCGCTGCCGCGCACGAGCAGCACGAAGGGCCGCTGCCCTCCGAAGTTGACCAGGGTGCTGGCGTTCTCCGGGACGTCCTCCAGCGGGACCGCGCCGTCCTCGGCCCGGACCGGCTCCGCGGTCCCGAATCCCTCGTCCTCCGGGGCGCAGGAGGCGAGACCGCCGACGGCCGCGGCGGAGGCGGGCAGCAGGAGGGCACGGCGGCGGGAGAGGCACGGACGTTCCATCCCGCCAGGATAGCCAGTCCGCTGGTCCGAGCGAGAAGCACGGGTCGGCACTGTGACCGTCCAGACGATCCGGGCGGGGCCGACGGGCGACGCGGGCCCTCAGACGTCGGCGGCCTCCAGCTCGCGCGGGTCCCAGGTGAGGATCGACCGTGCCCGCCAGCCGCGATCGCTGATCGCATCGAGTGCCTGCCGACGCCGCGCCGGCGTGAGGCGATCGAGGTACAGGGACCCCTCCAGGTGGTCGACCTCGTGCTGGAGCGCGCGAGCGAGCACCCCGCCCTCGTCCTCGACGACCACGTCGTGGCCCTCGAGGTCGGTGCCGGTGACCCGGGCGCCCCGGTGCCGCGCGGTGGGGAAGCCCTCGCCGGGCACCGAGAGGCAGCCCTCGATGGTCTCCTCGTCGAGCTCGATGCCGCCGAAGCGTTCCAGTCGCGGATTGATCACCACTCCGCGCTGCTCCGTCCCGCCGGCGTCGGCGCAGGAGTAGACGAACAGGCGCCAGCGGGATCCCACCTGAGGGGCGGCCAGCCCGGCCCCGTCGGCGGCGTCGTTGGTCTCGAACATGTCCGCCACCAGTGCACGGATGTCGTCGGTGATCTCCCGGACCCGGCGGGTGCGCTGTTCGAGGGCACGGTGACCGACGATCGTGATCGGGCGGATCGTCATGGGGAATGATCTCCTGTTCTCGGTGTATCGCTGGATCTCGTGGACCCGGTGGACCCGGTGGCCCCGGTGGACCCCGGTGGGCTCGTGACGCGGTGACGCTTGGGCGGATTGACGGCCAGCGGGTTGCGGGCGTCGACGACCCAGGGTCCGCGCTCGCGACGCAGCGGCTCGCCGTCGCGGGCGGCCCCCGCGACCGCACGGCCGATCTGCTCCGCCTCGGCGGCATCGGCGGCCAGGAAGTCCATCGTGTGGGTGGCATGGGAGTCCAGCACGATGTGGTCCCAGGCGTCGAGCCCGCTGGCGATCTGCCGTGCCCGCAGGAACTCCGCGTCCAGCGCCGCGCCGGCCACGATCACGATGGTCGCCACCCACAGCAGCAGGAGGATGGCGATCAGGCCGTTGAGGACGGTCAGCACCTCGGCGATGCGGGTCGCATAGTTCATCAGGCGCCCGGCCAGCAGCGCGGAGCCGAACAGCGTGAGCACCGACAGCACGGAGCCCAGGGTCATCAGCCGGTACCGCGGCAGCCGCACGTTGGGGAAGAGGTAATAGGCCAGGGAGACCCCGATGATCAGGATGACCAGCAGGATCGGCCACTTCACCAGGTTCCAGGCGAGGAAGGCGAAGCGCGGGATCCCGATGAGCTCGCCGATGCGCTGCGAGGCGTCATTGCCCACGATCAGCATGCCGATGGCCAGCAGCACCACGGAGACGATGACCAGGGTCTCCCCGAAGACGATGGTCCGGAACCACAGGAAGGGGCGCCCCTCCCGGGTGTCATAGACCCGGTGCAGCACGCGATGGAAGGCGGCGACGCCGTTGGAGGCGGACAGGACCGAGCCGAAGGTGCCCAGCGCCAGTCCCAGGATCCCGCCACCGGTATCGGAGGCAGCCTGGATGGCCGCCAGGTACGGCTCCGGATCCAGGGTCGGGAACAGCTCGGTGCTCATCCGCCCCAGCGCATCGAGGGTCTCGGAGCCGATCCCGATCAGCGACATCAGCGAGACCACGGCGACCGCCCCCGGGAACAGGGAGAGGACCGCGTAGAACGTCATGGTCCCGGCCACGTCCCAGACCTGGATCTCCAGCATTCGCATCCGTACCCGGTTCAGGACGTGCAGGACGCTGAGCCGGGGTCGGGGGTACTCGACCGTCGGCTTCGGGCGACGAGGGCGCGTGGCGGTCACCGGAGCACACCAGCGGACGTCGCGCGGAGGATGGCGGTCGCCGCCGCATGGCCGCCGCGGCACGGGGCGGTGGCGATGCTCATGGTGCTCGATGCTCCTCGGGGCAGACAGGTCACGTCGGGGAATGACGCTGGTGGAGCCTATGCCACCGAGAGGTCACATGCCCCGCTCAGCCGGTCTCGATGATGTCGTCGGGATCGGTCGCGACCGGATACTGCCATGGATCCTCGGGGTCCTGCGGCACGTAGGAGGTCACGATGGACCCGTCGGCGCGCTGGTCCCCGAGGCCGACGGGCGTGGCCAGGACCGCGTCGTCGAGCACCGGGCCCTGGTCCGCGAGCGGCACGGCGACCCCCTCGGCGGTGACCGTGACGTCCTGCTCACGCACCGAGACCTCGATCTCGGGGCCCTCCTCGAGCGTGAAGGAGATCTCGTCCCGCACCAGCCGCACCCGGAAGCGCGAGCCTCGCACCGTCAGGGGGAAGCGCAGCTCCGGCCACTCGGCGGGAAGACGGGGATCGAAGCAGATCCGGCCCTTCACCTGCCGCATACCGCCGAACCCGTGGACCAGCGCGTTCCACACGCCCCCGGCCGAGGCGATGTGCACCCCCTGGGAGGTGTTGTGATGCAGATCGGCGATATCGACGAACAGTCCGGCCCGGAAGTAGTCCAGGGCGGCCTTCTGGTGGCCCACCTCGGCGGCCATGATCGACTGCACCACCGCCGAGAGCGAGGAGTCGCCCGTGGTGATCGGGTCGTAGTACTCGAAATCGGCCCGCTTCTCCTCCGGGGTGAACTCGGCGCCGCGCAGGAACAGCGCGAGCACCACGTCGGCCTGTTTGAGCACCTGGAACCGGTAGATGACCAGCGGGTGGTAGTGCAGCAGCAGCGGGAACGAGTCGGCCGGCGTGTTGGCGATGTCCCACACCTCGCGCTCGAGGAACCGGTCCTCCTGGAGGTGGATCCCGAAGGTCTCGTCCTTGGGGACGTGCATGCCGTCCGCGCAGGCATCCCACTGCTCGAGCTCCATCTCGTCGAACTCGATCTCGGCGGCCAGGACCTGATAGGCCTCCGGGTCGGCGGCGCGCAGCTCGCGCACCGCCCGTGCGGCCCGGCGCAGGTTGTGGCGGGCCATGACGTTGGTGAACATGTTGTTGTTGACCACGGTGGTGTACTCGTCCGGGCCGGTGACGCCGTTGATGTGGAAGCTGGAGCGGCCATTGCCGCTGAACCGCCAGAAGCCGAGGTCGGCCCAGAGGCGGGCGGTCTCGGCCAGCACCCGCACCCCGTCGCGGCGCTGGAAGTCGAGGTCGCCGGTGACGTCCACGTACTGGGAGAACGCAAAAGCGACGTCGGCATTGATGTGGTACTGGGCGGTGCCGGCGGCGTAGTAGGCCGAGGCCTCGTCCCCGTTGATGGTGCGCCAGGGGAACATCGCTCCGCGCTGGTTCAGCTCGCGTGCGCGCTCGCGAGCCTTGGGCAGCAGATTGGCGCGGAACCTCAGCGCGTTGCGCGCCCACGACGGCTCCGTGAAGGTCAGGAACGGGACGACGTAGATCTCGGTGTCCCAGAAGTAGTGGCCCTCGTACCCGGAGCCGGTCAGGCCCTTGGCGGGGATGCCCCACTGGTCGGAGCGGGCGGAGGCCTGGGCGAGCTGGAACAGGCACCAGCGTGCGGCCTGCTGCTCGGCGGGCTGTCCGGGCATCTCGACGTCCGAGCGCTCCCAGAAGTCGGCGAGGTAGTCACGCTGATCCTGGTAATGCTTCTGGAACCCCTCGGCGCGGACGCGGTCCAGGGTGCGACGGCACCGATCGAACAGTTCGCGGTGGGGGACCGAGCGCGAACTGTGGTAGGCGACGGCCTTGCGCACGGTCAGGGTGTCACCGGGTCCCAGCTCGGCCCGGCTGACGTGCCGGCCGAGGTCCGGCATGGTGTCGATGAGTTCCTCGACCTCGACGTCGGATTCGACGGTGTGGTCGGCGCCGACGGCGAGCGTCATGCCGGAATCGGCGACCTTGTACCCCAGCAGCATCCGGCGCTGGCTGTGCCAGTCCTGCTGGGGCTCGAGCACGCGGTGCTCGAAGGACGTGGTCTGGCGGGGATCGTCCTTGGTGGCGATCGGCCCGCCGTCGATGCCCTTGCCGTAGTCGTCGGCGATGTCCTGACGGTTGATCAGCTGTGAGGAGATCGCCACCGGGGCGGAGCCGTCGAGCATGGTGACCTGCATGCTCAGCAGGGCCAGATGCCGCTGGGTGAAGGACACCATGCGGTCGGTCGTGACCTTGACCCGCTTGCCGGCCGGGGTGCGCCAGATCAGCTCGCGCCGCATCACGCCCTCGCGGAAGTCGATCCAGCGCTCGTAGGTGTCCAGGTCGGCCATCGACAGCAGCAGCGGCTCGTCGTCGACATACAGCTTCAGCACCGAGCAGTCGGGCACGGAGATCATGGTCTGGCCCGACTTCGCGAAGCCGTACGCGGCCTCGGCGTGGTGGATGCGCCAGGTCTCGTGGAACCCGTTGAGGAAGGTGCCGTGGCTGTGCACGTCACGGCCCTCCGAGGGCGTCCCGCGCATCCCCAGGTACCCGTTGGCGGTGGCGAACAGGGTCTCCATGAGCCCGAGGTCGCCGTTGGGGCGGGACTCGACCAGTCGCCACTCGTCGACGGGGAGGTGGACGCGGTCGACGGGGTCGGTGGGTACGTTGCGCTGACGGTTCATGCGATCTCCTCGAGGTCGGTCACGACGAGGGTGGCGCCGGCGGCGGAGAGGTCATCGAGGCCCGCCCCGCGATCGACCCCGATGACGGCCCCGAAGTCCCCGTCGGCCCCTGCCTTCACGCCGGAGACGGCGTCCTCGTAGACGACGGCGTCTGCCGGGGCCACGCCCAGCAGCCCGGCGGCGTGGACGAAGGTATCGGGCCGCGGCTTGCCGGGCAGCCCCTCCCGCGCGGAGACGTTGCCGTCCACGACGTGCTCGAAGCGCTCGAGCAGTCCGGCGGCGCGCAGGACCTCCTCGGCGTTGCGGGAGGAGGAGACGATCGCCAGCCGTGCGCTCCGGGGCAGGGAGTCGAGATAGGTGACGGTGCCGGGGTAGGGCTTCACGCCCTCGGCGCGCAGCAGCTCCAGCACGAGATCGTTCTTGCGGTTGCCGAGGCCGCGCACGGTCTCCTGGCCGGACGGCTGGTCGGCGGGGTCGTCGTCGGCCCCCTCGGGCAGTTCGATGCCGCGGGAGGCGAGGAAGGTCCGCACCCCGTCGTAGCGGGGCCGGCCGTCGACGTGGGTGAAGTAGTCCAGATCGGTGTAGGGTTCCTCGACGCCGCGGGCGGCGAGGAACCCGTCGAACATGCGGGCCCAGGCGCGCATGTGCACCTCGGCCGTGGGCGTGATGACGCCGTCGAGGTCGAAGAGGTGGGCGGTGAAGTCGGACGGTCTGAAGTCTGCCTCGTAATCCACGGCCGCCATGCTACGGGCCGGAAGCTCGCAGGCGCCGGGGAAGGGGACCGGTGGCCATCTTGTGACCGGTGGCCGTCCTGTGGCCCCGGGCCGTCCTGTGCTCGCCCGCGGGAGCCGCCCGTGGGCGACCCCGCCGGTGCCCCGTTCGCTCACAGCGCGCTGCGCACCCATGGCACGGTGCGCTCCCGTGGGCTAATCTTCGATCGTCCGTGCCCGCGCACAGTCGCCGGTGCGGAGCGGTTCGACCCTCCGAGGAGAAGATGACTGTCACGGAGTCGCTGCCCGTGATCGATGCGGTGCGACGCGAACTCGAGATCGATGAGCAGCTGCATGAGGGGCGTGCCCTGGTGCGCACCGTGCTCACCCTGACCACCAATATCACCCGGGCCCCAGCGCAGCTGTGGCCGCTGCTGACACGCCCGGATCAGCTCGCCCGCTGGTTCGGCCCGGTGGCCGGGGACCTGCGCGAGGGCGGTCGGTTCGAGGCGCCGGAAGGTGCGGTCGGCCGGATCCTCCACGTGGAGGCGCCGCACAAGATCTCCTTGACCTGGGACCGCGGCGGCGCGGAGGACCCGCTGCTGATCCGGCTGGACCCGGAGGACGACGGCACCACAGAGCTGCGCGTGCGCCATACGACCCTGATCGAGCGCGATGAGTTCGACCGCGTCGGCCCCGGACTGGCCGCGGTCGACTGGGAGATCGCGCTGCTCGCGCTCGCCGCCCTGACCGACGGCTGGCGCGCGAGCTGCCTGCTCGATGTGCCGACGCCGACGCCCGCCTGGCTGGACAGCGCCGAGGGCGCCGAGCACGTGCGCGCCTGGTCCGTGCGCTGGGCGGCGGAGGCGATCGCAGCCGGCGTCGACGAGACCACCGCCCGGCGTGGGGAGGCGGCGACGGCCAGCGCCTACGGCGCCTGACGGCTCGCGTCTGACGGCTCGCGCCGAGAAGAACGACCGCGGAGCGCGCGGTTCCGGACCTGCCGTGCGTCCGCGTCGTGGAAGTATTTGCCCAGGCTCAGTACCCGGTGGCAGAATCTGCCCGTGACACCGCCCGCGCAGATCTCCCCGACGGGGCGGTCGCGCAGCCCGCGCCAGGTGATGTGGGCGCTGACCCCGTCGGTGTACGCGCCGAGCCTGCTGGAGTTCTCCGGTCTGGCCGCCCTGATGCCGGTGGTCCCGCTGCTCGCGCTCGACCTCGGTTTCAGCGTGCCGCAGTCGGCGGCGCTGACCACCATCTTCGGGCTCGCCTCGTTCCTGGGCCCGATCCCCGCCGGGCGGCTGATCTCGCGGTTCGGGGCGAGAGGCTCGCTCGTGGCCACCGGGTGCCTGCTGGTGATCGCCAACCTCATCGCGTTCTTCGTGATCACCCCGGCCCTGTCCGGTGCGCCCCGTCTCGCCCACCAGGTCACGCTCGTGGTGCTGCTGACGGTGATGGCGACCAGTACGCAGGTGTGGCAGCTGGGCCGGCAGGCCTATCTGGGGACCGTGCTGCCCCCGGCGATGCGGGCCCGCGGGATGACGCTGTTCGGCGGCGTGATCCGTATCGGCCAGGTGATCGGGCCGCTGCTCGGGGCGATCGTGATGGCGCTCGGCCCCGACACCGGCGTCTTCGTGCTGTTCGCGGTCACCTCGGCGGCGGCGACGACGATGGTCGCGGTGTTCCTGCCGCCGGGGGAGAGGCCGGATGTCACGCCCCGGCCGCGACGCGGGAGGGGCTCGCGCACCGAGGCTCGTACTCGGCTGAACCGTGCCGTGGTGGCCCGCATGGTCGTGGTGGGGCTGGGGATCGCACCGGTGATGATGGCCCGAGTGAACCGTCCCGTGATCATCCCGCTGCTGGGAGCGGCACTCGGCCTGGGCTCGGTGTGGGTCTCCATCGTCTTCGGCGTCAGCGCCGTGATCGAGATCCTGCTGGTGATCCCCGCCGGGACGATCATGGACCGCTACGGCCGCGTCGCGGTCGCCGTCCCGTGCGCGGTGATGATGGGGGCCGGGTTCGTGCTGCTCGCCGTGCTGGGCGAGGCGCTGGCCGGACGCGGCGTCGCGGCCGCGCTGGTCGCTCTGCTGGTCCCGACCCTCCTGATCGCGCTCGGCAACGGGCTGGGCTCGGGCATCGTCATGACCCTGGGGATCGACGTGTCCCCGGTGCACGGCCGCACCGGATACCTGGCGTGGTGGAACACCATGCTGGGCGCGGGGCGGCTGGCGGCACCGCTGATCGTCACCGGCATCACCCTGATCGCCCCGGTCGCGGCGGCCGGGGCCGCCACCGGCGGACTGTGCATCGCGGGCGGACTCTGGCTGATGCGGGTGCTTCCTCGCCTCACGCCGTCGGGCAGCACCCGGGTGCGCTGAACGGGAGCGTCGGTCGAGGAGCGTCGGCCGAACCGGGCCGCGCGATGAGCCGGACCGGCGCAGCGGCCCGGCTCGTGCAGCCCCTCAGGCCGCCGAGTCCCCGTGGCCGGCGGCTCCGCCGGCCTGAACGGCCTGCTCAGCGGTATCGACCAGCAGCTGATGGGCGTCATCACGCGGGATGTCGCGGGCGATGGCGATCTCGGTGGCCAGCGGCGCGATCGCCTGCTTCAGCAGTGTGCGCTCGGCGAGGCTCGACGGTGTGCCTCCCGAGTCACCCAGGATGCCGCGGATGACCTCGATGCGGTCCGTGAGCCGACCGGTCTGCAGCTGCATGGTCAGCGCCTTGATCCGGTGCGCCCAGGACGCCTTCTTCTCCGGAGGCTCGATCGGTTCGCCGAGCTGCTCGATCAGCTCGGAGATCTCCTTCTCCTCGAGCAGCGGGCGCAGCCCGATGACGTCATTGCTGTCGGCCGGGACGGAGATCCGCATCTCGTCCCCGACGACTTCGAGGTCGACGTAGTCCCGGTCGGTCCCGCGGACGGAGCGGGTGCAGGTGGCCAGGATGCGAACCGGGCCGTGGACCGGGTGGGTCAGCAGATCGCCGGGCTTCGGCGGGGTGGTGCTGACGGGTGCGGTGGCAGCGGACAAGGGGGACCTCCTCGTTGGACCTGTGCGTCGCCGGTACCGGGAACCGGAACGGTTCACGGCGGCCGTGCGCGACGTCTCGCGACGACCCGGGCGGGGAACGGGGACGGCGAGTGCGCGCACAGCAGCTCGGGTGCCGTCCGACCTGCAGAAACAGGGTGCCGGCACCTACGGCGGCGCCCCACCAGGATCTCACGGGGCGGAGACGATATCCAGTGGCGGGCCGCCCGGGATCTCTCACACCCGATCGCGCGGCCCCGGCCGGGCGGCCTCCGGGGTGGGTGCCGCCGACAGTGCCGGCTCGGCCCTCGTCATCGCGACCACGACCGATGGCGGATGCCCGGCCGCTCCGCGATGAGGTCTCATGGGGCCATGAGTCGCACTCCCCGGCGCAGCGCCGCGAGCCCGTCGCCCGTTCCGGTCCGGTTCGAGGGCGTCGGCGTCGTCGCCGACGAGAACGTGCTGCTGGCCGAGGCCACCGGGAGGGTCCGGTCGGGGGAGATCCTCGCTGTCACCGGTGCCAACGGATCCGGGAAGACGACGCTGCTGCGCGTGCTGGCGGGCGTCATGGCACCCACGGCGGGCAGTGTCCGCATCGCCGGTCGCGTGCCCGACGATCGGGATCGCACCTTCCGTGCCGCGCTCGCCGCGCTCATCGGGCCGCCGCAGACGGCGCGGGACCTCACGATCGCCGAGCACCTGCAGTTCATCGGGGCCACCTGGGGAACGGCCACCGGAGCAGCGCGCAGGCGCGCCGACGACCTGCTGGAGGAGCTGGCGATCGCCCCACTGGGACGACGTTTTCCGCACGAGCTCTCCAGCGGGCAGTCGCAGCTGGTCGCGCTCGCCCTGACCTTCGCTCGTCCGTGCAGCGTGCTCCTGCTCGACGAGCCCGAGCAGCGGCTGGATGCCGAGCGCCTCGGCCTGGTGATCGACGCCATCCGGGCCCGGGCCGAGGCCGGCGCGGCCGTCGTGCTGGCCAGCCATAGCCCGCGTCTGCTGGACGAGCTCGCCGGCGCGCGCCTGGGCCTGGAGGAGCAGGCGTGAGCAACCAGCTGGCCGCGGTCCGGGAGGTCTGGGCCCAGCGCGACCAGGCCCGAACCCGCGGCGATGTCCTCTATCTCGTCTACGTCGCGGCCCTCAGCGTGCTCGTGTTCGGCTCGTCGGCACTGCAGGCGGCCGGCAGCGCCCTGGCCCGGCCGGACGTGCTTCCCGTCCTGACCACGACGGCCGCCCCGCAGGTCAGCACCGCGGTGACGCTCGCCGCGGGCGCTGCGCTGGTCCTGCTCGGTGCGGTGCGCGGTCCCGCACTGCTCGCCCCGTTCTTCATCGAGACGCTCGCCTGGAGCGGGATCCGCCGCCGCGCGGTGCTGTGGCGTCCTTTCCTCCGCGCCCTGATGGTGCCGCTGTTCGCCGCGGTCGTCCTCGCGGCGCTGATCGCGGTCACGCTGCTGACGGCCGGGCACACCACGGCGGCGGGGTCGATGTGGTTCGTCGTGGCCGCGGTGGGCACCGGACTGCTCCTGGCCACCTCGTGGCTGGCGGGCCAGCTGCTGGACCCGGCGGGGCGACGTCTGCTGGCCGGGGCGCTCGCGGTGGGCGCGGTGCTGACCGCCTTCGCGCCGTTGACCGTGGGCCTCGGCGGTGCCTACCCGGTCGGTGCCGGGGCGGCCGGCGCCTGGGCGCTCGGCCTGCTCGTGACGGGGATCCTGCTGACCGCGGCGGGAGTCCCGCTTCTGGATCGGCTGCGCGGGCGGGTGCTGCAGGAGCAGGCGCAGCGATGGCAGTCCGCCGTCACGGTCGCGACCAGCGGCGATCTTGCCGCCGCGGCCGGCACGTTCCGCCTGCCGCCTTCGACGGGCAGGCGCCTCGGCGCCATCGGGCCGGGGCCGCTGATGCTGGTCTACGCGCGACGGGATGCCGTGGCCTGGCTGCGGTCGCCCGAGAGCGTCACCACCGGTGCGCTGGTGACGGTGCTGGCGGCCGCGACCCTCGCCGGATCGACCACGATGACCGGGCCGCTGGCCTGGTTCGCCGTCCTCGTCGGCTCCATGGGCCTGTGGGCCGCGAGCGGGCCCTTCGTCGACGGGATCCGCCACGCCGTCCACACCCTCGGGGCGCCCGGCCTGTTCGGGCAGAGCGCCGAGGTCCAGGCGCTGCTGCACACCGTGGCCCCGGCCCTGCTGCTCGCCGGCCTGGCGAGCGTCGGCGGCGCCGGATACTGGCTCATCGGGGCCGGGGGCCCGGGCGCGCTGCAGGCCGTGCTCCTGCCCCTCGCGCTGACGCCGGTGATGATCACGGGTCGCGTGCGCGACGCCGCGAAGGGGCCGATGCCGCTGCGGCTGATCACCCCGATGCCGACGCCGCAGGGCGATGCGTCCGTGATCCCGATGCTCGCCTGGCAGTCGGACGCGGTCCTGCTCGCCGTGGCAGCCGGGGCGCTCACGGCCGCGCTCGGCCTGCTGGGACCGCTCTGGATCCTTGTCGCTGCGGCCGGCCTGACAGGGGTCACAGGGCTGATGGCACGCGCTCGCCTGCGCGCCCTGCGCACCTGAGTCATCCGGACGGACGAGGAGAGGAACGACCATGGACATCCGCACCACCGAGAACCCGGTGATCCGCTGGGCGGGCCGCGGGCTGAAGCGCCTCAACGACCGGCATCCGTGGAACCACAACCACCACTTCCACCCCTGGATCCTGCGCTCCCTGCCCGCCACCAGCGGCCGGGTGCTCGACGTGGGCTGCGGGAGGGGTGATCTCGTGGCCGCCCTGTGCGCTCACGCCGGGCGCATCGATGGGATCGACCCGGACCAGGCCATGGCCTATGCCTCGGCCACCCGCTTCCACGAGAATCCCCGGGTACGCATCTGGCGCCGCACGCTGGCCGAGCACTCCGAGCACTCCGAGCACTCCGAGCATGCCGAGCACTCTGGCCTGCTCGGCACCTACGACGCCGTGACCATGGTCGCGTCGTTGCACCACATGGATCTCGACGAGGCCCTGCTGCAGGCCCGGGATCTGCTGTGCCCCGGCGGCCGCCTGCTCGTGGTCACGCTGGTTCGCCCGGCCGGCGTGCTGGATCAGCTGTGGGATGTCGCCAACGCTCTGGCCAATCCGCTGATCGGGATGCTGAAGCACCCGCGACCTGCACCGGAGCCCTCGCGACCCGCGTCGAGGGAGCCCGGGATCGTCGTGCAGGAGCCGCGCGAGATCTCCCCACCGGTCCGCGAGGCGGCCTGGTCCCTCGGCACACTGCGCGAGCGTGCTGACCTGATCGTTCCGGGTGCCGTCCTGCGGCGCCGCGAAGGATTCCGGGTGACGCTGCGCTGGCAGAAACCGCGCGAGCTCACGGCGTAGCGCGGCCGACGACGGGCCACGGCGACGGCGTCCGGCTACTGACGGCGGGCGGCGCGGCCACGCATCAGGACGTACAGCGCTCCGAGCACGACGCCGAGCAGGACCAGTCCGGGCGCCACCCACGGTGTCTCCGTCCAGAACCAGCGGAGACCGGTCCGGTCGACGGAGAACCCGAAGGACAGGCAGATGCTGATGATGGCGGCGACGAGCAGGAGGCCACCCGGCCGGCTCTCCCGTTGGTTCTGCGTGGCATGCATGACGACCCTCCCCGGAGCCCTCAGCTCGCTGATCCACGTGTGAGTGCTGTCACAGACCACCGTACGCCGTCCGGCGCCGCGCCTCAACGACGGCGCGTCTCAGTTCCGCCCGTGGCGCGCGATGACCTCGCCGAGCCGAGTGATCGCCTGCTCGATGACGGCGGGGGAGTGCGTGACGAAGCTCAGTCGCATCGTCGAGCGGTCCGGGTTCTCGGCGAAGAACGACCAGCCGGGCAGGTAGGCGACGCCGGCCTCGACGGCGTCCATGAGCATCGTCTGCGCGTCATAGCCGTCGCCGAGCGCGGTCCACAGGAACATGCCGCCGTCGGGATGGGTGACGTGGGCTCCCGCGGGCAGCACCGGTGCGATCGCCTGCGCCATCGCATCGCGCCGCTCGCGGTAGACGGCGGCGACCCGGGTCACGTGCGCATCCAGGTCCGTCGTCTCGAGATACCGGGCCACGGTCAGCTGATCCACCACGGAGGACTGCATCGAGATCGCGGCCTTGGCGACCGCCAGCGTGTCCAGGATCGGGCCCTCGGCGCGGATCCAGCCGATCCGCAGGCCCGGGCTCATCAGCTTGCTCATCGAGTTCAGCAGCAGGGTGCGCTCGCCCATCCCGGGCAGGGAGGCGATCGGGGCCCAGGTGCTGCCGGTGAAGCTGAGCTCCCCGTACGGGTCGTCCTCGATCAGCGGCACGTCGTTGCGCTGGAGCACGTCCGCCACGGCCTGCCGGCGGGCCACGGGCATGGTGCGCCCGGTGGGATTCTGGAAGGTGGGGATCAGATAGACCATCCGCGGGTGATGGGTGCGGATCGCCTCCTCGAGCGCTTCGGGCACCACGCCGTCATCGTCGGTCTCGACGCCGACCATGCGCGCGCCGTGGACGGAGAAGGCCTGCACCGCCGCGAGGTATGTCGGCGACTCCACGAGCACCACGTCACCGAGCTCCAGCAGGGCCTCGGCGACGACGAACAATCCCTCCTGCGACCCCGAGGTGATGCGGATCTGGGAGGCGGCGGTGGGCAGGGAGCGGGACAGGCGCGCAGCGGCCTGCTCGCGCAGCTCCACCTCGCCCTCGCTGACGCCGTACTGAAGAGCGCGATGACCCTGGTGGGAGAGGACCCAGTCATAGGCGGCGGCCACGTCCTCGAGCGCGAACAGGTCCGGGTCCGGGATCCCGCCGGCGAAGGAGACGACGTCCTCGCGGGCGGCGAGGGTGAAGATGTCCTTCAGCGGCGAGGACTCCATGCCCGCGTAGCGGGCGGCGACGGGGAAGTGGAACGGGTGCTGCACGGGTCGGGACATAGCCGACATCGTGTCACGCGGGCAGGGCCCCCTCGAGGACCAGCAGTGCCTGTTTCGTCTCTGTTCCGCCCGCGTACCCGGTGATCGCGCCGCTGGTTCCCAGCACGCGATGGCAGGGCACCACGATGGAGATCGGGTTGGAGCCGACGGCGGCGCCGACGGCCTGCGCGGCGCGGGGACGGCCGAGGTCGTGGGCGATCCGTCCGTAGGTGGTGGTCGACCCGCGAGGGATCTCCCGGAGCCGGTCCCAGACGGCGTGCTGGAACGGTGTCCCGCGCGGGGCCAGCGGCAGGGCGAAGTTCTCGCGCTCGCCGCCCAAGTAGGCGAGCAGCTGCTCCTCGGCGCGGGTGAGCAGCAGGTCATCGGGCGATGCGGGTCTCCCGAGCCGCTCCGGCCTGGGATAGTGGCTCTGCCGCGCGCGCCAGAGCCCGGTGATGCCCTCGCCCTCCGCGGCGAACACGTACTCACCGAGCGCAGTGGCCACGCGGCGGTGGCGCGGTGCGTTCGGCGACGTGGTCGCCGGTGCGCTGCGGGCCGGGCTGCCGGCGACCGGCCCGCTGGGTGCTGTGCGGCGGGGAGCCGATGTGTCGGCGGCCGACGGACCGAAGGGGTGCGGCTGAGTCATGGGAGATGTCCTTCCGAGAGGTCGCGGACCGGTGCGTCCCGGTCCGTCCGGGACCGGCCGCGGCCGGCGGGCTGTTCAGGAGCGCGCAGCTGGGCCTGGTGGTGCCAGAGCTGCATCGCGGCGTAGGAGCGCCACGGAGAGGCGGCGGCGAGTGCGGCCTCGAGCGAGGCGTGGTCCTGGGCGATCCCGAGGTCGCGGGCAGCGGCCAGCAGCGCGACGTCTCGTGCCGGCGCGACATCGACGGCCCTGACGGCACGCAGCAGGACGTAGTCGGTGCTCCAGGGACCTATCCCGCGCAGTGCGAGCAGTCGGGTCCGCAGCTCGTCGAGGGGCAGCGAGGCGTCGATCCCGGCGTCCGGGTCGGTGGCGGTGCGGACAGCGGTCTGCAGGGTCTCGCGGCGGGCGCCGGGTCCACGGAACCATTCCTCGGCGTGGGCGGCCGCGATGCCGGGATCCACCGGCAACCGGCTGACGCCGTCGACGTGCAGGCTCGCCGGCAGCGGCGTCCCGAGGAGATCCGTGGCCCGGGAGACCTGATCCCGGGCCTGAGCGGTGGTGATCTGCTGGCCGGTGACCGACCACAGCAGGGCCTCGGCGATGCTCGGAAGGCCCGGCAGGCGCACTCCGGGGCGGTGGTCGACGAGGTGGCCCAGTGCGGGAAGTGCAGCGGCCAGCCCGGCGTCGATTCCGGCTGGGTCCGCGTCCAGGTCCAGCAGCCGACGGGCCAGGGAGATCGCCACGGCGTGATCGCGCAGATCGGCCAGATGCACCCTCAGGGGCAGCGGTCCCTCGGCCCCCAGATCAACCTGCAGCACCGCAGGCCCGTGCTGAAGGCGGAGCGCCCGCGTCCACCGCAGTCCCCTCACCTCCTCCACGCCGGGCACCGCCCGATGCGCGAACCATGCGGCGAGCCCGGCTCCGTCGAAAGGGCGGCGCACAGCCAGCTGGGCGGTGACGATGGCGGCGTCACCGGTCGCGCCGGCCGCGTCACCGGCCCGCCCCCGTGCTGCGCCGCCCTGTCGGCCCCGAGCCTCCGGGCCACCCCGCGCACGTTCGCGGACCACCGAGGGCGCATGGCCGAAGATGCGGGTGAACGTCTCGTGGAACTGCCGTTCGCTGCCGAACCCCGCCGCGTGCGCGATCTGCGCCAGCGGCAGAGAGGACCCGACGACGAGCTCATGGGCGCGGCGCGCCCGGCGCAGTCGGGCATGGGCGAGGGCACCGGCCCCGGTGGCGGCCAGCAGTGCCCGGTGCAGCGTCCGCTCGGAGACCGCCAGCCGCCGGGCCAGGCCGGGAACCGTGCCCCCGTCGTCCAGCGCCCCGGCGTCGATCAGCCGCAGCGCCCGCCCGGCGAGCGAACCTGTCGGGTCGTCATCCGGGCTGCCGGGAGGGGCCATCGGCCCGCAGCGCTTGCAGGCCCGGTACCCGGCGGCCACCGCAGCAGCGGCCGACGGGACGAACTCCACGCCGGTGCGTCGCGGGGTGCGGGCCGGGCATGAGGGGCGGCAGAAGATGCCCGTGGAGCGCACGCAGGTGAAGAACATCCCGTCGAAGCGGGTGTCCCGGGCGCGGATCGCGGCGTAGCGCTCGTCGTCGGTCATCACGGTCATGTGCCCAGTGAACCGCGCTGCGGCCAGCGGCACCAGCGGGATTCGGTCACCGCGATGCGCGCGGGGGCCCTCGAGGGGCGAGAATGCCGGTCATGGGACCCGATCCGCTGGTGGCGCGGCTGCGCCGTGCCGGCTGTGTCTTCGCCGAGGACGAGGCGCGGCTCCTGCGCGCCGCCGCCGAGAGCGAGGACGAGCTGGAGAGGATGACAGCTCGCCGCATGGCGGGGGAGTTCCTCGAGCACGTGATCGGCGCCGTCGAGATCGCGGGGGAGAGGCTCCGCGTCGGGCCAGGGGTGTTCGTCCCCCGCCAGCGCACCGAGCTTCTGATCGAGGAGGCCGCCGCCGCTGCCCACCGGCGCCCACGAGCCGACGTGCTGGAGCCCTACTGCGGCATCGCCCCGATCGCCGCGATCGTCGGCCGCCGGGTCCCCGGGGTGCGGCTGCACGTGAGCGACCAGGACCAGCAGGCGCTGCGCCACGCCCGGCGCAACCTCCCGCCGGGCTCCGGCGTGCACCACGGCGCCGCTCTGGCGGGCTTCCCGGGCGAGCTCATGGGCACGGCCGACGTGATCGCGGCGGTCCCGCCCTACGTTCCCGCTCCCGCGCTGGCCACGATGCCGCGCGAAGCGCGTGAGCACGAGCCGGTCGCTGCGCTGGTGGCCGGGGACGACGGCCTGACGGAGATCCGTCGCCTGCTCTATCAGGCACCGCACTGGCTCGCCCCGCGAGGCATGCTGCTGATGGAGATGCACCGCGACCAGGCACCCTCGGCGCTGGCCGCAGCGAGAGCGAACGGCGCGCTCGGACACGGGGACACCGTGGTGGCAGAGGACGGGGAGACCGTCGTCCTGCGGTTCCCGGCAGGGCGGCCCCGGCCCGTCATCCCGACGGCGGACCTGGTGGCGCTGCGACGGGCGCGAGACCGCATGGACCGCGATCACGCCCAGGCCCTCGACGTCGACTCACTCGCCCGCTCGGTGCACATGTCCGCCGGGCACTTCAGCCGCCGCTTCCGCGAGGAGTACGGGGAATCGCCGTACTCGTACCTCATGACGCGGCGGATCGAACGGGCCATGACCCTGCTGCGGCAGACGGACCGATCCGTCACGGACATCTGCATGGAGGTGGGCTTCACGTCGCTCGGCACCTTCAGCACGCGGTTCCGAGAGCTCGTGGGCGTCCCGCCCTCCGTCTACCGTGAGCGGGGCGCCGACGTTCTGGACTCCATGCCGCCGTGCATCGC
Organism: Brachybacterium sp. GCM10030268; assembly: GCF_042666305.1. Taxonomy (NCBI): domain Bacteria; kingdom Bacillati; phylum Actinomycetota; class Actinomycetes; order Micrococcales; family Dermabacteraceae; genus Brachybacterium; species Brachybacterium sp. GCM10030268. The sequence goes on along the minus strand of NZ_JBHTCW010000001.1, from coordinate 403,353 downwards.
GCGCCGCGTCACCAGACCGGTCAGGAATCGAGAAGCGTCGGCTCCGGAACCCCTCTAACGTCTCAGGCATGACCACGAACGCCGAGACGCCCCCCGCCCTGACCATCCACTCCAGCTTCCTGCCCCACACCGATGCGGAGGCCTCGCTCGCCTTCTACCGTGACGTCCTCGGCTTCGAGGTGCGCCTCGACGTCGGCGGCGGCCAGATGCGGTGGATCACCGTCGGGCCCGCCGGTCAGCCGGACACCGCGATCGTGATGCACCCCCTGTTCGAGGGCAACGGGGTCACGGCCGAGGAGAACGCGACCCTGCAGGCGATCATCGCCAAGGGCTCCTACTTCGGCGTCAACCTCGCCGCGACAGACCTCGATGCGACGTTCGCTGCGCTCGAGGCCGCCGGGGCGGACATCGTCCAGGAGCCGATCGACCAGGACTACGGCCTGCGGGACTGCGCTGTGCGCGACCCCGCCGGGAACATGATCCGCATCCAGCAGAGTCCGGCCTGAACCGGGAGGGCCGTTCTGGCCCACGGCCGTCGCGATCACCGCCATCGATGACGAGGTCGCCGGGCGGATCGCGGAGCTGGTGCGCCGTGCCACCGGCTGATTCCGGCCGGGAACCGAGCCGCCGCCGTCAGTCCCAGCGGAACAGCCAGGCGGAGATCCCGACCCCGAGGACGAGGGTCAGGGTCAGCGAGAGCACGGAGGTGCCGGCGACCGGTTCACCGGCCCATGCCGCGGAGAGTCCCTCGACCGCGGCCCCGAAGGGCAGGTGGGAGCCGAGCTCGGCGACCGGCTCCGGCAGGGCCTCGGGTCCCCCGAACATGCCTCCGCTGGCGCCCAGGAGCAGGAACGCGACCAGACCGATGGCGACGGCGGAGTTCGGGGTCGGCGCCACCGCCGCGACGATCATCCCGGTGGCGTACAGAGCAGCCGCGGCCAGAGCCAGCACCCCCAGCGCCGGGAGCACGTCCACGGGAGGGTTCGCCCCGAACAGCGCCACCGCGAGGGCTCCCGCCAGGCCGATGCCCAGCGCTGATTGCAGAATGCTGGTGATGACCTGGGCGAGCATCACCATCAGCGGCGAAGCGGGCGTCACCCTCAGCCGACGCAGGACCCCGGTGCGGCGATAGGTCGCCAGGAAGCTCGGCATGTTCAGCACCCCCACCATCGTCAGCACCATCACGATGATCAGTGGCAGCACGAACAGGTCCAGTGCCGTGCGCCCGCGGACGATCTCCTGCTCGCCCGCCGACCCGGCGCTGGTGAGCAGGATCAGCAGCGGCAGGCCGAGCGGAACCAGCAGGCCAGCCGTGTCGCGCACGACCATCCGGATCTCGCAGCGGACCAGCACCAGCAGGGACCGCAGGCCCGGCGACCGGGCGGGGATCGCAGCGGGGACGTGTGCGTCGGTGGCATTCATTCGGAGACCTCCGGGTCATGGCCGGTGAGCTGGAGAAATGCTTCGTCGAGGGTTGAGGTGCCGCTGCGTGCGAGCAGCTCGGCAGGTGCGGCCGCGGCGATCACCCGCCCGGCCTCGAGCAGGACGAGGCGGTCGCACAGCCGCTCGACCTCCTCCATCGTGTGGGAGACCAGGAGGATGGTCACGCCCTCGGCGCGAAGGGTCTCGATGGTGCGCCACATGCGGCGCCGGGCCGCCGGATCCAGTCCCGTCGTGAGTTCGTCGAGGATGAGGATCCGCGGCCTGCCGGCCAGGGCGAGAGCGATGGAGAGCCGTTGCCGGCGACCCCCGGAGAGCTTCTCGAAGCGGACGTCGCGCTCCGCGGTCAGCTCGACGAGCTCGAGGAGCTCGGCCTGGGACCGCGGGTGGGGGTAGAAGCTGCGGTACAGCTCGATGAGTTCCGAGACCGTCAGGGAGGGGTGCAGCTGCGCCTCCTGCAGCTGCACGCCGAGGATCTGGGTGAGCTGTGCCCGGTCGCGGCGGGGGTCGAGCCCGAGGACGCTGATGCGCCCGTGATCCGGAGCGCGGAGCCCGGCGATCATCTCGACGGTGGTGGTCTTCCCCGCTCCGTTGACGCCGAGCATCCCCACCGTCTCGCCCTCGCGCACCTGCAGCGAGACGTCCGCGACGGCGACCGCGCCGCGGTAGCTCTTGGCGACGCGGGCGACCTCGATCACGGCTGGTGCAGGGGTGTTCGTCATATTTCGACGGTAGGCAGCGGCGGTTCGCCGCCGCGCGTGCCGACGGTCACCACCACGACCCATGACCATCGGCACGGGTGCCCGCGGGTGGCGCCGCTCTACGATGAGCGCATGCGACGACTGGGCACCGAGGGCTGGGCGGGGCTGGCGATGCTGGTCATCGCGGTCGCGGTGTCCATGCCGTCGCTGCTCGGGGTGATCGAGCCGCGGATCGCGCGACCGCTGTGGGCGCTGCTGCTGGTGGTGTTCCTCGCCGCCGTGTTCGGCACGGGCGCACTGATCAGGCGTCGCGGGGCGGCGATCGCGTCCCTGTGCTGTGCACTCGTGAGCGCATGGGCACTGATCCTCACGGTGCCCGCGACCGGCGTGCTGCACATCGTCGTCGTGCTGACGACCGCACTCAGCGTGTACGTGGTGCCGCTCCCGGTGACCGTGGCCATCGCCGTGGTCAACACCGCCGCGGTCCTGGGCGCGAGCCTGCTCGCCTCCAGCGGCCGCTCCGAGGCGCTGATGCTCGCCGGGTTCTACCTGATGATCCAGATCGCCTCGGCCCTCAGCACCGCCGCCCTGCTGCGGGAGAAGCGCCTGCGTACCGAGCTCGCGAGGGCGCACGTCGACGCGCGGGCCGCGAGCGTGATGCTCGCCGAATCCACTCGGACCGCGGAGCGGCTGCGGATCTCGCGCGAGCTGCACGACCTGATCGGCCATCAGCTCACCGTGCTGACGCTGAACCTCGAGGCCGCCCGGCACCTCGACCCGGAGCGGGCCGGGACCCATGTCGAGAAGGCCGACGAGGTGGCCCGGGCACTCCTGCGCGACGTGCGCTCGACCGTCGGCGAGCTGCGCGCGGAGCCGGTCGACCTCGCCGGGGCGCTGCGGGGCATCGTCGAGGGGATCCCCGGACTCGAGGTCGAGGTCCGGGTGGACCCTGACGTGCCGCTGACCGAGGATCAGGCCCTCGCCTTCCTCCGCCTGGCGCAGGAGGCCGTGACCAACACGATCCGGCACTCCGATGCCGGGCGCCTGGTCATCGAGCTGGGCCGCGACGGCGGCGACGTCGTCCTGGAGGCGCGGGACGACGGGGTGGGATCGGGGGTGCCGCGGCTCGGCAACGGTCTGCGTGGCATGCGCGAACGGTTCGAGGTGCTCGGCGGTGCCCTCACCATCGACGGCCGTGGCGGATTCCGCGTCAGCGGACGGTTGGAGGCGCCATGAGACGCGTCGTGCTCGCGGACGACCAGACGCTGGTCCGGGAAGGGATCCGCACCCTGCTGGAGGTGGCCGGGATCGAGGTGGTCGCCGAGGCGGAGAACGGAGTGACGGCGCTGGAGCAGATCGAGAGGCATCTGCCGGATGTGGCGATGCTGGATCTGCGGATGCCGCGCCGCGACGGGATCTGGACCCTCGAGCAGCTCCGCGCGCGGGGATGCAGCATCCCGGTACTCGTGCTGACCACCTTCGATGACGACGAGCTCGTGCTGCGGGCTCTGCGCGCCGGCGCCCGCGGCTACCTGCTCAAGGACGTCACCGTCGACCAGCTCGCCCGCGCTGTGGACACGCTCGCCGACGGCGGCACCCTGATCTCGCCGTCCATCACCGAGAGCCTGCTCCGGGCCATTCGCGCGGGCTCGTCGATATCGGGTGACGGGGCGCCGATCCAGCAGCTGACCGGGCGGGAGCTGGACGTGCTGCGGCTGATCGCCGAGGGGTACAGCAACCGCGAGATCGCGGGTCTGCTCCACCTGGCCGAAGGGACCGTCAAGAACCATGCCTCGACGATCCTGGCGAAGATGGGGGCACGCGACAGGACCAACGCCGTGCTGCGAGCCCTGCGCGAAGGAGTGCTGGGATGAGCGAGCGCGCCGAAGCGTGGGCGCGACCGACGGCCTGGAGGGCCCGAGGACGGCGCGAGCCGCGGCCCGATGGACGGTGCCGCGGCTCGCGCGCTGGAGCGGATGACGGGAATCGAACCCGCGTAATCAGTTTGGAAGACTGAGGCTCTACCATTGAGCTACATCCGCGTGGACCACTATTGAACCAGATCACCGGCGCAGGTGGCACACCCTCCAGCGGGTGTGGCGGGATGCATCTCCTCACAGCCCGAGACGGCGAGTCGAGCGCCATGCAGGGCGAGACGGTAATATCCCTCGGGTTGCCCTCCGGGGTGTAGCTCAGCTTGGTAGAGCACCCGCTTTGGGAGCGGGAAGTCGCAGGTTCAAATCCTGTCACCCCGACTCCGCCGACGGGTCGCCATGTGCGAGCTCCGAGGCGCTCGTGAGAACAGACCATAGACATCCATGTACAGGGAGACCTGACCAGTGAAGACCGAGTCCGAGAAGCTCAACCCGACCCGGGTGAAGCTCACCGTCGAGGTGCCCTTCGACGAGCTCAAGCCGGCCGTCGAGGCCGCCACGAAGAAGATCGCCGACCAGGTGCAGATCCCCGGCTTCCGCAAGGGCAAGGTTCCCTCCCGTCTCGTCGAGCAGCGCTTCGGTCGCCCCGCGATCATGCAGGAAGCCGTCAACGACGCGATGCCGGACCTCTACCAGAAGGCTGCCGCCGAGGCCGAGATCAAGCCCGTCGGCCGCCCCGAGGTCGAGGTCAACGAGATCCCCGGCCTGGACGGCTCCGAGGAGGGCAACCTCGTCTTCGTCGTCGAGCAGGACGTGCGTCCCGAGATCGACCTGCCCGACTTCTCCGCTCTCGAGGTGGAGATCGAGGAGCCGACGGTCGACGACGACGCCGTCGAGGTGCGCCTGACCGAGCTGCGCGAGCGCTTCGGCACCCTGGTGGGCGTCGACCGTCCCGCCGAGAACGGTGACTTCGTCTCCCTCGATCTCGTCGCGACCATCGACGACGAGGAGATCGAGACCGTCGAGGGCGTCTCGTACCAGATCGGCGAGGGCAACATGCTCGAGGGCCTGGACGAGGCCCTCACCGGCCTCTCCGCCGAGGAGACCACCACCTTCACCTCGAAGCTCGCCGGCGGCGAGCACGCCGGGGAAGAGGCGCAGATCAAGGTCACCCCGCAGTCCGTGAAGGTGCGCGAGCTGCCCGAGGCCGACGACGAGTTCGCCGAGATGGCCTCCGAGTTCGACACCATCGACGAGCTCAAGGAGGACCTGCGCAAGCAGGCCGCCACCGACGCCGAGGGCAACCGCGTAGCACTGGCCCGCAACGCCCTGCTCGAGAAGCTCCTCGACGAGCTCGAGATCCCGGTGCCCGATCAGCTCGTCCAGGACGAGATCAACACCCACCTCGAGAACGAGGGCAAGGAAGAGGGCGACCCGCACGGCGAGGAGATCCGCGAGGACACCGCCCGCGCCGTTCGCGCCCAGTTCCTGCTGGACGAGATCAACGCGACCCGCGAGGTCAACGTCGACCAGAACGACCTCATGAACTACATGAGCCAGCTCTCCCAGCAGTACGGCGTCGAGCCGAACCAGCTGATGCAGATGCTCGCGCAGTCCGGTCAGCTGGAGCAGATCTTCGCCGAGGTCCAGCGCTCCAAGGCCCTGGACATCGTCCTGGCCGACATCACCGTCAAGAACACCGACGGCGAGGTGCTCGACCTGGGACTCGACGCCCCGGCCGATGAGGAGTCCGGCGAGGACGAGTCCGCTGAGGACGAGCCCGCTGCCGAGGCGAGCGACGACGAGGCCGGCGATGAGAGCGCCGCCGAGGAGTCCGAGGACTCCGCGGCGAAGTGACCGCCGGCTGCGGGCGCTGAGCTCGCAGCCACCATCGAGACGGGCCGTCGTCCCCACCCGGGGGCGGCGGCCCGTTCGCATGCCCGCACTGCGCCGGGCCATCGAGCTCGCCCGGGCCCGGCGGGTGCGCTCGCAGGTCCGGAGCACGCCGCGAGTATCGTGGGCCGGAGCACATCAGGCGCCGGCGAGCAGCGGGGAGCGGTCATGGGCAAGGTCACCTGGGGGTTCACCGCGTCGCTCGACGGCTTCATCGCCGGGCCCGGGCACGACATGAGCTGGCTGGAGGACCTGGCCGCTCGCGAGCACGAGGCGCACAGCACGGAGGGCGCGGGACTCGAGGACGGGGTCGTCGAGGCGCTGGCCGGTGAGGTGGGAGCGATCATCTCCGGCCGCGCAGGGTACGACGCCGCCCTCGCGCAGCGGGACCAGCGCGGCGAGCTCACCTCCGAGGCCTACGGCGGCGCCTTCAGCGGCACGGAGTTCATCCTGACCCACCGCCCCGAGGAGCTCGCCGAGGATCCCGCGGTCGTCCCGCTGGACTGCCACGTCACCGAGGCGGTGCGTCGCGCTCGCGAGGCAGCCGGCGCGAAGGACGTCCAGATCATCAGCGCCGACATCGCCCGGCAGGCCCTCGAGCACGATCTCATCGACGAGATGCAGGTCTTCGTCGCGCCCGTCTTCCTCGGCGACGGCACCCGGATCTTCGAGGTGCCCGGTGGGCGCCGCGTGGACTGGGAGCTGGTGGGTGCGATCCCGGGAGCGGCACGTTCGCTCGGACGGGTGTACCGGCCGCGGCGCTGAGCGGCCCCGTTCGCGACACTGCTGCGTGTCCGGCTATGCCGCGCCGGATACCCGACGGCCTCACGACGCACGAGGGCCCGGCCTCCATGCGGAGACCGGGCCCTCGGTGAGGAGCTGAGCGGATCAGCGGTAGGTGACGAACCCGATCGGGTTGCCCCAGATGCCGCGCTCGACGACCTGCTGCTTGGAGCCGGAGGCGTCGATGATCTGGCCGTCGCCGGCGTAGATCGCGACGTGGCCGGAGTAGGCCACGATGTCGCCCGGCTGCGCCTCGGACTGCGAGATCATGCGGCCGCCATCGGTGATGGCGCCGCTCGTGCGCGGCACGTCGATGCCGGCTGCCTGGTAGGCGTACTGGACCAGGCCGGAGCAGTCGAAGCCCTCGCTGGGGGAGTTGCCGGCCCAGCTGTAGTGGGTGCCGATCACGGAGCGGGCGGCGTCCACGATGGAGCTGCTGCTGGAGCTGGAGGAGCTGGTCGGGACCGAGGCGCCGCCACCGGAGGGCACGCCGGACTCGCCGTTGAGCGAGCCGCGGGTCTCGGGGCCGACGACGCCGTCCACCTGCAGGCCGTTGCTGGACTGGTAGTCCTTCACAGCGGCGTGGGTCTTGGGGCCGAAGATGCCGTCCTCGGCGAGGCTCGCGCCGTGGTCGTTCAGCGCGGACTGGAGGTCCTCCACGTTGCCGCCCTCGGAGCCCCAGCGGAGCTTCTCGGTGGAGTCGAGGACCGCGGTCGGCGCCGCCTCGGCCGGAGCCGCAGGCGCGGACTGCACGGAGGGGGCTGCCGGAGCGGAGGGCGCGCTGGGCGCGGCCTGCGCGGCGCCGCCGCCGGAGAAGGCGGACCCGACCACGACGGTGCCGAGGACGGCGGCTCCGCCGAGTCCACGGGCGGCGTTCTGGGCGTTGAGGACGGGAGAGTGGGCGCGACCGGGGATGCGGTGCGTGTTGTGCTTCGCCATGATGTGCGGATCGTTCCTTCCGGCTCCGACCTGTTGGGTCGGGATGTCTTACGGGACTATGTGACCACCGGCTTGTGGGCGATCTTGTGGGTGATGCGTCCACCGTAGGAGCGCTCGGGCCAGGAACCGAGGGGCTTGAAACAGCCCGGCAGGGGACTTGGGGGGACCTTTACGTCATCCCGACCATTCGGGACCGGACCCCGCCGCGACTTGACTCTCGCGGGAGTCGTGGACCACAGGCTGCCTGCGTGCCATGACCGTGGGACGAGGCGGTTGCTCGGGAGCGGACGGCGGGGCCCGGGTGCCGCGATCCGGCCTGACCGCTGAGCCTTGGGCGAACAGCGCACCCCGGCGCGGTCGCCAGCGCTTAGAGTCGTCTCATCGCCAATCCCGCCACGAAGGAGACACTGTGACCTCCCAGAGCACCGACAGCCCCCGGCCGAGCATGGCGGCCGGGGACAACCCCATGGGCATGGGCCTCGACGACAACGTCTACCAGCGCCTGCTGCGCGACCGCATCGTGTGGCTCGGCTCCGAGGTGCGCGATGACAACGCCAACGCGATCTGCGCGAAGATCCTGCTGCTGGCGGCCGAGGATCCGGACAAGGACATCTACCTCTACATCAACAGCCCCGGGGGTTCGATCACCGCGGGCATGGCCATCTACGACACGATGCAGTACGTCCAGCCGGACGTGGTGACGATCGGCATGGGCATGGCGGCGTCGATGGGCCAGTTCCTGCTCTCCTCGGGCGCCAAGGGCAAGCGCTACGCGACCGCCCACACGCGCGTGCTCATGCACCAGCCGCTCGGTGGCCTCGGCGGCACCGCCACGGACATCAAGATCCAGGCCGATCTCATCCTGTCCATGAAGCGTCAGCTCGCCGAGCTGATCGCCGAGCAGACCGGCAAGACGGTCGAGCAGATCACCGAGGACTCGGACCGCGACCACTGGTTCACGGCCACCGAGGCTCTCGAGTACGGCTTCATCGACAAGATCGTCACCGGTTCGGGTGACGTCACGGGCGGCGGCGGCACCGACGACTGACCGCCCCTCCGTCACCATCAGACCCGCTTCCAGCAAGGAGAACCCGTGACCTTCGATCCCCGCACCATCGGCTCGCTGCCGGCCGCCCAGGCCGGCGGCTACGGCCAGGCCGCTCCCATGCCGACGTCCCGCTACGTGCTGCCGCAGTACGAGGAGCGCACGGCCTACGGCCTCAAGCGCCAGGACCCCTACACCAAGCTGTTCGAGGACCGCATCATCTTCCTCGGCGTCCAGGTCGACGACGCCTCGGCCGATGACGTCATGGCCCAGCTGCTGGTCCTGGAGTCCCAGGACCCCGACCGCGACATCACGCTGTACATCAACAGCCCCGGCGGCTCGTTCACCGCGCTGACCGCCATCTACGACACGATGCAGTACATCAAGCCGGACATCACCACGGTGTGCCTCGGCCAGGCGGCCTCGGCCGCCGCGGTGCTGCTGGCCGCAGGGTCCCCGGGCAAGCGCCTGGCGCTGCCCAACGCCCGCATCCTCATCCACCAGCCCGCCATGGGCGGCGAGGGCGGCGGCGGCCAGGCCTCCGACCTGGAGATCCAGGCCAACGAGATCATGCGCATGCGCGTCTGGCTCGAGGAGACGCTGGCCCACCACACGGGCCGCACCACGGAACAGATCAGCACCGACATCGAGCGCGACAAGATCCTCACTGCCGCCGGCGCGCTCGACTACGGCCTGGTCGACCAGGTCCTGGAGTCCCGCAAGGAGCTCCGCCAGCAGGTCTCCTCCTGAGTGCTCGCCGCGGCCGGGCGGTCCTCGCCCGGCCGCGGCGTCGCACCGGCGGCGACGGGTCCGTCGGCCGCTTCCCGCCTCCCGGTGCGCCGGGGCACGGGGAGCAGTCGCCGGGCCCGCTTCCGCACCCGGCACCCCGAGGACTAGCCTCCCGTATCGCGGGGGACCGACGCGGTACCGTGGTCGGGTGCGCGAGATCCCGGGTCGGGATCCCGCGAACCGCGATGACCGCATGGACGACGGCCTGACGAAAGGACACGGAGATGGCGCGCACGAGCGATGGGGCCGACGTGTTCAAATGCTCCTTCTGCGGCAAGTCGCAGAAACAGGTCGAACGGCTGATCTCCGGGCCGGGCGTGTACATCTGCGAAGAGTGCATCGAGCTGTGCAACGAGATCATCGCCGAGGAGATCCAGGCCGCGCAGCCCGCCGCCGAGGAGCAGGCACCGCTGCCCACCCCGCAGGAGATCTTCGGCTTCCTCGAGGAGTACGTCGTCGGCCAGATCCCGGCCAAGCGTGCCCTCGCCGTCGCCGTCTACAACCACTACAAGCGCGTGCGCGCGCAGGAGAACGGGGAGACCGCGCCCGCGGCGAAGTCCGCCGCCGCCGCGCTGGCCGAGGAGGCCGGCGGGGAGAAGGACGAGATCGAGGTCGCCAAGTCCAACGTGATGCTCGTCGGCCCCACCGGCTGCGGCAAGACCTACCTCGCCCAGACGCTCGCGCGACTGCTGGACGTCCCGTTCGCGATGGCCGACGCCACGGCGCTAACGGAGGCCGGGTACGTCGGCGAGGACGTCGAGAACATCCTGCTCAAGCTCCTCCAGGCCGCCGACTACGACGTCAAGAAGGCCGAGCGCGGCATCATCTACATCGACGAGGTCGACAAGATCGGCCGTAAGTCGGAGAACCCGTCGATCACCCGGGACGTCTCCGGCGAGGGCGTGCAGCAGGCCCTGCTGAAGATCATCGAGGGAACGGTCGCGGCCGTTCCGCCGCAGGGCGGGCGCAAGCACCCCCATCAGGAATTCATCCAGATCGACACCACGAACGTCCTGTTCATCGTGGCGGGCGCCTTCGCAGGCATCGAGGACATCATCACCTCCCGCATCGGCCGGCGCGGCATCGGCTTCGGGGCCGAGCTGCACACCGCGCTCGAGCAGGAGGCCGTCTACTCCGAGCTGGTGCCCGAGGACCTGCTGAAGTTCGGCCTGATCCCCGAGTTCATCGGCCGCCTGCCGGTGATCACCTCCGTCTCCAACCTCGACCGCGAGGCGCTGATCCAGATCCTCACCGAGCCCCGCAACGCGCTGGTGCGGCAGTTCCAGAAGATGTTCGAGCTCGACGGCGTCGAACTCGACTTCGAGCGCAGCGCCCTGGAGGCCATCGCCGACCGAGCCATCGAACGCGGCACCGGCGCGCGCGGCCTGCGGGCGATCCTCGAGGAGTCTCTGCAGTCGGTCATGTTCGAGGTCCCCTCGCGCCACGACGTCGCGAAGGTGGTCATCACCGAAGGAGTCGTCACCGAGGGCCGCGCCCCGCTGATGGTCACCGGCAAGGACAGCGACCGGGCGGTCGACGACTCGCGGCAGGATCGCTCGGCCTGATGTCCCACTCCTCGTCCGCCGCGTCAGCCGACGACGCCGACCGCGCGAAGGAGCTGCTGCGCCAGGAGCGCCGCAGCATCGACAACATCGACGCCGCTCTGGTGCACCTGCTCGCAGAGCGCTTCGCCCACACCCAGCGGGTGGGCGTCCTCAAGGCCACCCACGGCCTCCCTCCCGCCGACCCTTCCCGCGAGCGCGAGCAGATCCAGCGGCTGCGCTCCCTGGCCGACACGGCCGGCCTCGACCCGGTGTTCGCCGAGGCATTCCTGCGCTTCATCGTCACCGAGGTGATCCGCCACCACGAGCGCCTGCGCGACGAAGGCTCCGAGACGGCCTGACCGCCCGGCAGGTCGATGGCGGAATCCGGGGCCGCGCTGGTAACGTCGCTCACATGGCTCGCCCCCTGTTCCTCGAGTGGCCGGTGATCCGGCAGCTGCGCGGCAAGGATCCGATGGGCCGGGGGTCTGCGGTCACCTCGCAGGCCACCCGGGACAAGGCTCCACGCACCGCAGATGCGGACACCGTCGTCCAGAGCGTCTGCCCGTACTGCGCCGTCGGCTGCGGCCAGAAGATCTACGCCAAGGACAACAAGGTCATCCAGATCGAGGGTGATCCCGATTCCCCGATCTCCCGCGGCCGCCTGTGCCCCAAGGGCGCCGCCAGCGAGCAGCTGGCCAACTCCCCGCGCCGTGTCACGACGGTCCGGTACCGCCGGCCCTATGCCAGCGACTGGGAGGACCTCGACCTCGACACCGCGCTGGACATGATTGCGGACCGCTTCCTGGAGGCGCGACGCCACCACTGGGAGGACGAGGACGAGCAGGGGCGGCCGCTGCGCCGCGCGATGGGCATCGCCTCCCTCGGCGGAGCGACCATCGACAACGAGGAGAACTACCTCGCCAAGAAGCTCTTCACGGCGGCCGGCGCCATCCAGATGGAGAACCAGGCGCGCATTTGACACTCCGCCACGGTCCCCGGTCTGGGGACCTCGTTCGGGCGTGGCGGCGCCACGCAGTACCTGCAGGACATGGCCAACGCCGACTGCATCGTCATCCAGGGCTCCAACATGGCCGAGGCCCATCCCGTCGGCTATCAGTGGGTCATGGAGGCGCGGGCCAAGGGCGCCCGGGTCATCCACGTCGACCCGCGCTTCTCCCGCACCAGTGCCAACGCGGACAAGCACATCCCGCTGCGCGCCGGGACGGACATCGTGCTGCTGGGCGCGGTCATCAACTACGTCCTGACCCATGACCTCTGGTTCGAGGACTACGTCCGGGCGTTCACCAATGCCTCCTCCCTGATCGACGAGGACTACGTCGACGCCGAGGACGCCGACGGCCTGTTCTCCGGCTTCGATCCGGACCAGGGCTCGTACGACATGGCCTCCTGGCAGTACGACGACTCCTCGGCCGACGGGGACAACGACTCGCAGCTGTACGCCTCCCATGAGCGTTCCGGGCGTGCCAGCGGCGAGACCGCGGAGGACGGCGAGGCGCAGGGGGAGTCGCACGGCTCCGGCGGGCCGCCCCTACAGCGCGGCGCCCCGGCGCGCGACGAGACGCTGCAGGATCCCCGCACCGTCTTCCAGATCCTCAGGCGCCACTACGCCCGCTACACCCCGGAGCTGGTCGAGGAGACCTGCGGCATCTCCCGGGAGGACTTCGAGTACCTCGCCCGTTCCATGGCGGAGAACTCGGGACCGGAGCGCACCACCTGCTTCGCCTACGCGGTGGGCTGGACCCAGCACATCGGCGGGGCCCAGTTCATCCGCGCCGCCGGGGTGCTGCAGCTGCTGCTGGGCAACATGGGTCGTCCCGGCGGTGGGATCATGGCGCTGCGCGGCCACGCCACGATCCAGGGCTCCACAGACATCCCGACCCTGTTCAACCTGCTGCCCGGATACCTGCCGATGCCCAAGGTCGGCTCGCACAGCAGCTTTCGCGAGTACGTCGACTCCATCGGCAGCAAGAGCCAGAAGGGATTCTGGGCGAACTCCGAGGCCTATGCGGTCAACCTGCTCAAGGCGTGGTGGGGAGACGCCGCGACCGCGGAGAACGACTGGGCGTTCGACTACCTGCCCCGCCTCAGCGGCCCCCACGGGACGTACCAGACCACGATGCGGATGCTCGAGGACGGGCTCGACGGATTCTTCCTGCTGGGCCAGAACCCCGCTGTGGGCTCCGCCAACGGGCGCATGCAGCGGCTGGGGATGTCCCACCTGAAATGGCTGGTGGTGCGCGACTTCAACATGATCGAGTCCGCGACCTGGTGGAAGGAGGGGCCGGAGATCGAGTCCGGGGAGCTGCGGAGCGAGGACATCGGCACCGAGGTGTTCTTCCTGCCCGCCGCGAACCACACCGAGAAATCGGGCTCCTTCACCCAGACCCAGCGCCTCGTGCAGTGGCGGGACCAGGCCGTGACGCCTCCCGGCGACTGCATGAGCGAGCTGCAGTTCATGTACGAGCTGGGCACACGGATCCGGGATCGGCTGGCAGGCTCCGAGGATCCGCGGGATCGTCCGCTGCTGGACCTGACCTGGGACTACCCGCTGACGGAGCACGGGGAGCCCGACCCCGAGTCGGTGCTCAAGGAGATCAACGGCTACTACGTCGGCGGGGAGAGGGACGGCGAGGCCCTGTCCTCCTACACGGAGATGACTGCTGACGGCACCACCGCCGGCGGCTGCTGGATCTACACCGGCGTCTACGCCGAGGGCATCAACCAGGCGGCGCGCCGCAGGCCCGGCAGCGAACAGGACATCACTGCCGCGGAGTGGGCCTGGGCGTGGCCGGCGAACCGCCGGATCCTCTACAACCGTGCCTCGGCCGATCTCGACGGGAAGCCGTGGAGCGAGCGCAAGAAGTACATCTGGTGGGACGAGGACCAGCAGCGCTGGACCGGCAAGGACGTCCCGGATTTCCCGGTGGAGAAGTCCCCGCACGACGTCGGGGACGCCGATCTGGGAGGCGCCGAGGCGCTCGCCGGCAATGACGCGTTCATCATGCAGGCCGACGGCCGCGGCTGGCTGTTCGCCCCCTCGGGCATGGTCGACGGGCCGTTGCCCACCCACTACGAGGCGGTCGAGTCCATCATCGCCAATCCGCTGTACCGCCAGCAGGCCAACCCCACCCGGGTGGCGTTCTCGGACCCCGACAACCTCAACGGGCCCGGCATCACCGGCACCGCGGGGGAGGTGTACCCCTACGTGTTCACCACGTACCGGCTGACCGAGCACCACACCGCCGGTGGTATGAGCCGCTTCCTGCCCTACCTCTCCGAGCTGCAGCCCGAGCTGTTCTGCGAGGTCTCCCCGGAGCTGGCCGAGGAGGTGGGCCTGGAGCCGTACGGCTGGGCCACGCTGATCTCCCCGCGCTCGGCGATCGAGGCGAAGGTGGTCGTCACCCGGCGGATGACGCCGCTGCAGATCGCCGGGCGCACCGTGCACCAGATCGGCATGCCGTACCACTGGGCGCAGGGCTCCTCGGCGATCGTCGAGGGTGACAGCGTCAACGATCTGATCGGCATCAACCTCGATGCCAATACCCAGATCCAGAACTCCAAGGTGATCGCCTGCACGGTGCGTCCCGGGCGGCGCCCCCGCGGAGCGGCGCTGCGCGACCTGGTCACCGAGCATCAGCACCACGCCGGCATCGACATCCACACCGGCGTGGAGAGGATCATCGCCCCCGAGCGTCACCGGGGCGAGGCCCCGGACCCCACCGGCACCACGCGAGAGGAGCAGTGATGGGATCGCTGACGGAATCGGCAGGAGACCCGGCGGCGGATACGGGCTGGGGGCACACCCATCCCCGCAAGGGCTTCTTCACCGACACCTCCATCTGCATCGGGTGCAAGGCCTGCGAGGTCGCCTGCAAGGAGTGGAACAACAACCCGGCCGACGGCGAGTTCGAGCTGCTGGGATCCTCGTTCGACAACACCGGGCAGCTGGGGGCGAACACCTGGCGTCACGTGGCCTTCGTCGAACAGGACTCCGAGCGGATCGACGAGGCCAGGGAATCCGGCCGCAAGCTGGTCAGCCTGGGAATGCCGACCGTCGGTCCCCGCAAGGACGCGCCCGCCCCGGGCGCCGGCACCACCGCGACCGACACCACGATGCCGGACACCCCGGAGTTCCGCTGGCTGATGTCCTCGGACGTCTGCAAGCACTGCACCAACGCGGGCTGCCTGGACGTGTGTCCCACGGGGGCGCTGTACCGCACCGAGTTCGGCAGCGTCGTCGTCCAGTCGGATGTCTGCAACGGCTGCGGGACCTGCGTGGGCGGGTGCCCCTTCGGGGTGATCGAGCGCCGCGACGACGGCACCGTGGCCCCGAGGTCCTCCTCGAAGGAGATCGAGCAGGACGTCCCCCACCGCGGCACCGCGAACAAGTGCACGCTCTGCCACGACCGCCTCGTCGACGGGCAGACGCCCGCCTGTGCGCAGACCTGCCCGACCGAGTCGATCAAGTTCGGTGACCGCGAGGATCTGGTCGAGGCCGCCGAGGAGCGCGTCCAGCAGCTCCACGGGCAGGGCATGACGGAGGCGCGCCTGTACGGCGCCAATTCCCAGGACGGCGTCGGCGGCATCGGCTCGGTCTTCCTCCTGCTCGACGAACCCGAGGTGTACGGGCTGCCCCCCGATCCGCAGGTGCCCACGAAGGAGCTGCCGCAGATGTACCGCACGGCCGGGGCGGCCGCGCTCGGGATGATCGCCGCCACCGCCCTCGCGTTCCTGGGAGCGCGCCGGTGACCGACTCCGCTGACTCCGGCCGCGCCGTCACCTCCGAGTTCGACGACTACCGGCCGCCCGAGCCCGCCCGACGCGGCCGCCGGCGCCGGGACGGGCCGCCGCGCGAACCTGACCAGATAGATCGGGCGAACCCCGTGAACCAGTCGAACTCCGGGGGCGGGGCGGGGTCGAAC
This sequence comes from Brachybacterium sp. GCM10030268, assembly GCF_042666305.1. Lineage (NCBI taxonomy): Bacteria > Bacillati > Actinomycetota > Actinomycetes > Micrococcales > Dermabacteraceae > Brachybacterium > Brachybacterium sp. GCM10030268. Next base: position 387,402 of record NZ_JBHTCW010000001.1, on the reverse strand, counting down.
GAGCCGCCGAGCAGCACGACGGACGGCGAGTTCGACTCGTACTACGGCCGCCCCGTCGTCAAGGCGCCGCCGTGGGAGTGGCCGATCGGGCTGTACTTCTTCGTCGGCGGCCTCGCGGGCGGCTCCGCCCTGCTGGGTGCCGGCGCCGCCGTGACGGGTCGGCCCCGGCTGCGGCGCAACTCGCGCTTGACCGCCCTCGGCGCGGTCAGCATCGGTCTGCCTGCTCTGGTGTACGACCTGGGCCGCCCGGAACGATTCCTGTACATGCTGCGCGTGTTCAAGCCCAGCTCCCCGATGAGCATGGGCACCTGGCTGCTGACAGCCTTCGGCACTGCCGCCGGCTTCGCCGCGGCGGGCGAAGTGGATCGGATGTCGGGGGAACGGCTGCCGCTGGGACGGCTGCGGCCGCTGCTGCGGGTCGCCGAGTGCGCCGGCGGGACGACGTCCGCGGTGCTCGGCGGTCCTCTGGCCGCCTACACGGCGACTCTGCTGGGCGACACGGCGGTTCCCACCTGGGCCGCCTCCCGGAAGTCGCTGGCCTACGTGTTCGTCTCCTCGGCCTCCCTCGCCGCGGGCGGCACCGCCCTGGTCACCACGCCTGTCCGGGAGACCGGGCCGGCGCGCGCCCTGGCGGTGGCCGGGGTGGTCGGGGACCTGGTCGCGACGCGCCGGATGCGGGGGCAGATGCATCCTCTCGAGGCCGAGCCGCTGGAGAGCGGGAGCGCCGGGTGGAAGCTGAAGCTCTCCGAGGGCCTGGCGATCGCCGGCGGTCTCGGTGCCCTGCTGGCCGGTCGCAGCCGGCCGATCGCGGCGGCGAGCGGCCTGGCCCTGGCTGCGGCCTCGGCCCTGACCCGGTTCGGTGTGCTGGAGGCCGGGCTGGAGTCGGTCAAGGATCCCCGGCGCACGATCGAGCCCCAGCGCGAACGCCTCGAACGGCGTCGCGCGGAAGGCGTGGTCGACGACTCGATCACCACGGGACCGCGGCAGACCGGCGGGCGGCCGGACGAGCCGACGTCCTCAGAGCGGGCGGAGCAGCCGCAGTAGCCCCAGCACGCGGCTCGGCCGGGCGAGTGCGAGTCCCGGCCTCACCGCACCTCGATACCCGTGCCCTCCACGATCTCGCCGATGATCGGGTAGCCCGGCACCTCGCCGACGACCAGCAGGCCGCCGGAGGTCTGTGCGTCCGCGAGCAGCAGCAGGTCCTCCTCGGTGATCCCGTCGGCCGCCCGCAGGTGCTCACGCACCCAGTCGAGATTCCGGCGGGTCCCGCCCGAGACGTAGCCGTCCCGCAGCGCCTCGGCCGCCCCTTCGACCAGCGGCACGGCAGAGCGATCGAGGACTGCCCCCGCCCCGGAGGCGCGCACCATCTTGAACAGGTGCCCCAGCAGGCCGAAGCCCGTCACGTCGGTCGCCGCCACCGCGCCGGCGGTCAGGGCGGCCTGCGCGGCGTCCCGGTTCAGCTCGGTCATCGTCGCCACGGCCGCCTCGGACACCTCGCCGGTGGCCTTGTGGCGGTTGTTCAGCAGCCCCACCCCGATGGGCTTGGTCAGCGTGAGCGGCCGGCCCGGCCGGGCGGCGTCGTTGCGCAGGAGCCGGTCGGGGCGGGCGATGCCCGTGACGGCCATGCCGTACTTGGGTTCGGGGTCGTCGACGCTGTGCCCGCCGATGAGGGGGACTCCGGCCTCCTGGGTGACCGCCAGGCCGCCCCGCAGCACCTCGCGCAGCAGCTCCATGGGCAGCACGTCCCGCGGCCAGCCCACCAGGTTGATGGCCACCACCGGGTCGCCGCCCATCGCGTAGATGTCCGAGAGGGCGTTGGCGGCGGCGATCCGGCCCCAGTCGTAGGGATCATCGACCACGGGGGTGAAGAAATCCGCGGTCGAGAGCACCGCGGTGTCCCCATCGATCCGCACGGCGGCGGCGTCGTCCCCGTCGTCGAGCCCCACGATCACGCTCTCGTCGACCTGCCCGGCAAGCGCCGAGACGGCCTCCTCCAACTCGCCGGGCGGGATCTTGCAGGCGCACCCGCCGCCGTGGGCCATCGTCGTCAGGCGGATGCCGGGGCTCGCGGCGCCGGTCGGAGTCGCGGTGCTCGGGGCTGCGTCGGCCGTCATGGCACCGAGTCTACGGACGAGGTGCTCGGCACGTCAGCAGGTGGTCGCCATCCCGCGACAGGTGTCGGTCGGGTGCCGATGCGCCCTTCCGATCGGTCGCGCCGGCGCCTGACGTCCAGCACGCACCCGAGACGCGCCGATACGCTGAGCAGGACCGTTCCGGCTGATCCGGCCGGAACGACTGGGAGGCGTCCGTGTCCTGGTGGTCACCCCGGTCTTCAAAACCGGTGAGGGCGAGCATCTCGCCCTGGCGGGTTCGATTCCCGTCCGCCTCCGCTCCCGTCGGCCGAGAAGGAGGGGACCGTGCGCGAGGACCAGCGTGAGACCGCCGAGGACCCGCGCCGCCGCATCCCCCGCACCGACCGGCTGCTCGCCCACCCCGAGGTGGAACGAGCCCGCGCTGCGCTCGGCGAGCACGTCGTCCGCGGCGTGGTCCGCGCCGTGCAGGACCGCGCCCGCGGTGGCCACATCGCCCCCGAGGACGTGCCGGCCGAGGTGCTGCGCGCCCTCGGGGACCGGCCGTCGGCCTCCCTGCGGCCGGTGCTGAACGCCACCGGCGTCATCGTCCACACCAACCTCGGCCGCGCCCCGCTGTCCGAGCCCGCCCGGCAGGCCCTGCTCGAGGCCGCCGGGTACACCGACGTCGAATTCGACCTCGCCCAGGGCACCCGCTCCCGCCGCGGCGCCGGGGTGCGCACCGCACTGCTCGAGGCATGCCCCGACGCGGAGGACGCCCTCGTGGTCAACAACGGCGCCGCCGCCCTGGCCCTGACCACCACCGCCCTGGCCGCCGGGCCCGAGCGGGACGACGTCATCGTCAGCCGCGGGGAGCTCATCGAAATCGGCGCCGGCTTCCGCCTGCCCGATCTCATCACGTCGACCGGCCCCACGCTGCGCGAGGTCGGCACCACGAACCGCACCCACGTGGCCGACTACACCGACGCGATCGGCCCCGCCACCGCCTGCGTGCTGCGCATCCACACCAGCAACTACCGCATCAGCGGCTTCACCAGCGCGGTCCCGATCGCCGAGCTCGCCCCGATCTGCCGGGACGCCGGCATCCCCCTGATCGCCGATCTCGGCAGCGGACTGCTGACCCCCGAGGCCCTCCTGGCCGACGAGCCCGATATCGCGACCGCCCTCCGTGACGGCGCCGACCTGGTCATCGCCAGCGGCGACAAGCTCCTCGGCGGCCCCCAGGCCGGGATCCTGCTGGGACGGGCCGACGTCATCGCGCGCCTCGCCCGGCATCCCCTGGCCCGCGCCGTCCGCGCCGACAAGCTCGCGCTCGCCGCCCTCGAAGCCACGCTCGCAGGACCCACCGCACCGGTGCTCGAGGCGCTGCGCACCGATCCCGAGGCGCTTCGGGAGCGCACCGCTCGCCTCGCCGAACGGGTCGACGGGCGGCTCGTCCCGCACGACGGCCGCGTCGGCGGCGGGGGAGGCGCCGAAGTGCCGCTGCCCGGCTGGGCCGTCGCGCTCGAGCCCGAGCTCGCCTCCCCGCTGCGCACGGGCGATCCCGCCGTCGTCCCGACAGTGCGCGAGGGGGAGTGCCTGCTCGATCTGCGCTGCGTGCCGGAGGCCGACGACGACTCGCTGGTCGAGGCGGTCCGGGCGGCCCGGGACACGCTCGCCGGGCGCGAGGAGCGCCCCACGCGATGAGGCAGGTCATCGCCACCGCCGGACACGTCGACCACGGCAAGTCCACCCTGATCCGGGCGCTGACCGGCTCCGACCCCGACCGGCTGGCCGACGAGAAGCGCCGCGGGCTGACCATCGATCTCGGCTTCGCCTGGACCACCCTGCCCTCGGGCCGCGAGGTCTCCTTCGTCGATGTGCCCGGCCACGAACGATTCCTGGGCAACATGCTGGCCGGCATCGGCCCCGCGCCCATCGTCTGCTTCGTGGTCGCGGCCGACGAGGGCTGGCGGGACCAGTCCGCTGACCACCGCGACGCCATCGCCGCCCTCGGCATCGATCAGGGCATCCTGGTCATCACCCGCGCCGATCTGGCCCCGGACCGCGTGGAGGAGGTGATCGCCCAGGCGCGCGTCGAGCTCGCCGGCACCGGCCTCGGGCAGGCCCCGGCGCTCGCCGTCTCCGCCGTGACCGGGGCCGGGCTCGACGAACTGCGGGAGGCGCTCGACGTCGCGGTGACCGGCGCCCGGCAGCCCTCCCCGCACGAGCGGGTGAGACTGTGGGTGGACCGCTCCTTCACCATCTCCGGGGCCGGCACGGTGGTCACCGGAACCCTCGCTGCCGGCACCCTCGCCCGGGAGCAGCGGCTCGAGCTGTGCGGCGCCGAGCATGGGGGAGAGGTCGTGGTGCGCGGCCTGCAGAGCCGCGGCGGCCCGGTGGACCACCTCGGCCCCGTCAACCGCGCCGCGGTGAACCTGCGAGGTACTGCCCCGGAGGAGATCGGCCGCGGGGACGCCCTGGTCACTCCCGGGGCATGGAAGGTCACCGGAAGCATCGACGTGCGACGGGTGACCGGCGCGAGCTTCGCCGATGCGCCCACCGAGCTCGTGGTGCACGTGGGGACCGCCGCCGTTCCCGCCCGGGTGCGCCCCTTCGGAGACGACCATGCCCGTCTCACCCTCACGCGCAGCCTGCCGTTGAGCGTCGGGGACCGCATGGTGCTGCGCGGCGGCGGCAGCCGCCGGGTCCGCACAGGGGTGAGCGTGCTGGACGTGGATCCGCCCGCCCTGGCCCGCCGGGGCGAGGGGACCCGGCGCCGCGAGACGCTCGAGGCCATGCCGCTGGGCGGGGATGCCGCCGCCGAGGTCGCACGGCGAGGTGCAGTGCGTGCCGAGATCCTGGTCCGCTTCGGGATCCCCCTCCCGTCGGGCCGCCATCCCGGCGTGGAGCGTCACGGGGACTGGCTGGTGGATACGGACTCGATGGAGAGGTGGACGACCCGGCTGCGCGAGGCGGTGACCGCCGACCGGACGAGCGACCCCCTCTCGGCAGGCCTCCCGCGCAAGGCCGCGGCCGACGCCGTCGATCTGCCCCACCCTGGCCTGTTGGACGCCGTGGTGGCCGCCGCGGGCCTGCGCCAGGCCGACGGCCGAGTACGTGACACCGCGGCCACGGAGGGGCTCGGGGCGGCGGAGGAGTCCCTGCGATCGCTCGAGACCCGTCTCGCCGCCGAACCGTTCAGCGCCCCCGACGCTGATGACCTTCGTCGGCTAGGTCTGGGCCCCCGCGAACTCGCCGCCGCCGCGCGTCAGGGACGGCTGCTGCGGCTGCCGGGCGAGGTGATCCTGCTGCCGACCGCGCCGGCCCTCGCGATGCGGGAGCTCGCAGCCCTGTCGCAGCCCTTCACCGCCTCCCAGGCGCGCCAGGCGCTCGGCACCACGCGCCGGGTCGCGATTCCGCTGCTCGAGCACCTGGACTCCCGCGGATGGACGCGCCGGCTCGACTCCGGGCACCGGGAGGTCGTGCGCTGAGCCGTGCCTGCGGGGCCGCGGCTCGGGATGCTCCGCGGATCAGGGAGCAGCACGACGGCTGCCCCCGATCCGGTGTGCCCGTCACGAATCGGGCCACGGGCGTCGCTGCAGGTCAGCGTCGAGTGGAGAGCCACTCCCGGTGAGCTGCGATGAGCGCATTCCGGGCCGCGGAATGATCGGAGCCACCCAGCAGCGCCGACGGTGAGGTCGGAGAGTCCCACAGCGCCCGGACCTCGACGGAGGAGCCGTCGCGCAGCTCGGCGATCGCCACGACACGTGAGGCCCCCGGCGGGGGAGGGAGGAGCCGGTGCAGCGTGTCCCAGCGCACCGCATGCTGCCGTCCCACGAATCCCGCCCACGTGAACCCGGTCTCGTCGATCAGCAGCCGGGACCGTCGTGCGCCCCACAGCACGAACGCGCCCCCGCCGACCGCGAGCGCAGCGGGAACGAAGAGCACGAGGAACGGCAGAGCGTCCAGGGCGATGGCGAGAACGATCGCCGCGATGCCCGCAGCGACGCCAATCAGCATCACCATCGGACCGATGACGTGATTGACGCGCGAGCCCGCGCTGCGCAGTGTCGTGGACATGAGATGCCTTCCGAGGACGTGGATGGCGAGGATCGGCCCCGCGTGCGGCCACACCCTATGGGTAGTCCTCCCCATCGCGCGCGGCGGACGGCACGTCTAGTGTCGTGAGCACGTCAGGGACGAGTGCGAGGAAAAGGGGTCGGTGGGCGCGATGGCGGGATTCTACGGAGCGGACACGGAACAGCTGCGCTCGCAGGCGAGCGCCTTCGGGCAGGGCGCCCAGCGCATCGCCGATCTCGCGGACACGGCCACAGCCCTGATCGATTCGGTCGAATGGGTCGGGCCCGACGCCACCGCGTTCCGTGAGCACTGGCACGGCACGGTGAGGCCCCGGATGCTGGCGAGCGAGCACGACATCCGCGGTTCGCAGCGGGAACTGGAGCAGCACGCGACCGAACAGGACCAGGCCTCCAGCGGCGGGATGCTGTACCTGCCCTCCCTCCCCGACTTCGGCCCCTTCCCGTTCCCGTACCCCATGCCGTTTCCGATGCCGCTACCCGGCGGTCCGTTGGACCCCGGCATCCTCCGCCGTGGGCTCGGGGATGCGTTCAGCGACTGGTTCACCGGCGGTGGGGGCAGCGGTCCGCAGGGGTTCTACGGCGGCCCGGGCTACGGAGTGGGCAATGCGGCGTCCGACGGGCGTCCCGTGGGGCAGTACTCGAGCGGCGGCTCGCACTGGGACGGTCGCGAGATCGACAACGAACTCGGGTACGCCGATGGCTACGCGAACACGCGGGCCAGTGCCGGACACAGCACCACCGTGGACGCCTATGGCAACACGACCCATACAGCCGGTGCTCGCGCCGGGGCGGAGATCGGGTTCGACGAGAAGCTGAACCTGCCCGGGGGCGCGAGCTACCAGACCGATGGCCGCGTGGGGGCGGAAGCGTACGGCGAGGCCGGAGTCACGTACGGTCCGGACGGAGCCAGCGCCGGCGCCGCTGCCGGAGCAGGCGCGTACGGCGACATCCACGGCACCCTGGCCGGACCGCACGGAGCCAGTGCCACCGTGGGCGCGACCGGCTACGCGGGCGCCGAAGCTCATGCGAACGCGTATGCGCACGCGACACGCAATGACGAGGGGAACGTCAACGGCTTCACCTTCGGTGCGGACGCGGGGGCGTTCGCAGGGGCCAAAGCGGATGCCGATATCGCCAGGACATCGCCAGGCGGCTGGCTCTCCTCGTCCGCGTCGTTCGGCGTCGAGGCCGGAGCCGGTCTCGGCGGAAGCGTGGGCGGCACCGTGTCGACCGACGAAGTCGGCATTGCGGTCGGCGGGGATGTCGCCGCCGCTCTCGGCGTCAAGGCGGATCTCGCCGTGTCCATCCACCCCAATGAGATCGTCAACGACATCACGCCCGGTGACTACAACCTCGACGACGCCATCGGGGACGCGAAGGGCGCGTTCGACGGCGCCACCGAGGTGGCCGGCGACGTGGTCGGCGCCATCAACTCGTTCGACTGACACCTCCAGCGCAGCCGCTGCTCAACGCCGCGGCTGCTGGACGTTCCAGGCGTGGTGCGCCCGCTGCACTGCGGCACCTGCACGGAGGTACCACGGCGAGAGGCCGGTGCTGTCGTCGGCGCCCTGTGTCTTGCGCAGCGGGGAGACGGGCAGCACCCGACCGTCGTGCAGCTGCAGGGCGACCGCATCACCGTGATCGCCGCGTCCCGGCACGAGCACTCGGGCGACCTGGTCCCACCCGACCGTGGTGCGCGCGCCGAGCCCCGCGGTCCACGAGATCGACCGGGGCCCGACCCATGCACAGGTCCTGGTCCCGATCACGAGCACGACGATTCCCACCACGGCGATGACTCCGCCGAGGGCGAGGACCGCCAGCCCGGCGAGCACGGAGCCGCGTACGAGGTGCACCAGGCCGTAGAGCCCGCTGAACAACCCGAGAACGACCATCAGCGCGCCGAATCACATCAGACGCGTGCTGGTGGTGGACCGTACCGTGCTCATCAGACCCGCGGGGCCTCGGCCGCTCAGCTCTGCTTCTGCTTGACCGGCGGCTCTCCGAGCTCGACGTCCTCGGTGGTGATCTCTTCGACGTCCCGGGCCTCCAGCTCGAGTGCCTCGATCCGCCCCAGCGCCGTGAGGTCCGCCGAAGCCGCCTCGAGATGCGTCGACGCGGCCTGCGGGGCGACCAGCCGCACCCGAAGGATCGGCGTCTTCTGCGAGACCTTCGCATCGGACTTCAGGCGGCGCAGCGAGATCGCGGCCTGGGCCACCGTCTCCAGCAGCGCGGCATCCTGACCGGCGGAGGCCTCCCGCAGCGGAGCCGCCTCGGGCCAGGGCTGGGTGTGCACGCTCCCGTCGCGCCACCACGACCAGACCTCCTCGGTGGCGAACACGATCACCGGAGCGAAGAGGCGCAGCAGCACGTCCAGGGCGATCGCCAGCGCCGCGCGCGCCGAGGCGGCACCGGCCTCACCCGTCGGCCCGTTGCCGTGTGCGCGCTCCTTGACCAGCTCGATGTAGTCGTCGCAGAAGGCCCAGAAGAAGGGCTCCACGGCCTCGAGGCTGCGGGCGTAGTCCATGTCCTCGAACGCCGCGGTGGCCTGCTCCACGACCTGGGCGAGGTTCGCCAGCAGCGCCTTGTCCAGCGGATCGGTGAGGGCCGACGGGTCCGCCGCCAGGCGGCCGGCGGGATCGGCCGGAGCGGCACCGAATCCCAGGGCGAACTTGGAGGCGTTGAGGACCTTGATCGCCAGCCGTCGGCCGATCTTCATCTGACCCTCGTCGAACGCGGTGTCCACGCCCTGGCGGGCCCGGCCTGCCCAGTAGCGCACCCCGTCGGTGCCGTGCTGGTGCAGCAGCCCGATGGGGGTGACCACGTTGCCCTTGGATTTCGACATCTTCTTGCGGTCGGGGTCCAGGATCCAGCCGTTGATCGAGGCGTGCTTCCAGGGCAGCGCGTCCTGCTGCAGATGGGAGCGGACGACCGTGGAGAACAGCCAGGTGCGGATGATGTCGTGGCCCTGCGGGCGCAGGTCCATCGGGTACACCTTCGAGAACAGCTCCGGATCGGTGTTCCAGCCGCCGGCGAGCTGCGGGGTGAGCGATGAGGTGGCCCAGGTGTCGAGCACATCGGGGTCGGCGACGAAGCCGCCGGGCTGGTTCCGCTGGTCCTCGCTGTAGCCCTCGGGCACATCGATCGTGGGATCGATCGGCAGGGCGTCGACGGGCGGGGTCAGCACGGTCTCGTAGTCGGTCGTGCCGTCGGCGCCGACGGCGTACCAGATGGGGAAGGGCACGCCGAAGAAGCGCTGGCGGGAGATCAGCCAGTCACCGGTGAGGCCCTCGACCCAGTTGCGGTAGCGCGACTCCATGTACGGCGGGTGCCACGTCAGCTCGGTGCCGCGCTCGATGAGGGCGTCGCGCAGCCCGCCTCCGGACTGGTCGCGGCCACCGTTGGCGAGGTACCACTGGCGGGAGGTCACGTACTCCAGCGGCTTGTCGCCGTTCTCGTAGAACTTCACGGGGTGGGAGATCTTCTTCGGCTCGCCGACCAGGTCACCGGTCTCGGTGACCATCTCGACGACCTTCTTCCGGGCGCTGAAGACGGTCAGGCCCGCCAGCTCGGCGTAGCGCGCCCGGCCCTCGTCGGTGGTGATCCACGGGGCCTCGGCCACGAAGCGGCCGTCGCGGCCGATCACGCTGCGGGTGGGCAGTTCGAGCTCGCGCCACCAGGTGACGTCGTTGGCGTCGCCGAAGGTGCAGATCATGGCGATGCCCGCGCCCTTGTCCATCTGGGCGAGGGGATGGGCCATCACGGGGACCTCGACGCCGAACAGGGGAGAGGTGACGGTGGTGCCCAGCAGCTCCTGGTAGCGCTCGTCGTCGGGGTGGGCGACCAGGGCGACGCACGCCGGCAGCAGTTCGGGGCGGGTGGTCTCGATATAGACGGTGGAGTCTGCCTTCTCGGCCGCGTTCGTGCGGGTGAAGCCGATGCGGTGGTAGGCGCCGTCGCGGTCGCGGTCCTCCTGCTCGGCCTGGGCCACGGCGGTGCGGTAGGTGACGTCCCACATGGTGGGGGCCTCCGCCTGGTACGCCTGGCCCTTCTCGAGGTTCTCGAGGAAGGCGCGCTGACTGGTGGCGCGGGAGCGAGCGTCGATCGTCTGGTAGCTGTGGTTCCAGTCCACCGACAGGCCGAGCGTGCGGAAGACCTCCTCGAAGGACTTCTCATCGACCTCGGTGAGGCGCTCGCACAGCTCGATGAAGTTGCGGCGCGAGATCGGCAGCTGGTTCGCGGCCTTGGAGGACCTGTTGTCGCCGCCCTCCTGCGGAGGCGTGAAGTCCGGGTCGTAGGGCAGCGAGGGGTCGCAGCGCACCCCGAAGTAGTTCTGCACCCGGCGCTCGGTGGGCAGGCCGTTGTCGTCCCAACCCAGCGGGTAGAACACGTTCTTGCCGCGCATGCGCTGGTAGCGCACGATCATGTCGGCCTGCGAGTAGCCGAACACGTGGCCGATGTGCAGCGAGCCCGACGCGGTCGGCGGCGGGGTGTCGACGCTGAAGACCTGCTCGCGGGTGGTGTCGGGATCGAACGCGTACAGCTCCTGCTCACTCCATACGCCGTCCCACTTCTCCTCGAGGCCCTCGAGCGAGGGACGATCGGGAAGGGCAGGGTTCTGGCGCGGAGCGATATCGGTCATGGGCTCATTGTTCCAGGTCTGCCGGCCAGTGCAACGCGGGAGCATGTGGCGTGCGCGTCCCCTCGGCGGCGTCACGGCACGCGGTGGGTCCACTCCTCGGTGCCGAACTTGGTGGCCACCAGGTCTCGGGCCTTGCCGAGCTCGTCCTCGGTGTAGGCCGACTCGCGGGTGTCGTAGCGAGAGCGGAAGTGCTCGAGGAAGCCCTCGATGATCTGCTCGCGGGCCATGCCGGTCTGCGAGCGGATCGGGTCCACGCGCTTGTTCGCGCTGCGGGTGCCCTTGTCGGACATCTTCTCCCGGCCGATCCGGAGCACCTCGCCCATCTTGTCGGCGTCGATGTCGTAGGACATCGTCACGTGGTGCAGCAGCACCCCGCCGGCGAAGCGGCGCTGGGCGGCCCCGCCGATCTTGCCCTGCTCGGACGCGATGTCGTTCAGCGGCACGTAGTGCGCCCGCACGCCGATCTCGGCGAGTGCCCCCATCACCCAGTCGTCGAGGTAGGCGTAGGCCTGCTCGAAGCTCAGCCCCTCGACCAGCGAGGTGGGCACGACCAGGGAGTAGGTGATGCAGTTGCCCTGCTCCATGAACATCGCGCCGCCGCCGGTGATGCGCCGCACCACGCCGATGCCGTGGCGGGCGGCGCCCTCGGGGTCGATCTCGTTGCGCACCGACTGGTACGAGCCGATGACCACCAGGGGCGAGTCCCAGTCCCAGATCCGCAGCAGCGGGCCGCGCCGGCCGGCGGCCACCTCGAGCGGCAGCACCTCGTCGAGGGCGACGTGCATCACCGGAGCCATCGCCACCGGGCCGATCACGTCGAAGGTGAGGTCATCCCAGCTGGAGGCGTGCCCGAGCGCCCGGCGCACGGCGATGGCCACGGCCTCGGTGCTGAAGCCGATCATCTCCACCCCGTCGAGACGCGCATCGAGCGCAGCGGTGAGCTCAGCGGCGGAGGCGTCGGTCTCCATGCCGACCAGCGCCGCGTTCATGTCCTCGAGCGCGTCGTCCGGCTCGAGGAAGAAGTCGCCGAACACGTGGGCCGTGGCGATGCGGCCCTCCCGCTCCGTGACCTCGGCGGAGACCAGCTTGCCGCCACGAACCTTGTACTGACCGTGCATTACAGGGGCATCCATACCCTCATCTTCGCGCATGCGGGCGCGTCAGGCGATGGTCAGGGAGCGCAGCGCACGGTGGACCTCCCACACGAAGTCCGCGGTGGAGTGGCTCTTGCGCGGGGCGACTGCGTACGTCTCGGTGGGCCGGTCCGGGCTCTCCTCCCGGGTGACGCGAGGAATGAGGCTGTCCCACTCGCGGCTGCCGCCCACCCAGATCCGATAGGTGGCACCGGAGTCGTCCCCGCGGTACAGCAGGCGCAGCCCCATGGTGGTCGCGCTCAACGCCGGCTGCCGACGGGCCGGGGCGAGGTCGAACCCGCGGTCGCGCAGCAGCATGGGGTTGAAGATGGCCCACAGCAGCAGCCGCGCGCTCTCCACCTCCGGGGAGGCGGCGGCGCCGATCAGCTCACCCGGGGCGGGCAGGTCGCCGGTCTCGCTGCGCCAGGCCGTGCGGCGCTGGATGGTCCCCAGCCGCTCCTTCGCGGCCGCACGGTCGGCGTCGGTCTCGAGCCGGCCGATGCCGAGAGGGACTGATGTGGAGCCGGTGCGGGCGAAGCGGACCGGGCTGCCCTGCTCCACCGCGCCGAACTCCAGGCCTGTCCGCAGGCGGCTCACCCCGGCCTGCAGGTGGGCGTCGGTCTGACCTCGCCGGGTGGAGAAGTGCGGACTCGTGCCGAGCAGGGTCCGGCTGGCCTGGTGGAACACGTCGAGGTGGGCGCGGAACTCCTGCGCTGTCCGCGACTTGGTGAGCAGCCGCTTGGGATCGATCGGGTACTGCTCGACCGGTCGCCCCGCGTTCTGCCCGATCTCGCCGATGGTCTCCCACAGATGCCCGTGGCCCGAATCGGCCTTGGGCAGGTCCGTGCCCAGCTGTTCCCAGGTGGTGAGCACGACGCCCTCGGGCACGTCCTCCTCCGTGTGCCGGGCGATGGCCACGAGGAGGTGGAGGGGAGAGGAGCCGAGGGTTCGGCGCAGATCCCACAGCTCCTTGGCGCTGAAGCCGCCGCCCACGCGCAGCGCGACGGCCAGGCGCGCGCCGTCGTCGGACTTCGTGGAGCTGGGCAGCAGTTCGGCCACCAGATCCGGGGCCTTCTTGCGGAGGCGGGGAGGGGCGGCGATGCTGCCGGTGGTGTGCTCGGTGCGTGCGACTGTGCCCAGAAACGCCTCGCGGCTCTTCGGCGACATGAGGACGAACTCGAGCATGTGGCGCAGGATGGCCTCGGCCCGCGTGTTCGCGTCGTACCAGGCCTCCTGATCCGGGGCGGGCACGGACCGATCGACGGCATAGGTCAGCATCTGTCCGACAGTGGCGTACGAGCGGGCCATGTTCCTCCCTTACCTGCGGTTCCCCGGTGCGCGATGGTGGGACAGTATCGCCCGCCCACAGTCTGCATCAGTGCAGGGAGAGAGGACAGGCGTGTCGACCTGCTCGGACTCGACCGGCTCAGAACGGTGGGAGGTCGGCAGGTGCATCCCCGGCGGGCGGTTCGGGATCCGAGCGCCGGCTGCTGCCATGGACTCGCCGCTCGACATCCTCCCGGCGGCGCTGATGGGCCTGCCAGGCGACATCCAGCGCGGCGACGAGATGCGGGGTGGCGAGGTCGGTGTCCTCGCAGGTGCGGGTGCGGATCACCGAGTCGATCTCCCAGTCCGTCGTGATCGGCCCCGGGGGAGCCGTACCGGGGTCAGGACCGCGCTCAGGATCGCGCTGCGGGTCGATACGGCCTGCCGTCTTGAGCTGGTGGTGGCGCCAGCAGAGCCGGTGGAGGTTCACGAGCGTGGTCTGCCCGCCCCCTGCGGGATGCCCGTGGTCGAACTCGACGATGTGATCGTCCTCGGCCGCGAGCGCCGTGGGCCGGTGGCAGCCGGGGGCGGCGCAGACGGGATGGCGCAGGCGGAGCTGTTCGCGCATCTGAGCACTGGGCTTGTAGGTCGTCGCCGTGGTGGGGAGGTAGGCGCCGGTCGCGGGATCGGTGAGGATCCGGTGCCAGGTGCTGCCGGTCTCACCGGCCAGAGCCCGAGCCTGATCGGCGGGGATCGGAGTCGTGCCGTCGAGCATGCCGGGCGCGTCCGTCGCTCCGAGCAGGGTGAGGGCCGGCACGGTGACGTTGATCGTGACGGGCTGGGCCGTCTCCTCGACCGGGTCGATGTCCAGCACGGAACGGGTGAGGATCGCGTACCGCAGCGCGCTGCGAGGCAGAGCTCTGCCCCGGTCGCGGACGTCGTCGTCGAGGTCGAACGGGACCGGGGTCTCGCCGTCCTCCCGCAGCGCGTGGCGCTGGGCCTGCTGCACGGTGCGGGCGGAGGAGTCCAGCCGCCTCGCGAGCGCCGCGATCTCCGGGATCGGGCCGGTGATCGACATCGTCGCGGTGCCGCACTGAGGGTCGTCGACCTCGACGGTGACGTTCCGCTGCGCCTGTGGGGGAGGCGTGGGCATGTCGGCTGTGATCAGGGCGATGAGGTGGGAGAGGTGACGGTCGAACTGGGAGCGGGAGATCGACGGGAGATCCCACGTCGCGACGTGGTGGTCGGTCAGACGGATCTGCTCCTCGTCCAGGCGCCGGACCTTCCGCAGCAGGTGGTGGTGCCACTCCTCCGGAAGGTCGCCCTCACCCAGTCGGGAGAAGGTCTCGGGCATGATCTCGACCGCCAGGTGCGCGTCACGGATCATGCCCTGTGCTCTGCGGGTGGAGCAGCGCATGGCGGTGGCGATCTTCAGTGCGGCGACATAGGCGTCGTCCAGGCGCCCGGCGGTATCGGGATCCTCGGTGAAGAACTCGCTCATCGTCTCGAGCTGGGCGGCGTACGCGCGGGTGCGGTACTGCATGCGCCGGTGGAGGTGCAGCACTCGATCAGCCTGGTCGGTGTCCGGCTCGGCGTCAGCTGCGGCGATGATCCGCTCGTCGGTGAGCGGTTTGCGCGCCCTCACGGACCACACCGGGATGGGCCGGTCCGGGTCCGCTGCAGGAGGCTCGAGGGCGTCGAGCAGTGCCGGCGCCGGGTCCTGCAGCTCGCCGCCCATGTCAGCTCCTCTCCGATCGTGGCCCTGCCGTGAATGCGTGTCGCTTGCGCACCGAAAGAGTTTCACAATGCTCTGCCGCGCCCTCGTCGAATGCCTGGGAGAGTGTGTAACGGCTTTCGTGTCGGTGTAGCTTCTAGCGTACCTGTTGTGGCCATTGCGCGAAAGAGCTATCGGGGATGTGCGGAGATTTGTGGACGAGTGGTCGGTGGGGAGGACCGGAGTGATTTTCGCTCCGTCTGCGCGCCTGTCACATCACGGTCTGCTCGCGAATTCGTGCTTCTCTCCCGCGACCCGTGCCGTGAGGGTTCACCAGGAATGTCGCGACAGCCCGCGGGCGCGGGAAAATGCAGGAAAATATACGGATCGCATCTCGGTGTCAGCTTCCGGGATTCGTGTCCCGTGCGTCGGCCATGCGGTTTCTAGCCGACCCCGCCACGGGCATAGATCTGCCGCACCAGATCCTCGATGGCCGGCTCGGTCAGGGAGAGGTCACGCACCTCGGCCTGGGCATTGATCGCGGACAGCAGGGCCGGGACCGTCAGCTCCGTGCCGGAGAACCGGATGCGGTGGCGGATCCCGTCGGCCTCCACCGCCAGCTTCTCGGCCCCGCGCGGCAGGTCGAGCCCGGCCACCGGCTCGGCGAGATCCACGATCAGCTCGCGCGGTGCCCCGAGGTGCTCGCGGAACGAGTCCAGCGGACCGTCGTAGGCGACCGTGCCGGAGTTGACCACCACGATCCGCTCGCACAGCCGCTCCACGTCGCCCATGTCGTGCGTGGTCAGGAACAGGGTGGTGCCGCGCTCTTCGCGGTCGGTGCGCAGGAAGCGGCGCAGCCCTTCCTTCGAGACCATGTCCAGCCCGATCGTCGGCTCGTCGAGCACCACCAGGTCGGGGGAGTGGAGCAGAGCGGCGGCCACCTCGCCCCGCATCCGCTGTCCCAGCGACAGCTGCCGCACCGGCCGGCCGAGGAAGCCGCCGAGGTCGAGCCCGTCGACGAGCCTCTCCAGTCGCGCCTCGCGCTGACGGTCGGTGAGGCGGTGCATCGAGCCCAGGATCGTATAGCTCTCGCGCAGCGGCAGATCCCACCACAGCTGCGAGCGCTGGCCGAACACGACGCCGATCTCCCGGGTGAGCCGACGCCGCTCGGGCACCGGGTCGCGGCCCAGCACGCGCAGCGATCCCGACGTCGGCTGCAGGATCCCGGTCATCATCTTGATCGTCGTGGACTTGCCGGCGCCGTTCGCGCCGACGAACCCCACGGACTCGCCGCGGTCGATGCGCAGGCTGATGTCATCGACCGCCCGGACCACCTGGCGCCGGCGGCGCCGGGAACCGGGCACGGGAGCGCGCACGACGTAGTCGCGGCGCAGGTTCGTGAGCCAGGCGGCCGGATCGGGGCGACCACGCGCGCTGTCGGGCTGCGGGGGCTCGGGTGTGGACTGGGGGAGATTCATCCGCCGGCTCCTGTGTATCTGCGGACCCCGGCGCGCCAGAGCAGGCCGGCGACGATCCAGGCGAGGATCGCGGCGGGCAGACCCATCCAGCCGGCCCACTGCGGGACCAGCTGGGGACCGGGCAGGTCCAGCAGCGCGAGGGTGGGGGCGTAGGCGACCAGGGTCGCCGGGATGACGAAGGTGAAGAAGGCGCGCATCGGCAGGGCGAACACGGCGCCGGGCGTGGTGGCGACGTAGTTGCCGCCGTAGGTGAAGGCGTTGGCGAACTCGCGCCCGTCGACCAGCCAGAACTGCAGGGCTCCGGCCATCGTGAACAGCGCGCCGAACAGCAGCGCCCCGGCGAGCGGAGCCAGGATCGCCAGCATCACTCCGGTGGCGCTGGGCTGGAACCCGGCGAGGCTCAGGGCGACGACGTACATCGCCAGGCCCACGAGGATCCGGCCCAGGCGTCGCAGGGAGAGGTCGAGGCTGGAGATCTGCAGCAGCATCGGCACCGGGCGGATCAGCAGCGTCTCGAGCTTCCCGGAGCGGATCGAGGCGGAGAGTCCGTCGATCTCGCCGAAGAACATGTCCGCCAGGCCGAAGGCGAGGGCGCCGAGCCCGTAGACCACGGCGACCTGGGCGAGGTCCATGCCGCCGAGGGTGCCGACCTGGGCGAGGATCACCCACAGCTCGAGGAACTCCGTGGCCACGACCAGAACCTGCCCCGCGATGTCGGAGGCGAAGCTGGTGCGGAACGTGGCCTGCGAACGGATCCGTGATCCGTACAGGGTCGCGACCATCCGGGCCGTGGAGACGGGACGGTCTGTGCGCGGGGTGCGGGACGTCTCAGCCACCCTGGACCTCCACACTGCGCACGCCGGCCCGCAGCATCAGGTAGGCGGCGCCGAGGAGCGCTGCCACCCACAGCACCTGCACGCCGACCATCCCGACCGCTTCGGCGGGCGGCACCCGGCCCGAGAGCGTGTCGATCGGGGTCTGGATCATCGAGGGGAACGGCGTGGCCCGGGCGATGGCCAGCAGCCAGTCCGGGAACCACACGATGGGGATGAGGAACCCGGACAGCAGGTTCATCACGGTGGTGTAGACGACGCTCAGCCCACGGATCTCCAGCAGCCAGAACGCCGTCAGGTTCACCATCATGTCCGCCAGGAAGGCGAGGGTGATGGCCAGCAGCAGCGACAGCGCCCCCAGCAGGTAGGAGCTCGGCTCCTCGGGAAGGGCGAGACCCGTGACGATCGCGCCGACGGCCAGCGGCGGGACCCCGCGCCCCAGCAGCAGGAAGCCCGAGCGGCCGAGCTTCTGCGCGTAGTACAGTCCCAGGAACGACGTCGGGCGCAGCAGGTCGACGGCGACCTCACCCTGGTGGACCCGCTGGGAGACCTCCCGCGTGCCGAAGGCCTCGATGGGGGCGAGCAGCGCCTGGCCGAGCCAGACGTAGGTGGCCGCCTGGGCGATGCTGTACCCGCTGAGCTCGCCGCCCGCCGAGGTGATCGCCGCGAACATGATCGAGGCCCGGATGAATCCGAAGACGGTGTTGGTGAAGACGCCCGCGGCGGTCGCCATCCGGTACGTCGAGTACTGCCGGAAGGAGGCGGCGGCGATCCTCCCGTAAGCAGACACTCGCGCGATACTAGGGGGCCGTGTCGGCGGTCACAAGGGGTTCGGCGTGGTTCGACGCGATTGGTGCGGCCCGCTACTACGCTGTCCCGGTTCTCGTTCCTTCGATCGAACCGGATGATCCCCATGAGCACCGCTGCTGAGTCCGCCCGTCCCGGAACCGCCACCGGGCGGACGGACGACGATCCTCCCGCCCTGTCCCGCGCCCGGCGGCGTCTCGGGCTGCTGCCCCGGATCGTCGTCGCGATCATGCTCGGCGTACTCCTGGGCCTGGTCATGCCCGAGGCGATCGCCCGCGTGTTCACGACCTTCAACGGTCTCTTCTCCGCGTTCCTGGAGTTCCTCATCCCGCTGATCATCGTGGGCCTGGTGACCCCGGCCATCGCGGAGCTCGGGCGCGGGGCGGGACGGATGCTCGCCGCCACCGCGGGCATCGCCTACCTCTCCACCCTGCTGTGCGGGATGTTCGCCCTCGCCGTCTCCCTGCTCGTGCTGCCGCGACTGATCGGCGGCGCGGAGGTCGCCACGCTGGAGAACCCCGAGGACTCCGCGATCGCTCCGTACTTCAGTCTCGAGATCCCGCCGGTGTTCGAGGTGATGACCGCCCTGATCCTCGCGTTCTGCCTCGGCATCGGGCTCACCCTGGTCCCGCGCGGTGCGCTGCAGGAGTCCTTCGAGCAGCTGCGCACGATCGTCGTCCGCACCATCGAGGCGATCATCATCCCGCTGCTGCCGCTGTTCATCTTCGGCATGTTCCTCGGGCTGACCATGAACGGCCAGATCTGGACGGTGATCGGCACCTTCCTGGCCGTCGTGCTGCTGGTGCTGGCGATGACCGTGGTGGTGCTGCTGGCCCAGTTCTCCCTCGCGGGCTGGGCGAGCGGCCGCAACCCGCTGCGCATGCTGTGGACGATGGCGCCGGCCTACGCGACCGCGCTGGGCACCAGCTCCTCGGCGGCGACCATCCCGGTGACCATCGAGTGCACCAAGCGCAACGGGGTCCCCGCCGCGATCGCCGACTTCGTCGTGCCGCTGTGCGCGACCATCCACCTCGCCGGCTCCACCCTGAAGATCACCACCTTCGCCGTGGCCATCATGATCGTCACCGGCACGCCCCTGGACGTCGGCGCCCTGATCGGCTTCGTCGCCATGCTCGGCGTGGTGATGATCGCCGCTCCCGGGGTCCCCGGCGGCGCGATCATGGCGGCCGCGGGCGTGCTGTCCTCCGTGCTCGGCTTCAGCGAAGCCGCCGTCGGCCTGATGATCGCCGCCTACATCGCGATCGACTCCTTCGGCACCGCCACCAACGTCACCGGTGACGGCGCCATCGCCGCGCTCATGGCCCGGCTGCGCACAGGTCGCCTCCCGCAGACGGCCGAGAGTGCGCCGCGTCCGGAGATGCACGGGGTCTGACCGCCGCTCCCGTTGACGGTCCCCTCAGTCGCACGTAGCCTTCTCATATGAAAATGTCATCAGATGTGCAGGTGTCGTCGCGGGTCGGCGACGATCCCGGTGATGACCTGGTCGACCCGGGGCGGGTCGCGCTCGCCCGTGAGCGCATGCCCGCCGACGCAGACGTGGCCGACACCGCGGACGTCTTCTCCCTGCTCGGCGAGCCGAACCGGCTGGCGATGCTGCTCGCCCTCCTGGACGGGGAGCTGTGCGTGCACGACCTGGCCGCGGTGACCGGGCAGTCCGACTCCTCGACCTCGCACGCCCTGAAGCTGCTGCGCGCCCATCGCGTCGTCGCCCCGCGGCGCGACGGGCGCCGCGTCTTCTACCGGCTCGATGATCCGCACGTGCGGATGCTGCTCGATCTCGCGGTGGCCCACACCGCGCACACCGAGGCCGCCCATCCCGAACGCGAGGGGCACAGCTGATGGCTGCGGGGCACTCGCACTCCCACGGATCCGCCCATGAGGCGCTGAGCGCCGGCGGCCGCCACCGCTCGCGCCTCGCGCTCGCCGCGGTGCTGGTCGGCGCGTTCTTCCTGGTCGAACTGATCGCCGCGCTGGTCTCGGGCTCGCTCGCGCTGCTGTCCGACGCCGGGCACATGGCGGCCGACGTCCTGGTCCTGTCGGCCGCGCTCGGGGCGACCGTGATCGCGGGCCGTCCCGATCGCAGCGGGCGCCGCAGCTTCGGCCTGTACCGGGTGGAGGTCTTCGCCTCGCTGCTCGCCGTGCTGGTCATGCTGGCCGTCGCCGCCTGGGTGATCATCGAGGCGCTCGGCCGGATCGGCGAGGCGACGAGCGTCGGCACGGGGGTGATGCTCGTGGTCGGGCTGCTCGGCCTCGCGGTGAACCTCGTGGTGATGCGGCTGCTGGCCAAGGGTGCGCAGGAGAGCCTGAACGTCAAGGGTGCCTACCTCGAGGTCCTCGCCGACACGGTCGGCTCCCTCGGTGTGGTGATCGCGGCCGTGCTGGTGGCGCTGACCGGATCGACGCTCGCGGACACGGTCGTCGCCCTGGCGATCGGCGTCTTCGTCGCCGTGCGGGCGGTGATTCTGGGCCGCGAGGTTCTCGGCGTGCTCGCCCAGACGACCCCCCGGCACCTGGTCCCCGCCGAGGTCGAGGAGGACCTGGCCGGGGTCGCGGGCGTGAGCGAGGTGCACGACCTGCACCTGTGGACGCTCACCTCGGGGATGGACGTGGCGACCGCTCACCTGCGCATCGACCACGGCTGCGACCCCCACGGGGTGCTCGACGAGGCCGAGGTGCTGCTGCGTGACCGCCACGGGCTGGAGCACTGCACGCTGCAGATCGAGCCGGAGGACCACCGCAGCGACCACGAATCCGCGTGGTGAGCCCGCCGCCCGGGGCGGCGGGGATCGTATGCTCGGAGCCATGACTTCCGCCGCCGCAGCATCCGAGACCTCCGCGCCCGGCACAGCGCCGCTGACCGCCGTCGTCACCGGTGCCTCCTCCGGCATCGGCCGCGCCACCGCCACCCGCCTGGCCGCCGACGGGTGGCGCGTGCTCGCCGTCGCCCGACGCGAGGAGAAGCTCCGCGAGCTCGCCGCCGAGACCGGCTGCGAGATCCTCGCCGTCGACGTCACCGACGACGACTCCGTGGCGGCGCTGGCCGCCCGCGTCGAGGACCTCTTCGGCGGCACCCTGAACTCGATCGTCCACGTCGCCGGCGGCGCCCTCGGCGTCGATCCGGTCGCCGAGGCGGATCTGGAGAAGTGGCAGGGGATGTACGAGTCCAACGTGCTCGGCGCCCTGCGGGTCACCCGGGCGCTGCTGCCCGCGGTGCGTGCGAGCGGCCGCGGTGACGTGCTGTTCGTGACCTCGGTGGCCGCCCACGAGGCCTACCCCGGCGGCTCCGGCTACAACGCCGCCAAGGCCGGCGAGCACATGCTCGCCCGTACCCTGCGTCTGGAGCTGAACGGGGAGAAGGTGCGCGTGATCGAGGTGGCCCCGGGAATGGTCCGCACCGAGGAGTTCTCCCTGGTGCGGCTCGGTGACCGGGACGCGGCCGACAAGGTCTACGAGGGCGTCGAGAACCCGCTGACGGCCCAGGACTGCGCCGACGTCATCGCCTACGCCCTCAGCGCCCCCCACCACGTCAATCTCGACCTGGTCACCGTGCGCCCCCTCGCCCAGGCCGCCGCGCACCGGGTCGCCCGGCACCAGGGAGTCTGATGGCCCACGGGGCCGGGCCTCCCGCGGCCCGGGTCGCAGACCACCGGACGGAGCGGCCGGACCTGCGCCGGGTGCTCGCCCTGTTCCGCCCCTACCGCGGCACCCTGCTCGCCGTGCTGGCCCTGATCGCGATCGCGGCGGCCGCCGGGGTCGTCTCCCCGTTCCTGATCCGCGAGATCGTCGACGTCGCCCTGCCCGAGCAGCGCGCGGACCTCCTGGCCTGGGCCGTCGGCGGCCTGGTCGCCGTCACCATCGTCTCCAGCGCCCTCGGCGTCACCCAGGCGATGCTGTCCACGCGCGTGGGCCAGGCCGTCATGCACGACCTGCGCGTCTCCCTGTACGGGCACCTGCAGCGTCTGGGCTTGGGTTTCTTCACCCGTACCCGCACGGGAGAGATCCAGTCCCGCATCTCCTCGGACATCGGATCCATGCAGGCCGTGGTCACCACGGTCATGACCCAGATCGTCTCCGCCGGCGCCGGCGTGGTGATGGCTCTGGTCGCGATGGTGGCGCTGGACTGGCGGCTGACTCTGTTCTCGCTCATCGCGCTGCCGCTGGCGGTGTGGATGAACCGGCGGGTGGGGCGCCGCCGGCGGGTCATCGTCCGCACCCGGCAGGAGAAGGCCGCGGATCTCTCCGCGGGCATCCAGGAGTCGCTGTCCGTCTCCGGCGTGCTGCTGGGGCTGACGATGGGGCGCTCGCAGGCGCTGACGGAGGCCTTCACCGCGGACTCGCGCGAGCTCGCCGACCTCGAGGTGCGCTCCGAGATGGCCGGCCGCTGGCAGATGGCCGTGTTCACCACCGTCATGGCCCTGTTCCCGGCGCTGACCTACTTCGTCGGCGGCCATCTGCTGTTCCGCGACTCCGGGGGAGGGGGCGTCACCATCGGCACCCTGGTCGCCTTCATCGCCCTGCAGTCCAGCCTGTTCCCCCAGATCAACGGCCTGCTGCGGGTCGCCACCCAGATCAACAGCTCCCTCGCCCTGTTCACCCGCGTCTTCGAATACCTCGACATCCCGGTCACCGTCGACGACGCCCCCGATGCCGTCCGGCTCGACGTGGCCCGGGTGCGCGGCGAGATCCGCTTCGAGAACGTCTCGTTCGCCTACCCCGAGGCGGACGAACCGGCGCTGCGGGGCCTGGACCTCGTCGTCCCCGCCGGGAAGCACACGGCCGTGGTGGGCACCACCGGATCCGGCAAGACCACCACCGGATATCTCATGGCCCGCCTCTACGACCCCGATTCCGGTCGCATCACCCTGGACGGTCACGACCTCCGCCAGGTCGCCCGCGAATCGCTCGCCGAGAGCCTCGGGGTGGTCACCCAGGAGACCTACCTGCTGCACGCGACCGTCGCGGAGAACCTGCGCTTCGCCCGGCCGGACGCCCAGGACGAGGATCTCGAGCGCGCCTGCCGGATCGCCCAGATCCACGAGCACATCGCGGGCCTGCCCGACGGGTACGCCACCGTGGTGGGCGAGCGCGGGTACCGGTTCTCCGGCGGCGAGAAGCAGCGTCTCGCGCTGGCCCGCGCCATCCTCCGCGACCCGCCGGTGCTGCTGCTGGACGAGGCGACCTCCGCGCTCGACGTCGCCACCGAGCGGGCGATGTCCGGGGCGCTCGGCGCTCTCGCCCGCGGGCGCACCACGGTCTCGATCGCCCATCGGCTCTCGACCGTCCGCGACGCCGATCAGATCCTCGTCATGTCCCACGGCGAGATCATCGAGCGCGGCACCTTCGCGGAGCTGGTCGCCCGCGGTGGCGCGTTCGCCCAGCTCGCCGCGCAGGATTCCTCCGGCCAGGGCGCACTGCGGTAGCCCGGCGCAGCCCGGTCGGCGCGCCGCCTACGACCAAAGGGGGAGAGGGATCTCCACCGCTGGCGGGATGTGCGGGAGCGGCCCGCGGAGCGAGGATCGGAGCATCGCCGGGCGCACCCGCCCGGCGGTGACCACAGCTCCGAGCGGACAGGACGCCATGATGGCGATGACGCACCCCGACGACCCCTCGTCCCGGCACCGCGGCGGCAAGCCCGCCGCCGGCCGACCGGTCCTGTTCGTGCTGCTGCTGGGGCTGGCGGCGGTCGGGGTCCTCTGGCTGCTGGTGGCGGGCCCGAGCATCACCGTGCCGCTCGCCGTGGCCTCGGCAGCGGGACTGATGGCGCTGGTGGGCCTGACCTGGGTGGTGGCCGGGCCGCGACTGTGACGAGCGAGCGCTCAGACGTCGATCTCGATCTCGCCCTCGCCACGGGAGACGCAGGTGATCATCTGATCATCCTTCTCGTCGTCCATGAGGAACTCGTCCATGTGCTCCACCTCGCCGGAGACCAGGGGGACCACGCAGGTGCCGCACACGCCGCCCTCGCAGGAATAGTCCATCGGGATGCCGGCGTCGAGCAGCGCTTGCAGGAGGGATTGCCCTTCCTGGACCTCGACCGTCATGCCCGACTTCAGGCACTTGGCGGTGAAGGGCTCTCCGAACAGCGACATGGGTGCTCCTCCAAGCTGGATCGTCCCGACGCCCGGGATCTGTGACGTCGGCGGGAACGCGCCCACCAATATCCCACGCCGGCGGCTCAGGCGAACAGGACCGGCCGCCCAGCGTGAGCCCTGTCTCAGCATGGCGGGCTCAGGCGGCGTTCCCCTCCTGGCCCTCGCCGTGACCGTCCTCCTCGTCGTCCTCCTGGGATCGGGGCGGTGCGGGGGCTGCCGCGGAGCCGGGGGTGGGCGAGGCGACGGAGGCCCGGTCGCCGTGACCGGTCGAGCCGGTTGCACCGGTGGTCGGGGCCGACGGGCTCAGGGCGAGCGCGGCCGGACCGAAGCTGAGGACCAGCATGGCGGTGGCGCCGAGGGCTGCGGCACCGGCAGTGGCCCGGTCGCGCAGGCCGCGATGGGCCGCAGCGCTCCCGGCCTCGGAGAAGGTGCCCTCGGGCAGTCCCGCGCACTCCTCCGCCCCAGGGATGTGCGACGAGGGGCGCGGACGATGCGCAGGGCGTGACTCGTCCTCCATGTCGGTTCCTCCTTCAGGGACCTGCCGGCGATTTGCCGATGGGCCCATCCCATGGCCTCGACCTGAACTGCGGCTGTGCACGCGGCGCGGTTTCTCTGTGCCCCGCGGCGCCGGGACCCGGTTCCGCCGTGGGCCGAGTCGCCGTGTCATCCGCATCTCCTGCCCTCGCCGCCGCGTGACCGGTCCGCAGGCGCCGCGTACACTGGCCGCCATCGGCATCGACCCGGCCATCACCGGAGAGCCGCGGGAAGAACCGCCCGGCCGCCCGCACGCGGGCGCGGGCCCAGTAGAACCCGCCGGGACCAGCCCGTCACAGCTGAGGAACGAGGGGACGTCCCGTCGGCCGTCGGCCGGCGCAGGGCGTCAACCGGGGTGGTACCGCGCCACCGGCTCCGGCCGGCAGCGTCCTCGGACAGCGAGATGTCCCAGCCGCCGTCCCCAGTTCTCCCCTCGGAGGTCCGCCCCATGGTCTACCCGGTCACCGGAGGCCCGCTCGTCCCCTCTGTGAATCTGCCTGCGCTCGAGAACTCCGTCCAGGAGTTCTGGCGGGCCGACGACACCTTCCGCGCCTCGATCGCCCAGCGCGAGGGCTCTGAGGAGTTCGTCTTCTACGACGGGCCGCCCTTCGCCAACGGCCTGCCGCACTACGGCCACCTGCTGACCGGCTTCGTCAAGGACGTCATCCCGCGCTTCCGCACCATGTGCGGCTACAAGGTCGACCGCCGCTTCGGCTGGGACACCCACGGCCTGCCCGCCGAGCTCGAGGCGATGCGCGAGCTGGGGATGACCGAGAAGTCCGAGATCGAGGAGATGGGGCTGCAGGCGTTCAACAACGCCGCCCGGAACTCGGTGCTGAAGTACACCAAGGAGTGGGAGGACTACGTCACCCGCCAGGCCCGCTGGGTGGACTTCGAGAACGATTACAAGACCCTCGACGTGTCCTACATGGAATCCGTGCTGTGGGCCTTCAAGACCCTCCACGACCGCGGCCGGGCGTACGAGGGCTACTACGTGCTGCCGTACTGCTGGAAGGACCAGACGCCGCTGAGTGCGCACGAGCTGCGCATGGACGAGGACGTCTACCAGGAGCGTCAGGACCAGACCGTGACCGTGACGTTCCCCTTCACCGGGGAGCGGGCCGAGGAGCTGGCACTGGCGGGCGTGAAGGCCCTGGCCTGGACCACCACCCCCTGGACCCTGCCGACGAACTTCTCCCTCGCCGTCGGCCCCGAGCTGGACTACGCCGTGGTGCCGGCCGGCCCGCTCGGCGCGGCCGACGGGACCGCCGCCGGCGAGGGACGCTTCCTGCTGGCCGCCGACCTGGTGGGCGCGCACGCCAAGGAGCTCGGCTACGAGGACGCCGACGCCGCCGTCGCGGCGATCGAGGAGCGCCGCTTCACCGGTCGCGAGCTGGAGCACGTCACCTACGAGCCGCTGTGGACCGTCTACTCCGAGGACCGGGAGCGCTGGGGTACCCAGAACGCCTGGATCGTCACCGTCGCCGACTACGTCTCCACCGACGACGGCACCGGCGTGGTCCACCAGGCCACCGCCTACGGCGAGATCGACCAGCAGGTCAACGCCGAATACGGCATCCCGGTCATCGTCTCCGTCGACGACGGTGCGCAGTTCCTGGACTACTTCGCCGGCACCGACCTCGACGAGATCGCCGGGCTGCAGGTGTTCGAGGCGAACCGGCCCCTGATCCGCAACCTCCAGCGCGCCGGCCGCCTGCTGCGCGAGACCAGCTACGTCCACTCCTACCCGCACTGCTGGCGCTGCCGGACCCCGCTGATCTACAAGGCCGTCAGCTCCTGGTACGTGAAGGTCGCCGACCAGCGCGAGCGCATGCTCGAACTGAACGAGCAGATCGACTGGGTGCCGGGCAACGTCAAGGACGGCCAGTTCGGCCGGTGGCTCGAGGGCGCCCGGGACTGGGCGATCTCCCGCAACCGGTACTGGGGCTCGCCGATCCCGGTGTGGAAGAGCGATGACGCGAACTACCCGCGCACCGAGGTCTACGGCTCGCTCGCCGAGCTCGAGGAGGCCTTCGGCACCCTGCCGCGCGACGAGCACGGCGAGGTGAACCTCCACCGTCCCTACATCGACGAGCTCACCCGGCCGAACCCGGACGACCCCACCGGCCGCTCGACGATGCGCCGCGTGAGCGAGGTGTTCGACGTCTGGTTCGACTCCGGGTCGATGCCGTACGCCCAGGTGCATTACCCCTTCGAGAACGCCGAGTGGTTCGAGTCCCACAACCCGGCGGACTTCATCGTGGAGTACATCGGGCAGACCCGCGGCTGGTTCTACACCATGCACGTCCTCTCCACCGCGCTGTTCGACCGGCCCGCGTTCTCCAGCGTGATCTGCCACGGCATCGTGCTCGGCGAGGACGGGCAGAAGATGTCCAAGTCGCTGCGCAACTACCCCGACGTGCGCGAGATGTACTCGACCTACGGGGCCGACGCGATGCGCTGGTTCCTCATGTCCTCGCCGATCCTGCGTGGCGGGAACCTCATCGTCGACGAGCCCAAGATCCGCGACGCCACCCGCCATGTGGTGCTGCCGCTGTGGAACGTCTGGTACTTCCTGGCGCTGTACGCCAATGCCGCCGGGGACAAGGACGCCGACGGGCGGCCGGCGGGGTACCGGGGACAGGCGCGCTATGACTCCGACGACGTCATGGACCGCTACCTGCTGGCCCGTACCGGCGATCTGGTGCGCGGGGTCAAGGGGTCGCTGACCGCGCTGGCGATCGCCGACGCCGCCGAGCAGATCCAGGACTACCTGGACATGCTCACCAACTGGTACGTGCGCCGCTCCCGCGACCGGTTCTGGGAGGGCGACGCGCAGGCCATCGATGTGCTCTCGACCTGCCTGGAGGCCCTGTGCCGGGTCACCGCACCGCTGCTTCCCATGGTCACCGAGGAGATCTGGAAGCAGCTGACCGGCGGGCGCTCCGTGCACCTGACCGACTGGCCCGATGACGCCCTGTTCCTGCGGGACGAGCACCTCGTCGCGCAGATGGACGACGTCCGCCACATCGCCAGCGTCGGCAACTCGCTGCGCAAGAAGGAGCAGCTGCGGGCCCGGCTGCCGCTCGCGGAGCTCACCGTGGTCCACCACGACCCAGCCTCGCTCGAGCCGTTCGCCGCGCTCATCGCCGACGAGCTGAACGTCAAGCACGTGCGCCTGCTGGACGTCACCAGCGAGGAGGCCCAGGGGATGGGCGTCGAGCAGCGCCTCGTCGTCAACGCCCGCGCCGCCGGACCGCGCCTGGGCAAGCAGGTCCAGGCCGTGATCAAGGGATCCAAGAGCGGCGACTGGTCCGTGGACGAGACCGGCCGGGTCACCTCCGGCGGCATCGCCCTGGAAGACGGGGAGTACTCCCTGGACCTGGTCGCGGGGGAGACCTCGGCCATGGAGGGGCGCGTGGTCGGCGTGCTGCGCGGCGGGGACTTCCTCGCCCTCGATACGCGGGTCAGCCCCGAGCTGGAGGCCGAGGGCACCGCCCGCGACGTGGTCCGGGCGATCCAGTCCGCCCGCCGAGAGGCGGGCCTGGACGTCTCCGACCGGATCCGCCTGACCGTGGACGGCGACGAGGCGGTGACCTCCGCGGTCGCCGCGCACCGGGACCTGGTGGCCGCGGAGGTGCTCGCCGTGGATCTCGCGGTGCCGGCCGCCGCTGCCGAGGGCGCGCACAGCGCGAGCGAGACGGTCTCCGGGGGCACCGTCACGGTGTCCGTGGCACGCGCCTGAGGCCGCACCGGGCCGGGGCGGTGGGCGAGCTGTTCGCCGTCCCGGCCCGGTGTGGCGCTTCTCCAGGTCCGCTCATGGCCTCACGGCAGGGCCACGCTTCCTGCAGGCCAGGCGCCCGAGCCGGTGAATTCGGCGTGGCGTCTGGGTTGCAAGTCGGCATCAGCTGGTCAGAGCGAAGATGCGTAACCGCCGCGCCGCCCTATGCTGAGCACGGATCCATCCCCGGGATCCCTGACCTCGGAGATCACGATGGTTCTCGCCTCTTCCTCGTCGCGCCCCCTCGCGCCGGTCCTGTCCGTCCCGGTTCGCGCTCGAGTTCGTCGGCGCTCGCCGGCGCTCCTCGTCCTTACCCTGGCCCTGCTCGTGGGCGTCGTGCTCGCCGGCGCCCCGTCGGCTCGCGCCGAGTCTCCGCCGCCGGGCCTGGGAGGCTTCTCGCCGGGATCCCTCATCACGAACACGAGGATGTTCGACTTCGAGTCGATGACCGGAGCGGAGGTCGATGCCTTCCTCGAGGAGCGGGGGGAGAAGTGCATTGACGGCACGGACGGCGCGGCCTGCCTGAAGAACTTCACGGCGGACACGCCGCGACGGGACGCGACCGCGTACTGCGCGGCGATCCCCGCGGCGCGGAACGCCACCGCCGGCCGCATCATCGCCGACGTCGCCCGCGCCTGCGGCGTGAACCCCCAGGTGATCCTCGTGATGCTCCAGAAGGAACAAGGACTGATCACGACAAGGAACGCGACGCCCCGCCAGCTCCAGCAGGCGCTGGGCTTCCGCTGTCCCGACTTCGACGGCTGCGACCCGGCTTTCGGCGGATTCGCCCAGCAGATCTACCACGGCACCTCCCGGCTGCAGGAGTACGGCGACCCCGCCCGCAACTACCGGTACCAGGCGGGCAAGACCTACGACATCCAGTACAGCCCGTATGCCTTCTGCGGCTACGGCGAGGTGAAGATCGCCAACCGTGCCACCGCTGCGCTGTACAACTACACGCCCTTCACGCCAACCCAGGCCACCCTCGATGCCGGGGCCGGGGCGGTCGCCGATGACGTCTGCGCGACCTACGGCAACCGGAACTTCTTCCGCAACTTCTCGCTGTGGTTCGGCTCGCCCACGGGAGCCCCGGCGGATCGGCACCCGATTTCTGCAACGTGGAGCAAGGATCCGGTCGCACCCTTCACCGACGTGCCCTACGGCAGCTCGATCTTCTTCACCGAGATCGCGTGGATGAAGCACACCGGGCTGTCCACCGGCTGGTCCGACGGCACATACCGCCCGCTGGAGCCCATCGCCCGCGACGCCATGGCCGCCTTCCTCTACCGCGCCGCCGGCTCCCCGGAGTTCACCCCGCCGGAGAAGTCCCCGTTCACCGACGTCAGCGCGAAGACGTCGATCTTCTACAAGGAGATCACCTGGGCGGAGTCCGAAGGCATCACGACCGGCTGGCCGGACGGCACCTACCGCCCGCTGCAGCCCGTGGCCCGTGACGCCATGGCGGCCTTCCTCTACCGCGCCTCGGGGTCCCCGGCGTTCACCGCGCCCGCCTCCTCCTCGCTGACCGACGTCACCCGGGACTCCTCGATCTTCTACCGGGAGATCACGTGGGCCGACGCGGAGGGCATCACCACCGGCTGGCCGGACGGCACGTACCGCCCGCTGAGGCCCATCGCCCGGGACGCGATGGCCGCCTTCGTGTACCGGATGAGCGTGGACTGACCGGTCCGGACGGAGAACGCCGCTCAGCGCATGTCCTCCCGGCCGACCTCGACGACCTGGTCCGAGACCACGACCACCCCCTCGCCGACGTAGCGCCCCTCGAGATCGGCCTGCAGCCGGGCCAGGACCGGGTTGCTGTCGATGCTGTGGCGCACGGAGCCGAAGTAGCCGCCGGTCGGATCGATGCCGTGGGACGTTCGCAGCACGGACTCGTGCGCGTTGGTGATCTGTGAGGACTCGCCATACGTCTGCTGCGGCGCATCGAGCCAGGCGTCGTGGACGTTCGGCGCAGCGACGCGGCTGCCGTCGACCCTGTGCCCGTCCAGATCCAGCCGCGGCACCGGATCGGCGATGTGGATCGGCGCGTACCCGGGCGAGGGGAACCCGGACACCTGGGGCGTCGGCGCCCACACCGGGTTGTGCGCCACATTGACCACCTCGGTGGCTGCCCGGGCCGGCACGACCGTCTCGACCGGGGAGCCCACCGAGAAGATGTGGGTGACGTCGTAGGAGCCGGGCCGGCCACTGGTGCTGTTGAACGCGGGGTCCGCCGCGAGCTGCGCGGCCGTGAGCCCGCCCTGGGAGTGGCCGACGAACAGGACGTCCGCGCCGGGCGGCACCCCGGTCGCCTCCATCGCGGCCCTGACGTCCGCCATCGCTGCGGACTCCTGCCCGGCCATGGACCGCAGGTTCGAGTCCCAGCCGGCGGAATTGCCCTGGGGACCCCACGCCTGCGGGTCCCAGATGGGCTCCCCGCCGGTCGGCGGCGCATGGACGATGTAGGCCTCGCCCCCGTCCGCCGCCCGGACGGTCTGGATGCGCACCTGCCCCGAGCTCGTGCCGTCGTACCCGCCGGCCGCCACCCCGACGACGCCCGACCGCCGCGCCTCATCGTTCGCGACGATCAGATCGGCGAGGTCCCGCGGCGTCGAGAGATGAGGGACCGCGCGGACGCCGTGCACGGTGACATCCGTCCTCGGATCGAGGAGCCCGGTCTCGGTCAGCAGCTCGGCGGGCGCGATGGCGGTGGAGCCGGCGGCCAGGAGCGTGCTCGCGCCCAGCTCGGCGATCGTCGGCACGCGCTCCCCGGTGGCCCAGTCCTCCAGCAGGCCGCCGAGGGCGTCGCTGTCCCGGTGGGCCTGCTCGAGACCGTCGGGGTCCAGGCCCAGCCGGCCGGCCGCCCACCCTGCTCCCTCCAGCGCCTGGTCGACGCCCCACCCGATCGCGTCGGAGACGACGCCCGCGAGGTCCGACGCGGCACCCTCGAAGGGCTCCTCGAGCCAGTCGGGCAACCGCGGATCGTCCCGGGTCAGGTAGCCGGACCCGTCGGTGCCATCGCGGTCGTCGTGGCCGTCGTGGCCGGGCAACGGCTGCGGCCGCCCGGCGGCTTCGGCAGCCCCCGCCGCGGAGGCGGCATCCTGCCGGGCGGCTTCGGCCATCAGCATGCCGGAGAGCGAGAGCAGATCCGTGCCCAGCTGAGTGAGCCGCCCCGAGGCCAGATCGCTCCATCGCGCGCGGAGGACATCGGCATCCGGGCCGACCCAGCCGACCCTCGCCACCACCGGATCCAGCCGCCCGCGGAGCTCGGCAAGATCCTCGGACGCCGAGCGCAGCCTGTCGCCGTGGGCGCGGGCCCGCTGTGGATCCATCCCCCGGAACGCGACCGCGTGGGACATCGCACTGCCTCCCCTCGCCTCTCCGGGACCGCGCTGGCCGCGCCGGCCGTCGGATCGAGGCTATGAGCGGGCAGATGCTCCCGCCCGCGGCGGCGCCATCGAGGTGGACAGCCGCACGCTGGGGAGGAACCATCACAGCGGTCCCTCGTACACTGATCGGCGCCCCGTACGCCCCGCAGATCCCAGGAGCCGCTGTGCCGAGTTCTCCCCGCCCGGGTACGTCCCGCCCGGTCATGTCGCCCGAGCTCCGTGAGGTCTACGCGGCGCTGCTCGAGCGCGCCCCCGAGAACCGGATCGAACCGGACCTCTCGCGGATCATGCGGGTGATGGAGCTGATGGGCGACCCCCAGCACGCCTACCGCTCGATCCGCATCGCCGGCACCAACGGCAAGACCACCACGGCGCGGATCCTGGAGCGGATCCTGCGGGAGGCCGGGCTGCGCACCGGGCGCACCACCAGCCCGCACCTGCACTCACCCGTCGAACGGATCGCGATCGACGGAGCCCCGATCGACGAGGAGGGCTTCCTCCAGGCCTACCGGGACGTCGAGCCGTTCGCGGCGATCGTCGACGCCGAATCGGAGGCCGCCGGGGGAGTGCCGCTGACCTACTTCGAGTACCTCACCGCCATGAGCTTCCAGGCCTTCGCCTCCGCTCCGGTGGACGTCGCCGTGGTCGAGACCGGCCTCGGCGGCACCTGGGACGCGACCGGTGTGGTCCGGCCCGACGTCACGGTCATCACCCCGATCTCGCTGGACCACCAGGAGTACCTGGGGGAGACCATCGCCGAGATCGCGGGGGAGAAGGCCGGGATCCTCACCGCCGAGGCCACCGCGGTCATCGCCTCCCAGCCCTACGAGGACGCCGCCGACGTGCTGCGCGACCGGATTGCCGAGCTCGGGGCCGACGCGGCGATCGAGGACCAGCAGATCGGCGTGCTCGCCCGGACCCCCGGCGTCGGCGGGCAGATGCTGAGCCTGCAGGGCATCGCGGGGCGCTACGAGGAGGTCTTCCTCTCCCTCCTCGGCGAGCACCAGGCGCGCAACGCCCTGCTCGCGGTGTCCGCGGCGGAGGCGCTGCTGGGCGACGGCGGCACCGTCCTGGACAAGGACATGCTCACCGACGCCCTGTCCTCGATCACCTCGCCCGGGCGCGCCGAGGTCGTGCGGCAGTCGCCGACGATCCTGCTGGACGCCGCCCACAACCCCGCCGGCGCCCTCACCCTGGTCGAGACCATCCGTGAGAACTTCCGCTTCACCCGCACCGTCGGCGTCGTCGGGATCCTGGCCGAGAAGGACGCCGAAGAGATCCTCGGCGTCCTCGAATCCGTGCTGGACAGCGTGGTCATCACCCAGTCGTCCTCACCGCGCGCCATCGCCACCGACGAGCTCGCCGACCTCGCCCGCGACGTGTTCGGCGACGACGACCGTGTCGTCGAACAAGGCAGCCTGCCCGATGCGATCCAGGCGGCCGTGGACCTCTCCGAGACCGAGGGCGATCAGTTCGGCGGCGTGATCGTCGCAGGCTCCGTCACGCTGGTGGCCGAGGTGCGCGACCTGCTCGGCGTTCCGCAGGAGGACTGACCATGCCGCTGGACCTCGCCCCGTCGCGCAGAGCCCACGGCGCCCAGCGCGCCCTGTCCGCCACCATCCTCGTCATCGAGGCGTTCGTGGTCTTCTTCGCAGTGCTCGTCGCCCACCAGCTGGTCCCCGACCAGAGGACCGTGACCTGGGTCTGGGGACTGGTCACCGCGCTCGCACTGGTGCTGTGCTCCGGACTGCTCCGGCGCGCCGGGTGGCCCTACCTGCTGGGCATGGTGCTGCAGCTCCCCGTGATCCTGCTGGGCCTGCAGGTCACCGCGATGTGGGTGGTCGGTCTCGGATTCGCCGGGCTGTACGTCTTCGGTGTGTTCAAGGGCCACCAGCTGGACCGGGAGAAGGATGCCGTGGACGCCCGGGTGCGCGCCGCCCGCGGTCCGGGAGACGAGCCGGACGGCGAGGGCTCCGCGGGCTGAGGCGCCGATGCGGGGACCTCTCGCCGTCGTGGGTACCCTGGTGCCATGACCGCACAGCGCACCCTCGTCCTGCTCAAGCCCGACGCCGTCCAGCGCGGCCTGCGCGGGGAGATCATCCGCCGCATCGAGGCCAAGGGGTACGAGATCTCCGCCCTCGCCCAGCGCACCGCCACCTCCGAGGAGCTGGCCGCCCACTACGCCGAGCACGAGGGCAAGCCCTTCTACCCGGGTCTCGTGGAATACATGGGATCGGCCCCGCTGGTCGCGCTCGTCGCCGAGGGCGACAGCGTCATCGCCGGCTTCCGCTCCCTGGCCGGTGCCACCAACCCCACCGAGGCGGCGCCCGGCACCATCCGCGGCGACCTCGCCCGGGAGTACGACCTGCCGGTCATCCAGAACCTCGTGCACGGCTCGGACTCCGAGGAGTCCGCCGCCCGCGAGATCGGCATCTGGTTCCCCGAGCTCGGCTGAGCACCCGACCCATCGGTCCGTGCGGCACGCGCCGCGCCGGGAGATCCAGCGGGCTCCCCACGGCGCGATGCACAATATGGGCATGCAACCGGCCCTCGTCACCATCGTCTTCCTGGGGATCGCCGTCCTGGTGGCGCTCGGGATCCTGTTCGCGGTCGCCGCGCCCCATCTGCGCGCCCGCCGGGACGACGACGAGGGCCCGACGCCGCGCGATCGCCGTCACGTCTCGCGGACCTCGCGCGAGAAGAACTGACGCGTGGGCCCATGGCCGCGGCCACGTGGCCCAGCAGTGACGTGGCCCCATGAGTGTCGGCCCCCCATGAGTGTCGGGCCGTCGCCTGCTCGCCGGAACATCGACGCCCGCCGACCGCCCGGCCCTCGTGAGACGCACCGCTTCTCCACAGGACCGTTTCTCCACAGTGCTGCCCCGGGGCGGGGTCACGCCACCACGTCCGCCTAGACTGACCGCTGTCCTCGCCGCATCGTCGGCTTCCCCGACCTCGGAGGTGACCCGTGGACCCCAATGACATCCTCGCCCTGATCGCCGGCGGCGGTGGCAGCGTCCTCGTGCTCGGTGCCGGCGCGTGGGCGTACCTCCGCAGCCGGGGCAAGAAGTCCTCGGACCGCCCCGAGGACGAGCGGCGCCCCGGCACCGGCGAGCCGGCCGGCGGCGAGAGCCGCTCGGCGACAGCCGTCAAGGAACGGCCCGCCCCGCCCAGCTGGGCGGACACCCTCTCGCCCCCGGCGCCCAGCGCCGGCGAGAAGACCCCGGCGGAGCCGACCGCAGAACCCGGCCCCGCGGACAGCGCACCGCCCGAGGCCCCCACGACGCCGCCGAGCGAGCGCGCGCCCGAGCAGGTGCGGCCCGCGCGGCCGGAGACCGACGAGGCCGACCGAGCCGGCGGGCCGCCCGCTGCGGAGCACGCCCCCACCGCCGACGCCACGGCCCCGACGGAAACCGGCGCGCCCCCGCAGCAGCCGCCGGCCGAGGACACGGCCGTCGCACCGGCGCCGGAACCGGAGGCCGAGGCCGAGGCCGAGCCGGAGGCCACGGCCGCCCCGCGCGTGCTGGAGACCCCCGAGGCACCGGCGGACCGGATGGTGCGTCTGCGCGACCGCCTCGCCCGCTCCGGGGCGCTCGGTCGCGGCATCCTCACCCTGCTGACCCGCGGCACGGGCGTCGACGAGGAGACCTGGGACGAGATCGAGGAGACCCTCCTGCTCGCCGATCTCGGGCCCGACGCGACCGACGAGCTGCTGGAGAACCTGCGCCGGCGCATCAAGGTCCTGGGCACCGACGACCCCGCCGCCGTGCGCGAGGCCCTCCGAGAGGAGCTGGTCACCCTCATCGACCCGGCCCTGGACCGGCGCGTCGCAGCCAGTCGCCGCACCGCCCCCGACGGCACCGAGGTCCCCTCGGTGATCCTCATGGTCGGGGTCAACGGCACCGGCAAGACCACCACCGTCGGCAAGCTCGCCCGAGTCCTGGTCGCCGCCGAGCGCTCCGTCGTCCTGGGAGCGGCCGACACCTTCCGAGCCGCCGCCGCCGACCAGCTGACGACCTGGGGCTCCCGCGTCGGCGTCGAGACGATCCGCGCCGACCGCGACGGCGCCGACCCGGCCGCGGTCGCCTTCGACGCCGTCAAGGAAGGCATCGAGGAGACCGCCGACGTGGTCATCATCGATACCGCGGGCCGCCTGCAGAACAAGAAGGGCCTGATGGACGAGCTCGGCAAGGTGCGCCGCGTGGCCCAGAAGGGCCTGCACGGTGACGAGGTCGCCGAGGTGCTCCTGGTCATCGACGCCACCACCGGTCAGAACGGGATGCAGCAGGCCCGCGTGTTCGCCGAGGCCGTCGACATCACCGGCATCGTGCTGACCAAGCTCGACGGCACCGCCAAGGGCGGCATCGTCGTCAACGTCCAGCGCGAGCTCGGCGTCCCGGTGAAGATGGTGGGCCTGGGCGAGGGCATGGACGACCTGACCCCGTTCGACCCGTACGGCTTCGTCGACGCGCTGCTGGGGGAGTAGCGCCGGGAGCGTGGCGGTCGGACTCCGGGTCGTCCCGCCGTCGTCCCGCGGAGCGACCTGTTGGGTCACGGATTGATCACGCCAGCTTCTGAGTGTGGGTTATCCGGCGCGGGCACCCCACTATGTGAGGCGCGACCAGCCTGGTCGAGCGGCCCCGTCTCCTCACGGAGCGCGGGCCGTCCCCTCCACCCTGGAGCCGACATGGACTTCACCCTCGACACGGGGGCGACTGCCTGGATTCTCGCCAGTGCATCCCTCGTCCTGCTGATGACCCCGGGCCTCTCCCTCTTCTACGGCGGCATGGTGCGAGCCCGCACCGTCCTGAACATGATGCTGATGTCCTTCAGCGCCATCGCCGTCGTCGCGATCGCCTGGACGCTGGCCGGATACTCGATCGCCTTCGGCACCGACGTCGGCACTCTGTTCGGCAATCCCGTCGAGTACTTCGGACTCAGCGGCACCGACGATCAGTCGATCCTCGGTGAGGCCGGCGTGCCGTTCCTCGTCGCGGCCGGCTTCCAGATGACCTTCGCGATCATCGCCACCGCCCTGATCTCCGGTGCCATCGCCGACCGCGTCAAGCTCGGCACCTGGATGGTCTTCACCTTCGTCTGGTCGCTGATCGTCTATGCGCCGCTGGCCCACATGGTCTGGGGCGGTGGCCTGCTCAGCGGTGACGGGCCCTTCGCGGCGATCGCCGAACCGGTCGACTTCGCCGGTGGCACCGTCGTCCACATCAATGCCGGCATCGCCGGTCTGGTGCTCGCCCTGATCGTCGGCGCCCGCAAGGGCTTCGGCAAGGAGCCGATGCGGCCGCACAACCTGCCGCTGGTCATGCTCGGCGCCGCGCTGCTGTGGTTCGGCTGGTTCGGCTTCAACGCCGGCTCCGCCGGAACGGCCGACGAGACCGCGGGCCTGGCCTGGGTCAACACGACCGTCGCCACCGCCGGCGCGATGCTCGGCTGGGCACTGGTCGAGAAGATCCGCGACAAGCACGTCACCAGCCTGGGTGCAGCCTCCGGCGTGGTGGCCGGCCTGGTCGCCATCACCCCGGCCGCTGCCGCCCTGAACCCGGTCACCTCGATCGTCATGGGTCTGGTCGCCGGTGCGCTGTGCGCCCTCGCCGTCGGCCTGAAGTACCGCTTCGGCATCGACGACTCGCTCGACGTGGTCGGCGTCCACCTCGTCGGCGGTCTGGTCGGCACCGTGCTGATC
Organism: Brachybacterium sp. GCM10030268; assembly: GCF_042666305.1. Taxonomy (NCBI): domain Bacteria; kingdom Bacillati; phylum Actinomycetota; class Actinomycetes; order Micrococcales; family Dermabacteraceae; genus Brachybacterium; species Brachybacterium sp. GCM10030268. The sequence goes on along the minus strand of NZ_JBHTCW010000001.1, from coordinate 349,842 downwards.
GGTGTGCTCGCCGACGAGGGCGGGCTGATCTTCGGCGGCGGCGTCAGCCTGCTGCTCGTCCAGATCGTGGTGGCCGTGGTCGCCATGCTCATCTCGGGCGTGCTCACCGCCGTGATCGGCCTGGCCCTGAAGTACACGATGGGCTGGAGGATCAGCGAGGCCGACGAGCTCGCCGGCATCGACGTCACCCACCACGCCGAGTCCGGCTACGATCTCGCCGGAGCCCTCTCCGGTCGTCGTGACCGGGGGCCCGCCCCGACCGCCGCGCCCTCCTCCGGTGGGGGAGCGTCCCGGGAGCCCCGGAACCCCGCACCGGGTACCGTCGGCTCGACGACCGCGAAAGAGACCGACGGTGCCGACGACGATCCCCGGCCCATCACCACAGGAGAGCCCCGATGAAGCTCATCACCGCGATCATCCAGCCGCACGCCCTGCAGGCGGTCACCGACTCCCTGCGCGAGTACGGGGTCAGCGGCCTGACCATCACCGAGGTCGCCGGATACGGCCGCCAGGGTGGTCACACCGAGGTCTACCGCGGTGCTGAGTACACGATCGACACCATCCCGAAGATCAAGGTCGAGGTGCTCGCCGAGACCGTGGACGAGGCCGCCATCATCGACCTCATCGTCGCCGCCTCCCGCAGCGGGCGCATCGGCGACGGCAAGGTCTGGACCACCGACGTCGGCTCCGTCGTGCGAGTGCGCACCGGGGAACGGGACGCGGATGCCGTCTGAGGCGTTGTCCGTACGCCGGATCACGCAGGTTCTCCACGACGGCTTCGCGGATCCCTCCGCCGGCCCCACCCGCAGACTCGAGCAGGCCGCCCTCGTCGACGGCTGGCTGAGCGAGCTGTGGACGGGGGCCGGCGGTCCCGCGTCCGGCGCGGCCCTGGCAGCGATCGGCTCCCTGGGGCGGCGGGACCTCGGACCCGGCAGCGATCTGGACCTGGTGCTGCTGATCGACCCGGAGCGTCTGGACGCCTCCGAGTCGGAGCGGCTCGCGAGCGCCCTGTGGTACCCGATCTGGGACTCCGGGACGGCACTGGATCACGCTGTCCGCAGCCCGAGCGAGTGCGAACAGGTCTCCCGCGACGACCTGCGAGCAGCGATCTCCCTGCTCGATCTGCGCCACGTCGCCGGGGATGCGGAGATGGTCGAGGAGACCGCCCGTCGCGTGCGCACCCAGTGGCGCCGAGAGGCACGCCGGCGGGTCTCCGACCTGGTCGACCTCGCCTTCGACCGCTCGCACCGCTACGGCGCCCTGGCCCACTCCACCGAACCGAACCTCAAGTCCGACCGCGGCGGGCTGCGCGACGTCACGGTCATCCGGGCCATCGCCGAGAGCTGGCTGGCGGACCACGATCACGCCGTGGTCGACGCCGCGGCGCGCACCCTCGGGGACGCCCGGGATGCCTTGCAGGCGGTCACCGGCTCCTCGGGCACGCGCCTGGGCCGCGCCGATCAGGACGCGGTCGCCGCGCTGACCGGGCACGCCACGGCCGACGACCACCACACCGTGCTCGCCGAAGCCGCCCGCGCCGTCACCTGGGAGCTGCACCGCACCGTCCGCGCCGCGGAGGCCGCCATCGCCCCGGGCGGTGCCGCCACCCGCGGCGCCGGCACGGACCGTCGGCCCGCCCTGACCCGTCTGCCCCACGGCGTGCTGGTCCAGGCCGGGGAGGTCTCGGTGGACCCCTCGGTGCGCGATCTGCTGCGCGACCTCGCCGCCGTTCGCCACGCCGCCACCACCGGGCTGCCACTGGCCGACGCCACCCTGGCGCGCATGGCCGAGGGCGGGACCGACCCGCTGCTGCCCGTCCAGCGCGACGTGCTCGTGGACGCGTTCGCGGGCGAGCACTTCGCCGACGTCTACGAGGCGCTCGACGTCAAGGGTGTCTTCGCCCGGTGGGTCCCGGGCTGGAGCGAGATCCGCAACCGCCCGCAGCGCTCCGCCGTCCACCGCTTCACGGTCGACCGCCACCAGGTCGAGACCGTCCTGGAGGCGCAGCGATTCCTGCCGCGCGTCGGTCGTCCCGACCTGCTGCTGGTCACGGCGCTGCTGCACGACCTCGGCAAGCGGCCCGGCGCGCGTGACCACGCCGCCGAGGGCGCGCCGCTGGCCGAGGCCGCCGCCCGCCATCTCGGCTTCGACAAGACCGACTCCGCACTGATCGGCACGCTGGTGCGCGAGCACCTCACCCTGATCGGGCTCGCCACGGGCCGGGACCTGGCCGATCCCGCGACCCTGCGCGACCTGCTGTCCGCCGTCGGCCACGACCTGGACACGCTCGAGATCCTGCGCGCCCTGACCGAGGCCGACGCGATCGCCGCCGGGCCGGCCGCCTGGTCCACCTGGCGCGCCGACCTCGTCGACCACCTCACCGACCTCGCCCGCGACGCCCTCACCGGGACCGCCCCGGCGCCGCGCCTGGTGCTGACGCCGCAGCGGTCCGTGCAGGATGCGGTGCTCACCGCGGTCAAGCGCACCGACAGCGCCCAGGTGATCTACCCGGCACCGACCGAGAACGAGCCGATCTCGCAGATCTGCGTCGGCGCCCCCGACGCCTCCGGGGTGTTCGCCGCGATGGCCCGGGTGCTGGTGCGCCTGCGGCTGGATGTGCACAGCGCCGTGGTCGTCACTATGGACGGCGTCGCGGTGAACACCTGGTGGGTCGCGGTCGCCCCGTCGGACCTCCCGCACCCCTCCGTGCTGCGCACCGCCCTGGACCACGAGCTCGCCCACCGCGACCGGCCCGATGCCCGCGTCCTCGAGCTGCCCCCGGCGCCGCCACCGCGGACCACCGAGGACACGCCCGTGGTCACGCTGCTGCCCGGCGCCTCCCGCGAGGCCACCGTGGTCCAGGTCAACGCCCGCAACCGTCCCAGCCTGCTGGCGGACGTGGCCGAGGTGATCACCGTGCACCGGCTGCAGGTGCGCAGCGCCCACGTGATGACGCTCGGCCAGCGGGCCGTGGACGTGCTGTACCTGACCGATGAGCACGGCCGCGCCCTGGACCCGCCGACCGTCGGCCGGATCGTCTCGGCACTGATGGACGCCGCCGCGACCTGAGCCGCTCCGGGCCGAGGCGATCGGCGGCGTGTCAGGTCTCTCCTCATGCGCCGCTGGGGAGGTGCAGACGAGGCCACTACACTGGTGCGGTCCATACGACCAAGGGGAAGCGCTTCGTGTTCAACAACCTCTCCGATCGCATCACAGCGTCGCTGAAGGGTCTGCGCGGCCACGGCCGCCTCACCGAAGCGGACGTCGACAAGACGATCCGCGAGATCCGGCGAGCCCTGCTCGATGCCGACGTGGCCGTCTCCGTCGTGCGCTCGTTCACCGCTCGCGTCCGCGAGCGCGCCCTCGGTGAAGAGGTCTCCAAGGCGCTCAACCCCGCGCAGCAGGTCGTCAAGATCGTCAATGACGAGCTCGTCGAGGTGCTCGGCGGTGCCACCGGTGAGCTGGGCTGGGCGAAGAACCCCCCGACGGTGATCATGCTCGCCGGCCTCCAGGGCGCCGGCAAGACGACTCTGGCCGGCAAGCTCGCGAAGTGGATGAAGAGCGAGGGGCACACCCCGATGCTCGTCGCCGCCGACCTCCAGCGCCCCAACGCCGTGAACCAGCTGCAGATCGTCGGCGAACGAGCAGGCGTGCCCGTGTTCGCGCCCGAGCCCGGCAACGGCGTGGGCGATCCGGTGCTGGTCGCCATGAACGGCGTCTCCACCGCCCAGTTCCAGCAGCACGACGTGGTCATCGTCGACACCGCGGGCCGTCTCGGCATCGACGAGGAGATGATGGAGCAGGCGCGGAACATCCGCGACGCCGTCAATCCCCACGAGACCCTGTTCGTCGTCGACGCCATGATCGGTCAGGATGCCGCCCGTGTCGCCGAGGCCTTCCGCGACGGCGTCGGCTTCACCGGTGTGGTCCTCTCCAAGCTCGACGGCGACGCCCGCGGCGGTGCCGCCCTGTCGGTCACCGGCGTGACCGAGCGCCCGATCCTGTTCGCCTCCACCGGTGAGAGCCTCGACGACTTCGAGCGCTTCCACCCGGACCGGATGGCGAACCGCATCCTGGACATGGGTGACGTGCTCACCCTGATCGAGCAGGCCGAGAAGGCCTTCGACCAGAAGGAAGCGGAGAAGGCCGCGCAGAAGCTGGCCTCCGGCGAGGACTTCACCCTCGACGACTTCCTCGCCCAGATGCAGCAGCTCAAGAGCATGGGCAACATCAAGAAGATGCTCGGGATGCTGCCGAACATGGGCCAGTACCGCGAGGCGCTCGAGAACTTCGACGAGAGCGAGATCGGCCGGGTCGAGGCGATCATCCGCTCGATGACGCCGGAGGAGCGCAACAACCCCAAGATCCTCAACGGCTCGCGCCGCAACCGCATCGCGCGAGGTTCCGGCACCACCGTCCAGCAGATCAATCAGCTGCTCGAGCGGTTCAAGCAGGCCCAGCAGATGATGAAGACGATGGGTCGCGGCATGGCCGGCGGCGGCGGTGGCATGCCCGGCGGTGGCGGGATGCCGGGGATGCCCGGCGGGCCCGGCATGGGCATGGGCAAGAAGTCACGCGGCAAGCAGGCCCCGCAGAAGCAGGTCAAGAAGTCGAAGTCGAAGAACCCTGCGAAGGCGGCCCGTGAGCAGGCCGAGGCGGCCAAGAAGGCCAGCCAGGGCGCGCAGGGCGACTCGGCCTTCGGCGCCGGCACCGCGGCCGGTACCCAGGGCACTCCCGACGCGACTGACTTCGACCCCAGTCAGCTGCCCCCGGAGATGCAGAAGCTGCTCGGCGGCAAGTGACGTGACGCCGTGGGGCATAGTCCCTGCGCCGACGGCCACGCGCCTCGCGGGCCTGGTTGGGTTCTGATTTGTTCCGCGTGCCGGAACAAATCAGAACCCATCGTGGTAGGGCGTCGTGTAGCACTGTCAGCCGGCACGGGGCACGGGGCACGGCGCAGGGTACGGGTCGCGACGCGGCCGGGCACCAGGGAGGGGTACGCCGCTCTCGGCACGTGCACGTCATGTCTCCGGCGAGGACCTTTCCTCCCCAGAGCGTCGTCCTGCACACCGGACCGGTGGCACCGGAACGCCACCTGACGCGACCAATATGGTCCCGCCCATGGTGTTGAGAGAGGCTCGGGACATGAAGCCGGGCACGATGTACTCCCGTCGTGTGCTCCGCGAGCAGGGCATGCATCCCAGGGTGCTCGCGTCCGAAGCGATCACGTCCCCGCTCCCGGGCCTGTGCTGTCGGGCGGACGCTCCGGCGCCCTTGAGGGACGTGGCCTTCGCCCTGCAGACCGTCGTCGTGCCCGGCTCCGTGATCAGCGATGAGACCGCAGCCGAACTGCTGGGGCTGCCATTGCCTCGGCGGCTGACCCGCAGGGAGGGCGCAGCGCTGCACTGTCGCATGGGTCGCGGCGGGGCTCGGAGGACCCAGGCATCGCTCATCGTTCACCAGAGACGGCCCGCTCCGACCATCCAGTTCGGCGGACTGACGATCTCGGCGCCCGTCACCGTACTCCAGGAGATCGCCCCGAAGCTGTCCCGGATGGAACTTGTGGCGTGCGTCGACGCCCTGGCTGCGGACCGTCACGGCGCGAGCATCCGCGTGCCCCTGCAGCAGATCCGAGCCGACGCGAGAAGTTCCCGCGGACGGGGCGCGCGCGCCGTGCGCCGAGCTGCGAACGAAGCGCGGGAGCGGGTGTGGTCGCCGATGGAGACGAGGACGAGGCTGCTGATCTGCGCTCGCGGCTACCCCGAGCCTGCGCCCAACGTCTCGGTGCGTGACGGTGCGACCGGCTCCCTCTTCTACATAGACCTGGCATATGACCAGTGGCGGATCGCGATCGAATACGACAGCGAGCACCACCGCGAGGACAGGCGGACGTGGCAGCGCGATCTGCATAAGAACGAGGTGCTTCACGATCTGGGATGGAAGGTGCTCAGGATCTCCGTCGCGGACTTCCAGCGGCCTGCGGATTTCTTCGCGCGCCTCGACGCGGCCATCCGGGCACGGATGCCGGCCTCCGGCCAGGCTCGTGATGCGTCCCGGGGCTGACCGTGAGCACCCCGGTTCGGTTCCGATATGTTCCAAGCAGTGGAACACATCGGAACCGAACGCGTCGGTCCGGGCGCTGGGCCGTGGGGGCTGGGACGGGGCCGCGGAGCGACGAGGCGTCGATATCCTCGAGGCATGAGCACTGGAGCGACTGCCACGGCACCCGAGCACAGCGACGAGGCCGTCCTGCACCTGAGGGGGCCGGTGCTGCTGGGGCCGGAGCAGGAGATCCCCGAGGCCTGGGTGATGGGCGGGCGCATCCATCACGAGCGACCCGAGCTGCCGGCCGGGACGGAGGTCGTCGAGGTCGACGGCTTCGTGGTTCCCGGCCTCGCGGACCTGCACTGCCACATCGGCATCGGGAGCGACGGGGCAGGCACCAGTCTCGAGACGGCGCGCGATCAGGCCCTCACCGACCGCGACACCGGAGTCCTGCTGATCCGCGACGCCGGCTCCATCATCGACAACTCCCCGCTGCAGCGGCACGGTGACCTGCCGCGGCTGATCCGCTGCGGGCGCCACCTCGCCCGCACGAGGCGATACCTCCGCGGCTACGCCCATGAGCTGGAGCCCGAGCAGCTCCCCGGCGCGGTGGCTCAGGAGGCGGCGCGCAGCGACGGCTGGGTGAAGCTGGTGGGCGACTGGATCGACCGCGACGTCGGCGACCTGACCCCGTGCTGGGACGCCGAGGACTTCGCGGCCGCCGCCCGAGCCGCCCACGACGCCGGAGCCCGGATCACCACCCACACCTTCGACGAGGAGACGCTGCCGCTGGCCCTGGACGCCGGGTTCGACTGCCTCGAGCACGCCACCGGTCTGACCGACGAGACCATCGCGCGAGCTGCCGCGGCCGAGGTCCCGGTGGTCACCACCCTCGTCAACGTCGACGAGTTCGAGACGTACGCCGCGCAGGGCGAGAAGAAGTTCCCCGCCTACGCCGCTCATATGCGCCGGCTGCGCGAGGCCCGCTTCCAGCGCACCCGGGACGCCCACGACGCGGGGGTCCAGCTGCTGGTGGGGACCGACGCCGGGGGAGTGCTCGGCCACGGCATCATCCATGACGAGCTCGATGAACTCTCCCGGGCGGGCCTGACCGGGACAGAGATCCTGGAGGCGTCCGCCTGGGCACCTCGTCGGTTCCTCGGCGTCCCCGGCCTCGAGGACGGTGCTCCCGCCGATCTGCTGGTCCTGCCGCGAGATCCGCGGAGCGACCACACCGCCCTGCGCGAGCGCAGTGCGATCGTGCTGGGCGGCAGGGTGCTCCCACGCGGCCGCTGAGCGCTCCCCCTCGCGGCGATCGCCGAGCGCTGGCACGTTGTCGCTGCCGCGCGAGCACGGAGCACCCGCGGGGTCGAACCTCCCGGAGCAGAGGCATCGGTGCCCGTAGCATCGGACCATGGATCCACAGCAGCATCCTGGCGACGACGCCACGCCCGCACCGGACGCACCGGACGCGCCCGGCACCGCCGGCGCAGCGGCGGGGGCTGCGACCGAGCCGGAGGCCCCACCGCGCTGGCGACTGATCGGCCCCGGCATCGTGGTGGCTGCGACCGGCATCGGTGCGGGCGATCTCGTCGCAACGCTCGTCGCCGGGTCCCGGTTCGGCTACGCCCTGCTGTGGGCCGCGGTCGCCGGGGTGATCATCAAGATCTTCCTGGTCGAGGGCGCCGGGAGGTGGACCCTGGCCTCGGGCCACTCCATCTTCGAGGGCTGGCGGAGGCTCGGCTGGTGGACCTCGCTCTACTTCGGCCCGTACATCATGGTGTGGGGCTTCGTGTACGGCGCGACGGCGATGTCGGCCTCCGCGCTGCCCCTGGTGGCACTGGTCCCGAAACTGCCCGTGATCGGGGACATCGGGGGCGTCGACGAGATGCCGCTGATGGTCTACGCCGTCGGCTGCGGACTGATCGGTGCCGCGCTGGTCTGGCTCGGCCACTACCACCGGCTCGAGAAGATCATCGCGGTCCTCGTCGGAGTCATGTTTGTGACCGTCGTCGGCGCCGCGATCGTCACCCTTCCGAACATCGGCGAGATCCTCCTCGGACTCGTCCCGCGAGTCCCGGACGGCGGGCTCCTCTACGCCCTGAGCATCGCGGGCGGCGTCGGCGGCACGATCACCTTGGCGGCCTACGGATACTGGCTGGCGGCGAAGGGATGGTCCACCCCGCGCTGGATGCGCGTGATGCGCATCGACAACGCCATGGCCTACGTGATCTCGGGGATCTTCGTGGTCGCCATGCTCGTCGTGGGTGCTGAGCTCCTCTACTCCGGCGGCATCGCCATCGAGGAGGGTGATCAGGGACTGGTCGATCTGGCCGAGGTCCTGGCCTCCCGGTACGGGGAGCCGATGAGCTGGGTCTTCCTGATCGGATTCTGGGCCTCGTCGTTCTCCTCGATGCTGGGGGTGTGGAACGGCGTCTCGATCATGTTCGCGGATTTCTTCGGTCACGTGCGCAGGCGTCCCGAAGGCCATCGGGACCGGAGCATCGGCGGTCGCTACTACCGCTTCTACATCCTGTGGCTGACGTTCCCGCCGATGCTGCTGCTCCTGCTCGGCAAGCCGGTGCAGGTGATCGTGGCGTACGGGGTGCTGGGCTCGCTGTTCATGCCGTTCCTGGCCCTGACGCTGCTGTTCCTGCTGAACTCGCGGCACATGCCGCAGGCGTGGCGCAACGGATGGGTGCTCAACGTGGTGCTCGGGATCATCGCGCTGGTCTTCGTCGTCCTCGGCGCCAACCAGCTGCTCGAGGCGATCGGAACGCTGGGCGGGTGAAGCCTCGGCGCCCCACACCTGGTCGGCGCGTCATGCCGTCGGCACCGCACGGCCGGTACGGTCATCACGCCGCCACCAGGGCGGCAGCATCCGAGGGGCCCGCCGTGTGCCCCGGTGCACACGGGCGCGGCTGGTCAGTCGGGCCGCATCCCTGGCATACTCTCCTGTGTATGTGCCCTGGCCGGCCCTCTATCCGCCGGTGCACGACACCCCGAGGACCGTCAGCGCCCGCATCACCCCACAGGCTGCGGCGGGACTCACCCGAACATCCCTGAAGGAGAGTCCACCCACGTGGCTGTCAAGATCCGTCTGAAGCGCATGGGCAAGATCCGTGCACCGTTCTACCGCATCGTCGTGGCCGATTCGCGCAAGAAGCGCGACGGCGCCGTGATCGAGGAGATCGGCAAGTACCACCCGACCGAGGAGCCCTCGCTGATCGAGGTGCAGTCCGAGCGCGCCCAGTACTGGCTCGGCGTCGGCGCGCAGCCGACCGAACAGGTCGCCGCGCTGCTCAAGGTCACCGGCGACTGGCAGAAGTTCACGGGCGAGGGCGACCCCGCCGGCTCCCTGAAGACCGCGGAGTCCAAGAAGTCCGCCGACGAACTGATCGCCGACGCCGACAAGTCCGCCGCCGAGTCCCGCCAGAGCGCGAAGAAGTCGGAGAGCACCGAGGGCGAGAGCGCCCAGGAGGGTGTCGAGCCCGGCTCCGAGGAGGCCCCCGCCGAGGGCGAGTCCGTCGAGGACGCCGAGGCCGCATCGACCGACGAGGCGTGAGATGAGCACCCGCGCCGAAGCTCTCGACCACCTCGTCCGCGGCATCGTCGATGATCCCGACGCCGTCCGCGTGAGCGAGAAGTCCACGCGCCGCGGCCCGCTGCTCGAGGTCCGGGTCGGCCCTGCCGATCTCGGCCGCGTCATCGGCCGCTCCGGCCGCACCGCCCGTGCCCTGCGCACGGTCACCGCGGCCCTGTCGGAGGACGACGTGCGCGTCGACATCGTCGACGTCGACCGGCGCTGAGGTGCCTCGCACTGCTTTCAGGAGCGGCCCTGCCGGCTCCCCGGCCATGCCCGACATGGTCGCTGGGACTCGGCAGGGCCGCTCCTGGCATGCGCACGACCAGGCCGGCCGGAGAGCCGACGGCGCGGGCCGGCGCAGCGCCGGCGCGGTGATCGCCGCCCTGGGCGCTGCACTCCTGCTGGCGGCGTGCTCCTCGGGCACGGCAGACCCGGAGGACACGGCCGGGCCCGGCACCGCAGACCCGGGCACGGCGACGAGCGCACAGCCCATGACCCCGGATCCGGCCCTCACTGCGTCGTGCGGGGAGTTCTGGGGCGACCCCGACTACACCGACCCCCTCTCCCGAACGGTCCTCGACCGCGCCGGGACCGCGCCCGAGGCCGGCCCGTCGGACCCCTTCTTCTATGCCATGACCGGTGACGACGTCGAGGCCGCGTTCGAGAGCGCCCCCGAGGACGCCCGCGCCGCGGCCACGACGCTCGCCGAGTGGTTCCGCACCGAGCCCGAGAAGGGTGCCGACCTCGATCGGGACGGCTTCCGGACCGCCTGGGGCGAGGTGGCAGCCCAGTGCGCGAGCGTCTCCGAGGCGGCGAGCTGGGCCGCCGAGCCCGGAGAGGACGGCACCAAGCCCGCCGCGCTGGTGTGCGCCGACGTGTTCGACACCCCCGGCACCCTGACCCATTTCGCCAATGCCAACGTGCTGACCTCGAACATGTTCAAGCTGGTCGGCCTCAGCCCCCGGACGGTGCCCGCAGATCGCATGGACGACGTGCAGGCCACCGCGGACCTGCTCGCCGCCGAGATCGAGGCCGTGGACGACGACGGGGTCCGGGCGGCACTCGAGCAGGTGCGCGCACCGTTCCAGGACGCCCTGGACGGCGACACCTCCTCCGAGGGGCTGCGCGAGCCCCTGGCGGAACTCGGCACCAGCTGCGACACGGCCGGATACTCCTCACCGGAGCCCACGGAGGGCGACGACGGAACCGGCGACGAAGGAGACGAAGGACTGGTATGAGCACATTCGAGGTCATCGTCGCGACCATCGGCCGGGCGCACGGCCTGCGGGGCGAGGTCGCCCTGAACCTGCGCACGGATCAGCCCGAGGAGCGCCTGGCCCCGGGCACGGTCTTCGAGGTCGCCGGCGGTCAGGGGCAGCGGACCCTCACCGTGCGCGGCACCAGGCTCCAGCAGGACCGCTGGTACGCGACCTTCGAGGAGGTCACCGACCGTACCGGCGCCGAATCGCTGCGCGGCACCGAGCTGGCCCTGTCCGTGGACGCCGAGGAGGAGGCCGAGGAGGACCCCGACGCCTGGTACCCCTCGCAGCTGAAGGGTCTCGACGTGCGCCACGTCGACGGCCGGGAGCTCGGCACCGTCACCGGCATCGATCACTACCCGGCGCAGGACCTGCTGCTGGTTCGCACCCCGAGCGGCAAGCGCGTCCAGCTGCCGCTGGTGGAGCAGCTCGTGCCCGAGGTCGATCTCGAGGGCGGCACCGTCGTGGCCGACCCGCCCGGAGGCCTGTTCGACGAGCTGCCGGAGGAGGACTCTGACGACGGGCCCGACACCTCCGCTCCGGCGCCGGCCGACGAACGCTGAGCGCTGCGATGCGCCTCGACGTCGTCACGATCTTCCCCGAGTACCTCGCCCCGCTCGATCTGTCCCTGATCGGCAAGGCGCGGCGCGACGGGATCCTCGATCTGCACGTGCACGACCTGCGCACGTGGACCCATGACCGCCACCGCACGGTCGACGACACCCCGCTCGGCGGGGGAGCGGGCATGGTCATGAAGCCGGAGCCCTGGGCGGAGGCCTTCGCCGCGGTGCTCTCCGCCGGCCGGGAGTCGCTGGGGGCCGACGCCCACCCCCTGATCATCTTCCCCAACCCGGCCGGCGCACCCTTCGCGCAGGCCACCGCCCAGGACTGGTCGCAGCGGGAGTGGCTCGTCCTGGCCTGCGGGCGGTACGAGGGCATCGACGAGCGCGTCTACGAGCACCTGGCCGACCAGGGGCACGAGGTCGCCCTCGTCTCGCTCGGCGACTACGTCCTCAACGGCGGCGAGGTCGCCGTCCTGGCCATCACCGAGGCCGTCGTCCGGCTGATCCCGGGAGTGGTCGGCAACGCGGCCAGCCTGGTCGAGGAGTCCCATGCCGACGGGCTGCTGGAGTACCCGCTGTACACCCGTCCGGCGTCCTGGACGGACCCCGCCGGGACCGTGCGCGAGGCGCCGCCGATCCTGCTCTCCGGTGACCACGGGCGCATCGCCGCCTGGCGCCGGGAGCAGTCTCGCCGCCGCACCCGTGAACGCCGGCCCGACCTGCTTCCGGCCGACGACGAGGGCCCGGCCCCTCTCGGGTGACGGATCCGACACCGCTCGCCGACGCTGACCAGCACTCTCACCACGGGTCGGGGCTTGCCGGGGCCCTCGTGCGCTGACAGAATGAGCCCTTGTGCACGCCGCGCGCCCCTCTGCCTCAGGGGAGGGACGCACCGAGCGGCCGGGCAGATCCGTGGCGATGGGAGTCGCTGCCAGAGGCCCAGCACACCGGCACGAGGAGCCTGCTCCTCGCCGGATCGACGGTTCAGGACGGGCGCCGACGAGCGCCCCGCGAACGATGCCGTCCGACCTGAGGCGGAGGGCTGGAGACACACTATGCAGAAGCTCGATGAGCTCGACAAGGCGTCCCTGCGCGAGGACGTCCCCGATTTCCGCGCCGGCGACAACGTCAAGGTGCACGTGAAGGTCGTCGAGGGCAACCGCTCTCGTATCCAGGTCTTCCAGGGCTACGTCATCGCCCGCCAGGGCCACGGCGTCGGCGAGACCTTCCGCGTCCGCAAGGTCTCCTTCGGTGTCGGCGTGGAGCGTGTGTTCCCGATCCACGCCCCGACCGTCGACAAGATCGAGGTCGTCACCCGCGGCGACGTGCGCCGCGCGAAGCTGTACTACCTGCGCGGCCTGACGGGCAAGAAGGCCCGCATCAAGGAGAAGCGCCAGCACTCCTGATCCGGATATGACTCCGGATGGCAGCAGCGGACGGCGGCGGCCCCACCTGGTGGTGGCCGCCGCCGTCTGTGTCGTGCTGCTCCTGCTGACCGCAGCCGCGGTGCGCCAGTTCGTCGTCCAGCCCTTCCGTGTCCCGTCGGCCTCGATGGAGCCCACCCTGGCCCGAGGCGATGTGATCCTCGCCGACCGCACGCAGCGCGGCGAGGCCGAGCGCGGGCAGATCGTCGTCTTCGACGGCACCGGCTACTTCGCCCCCTCACAGGCGGACGGGGGCCGGTACTGGGTCAAGCGCGTGATCGCCGTCGGCGGCGACAGAGTGGCCTGCTGCAACCCCGCGGGGGCCCTCACGGTCGACGGCGTGCCCCTCGAGGAGCCCTACCTGCCCGAGGGCACCGCGCCCAGCGAGATCGACTTCGATCTCCGGGTCCCCGCCGGGCGCATGTTCGTCCTCGGCGACAACCGCTCCGACTCCACCGATTCCCGGCACCTGCTGGGCGCACCGGGCGGCGGGATGATCCCCGCAGAGCGCGTCGTCGGTGACGTCGACCGCATCGTGTGGCCTCTCACCCGCAGCGGCTCCCTCTGATCCGCAGGATCTGCGGATAGGATCACCGCGATGAACCCGCCCGATGAGACCCGCCGCGCTGTGTCCGACTCCCAGGACGCCGCATCCGGCGAGGACGCCGCGTCCGCCGACGGCGCCGCCCCGGCATCGGCCGCCTCGGCCGATGCCCGCCCGTCGCGCCGCCGGCGCATGCCGCTGTGGCTGGACACGGTCCTGACCATGGCGGTCGCCCTGCTGATCGCGGTGCTGGTCAAGACGTTCCTGATCCAGCCGTTCTACATCCCCTCGGCCTCGATGAACCCCACGCTGCTGCAGGACGACAAGATCCTGGTCTCCAAGCTCACCCCTGGCGTGTTCGACCTCCACCGCGGTGACGTCGTCGTCTTCGAGGACCCCGACAACTGGATCCCGGGCGATGTCACCGACGACCCGACGCCGCGGGTCCGGATGATGATGGTGCTCAGCCTCGTCGGGCTCGCCCCCGACCCGTCCCAGGATCATCTGGTCAAGCGACTGATCGGCCTGCCCGGCGACCATGTCGAGTGCGAGGAGGAGGGCGGCGCCGTCAGTGTCAACGGCACGGAGCTGGACGAGCCGTACATCAACCCCGACACGCCCGCCTGCAAGGCGGCGTTCGACGTCACGGTGCCCGACGGCAAGATCTGGGTGATGGGGGACAACCGCTACGCCTCGGCCGACTCCGCCTATCACGAGGTCCAGGGCGAGGACGGCTTCGTCCCGGAGGACAACGTCACCGGGAAGGCCGAGGTCATCTTCTGGCCCGCCGGCCGCTGGAGCGGACTGGGCGAGGCCGGGGACACCTTCGACGAGGTTCCCGACCAGCCGTGAGCACACCGGCTCCCACCCTGGACGCCGAGCTCGCCCTGGCCTCCTGCTGCGGGCCCGGGCGACGCATCGTCGTCGGCATCGACGAGGTCGGCCGCGGCGCACTCGCCGGACCGGTCGCCATGGGCGCCTGCGCGATCGAGGTGATCGACGGGCGCGCCGCGGCCCTGCCCGAGGATGTCCGCGACTCCAAGCTGCTCACCGCCCGCCGCCGGGAAGCCCTCGTGGCGCCCATCCGCGAGAGCATCCTCGCCGGGAGCGTCGGCTGGGCCAGCGCCGCGGAGATCGACGAGATCGGCATCATCCGCGCTCTGACCCGTGCCGCGGTGCGTGCCATCGACGCGCTGGCGATCGACATCGACGCGATCGTGCTGGACGGCAACGTCGACGTGCTCTCTGCCGAGCTCGCACGAGCAGCCGACGGTGCGCGGCCGACCCCCGTGGTCGAGCTGCGGGTCGCCGCGGACCGGGACTGCGCCAGCGTCGCGGCCGCCAGCATCCTCGCCAAGGTCGCGCGCGATGCCGAGATGGTGGCCCTGGACGCTCTCGCCCCCGACTACTGCTGGGCCTCGAACAAGGGCTACGGCTCGGCGGCCCATCGCCGGGCGATCGAGACCCTCGGCGTCCATGAGCATCACCGTCGCAGCTGGCGCCTGGGGACGACTCCCCTCGACGCGCCGGAACCCTCGCGCGCTGGCGTACTGTGGGACGACCAGTGGCACCCGCAGCATGAGGAGGAGCGTCGGTGAGCGCCCAGGAACTCGAGAACTACGAGTCCGACCTCGAACTCCAGCTGTTCCGCGAATATCGCGACGTGGTCAGCCTGTTCACCTACGTGGTCGAGACCGAGCGTCGGTTCTACCTCGCCAACCAGGTCGACCTGCAGGTCCGCTCCGGTGGCGGCGAGGTCTTCTACGAGCTGCGCCTGGCCGACGTCTGGGTCTGGGACATCTACCGCTCCAACCGCTTCGTCCGCTCCGTGCGGGTGGTGACGTTCAAGGACGTCAACATCGAGGAGCTCAACAAGCCGGACATCTCCCTGCCGTAGCGGCGACGCCGCCGGTGCCGCGGCCGCGCCGGCCGCGGCACCGTTCCTCCCCAAGGGGCGCCCGTCCCCAAAACCCGGCCCGGCGGTGCGTCGGGAGGCCTTCGCGACGAGGCTGACGGGCATGAACTCGCTCCTCCCCGTCCCTCGACCCGCAGCAGCTCCCGCCCCCGGTGCCCGGCCCCGGGCCGCTCCCAGGGCGCCCTCGTCCGGACCGCCTGTCGCCGGACCCGCGGCACCGCCCGAGGCGCGCCGTGTGCGCGAGATGTCCACCGTGGAGCTCGGCCGTGCCGGGGAGGACCTCGCAGCCGAGCACCTGGTCGCCTGCGGCTGGCAGATCATCGAGCGCAATCTCCGGCTCGGCCAGGGCGAACTGGACATCGTGGCCCTGGCCCACACCACGCTCGTCTTCGTCGAGGTCAAGACACGTCGCACGTTCGTCACCGGGGTGCCGCAGGCCGCGGTCACCGCCTCCAAGCTGCGCCGCCTGCGCAGGCTGGCCGGGCAGTACCTCATGGAGCGCTCCACGCCGCATCGGGACGTGCGCATCGATGTCGTCGCCGTCCACGCCCACCTCGACGGGACCTTCTCCCTCGAGCACCTCGAAGCGGTCTCCTGATGGGTCACGCGCGCACGCTCTCGATCTCTCTCACCGGCCTCGACGGCACCCTGGTCGAGGTCGAGGCCGACGTCTCCCAAGGTCTGCCGGCGTTCTCCCTCGTCGGCCTGCCCGACTCCTCCACCCTGCAGGCCCGCGAACGGGTCCGCGCGGCCGCCGCCCGCAGCGGGGTGCGACTGGCCGCGCGCCGCATCACCATCAACATGACGCCTGCCTGGCAGCCCAAGCACGGCTCCGGCTTCGATCTCGCCATCGCGATGGCGGTGGTCGACGCGCAGGGTGACCTGCTCACCCACCTGCCGGGGGACACCGTTCTCCTCGGCGAACTGGGCCTGGACGGGAGGGTGCGCCCGGTCCCCGGGGTGCTGCCCGCCCTGCTCGCAGCCCGCACTCACGGCGTGACGCGGGCGATCGTTCCCGAGGAGAACCTCCCCGAGGCGCGCCTGGTCGAGGGCATGGAGGTCGACGGGGCCGGCGACCTGACCAGCGTCCTGCACCGCTTCGGCGCGGACGTCCCGCCGGCACCGGCACGCGGGACCCTCCGGCTGACGGCACCGGAGCGGAAGAGCTCAGAGCGCTCCCGCTCCCCCCAGCTCCCGGATTTCGCGGACGTCATCGGGCAGGCCCAGGCGCGGCGCGCCGCGGAGGTCGCCGCCGCCGGAGGACACCATCTCCTGCTGAGCGGGCCGCCCGGCGCCGGGAAGACCATGATCGCCTCCCGGGTCCCCGGGATCCTGCCGCAGCTCGACATCGACGACGCCCTGACCGTCTCCGCGATCCACTCCCTGGCCGGACGGTTCGACGCCCGCGACGGGCTGCGCCGCACGGCCCCGTTCGAGAACCCGCACCACACCGCCACTACCGCCGCCGTGGTCGGGGGCGGGGGCGGGATCGCCCTGCCCGGCGCCATCTCGCGCGCCCACGCCGGCGTGCTGTTCCTGGACGAGGCCCCGGAGTTCCCCGCGCGCGTGCTCGAAGCCCTCCGCGAACCGCTGGAGACCGGCGACATCACCCTGCACCGTGCACGCGGCGTGACCCGCTACCCCGCGCGGTTCCAGCTCATCCTGGCGGCCAATCCCTGTCCGTGCGGCAAGGCCTGGGGCAAGGGGGTCGACTGCACCTGCAGCCCGCTGCAGCGACGTCGTTACGCCGCCCGGCTGTCCGGCCCGGTCCTGGACCGCGTGGACATGCGCGTCGGCGTGGGACCGGTCGACGTCCGCCGCTCCGGCCCCGAGGACGCCGAGCCCAGCGCGCTCATCGCCGACCGTGTGCGCACGGCACGAGAGCGGCAGCGACGACGGTACGACGGCCTTCCCTGGACCACGAACGCCCACCTGCCCGGGCCTCGGCTGCGGCGCGAGTTCGCCCCCGAGGCACCACAGCGCCGGCTGCTCGACCATGCCGTGGCCCAGGGTCGCCTCACTCTGCGCGGACACGACCGCGTGCTCCGCCTGGCCTGGACGCTCGCCGACCTCGACGGCTCCGACCGTCCCGGCGAAGGGCACATCGGCACCGCCCTGACCCTGCGCGAAGGAGAACCACGATGACCACCCCGAGCAATCCTGCCGGTACCGCGGCCGAACCGGACCCTGCAGCACCGGCCCCCGGCTCCGCGGAGACCGGCGCAGACGCGACTCGCGAAGCCCGCGTGACCTGGTCACTCATCGCCGAGCCGGCGGACCCCGTCGCCCTGCTCGCTCGGAGCGTGCTCGGGCCCGCCGGCGCTCTGGAGCTCGCCAGGCACGGCACGGAGAGCGAGCTGCTGGCACGTCTGGGCGGGCGGCTGCCCACGGACGCGGCGGACCCCGGCCCCGGCACCCACCAGCTGAGAGCCCGCCGCGCCCTGACCCGCTGGCGGACACGGCTGGACGGCCTCGACATCGACAGGGTCCTCGACGACGCCGATCAGCGGCAGATACGAGTCCTCACCCCGGAGGACGCAGAATGGCCCCCAGCCCTGGACGATCTGCAGGAGACGAGCCCACATTGCCTGTGGGTGCAGGGCCCGGGCCGGCTCGACGATCTCGTCACCGGACGCTGCGCGGCCGTCGTCGGCTCGCGGGCCGCCACCGGCTACGGAGAGGAGATCGCCGGAACGTTCGCGGCCTCCTTCGCCGCATCCGGCGGCACGGTCGTCTCCGGCGGCGCCTACGGCATCGACGGCGCGGCCCACCGCGGTGCCCTCTCGGCCGACGGCGGGGCCACCCTCGCCGTTCTCGCCGGTGGGTTGGACCGGCTCTATCCCCGCGAGAACGCGGAGATGCTCGAACGGATCCGGGACCGACACCTGCTGGTCAGCGAGGCCCCGCCGGGAACGGCGCCCACCCGCTGGCGGTTCCTCTCGCGCAATCGGCTGATCGCCGCGCTGTCCCAGGCAGTGCTGGTGGTCGAGGCGTCGTGGCGTTCCGGGGCGCTGTCGACCGCCCGGCTCGCCGACCAGATCTCCCGTCCCGTGGGCGCCGTCCCCGGCCCGGTCACCTCCGCAGCCAGCGCCGGGTGCCACCGGCTGATCAGGGAACGAGGTGCCGTGCTGATCACCGAGAGCGCCGACGTGCTCGATCTGCTGCCCGGCGGCCCGGCGGCGGGGGACGGCGGGTTCGCCGTCCAGGACGAGCTGGACCTGCTCACGCCCGCCGATCGTCGGGTGCTCGATGCTGTGCCGCCGCGCTCCAGCCTGCCGGTTGCGCGCATCGTCCGGGAGATCGGCTTCGAGGCCGTCGAGGTCGAATCCGCCCTGGCGCGGCTGCGTCTGCTGGGGCTCGTCGAGGACGTGGGGGAGAGGGTGCGACGCGTGCGCACCGGCTGACGTCCTCCCGGCCGGGGACGCCTAGATGCGGGAGACTGGGGACATGGGCACAGACCGCAGCAGCGCCGAGGACGCCGTGCTCGACGCCTTCAGCGACCATCTCCGCCTCGAACGGGGGCGCTCGGAGCACACCATGCGCGCCTACCGCCGGGAGGCCGCCCACCTGCTCGAGCATCTGCGCGAGGTCGAACGCATCGAGCTCCCCGAGCTCGACGTCGCCGCCCTGCGCTCATGGCTCGCAGCGCGGGCGGAGAGCGGCGTGGGGGCGAGCACGCTGGCGCGGTCGGCCGCCGCGGCCCGCACCTTCACCACATGGCTCGCCGCCACCGGCCGCATCCCGCACGACGTGGGCGGCCGATTGAAAGCACCCCGGCGGGGCCGCCACCTGCCCACTGTGCTCTCCAGTGAGCAGGCCGGGCACCTGCTGGACCGGATCGTGCCGGCACAGACGGGCCCCTCCGGGACCGGAGGACGCGGCGAGGCGTCCGGAACAGGCAGCGACGCCGATGCACGTGCCGGCCTCGATGGTGCTGATGGCGCAGGCGGCGCCGTCCCGTCCGACGGCGCCGAGGTCCCCGGCTCCCCGGGCGTGCCTGACGATCCTGCCCGGCGCGCGATGGTGCTGCGCGACGCCGCGGTCCTTGAACTGCTCTACTCCTCCGGACTGCGGGTCTCGGAGCTGGTCGCCCTGGACCGCAGCGGCATCGACCGTTCCCGAGGCACCGTCCGAGTCCGGGGAAAGGGCGACAAGGAACGCATCGTCCCCGTCGGCGCCCCGGCGCTCGCCGCTGTGGAGCACTGGGAGCGCGAGGGTCGGCCCGTCCTCGCGCGAGCCGGCGGCGCGGGCGCGACTCGCGCCGGCGACGCACTGTTCCTCGGCGCCCGTGGCGGCAGACTCGGTGATCGCGCCGTGCGCACGCTGCTGGATCGGTACGCCGCCGAGGCCGGCATCTCGAGGCACATATCCCCGCACACGCTGCGTCACAGCGCCGCCACGCACCTCGTCGAGGGCGGCGCCGACCTGCGCAGCGTCCAGGACTTCCTCGGACACTCCTCACTCGCGACCACCCAGATCTACACCCACGTCAGCGCCGAGCGGCTCCGCCGCACCGTCGACCAGGCACACCCGCGCGCCTGATCTGCTCACGGGCCGGCGTCGACAGCATCGCGCGCCCCGGGAGCCCCGTGATGGGCCAGCGGCAGCAGCACACTCGGTCCCCGCGCCCCCAGCAGCACCATCGGATCCACGTAGCCCTGAGCGCGCCGCGCACCCAGATGCAGACACATCTGAGCGCAATGCGACCGCGTGCTGCCCGGCGTGATCCGTCCGAGCACGTCCCCGGCGCGGACCGTCTGCCCCTCCACCACCTCGCCGGCGACCGGTTCGTAGGTGGAGATCAGGCCATCGGCGTGCCGCACCGAGACCACGGGACGCCCAGCCACCGATCCGGTGAAGCGCACCGTGCCCGAGTCGACCGCATGCACCGCGGCGCCCTCTCCGGTCACCGCGATGTCGATCCCGCGGTGGCCGGGTCCGTAGGGGGTGTCCGGAGCGTCGAAGGGTGCGACGACGTCATGGGGAGCCGGTGTCGGCCACGTCCAGCGCACCTCCTCGGCGCGCGCCGAGCCGGGCATGGCGACGACGAAGGCGGCCACCAGGCACAGTACGACCAGCACGGCCCGGACCAGGACCAGGATCCGCTGTCGGGCCGGCCGGCGATCGAGGGCGTCTCGAGAAGTCATAGCGGCATCCTCGCCACGTCGGCCGACCGCGTCATCCGGGACGAGGACCCGGTGGACGAAGAGGTCCTGGGGAGGAACGATCGCCGCGCCGACACACCCCGCAGCGTGATGCACGACGCGCTGTGCCGACTGTGAGCGTCAGATAGACTCGAGACAGCATCCGGTCCGTCCGGATGACTTCGCGTGCCCATCAGGGCTCGCCGGCCAACGGTCCTCGGTCGCCTCCGCGCCTCGCGCGCGGGCCGCCGCCGGGGCGGCCGGCTTCCCGGGCGCCAGGCCCCGCATCGACCGGTGACGGGGAAGAACCGAGAACGAAGGTCCTGCGCGATGACCGCGGACGCCCCACCGGGCGAGTCGTGCGAGCCCAGGCCTAGATAAGAGGACACCATCATGGCAGTCGTCACCATGCGCCAGCTCCTGGAGAGCGGCGTCCACTTCGGTCACCAGACCCGTCGGTGGAACCCGAAGGTCCGTCGCTTCATCTTCACCGAGCGCAACGGCATCTACATCGTCGACCTCATGCAGACCCTGTCGTACATCGACAAGGCCTACGACTTCGTCAAGCAGACCGTCGCCCACGGCGGCACGATCCTGTTCGTCGGCACCAAGAAGCAGGCCCAGGGCTCCATCCAGGAGCAGGCCACCCGCGTGGGCATGCCCTACGTCAACCAGCGCTGGCTGGGCGGCATGCTCACCAACCTGCAGACCGTCTCCGCGCGCGTGAACCGCCTCAAGGAGCTCGAGCAGATCGACTTCGACGATGTGGCCTCCTCCGGCCGCACCAAGAAGGAGCTGCTGATGATGCGCCGCGAGAAGGACAAGCTGGAGAAGACCCTCGGCGGTATCCGCGACATGGGCAAGGCGCCCTCCGCCGTGTGGATCGTCGACACCAACAAGGAGCACCTCGCTGTCGACGAGGCGCAGAAGCTGAGCATCCCGGTCGTCGCGATCCTGGACACCAACTGCGATCCCGACGAGGTCACCTACCCGATCCCCGGCAACGACGACGCGATCCGCTCCGTCACGCTGCTGACCCGGGTCGTGGCCGACGCCGTGGCCGCCGGCCTGCAGGAGCGTCACGCCAAGTCCAGCGGCGGCGAGAAGAACGTCTCCGCCGTCGAGGCCGAGCCGCTGGCCGAGTGGGAGCGCGAGCTGCTCAAGCAGTCCGAGGTCCAGCAGCAGGACGCCCCCGCCGAGGAATCCGTCGCCGCGGAGAACGCCCCGGCAGCGACCGAGGCCCCCGCCGCCGAGTCCGCCGAGGCCCCTGCGGCCGAGGCCACCGAATCCGCAGTGGAGCAGCCCGCCCCGGGCGCGTCGGACGCCGAGGCCGAGACGGCCGAGTCCGCCTCCGAGGCGACCGACGGCCGGACCGAGCCGACCGCGGCCGAGTGACCAACGGGCCCGGGGGCGATAACGTCGCTCCCGGGCCCCTCCACGGGGCGGGCCCGCCATCGCCGAAGCCCGCCCCGCACCCTCCGCTAGCAGCTCCCACAAGGAAGAGGAACATGGCCAATTACACGGCAGCAGACATCAAGGAGATCCGCGAGTCCACCGGCGCGGGCATGCTCGACGTCAAGAAGGCTCTCGACGAGGCCGAGGGCGACAAGTCCAAGGCTGTCGAACTGATCCGCGTCAAGGGCCTCAAGGGGATCGCCAAGCGTGAGAGCCGCACCGCCTCCGAGGGCCTGATCGCCGTCGACGTGCGCGACACCGATCAGGGTCAGACCGGCACGCTGGTCGAGATCAACTCCGAGACCGACTTCGTGGCCAAGAACGACAAGTTCGTCGCCCTGGGCGACGAGGCCGTGGCCGCGGCCGTCGAGTCCGGCGCCTCCGAGCCCGCCGATCTGGCCGAGACCTCCTTCGGTGAGGCCCTGACCAACGCCGGCGCCACCATGGGCGAGAAGATCCAGGTGCGCCGCATCGGTCGCGTCTCGGGCGAGGTCGTCACCGCCTACATGCACCGCACCAACAAGGACCTGCCCCCGCAGGTCGGCGTCCTGGTGGCCACCGACAAGGCGGGTGCCGAGGTGGCGCGCGACATCGCGATGCACATCGCCGCGTTCTCCCCGGCCTACCTCGACCGTGACGAGGTCCCCGAGGAGCTCGTCGCCGACGAGCGCCGCATCGCCGAGGAGACCGCCAAGAACGAGAACAAGCCCGAGAAGGCGATCCCGAAGATCGTCGAGGGCCGGCTGAACGGCTACTACAAGGAGAACGTGCTGCTCGACCAGGCGTTCGCCAAGGATCCCAAGAAGACGGTCGGCAAGATCGTCGAGGAGGCCGGCGGCACTCTCACCGGCTTCGTCCGCTTCCGCGTCGGAGGCTGACTCCCCGGGGATCCGGGCCCCCGGGCCCGGGACCCATCGGCCGCGTACCAGCGGCCGCCGACCTGCGGCCCCGCACCCTCGGTGCGGGGCCGCGGCTCGGTATCATCACCGAGGACCCCGCGCGGAAGGACCGACATGACCCAGACGTTCACGTCCCCCATACCCGTTCTCCCGAAGAAGCAGGACGGCCGCCGGGTCCTCCTCAAGCTCTCCGGAGAAGCCTTCGGCGGCGGCGCCGTCGGCGTCGATCCCGACGTCGTCTCGCGCGTGGCCGCGGAGATCGCCGAGGGTGTCGCCCAGGGCATCGAATGCGCCATCGTCGTCGGGGGAGGAAACTTCTTCCGCGGCGCCGAGCTGTCCCAGCGCGGCATGGACCGCCGCCGCGCCGACTACATGGGCATGCTCGGCACCGTCATGAACTGTCTCGCCCTCCAGGACTTCCTCGAACAGCGCGGCGTGACCACGCGGGTGCAGACCGCCATCGAGATGGGTCAGGTCGCCGAGCCCTACATCCCGCTGCGCGCCGTGCGGCACCTGGAGAAGGGTCGCGTGGTGATCTTCGGTGCCGGTGCGGGCATGCCGTACTTCTCCACCGACACCGTCGCCGTCCAGCGCGCACTGGAGATCGGCTGCGAAGAGGTGCTGATGGCCAAGAACGGCGTCGACGGGGTCTACGATTCCGATCCCCGCACGAATCCCGACGCCGTCAAGCTCGAGGCCGTCACCTACAACGACGCCCTGCAGCGCGGTCTGAAGGTCGTCGACTCCACCGCCTTCAGCCTGTGCATGGACAACGCCCAGCAGATGATGGTCTTCGGCCTGGACACACCCGGCAACATCACCCGCGCACTGCGCGGGGACCGGATCGGGACCGTGGTCACCAGCGACTGATCCGGACGCGCGAGGGCTCGAGCCCCCCGCGGGCGACGTCCCCGCGGTCTCTGCTCGTCCGAGGGGCCCGGAGCCGCCGACCGTCCCGGAGGCCGGGAGCGGGGGCGTGCCCGCCGCGCGAGAGTCCACCCAGCAGTCCCGCCTTGACGGTGCGGGACAATGGATCCCACCACCCACCGAGAACCGAGGAGCATCCCGTGAGCGACGACACCGCGAGCATCCTGAAGGACGCCGAGGCCAAGATGTCCAAGTCCGTCCAGGTCACCAAGGAGGAGTTCGGCTCCATCCGCACCGGCCGGGCCAACGCCGCGATGTTCCAGGGCATCATGGTCGAGTACTACGGAGCGCCGACGCCGCTGAACCAGCTCGCCTCGCTGCAGTTCCCCGAGGCCCGCACCGTCATCGTCACGCCCTACGACATGAGCGCGATCGGGCAGGTCGAGACTGCGCTGCGGGACTCGGACCTTGGCGTGAACCCCACCAACAACGGTGACAACCTGCGCGTGGTCCTGCCCTCGTTGACCGAGGAGCGACGCAAGGAGTACATCAAGCTCGCCCGCACCAAGGCCGAGGACGGCCGCGTCGCCGTGCGCGGCTCCCGCGGCAACGCGAAGAAGAGCATTGAGAAGCTGGTCAAGGACAAGGAGATCGGCGAGGACGAGGGCAACCGCGCCGAGAAGGAGCTCGAGTCCGTGACCAAGAAGTTCATCGATCAGATCGACGAGGCGCTCGGCGCCAAGGAGTCCGAGCTCGCGACGATCTGACGTCGCCCTCGATCTCCTGCCGCCCTCGTGACCTCGGACCCGGACCGCTCCGCACGCCCGGCCGCCTCGATGCCGCTCGAGGCGGCCGAGGGCGTGACCGGCGCGCCCCCGCGCGCGAAGCGCCGTGGTGCCGGCCGGGACCTGCCGGCCGCGATCCTGGTCGGTCTCGGCCTCGGTGCGGCGCTGCTCGCGTCGCTGTTCGTCGTGCCCCAGGCCTTCCCGGTCCTGGTGGCGGTCACGATGGTGCTCGCCGTGCTCGAGCTGACCCGTGCCCTGGCTCAGGGCGGTCTGCGGGTCGCGGCAGTGCCGCTGCTGGTCGGCGTGATCGGCATGGTGGTCTCCACCGTCGTGTTCGAGGTCGAGGGGCTGCTGGTGTCCACGGCCGTCGCGGTGTGCGTGCTGATCGTGTGGCGGGCCTCGGAGTCGATGGGCCTGACCGCGCTGCGGGACGTCGCCGGGGGAGTGTTCGCCCTGGCCTGGGTCTCCTTCCTGGGCTGCTTCACCCTGCTGCTGTTCGGTCTGGACCAGGGGCCGCTGCTGGTGCTGCTGGCCGTGCTGGGACCGGTGGGCAACGACGTCGGCGGCTACGTCAGCGGCGTCCTGTTCGGGTCGCATCCCATGGCCCCGGGCATCAGCCCCAAGAAGAGCTGGGAGGGGTTCGCCGGTTCGCTCATCCTGGGCACCGCGGCGGTCACGGCCGTCGGATCGTTCGGCCTGGGTCTGCCATGGTGGACGGGCGTGATCCTCGGCGTGGTCCTG
The DNA here is from genome assembly GCF_042666305.1 of Brachybacterium sp. GCM10030268. NCBI lineage: Bacteria > Bacillati > Actinomycetota > Actinomycetes > Micrococcales > Dermabacteraceae > Brachybacterium > Brachybacterium sp. GCM10030268. The sequence goes on along the minus strand of NZ_JBHTCW010000001.1, from coordinate 324,615 downwards.
GTGATCGTCTCCACGTGCGGTGATCTCGCCGAGTCCCTCCTCAAGCGTGACCTGGGGATCAAAGACATGGGCCATCTGCTTCCCGGCCACGGGGGCGTGCTGGATCGGGTCGATTCCGTCCTGCTCGCCGCCCCCACCACCTACGTCATGCTGGAGGTCCTGCTGCCATGAACACGAACACCGACCCGCCCGAACTCCCTGATCTCTCCCGCGAGGCCGTGCCCGGCGAGAAGGTCGCCCTGGCGCCCGGGCAGCTCCAGCTGCGTCCCACGCGCCGGGGCAAGCCGCCATCGCACCTGGCCGATCTCACCCTGGCCGAGCGCATCGCCGCCGTCGAGGAGATGGGGCTGCCCGGCTTCCGCGCCAAGCAGCTCTCGGTCCACTACTTCGAGCACTTCACCACCGATCCCGCGGACCTCACCGACCTGCCCAAGGACCGCCGCGAGGAACTCGTCGAACGCTTCTTCCCGCAGCTGCTGACGGTGGTCTCGAGGCAGTCCGCCGACCACGGTGCCACCCAGAAGTTCCTGTGGAAGCTGTTCGACGGCTCCATGGTCGAGTCGGTGCTGATGCGCTACAGCGACCGCGTGACCCTGTGCATCTCCTCCGAGGCCGGCTGCGGGATGAACTGCCCCTTCTGCGCCACCGGGCAGATGGGCCTGACCCGCAACCTCTCGACCGCCGAGATCCTCGAGCAGGTGCGCATCGCCAATCAGCTGCTCGCTGGCGGCGAACTGCCCGGCGGCCCCGGCCGCGTCTCGAACGTCGTGTTCATGGGGATGGGAGAGCCGCTGGCGAACTACCGGCCCGTGGCGACCGTGTGCCGGCGCCTGAACGCCCCCGCCCCGGAGGGCTTCGGCATGGGGGCGCGCCACATCACCGTCTCCACCGTCGGCCTCGCCCCCGCCGTGCGCAAGCTGACCGCCGAGAAGATCCCGCTGACTCTCGCCGTCTCCCTGCACGCCCCGGACGACGCGCTGCGCAACGAGCTGGTCCCGATCAACACCCGCTTCGACGTCGACGAGATCCTCGAGGCGGCCCACGACTACTTCGAGACCACGGGCCGGCGCGTCAGCATCGAATACGCCCTGATCCGCGACATCAACGATCAGGCGCACCGCGCCCAGCTGCTGGCGGATCGGCTGATCGCGCACGGCGGCGCCCACTGGGTCCACGTCAACCCGATCCCTCTGAACCCGGTCAAGGGCTCGAAGTGGACCGCGTCGGATCCGTTCGTGGAGAAGCAGTTCGTCCAGACCCTGCGGGACAACGGGATCTCGGCGACCATCCGGGACACCCGTGGCTCGGACATCGACGGAGCCTGCGGCCAGCTCGCCGCAGAGGTCATCGAGACCGACGTGCACCGGGAGGACCGTGAGGCCCGGGTCGCCCGCGTCGAGGCCGTCGCCGGCGGCGCCCAGTGATCGCGGCGCCGACGTCCACGAACCCCACCGCCCACGCCGCTACAGTGGGACACCGACAGCACCGAGGAAGGATCCACTGGTGAGCACATCGTTCGAGCGTGTCTCTCGCTTCAGCGTCGGATACGACATGCGCGAGGTCGACGAGTTCCTCGCCCGCGCCCGCACCGCCTACGAGGGGCGCGATCCCGGCTTCAGCGGAGCGGACATCACCTCGGCCAGCTTCGGCACCGAGCGCGGCGGCTATGACATGCGCGTGGTCGACGAGGCCCTGGACCGTCTCTCGGACGCCTTCGCCCTGCAGGCCAGGGACGACGCCATCGCCGAGAAGGGCGAGGACGTCTGGGTCGCCCAGCTCACCGAACGCGCCGAGATGCTCAAGGAGCGCCTGGAGCGTCCCGCCGGGGAGCGGTTCGCACCGGCGCCCCAGGGGGAGCCGGCCTACGATCGGGCCGACGTCGACGCGCTGTGCGATCAGCTGGTCGCCTACTTCACCGACGGGCTGCCGATGAGCGTGGACGACGTGCGTCGTGCCGCCTTCCGCCGTCGCCGTGGCCCGGACGGATACCGGGAGGCCGTGGTCGACGTCTACCTGGACCACGTCGCGGACGTGATGGCCTCCGTGCCGTGACCGGGGGCCCCGCCCGTCGGCTCGTGCTGCTCGGGGCCACCGGCTCCATCGGCACCCAGACCCTGGCGGTCATCTCCCGCTACCCGGACCTCGCCCAGGTCCACGGCCTCGCCGTCGGCGGCTCGCGGCCCGAGCTGGTCGCCGAACAGGTCCTCGCCCACCGCCCCGAGCGGCTCGTGGTCTCCGACCCGGACCGCGCCGAGGGCGTCGAGCGCGCCGTGACCGCCGCCTGCCGGACGGCGGGAATCTCCGCTCCCCGCCTCGAGAGTGGCCAGGGCGCCGTGGCCCACCTGGCGGGGAGCCTCGGCGAGGGCGACGTGGTCCTCAACGCCGTGACCGGGTCCGTCGGCCTGCTGCCCACCCTCGCCGCCCTCGCCTCCGGAGCCCGGCTGGCCCTGGCCAACAAGGAATCCCTCGTCGTCGGCGGTGAGCTCGTCACCCGGGCCGCGGCCCCCGGCCAGATCCTCCCCGTCGACTCCGAGCACACCGCGATCGCCCAGGCCCTGGCGGGGGTCCGCCCCGAGCAGGTCGACCGCCTCGTGGTGACCGCCTCCGGCGGCCCCTTCCGCGGCCGCACCCGCTCGCAGCTCGAAGGGGTCACTCCCGAGCAGGCCCTCACCCACCCCACCTGGGCGATGGGCCCCGTGATCACCACCAACTCCGCGACGCTGGTCAACAAGGCGCTCGAGGTCATCGAGGCGTGCCTGCAGTTCGACCTGCCGGAGGACCGCGTGGACGTCGTCGTCCATCCGCAGTCGATCGTGCACTCCATGGCGACGCTGGTCGACGGGTCCACCATCGCCCAGGCGAGCCCCCCGGACATGAGCCACGCGATCGGCTGGGCGCTCGCACACCCGGAGAAGCTGCCGGGGCTGGCCGCTCCGCTCGACTTCTCCACCGCCCAGTCCTGGACCTTTGAACCGGTCGACGAGGACACCTTCCCGGCGATCACCGTCGCCCGCGCCGCCCACCGCGAGGGCGGAGGAGCGATGGCCGCGTACAACGCCGCCAACGAGGAGGCCGTCAGCGCGTTCCTGGAGGGACGGCTGACCTTCCTGGGGATCACCGAGCTGATCACCTCCGTGCTCGCGCACCCGCTGCGTCCGCAGGCGACGCCGAGCGGAGGCGTCGAGGGCGTCCTGGCCGTGGAGGCCTGGGCTCGCGCCGCCGCACGGGAGCTGATCGAGGGCAGCGGAGGATGAGCGGCGCCCTGCTGTTCATCGTCGGCGTCCTGGTCGTCGCCGCCGGCCTCGCGATCTCCATCGCCCTGCACGAAGTGGGCCACCTGCTTCCGGCCAAGCTGTTCGGCGTCCGGGTGACCCAGTACATGATCGGCTTCGGGCCGACGGTCTTCTCCCGCACCCGCGGCGAGACCGAATACGGGCTCAAGGCGATCCCGCTGGGCGGGTACATCCGCATGATCGGGATGTTCCCGCCGCACAAGGGGGAGCCGGAGGGCACGATCCGGGAGGACTCCACCGGGCTCGTCCAGCAGATGGCGCAGATGTCGCAGGAGGCCAAGGAGTACGAGGCCTCCCAGTACGGACCCGAGGACGCCCACCGCACCTTCGTGGCCCTCTCGGTGCCCAAGAAGCTGGTGGTGATGCTCGGCGGGCCCGCCATGAACCTGCTGATCTCCGTGGTGCTGATGGCGGTGATGGTCACCGGGATCGGTCTGCCCGCCATCACCCCGACCGTCGACACCGTCTCCGAGTGCGTGGTCCCTGCCGATGCTCCGGCCGACGCGAGCTGCGAGGGCAGGCCCGAGGCCCCGGCCCTCGCGGCCGGTATCCGGCCCGGCGACACCCTGCGTGAGATCGACGGCCACGAGATCGAGACCTGGTCCGACGTGACCTCGGCGGTCCGCGCCAGCGGCGACCGCACCGTGCCCGTCGTCATCGAGCGCGACGGCGAGATCCTCACCCTCGAGGCCACCCCGATCGTGGACGCGCGACCGGTGCTGGACGAGGACGGCTCCGCGGTCTACGACGAGGACGGGGATCTGGTCACCGAGCAGGTCGGCTTCCTCGGCGTCTCCGGCACCCGGGAACTGGTCCCGCAGTCCCCGGCCGTCGTGCCCGAGATGGCGTGGTCCGCCTTCACCCGCACCGGGGCGCTGATCCTCACCCTGCCCGTGCGGCTCTACGAGGTGGCCCAGGCGGCCTTCGGCAGCGCCGAGCGGGACCCCGACGGCCCTCTCGGCGTGGTCGGGGTCTCTCGACTTGCCGGCGAGGTCGCCTCCGCCGACCAGCCCGGGTTCGAGCTGCGCGAGAAGACCGGGACCATGATCTCGATGCTCGCCTCCCTGAACATGGCGCTGTTCGTGTTCAACCTGGTGCCGCTGCTTCCGCTGGACGGCGGCCATGTGGCCGGAGCCCTGGTCGAAGGCATCCGGCGCCTGCTGGCACGGCTGCGCGGGAGAGCGGACCCGGGGCCGGTGGACATGTCACGGCTGCTGCCGCTGACCAACGCGGTCGCGATCGCCTTCATCCTCATGACGGTGCTGCTGCTCTACGCGGACATCGTCGAGCCCATCACGCTGTTCCCCTGAGGGGCGGCGGGGCTCCGCGGTGCGCGGCGGGCTCGTGCAGGTGCGGTGGAGGTGTCATAGCTCGCCTTCCACCTCTGCCGCAGGAGTCCATAATGGAGGAGTGACTTCAGTGAGCCTCGGGATCCCGTCCGTCAAGCAGCCGCCGACGGTGCTCGCACCGCGCCGGAAGACGCGCAAGGTCAAACTCGGCAGCACGTACGTCGGCGGTGACGCGCCGATCACCGTGCAGTCGATGACCACCACGCCGACGCACGACATCAACGCCACCCTCCAGCAGATCGCGGAGCTGACCGCCGCCGGCTGCGACATCGTGCGCGTGGCCTGCCCGCGCCAGGAGGATGCCGATGCGCTGCCCGCGATCGCGGCGAAGTCCCAGATCCCGGTGATCGCCGACATCCACTTCCAGCCCAAGTACGTCTTCGCCGCCATCGAGGCGGGCTGCGCGGGAGTCCGCGTGAACCCCGGCAACATCCGTCGCTTCGACGACCAGGTGGGCGACATCGCCGCCGCCGCGAAGGAGCACGGCACGGCTCTGCGCATCGGCGTCAACGCCGGCAGCATCGACAAGCGCATGATGACCGGTGACCGCGTCACCCCCGAGGCGCTCGTGGAATCCGCGGTGTGGGAGGCCTCCCTGTTCGAGGAGCACGACTTCCACGACTTCGGCATCTCCGTGAAGCACAACGATCCGATCATCATGGTCGAGGCCTACCGCCAGCTCTCCGAGCGCGGCGACTGGCCGCTGCACCTCGGGGTCACCGAGGCCGGCCCCGCCTTCCAGGGAACCGTCAAGTCCTCCGTGGCCTTCGGCATCCTGCTCGGCGAGGGCATCGGCGACACCATCCGCGTCTCCCTCTCGGCTCCGCCCGTGGAGGAGGTCAAGGTCGGCAACCAGATCCTGCAGTCGCTGAACCTCAAGCCCCGCAAGCTGGACATCGTCTCCTGCCCGTCCTGCGGCCGTGCCCAGGTCGATGTCTACTCGCTGGCCGACAAGGTCACCGAGGGCCTGAAGGATCTCGAGGTCCCCCTGCGCGTGGCCGTCATGGGCTGCGTCGTCAACGGGCCCGGCGAGGCCCGCGAGGCCGATCTCGGCGTGGCCTCCGGCAACGGCAAGGGTCAGATCTTCGTCAAGGGTGAGGTCATCAAGACCGTCCCCGAGGACGAGATCGTCGAGACCCTGCTGGCCGAGGCCAACCGGATCGCGGCCGAGGCCGACGGCGGCGAGGCCGTCGCCGCCGGGGCACCGACCGTCTCCGTCAGCTGAGCCCGCCGTGTTCCGGCGCGGAGGGCGGATCCGAGCGGTCCGCCCCAGCGGCATCGAGGTCGCTCTCGCGCATGCGCTCACCGATCCGGTGACCAATGCGCTCGCAGGGGCGAGGCTGCATGAGGTCGGCCGGACGCAGACGGTCTCCCAGGAGTTCTCCCTGGCCGGCGACGAGGACGCGCCCGTCGGCCTGCTGTGGCACGGGGTGAACCTGTCCCCGATGTCCGCGACGGACCTGGCGCTGGACGACTTCGGCCGGCACATGGCCGCCCGGTCGCGGCGAGCCAGCTCCGTGGTGGGTGACCGCGCCGCCGTCGAGAAGCTGTGGGCGCCGCTGTCCGCGGCCTGGGGGAGCGACGTCCGCGAGTACCGCTGGAGCCAGCCGCTGCTGGTGGCGGATGAGGCGACCGCGGCCACCTCCCCATCGGGTCTGCGCCCCGCACTGCCGGGGGAGGAGGACGCCGTCTTCCCTGCCGCCGTGGCGATGTTCCGCGAGGAGGTCGGGGTCGACCCGTTGCACGGCGATTCCGGGCGCTCCTACCGGGCCCGCGTGGCCGCCCTGATCCGCCAGGGGCGCACCTATGTGGTCTTCGACGACTCCCGCGTGGTGTTCAAGGCCGACGTCGGCGCCCTGTTCGGTCCGGTCGCCCAGATCCACGGGGTGTGGGTCCGCCCCGGTCAGCGGGGCCGTGGCCTGGGTCGCGCGGCCATGGCGGATCTGATCGATCAGGTGCGCCGCGACCATGCGGCGGAGGTCTCGCTGTACGTCAACGACTTCAACGAGCCCGCCCGGCGGGCCTATGCCGCCGCGGGGTTCCGGCAGGTCGGCGAGCTGACCACGATCCTGTTCTGAGCCGCCCCACTCGCTGTCCGAGCTCTCCGAGCGGTCAGAGCTCAGAGATAGATCGCCTGCTGCACCTCGGGCTCCTGGAGATTGGCGGCGTCGTACCAGAGGAACCCGGTGTCGATCATCGGCTCGATGCTCTCACCACGCACGGCGCTCAGCGCGGTACGCACGGTCAGGGCCCCCATGGTCTTCGGGTCCTGGGTGACGGCGCCCGCCATCTCCCCGGCCTCGATCGCCTCGACCTGGGCCCGGCCGGAGTCGAAACCGATCACCGCGAGATCGGTGGCACCGGATTCCTGGACGCCCTTGAGAATGCCGATCGCGGAGCCTTCATTGGTGCCGAACAGTCCGCGCAGCTCCGAGTTTGCGGTGACCAGTGAGCGGGCGATGTTCGCCGAGAGGGCTTGGTCGCCCTCCCCGTACTGGACCTCGAGCATCTCCACGTCCGGCCCGAACTCCTTCATGCCCTCGAGGAATCCGTCGCGCCGGTCGGTGCCGGACAGCGAGACCTGGTCGTGGGCGACGATGCCGACCTGGCCCTGCCCGCCGATCAGTTCGCTCATGTGCTTGGCGGCCTCCCGCGCCGCGGCCCGGTTGTCGGTGGCGACCGTGGAGACCGGGATGTCGGACTCCACCCCGGAGTCGAAGGCGACGACGGGGATGCCCTTGGCCCGGGCCTCCTCCAGCGCGGGGGCGGCCGCCCGGGAGTCCAGCGCCGCGATCCCGAGGGCGTCGGGGTTCCGCGTCACCGCGTTCTGCAGCATCGTGATCTGGGCCTCGATATCGGATTCGGACGGGGGGCCCTCGAAGGTCATCTCAACCCCCTGCTCCTCGGCCTCCGCCCGGGCACCGCGCCGCACGGCCTGCCAGAACTGGTGCTGGAAGCCCTTGGAGACCAGGGCGATGTGCCGGATGTCGTCGCGGCCGCCGCTGGTGCAGGCGGCCGCGGGCAGCAGCAGGCCCGTGGCCGCACCGGCGAGGACGGTTCTGCGGGTCGGCCTCATGACGCCCGCTCCGAACGCCTGCGCAGCCGGTCGATGAACACGGCCACGAGGATGACCGCTCCCAGCAGCACGTCCTGCCATTCCTGCGGGATCGAGAGGATCTGCAGTCCGTTGGTGAGGACGGAGATGATCAGGGCACCGATGACGGTGCCGACGATGGTGCCGCGGCCGCCGGAGAGCGACGTCCCGCCGATCACCACGGCGGCGATCGCATCGAGCTCATAGCCCATGCCCGTGGCCGGCTGCGCCGAGCCCAGCCGGGCCGAGATCATGACGCCCGCCAGTCCGGTGAACAGCCCGCCCACGACGTACACGATGATCAGCCACTTCTTGATCGGCACGCCGGCGAGGGCGGCGGCCTCCCGGTTGGAGCCGATGGCCATGGTGTACCGGCCCAGCAGCGTGCGCGACATGAGCACGGCGGCCACCACTGCCGCCACCAGCAGCACCAGCACGGCGTTGGGGATCGAGGGCAGTAGCGTGCCGGTGGAGAAGCCCATGTAGGCGGGGCTCTCGAAGTAGATCGGAGCGGCGCCGGAGACCACGAGGGCGAGTCCGGAGGCCACCATCATCATCGCCAGCGTCGCGATGAACGGTGGCAGATCCAGGACGGCGACATTGATGCCGTTGACCAGTCCGATGAGCCCACCGAACAGGATCGCCAGCACGATCCCGAGAAGCACGGGGATCCCCCAGTTCACGATGAACATGCCGCTCATCACGGCGCACAGGGCCATGCCCGTGCCGACGGAGAGGTCGATGCCGGCGGTGGAGATCACGAACGTGACGCCGAGGGCGAGCAGCCCGATCACGACCGTCGAGTACAGGATCGTGACCAGATTCCCCCAGGTGGGGAAGATGGCCGGGCTGGCGATGGAGAAGGCCACGAAGATCAGGGCCAGGGTTCCGGCCGCGAGCAGCTGTTGGAGCCGGTTCTTCAGCGCGGATCCGCGCTCGGCCGTGGTGGGCTCCGAACTCGTCCCGGCGGTGGTGGCGGTGCTCATCGTTCTCCTCGCTCGTCGCCGCCGCGCGGCGTCGTGACGGTCGGTTCAGGGGTGGTGGCCAGGGCCATGACGGATTCGGAATCGGCCTCATCGGCCTCCAGCACGCCGGTGACGCGGCCCTCGGCCATGACCACGACGCGGTGCGCCAGGCGCAGCACCTCCGGCAGCTCCGAGGAGATCACCACGATCGACTTGCCGGCAGCGGCCAGGTCCTGGAGCAGCTCGTAGATCTCCTCCTTGGCGCCGACGTCGATGCCGCGGGTGGGCTCGTCGACGATCAGCACGTCGCAGTCCTTGATCAACCACCGGCCCAGCACGACCTTCTGCTGGTTGCCGCCGGAGAGGTTCTTGACCTGCCGCTGCAGGTCAGGCGTCTTGATCCGCAGTCTCCGGCGCTGGTCCTCCGCGGCGTGGCGGGCAGCGCCGTCCCGGATGAAGCCGGCGCTGTGGAAGCGGTCGCCGAGGGCGGAGAGCTCCATGTTCTTCTGCACCGAGTGCTCCAGCAGCAGGCCGAGCTGTTTGCGGTCCTCGGGGAGGTAGCCGATTCCGTGCCGCGCGGCCTGGGCGGGGGAGCGGAAGTCCATCCGCCGGCCCCGATAGGTGATCGTCCCGGCCTGCCGGGGGAGCGATCCGATCAGCGCCCGGGCCATCTCCGTGCGGCCGGCACCCATGAGGCCCGCGACACCGAGGATCTCGCCCTCGCGCAGGTCGAAGGAGACGTCCCTCACCAGGGGCAGGCTCCGGAGTCCGTCGGCCCGGAGGATGACGGGGCGATCGTGCCGCACGTCCTGTGGGCCGGTCTCGGCGGGAAGGGTGCGTCCGACCATCTTGGTGATGACGTCCTGGACGGAGGCCTCGGCCATGGGGAAGGTGTCGACGAACTCGCCGTCCCTGATGACCTGGACGCGATCGGCGATGCGCCCCAGCTCCTCCATCCGGTGGGAGATGTAGATGACGCCGGTCTCCGGCGTGATGAACCGCCGGACCAGCTCGTGCAGCGCGTCGGCCTCCCGCTCGGTGAGGGCGGCCGTCGGTTCGTCCATGATCAGCACCCGGGCGTCGTAGGAGAGCGCCTTGGCGATCTCGACCATCTGCTGCTCGGCCACGGAGAGCGAGGCGACGGGGGCGGAGGGATCCAGGGCCATCCCGAGGCGATCGAGCAGGTCCCGAGCTCGTGCGTGCAATCGCGACGGGCGGGTGAGGAACCTGCCGAGTACCGGTTCACGTCCGATGAAGAGGTTCTGGGCGACGGTGAGGGCCGGCATCAGGTTCAGCTCCTGGTGGATGATCGCCAGTCCCTGCTCCGCGGCATCGCGCGGGCCTCGCACGGCCAGCGGGCGGCCGAGATACCGGAACTCACCGGCATCCGGCGCGTGGACGCCGGCCAGCAGCTTCATCAGCGTGGACTTGCCGGCTCCGTTCTCGCCGACGAGAGCGAGCACCTCGCCGGGGTGCAGCTCGAGATGCATCTCGGACAGGGCCCGGACACCGGGAAACGTCTTCACCGCCCCTCGGACCTCCAGGAGCGGCGGTCGGCTGCCGACAGTGTCGTCCCGCGCTCCGTGCGCAGTTGTCGAATCGTGGTCCACCAGCGTCATTGCCTCCGACCGGGGCGAGTGTCCTCGCTCTTACCCTCGTTGGTAATCGATTACACGCCCATGCTACGGACCGCGTCGTGTGTGTCAAGCAACGCCGGGCACGGGCCGTTCGGCGGTCCCCGATGGCACGCTGTGCAGGCGGTCAGCGGCACTCACCGGGCACGGCCCGATCGGGCGGATCAGGCACGGGCGAGCGCGTCGATGGTCAGCAGGACGTTGGCCGCGGTCCAGGCGAGCGGGGCCACAGCGGCGGGACGGCCGTCGAAGAGGACCTTCTCCGGCACGGAGCCGTCGAGGGTGCGGTGGGCGGCGACCCAGTGGAGGATCTCGCGGGCGCCATCGCGCTCGCCGGCGCGGGCCAGAGCGAGACCGAGCAGGCTCGTCGACGGTGTCCAGCTGATCCCGTCCTCGCGCCATGAGGCACCGGGGGCGATGCCTCCGGCGGGTCGGGCCAGGTCCGCCCGCAGCGAGCGCAGCTGCCGCGGCGCGACGAGCCCGTGGCACCCGGTCGCGTCGAGGAACGCCCGACCCGAGTCCGGCCCGCCGCCGCGCCGGTAGCGCTGGAAGCCACCGGCACCGAACGTGCTGGCCAGCAGGCTCGAGAAGGCGTCTGCGGCACGCAGTGCACGGTCCTCGCCGGTGAGCGTGCCGGCGGCCCGGAGACCGGCGAGAGTGCTGGCCATGATCCCGATCGTCACGCGGCGCTCGGGCACCTCCCAGTAGTCGGGGGAGGCGGGAGGCATCCCCTCGCCGTCTCGGGTGGCGGTCAGCAGGATTCGCTGCGAGGTGCTGATGAGCCGGGAGAGCCGCTGGGCGATCTCGCCCCGGCGGGCCTCGCCGCCGGCGTCGGCGACCTCGGCCGCGGCCCAGAGCCCGAGCCCGGTGCCGTCGAACTGGCGCTCGCGGTCATCCGGTGCCCGGTCCGTGCCGGGGACGTAGCGAGCCTCGAACCAGGCCTCGGCGGGCTGGATCGACTGCAGGTGCTCGAGGATCCGCACGGCGTGGTCGACATGGCCGACCCTGGCCAGGGCGACGGCGCAGAAAGCCGTATCGCGCGGCCACACGTACCGCCAGTACGGGGTCCAGGCGGCCACCGGGGCCGGCAGGTCGTCGCAGAGCACCCACAGGTCAGCCAGGGCGGAACCGGCCAGATCGGCGATCTCCGCGGGGATCGACCCGTCGGCCTCCACGCGCGAGCGCCAGGGCGCGGTGACGCTCCAGAACTGCTCGGAGCGCTCCGCCGCCGCGGACCCTCCCGGCACGTCCGCGGTCAGACGCGTCCCGGGGCGCAGCGCGGCCTCGACGCCCGCTGCGCCCACGAGCACCCGCTGCCCGGTCGCGTCGTAGGCGACCGTCCCGGAGTACAGAGGGATGACGGTGCGCGGGTCGGCTGGGGGTCGGAGGACACGGTAGGCCTGATAACCGCCCGCGCCGAGGGTGCCGGCGGCGGCCAGGGCGCCGACGCCCCGCAGCAGGCGGCGACGGGACGGGGCAGGAGGCAGGGCGAACGGCGAGCCGGGCTCTCGCGGTCCCGTTCCCGAGGGGCCGGTCGATGACGTCTCCATGGCTCACCTCCCTCTGCGAGCGCCGGCCCTCAGGGTACTGCGCGGGGTTACGACCAGGCCGCGCGGGGCGGGGCGCCGCGCCCTGCCCAGTACCATGGGGCCCGCGTGCGCGGCCGGTGACGGCGGCGCCGACCCGCCCGTGTCGAAAGGCCTGCTCCATGATCCGTCTGTCGTCGTCGTTCGTCCGCACCCTGCGGGAGGATCCGGCCGACGCCGAGGTCGCCAGCCACAAGCTCCTCGTGCGCGCCGGCTACATCCGTCGCAGCGCCCCGGGCGTGTACACGTGGCTGCCGCTCGGGCTGAAGGTGCTGCGCAAGGTCGAGGCGATCGTGCGCGAGGAGCAGGAGGCGATCGGCGGGCAGGAGCTGATCTTCTCCGCACTGCAGCCGCGCGAGCCCTACGAGTCCACCGGTCGCTGGGAGGAGTACGGACCCACGCTGTTCCGTCTCCAGGATCGCAAGCAGGCCGACTACCTCCTCGCCCCCACGCACGAGGAGGCGTTCACGCTCACCGTGAAGGACCTGTACAACTCGTACAAGGATCTCCCGGCCATGCTGTTCCAGATCCAGACCAAGTACCGCGACGAGGCGCGTCCCCGCGCCGGCCTGCTGCGCACCCGCGAATTCATCATGAAGGACGCCTACTCCTTCGATATCGACGACGCCGGTCTGGATGCCTCTTACGAGAAGCAGCGCGGCGCCTACCAGCGCACCTTCGAGCGCCTCGGCCTGCCCACCGTGATCTGCCAGGCCGACGCCGGCGCGATGGGCGGCTCCCGCTCCGAGGAGTTCCTCCATCCCACTCCCGTCGGCGAGGACACCTTCGTGGTCTCCGACGGCGGCTACGCCGCGAACGTCGAGGCCGTCACCACCCCGGCGCCGCCCGCTCTGGACGAGGCCGAGATCGCCGCCCTGCCCGCCATGCATGTCGAGGACACCCCGGGGGCGAACACCATCGCCGCGCTCACCGACTTCTCGAACCAGGCATTCCCCGGGAAGGGGCCGACCACACAGTCGGGGGAGTGGACGCGCTACGAGATGCTCAAGCACCTCGTCTACCGCCTCACCTTCCCCGACGGCTCCACCGAGCCGCTGGTGATCGCGCTGCCGGGAGACCGGGAGGTCGACGAGAAGCGGCTCGAGGCCGCGGTGGCCCCCGCCATCGCCGTCCCCTTCACGGACGAGGACTTCGCCGCGCACCCGGTGCTGGCCAAGGGCTACATCGGTCCCGAGGGGCTGGGGCTCGGATCCGCCTCGAAGATCCGCTACCTCGTCGATCCCCGCGTGGTGCCGGGCACCTCCTGGGTCGCGGGCGCCGGCGAGCAGGGCAAGCACGTCTACGACCTCGTCTTCGGCCGGGACTTCCACGCCGACGGCACCATCGAGGCCGCCGAGATCCGCGACGGCGATCCGGCTCCCGACGGGTCCGGCCCGATGCGCCTGACGCGCGGCATGGAGATGGGGCACATCTTCCAGCTCGGCCGCAAGTACGCCGAGGCGCTGGATCTCCGGGTGCTCGACGAGAACGGCAAGACGGCCGTGGTCACCATGGGCTCCTACGGCATCGGCGTCACCCGCGCCGTGGCCGCCATCGCCGAGCTGTGCCACGATGAGAAGGGCCTGGTGTGGCCGCGGACGGTGGCGCCGGCCGACGTGCACGTCATGGCCACCGGCAAGGACCCGGCGATCGCCGAGGAGGCCGAGCGGATCGCGAGCGAGCTCGAGGCCCGCGGACTCGAGGTGCTCTACGACGACCGTCCCAAGGTGTCCCCGGGCGTGAAGTTCAAGGATGCCGAGATGCTGGGCCTGCCCACCTCCGTGGTGGTCGGCAAGGGCCTGGCCAGCGGCGTCGTCGAGGTCCGCGACCGCGCGAGCGGGGCCGTCGAGGAGATCGCTCCGCACAGCGTCGTCGAGACGGTGGTCGGGATCGTCCGGGAGGGCTGAGCCCCGCCGGGCCTCAGCCGCCGTCGCTGACGGGCGCCTCCTCGACGCGCACCCCGGGCAGGGGCTCGAGGCTCTCGGTCCTGCCGACCAGGACGTCGGCCTCCTCCATCGCGGCGAGGATGGACAGGGGGCGGCGGGCGAACGGGGCGGCCCCGACCAGGGAGACGTGGTCCACGAGCAGTCCGCGCGCCAGCAGCGCGGGCAGCTGACCGGCCGTGCGGTCGTCCAGGGTCCCGCCGGGCAGGGCGTAGACCGCCTGGCGCCCCACCACGGGACAGCCGTCCTCCTCGGCGATGGCCCCGAGGTCCCCGGCACGCGTCCGATGGCGCTCTGCCAGCGTCAGGTGCCACTGGCGATCCTCACCCTCGCTGCGGGCGGCGAGCACCTCGTGGACGTAGCCCGCGTACCACTCCTCCTGCTGGGCGCGCTCGATGCTCGAGTGGTAGTCCGTCTCCGCGCCGATCGACGGCGGATCGGTCTCCGGGACCTCACGGCCGGGCACGATCTCCTCGGCCGCAGGCAGTGCCGGGACCTCGCCCGCATCGGCGGCCAGGTGGAGTCGTCGCACGTTCCACTCGGTGTGGGCGGCGATCGCGGCGACCGGCCGGGCGAGGGACCCGGAGACCTGCCGGGAGGCGCTGGTCGCCAGGGACCGCAGCTCCACCAGGGTGTCGACCAGGCCGGCGGCGTCGGTCGGGGCGTCAGCGGGCGGAGGGGCCGACGTCTGCCCCGGGGCGGGATCACTCGCCGCCTCCTGCTCCCGCTCGTACTGGGCTCCCGTGAGCAGTCCGGTGCGCTGGGCCGGCAGGGCGGCGGTCAGCTCTCCCAGGGCGTCCGAGAGCGCAGGGTCGGAGGGCGCTGCGCCGCCGACCAGGGCGTCGGTCCCCGCGATCGCCCGGTCCAGCACGGCGATCAGGTCGGTGCGGTAGAGATCGTCGATCCCCGGCGGCGGGGGCGTGTAGGTCGCGGGCCCGCCGATCCGTATCGGCCCGCAGCCTGCCAGTCCGGCCGGCACCGCCAGCACGAGGGCGGCCGCGCCGCCCGCCATCAGCACCCCGCGCCGGGTGAGGGCGCTCGGTGCCGGACGCGGGTCGCGGGGAAGGATCACAGGAGGATTCTCGCATCGGAGCCCTCCCTGGAGGCACCGGCGGCGTGCGGACACTATCCTGGGTCCATCCCTGCCGCGCGGTACATCGTGCGGCAGGCACAGGTACCCATAGGCAGGAGGAGGTGAGCGAGCGATGAGCGCCCTCGATGGTCCCCCGGACCACACCATCCTGCGGGAGACCGCCGGTCGGGTCCTGGCAGCCCACGATCTCGTGCTCGAGGACATCGTGATCACGGGCGGCAGCGGCACGGCGGAGGTCCGCCTCGTCGTGGACCTGCCCGAGGATCAGCTGGGCAGCGCCGACCTCGACACCGTCGCCCAGGCCTCGAGCGAGCTCTCGGAGCTGATCGACGCCGATGACTCCCTGCTCGGTCCTGATCCCGCCGTCCTGGAGGTCACGACGCCCGGTGTGGACCGGGAGCTCACCGCCCCGCGGCACTTCCGTCGTTCGCGCGGCCGGCTGCTGAGCCTGACCACGTCCGACGGGACGCAGCTGCGCGCGCGCCTGCTCGCGGTCACCGCCGAGAACACCCTGCGGCTGCGGCAGGAACCGGGCCGCGACGACCGCGGCCGCCCGAAGCGGCGCGCCCCCGGAACCACGGAACGACTGGACATCCCGGTCCAGGACGTCGCCTCCGCGCGTGTGGAAGTCGAGTTCGATCCACCCGCCGACCTCGCGCAGCTGCTCGCTGACGCGGACCCGACCTCCCCGAAGGAGAGCTGAGATGGACATCGACATGGGTGCCCTGCGCGCGCTCGAGCGCGAGCGCGACATCCGCCTGCCCGTCCTGCTCGAAGCGATCCGCTCGGCGCTGCACGCCGCCTACCTCCACACCGATCACCCGGTGCGCGAGTCAGAGGTGATCATCGACGAGAGCACCGGCGAGGTCGCCGTCATCGCCCGCGAGCTCGACAGCGAGGGCAACATCGTCGAGGAGTGGGACGACACCCCCGAGAACTTCGGGCGCGTGGCCGCCTCCACCGCCCGCCAGGTCATCTTCCAGCGCATCCGCGACCTGGAGGACGAAGCCGTGCTCGGCGAGTACGCCGACCGGGCCGACGACATCGTCTCCGGCATCATCCAGCAGGGGCGCGACCCCCGCATGGTGCTGGTCGACCTCGGCGAGGTCGAGGCCGTGCTGCCTCCGCACGAGCGCGTCCCGGGCGAGGACTACTCGCACGGGCGCCGCCTGCGGGCCTACGTCACCGAGGCGCGACGGGGCCCCAAGGGGCCGCAGATCACGCTGTCGCGCTCGCATCCCAACCTCGTGCGCCGGCTGTTCTCGCTCGAGGTCCCCGAGGTCGCCGACGGCACGGTGGAGATCACCGGCCTCGCCCGCGAGGCCGGCCACCGCACCAAGATGGCGGTCCATGCGAAGGCTCCCGGGATCAACGCCAAGGGCGCCTGCATCGGCCCCATGGGCGCCCGGGTCCGCGCGGTGATGAGCGAGCTGGGCGGGGAGAAGATCGACATCGTCGACTTCGACGAGGACCCCGCGACCTTCGTCGCCAACGCCCTCTCACCCTCGAAGGTCTCCAGCGTGACCGTCATCGACGAGGTGGGCCGGGCCGTGCGAGCCGTCGTCCCGGCCGGCCAGTTCTCGCTCGCCATCGGCAAGGACGGGCAGAACGCGCGTCTCGCGGCGAAGCTCACCGGATGGAAGATCGATATCCACACCGACGAGGAGCAGGAGCCCCGGATCGCCACGGCGGAAGGCTGAGACCACGCCCGACGCCGGGTGAGGTGTGTGCCACGCCTCGCGGGTACGGCTGATCCCGGGCGTGTCCGCTAGACTGGTCAGGCTGTTCGCCCAGTGGTGAGCGATCGATGAGCGGGTGCTGAGCCTCCCACCGGTCGCCGGCCCCCAGGCGGACTCGCTCGGAACGGAGGTGAAGGCGTGGTCGCCCACTCCGCACCTCATCGCCCCGAGCGCACGTGCGTCGGCTGCCGCCAGGTGGCCCCGCGCGAGCAACTGGTGCGCCTGGTCCGGGAGCCTGCTCCCGACGGTGCCGCTCCACGCGTCCGCGTCGACCCCACCGGGTCGGCACCCGGTCGCGGGTCGTGGCTCCACCCCGACGCAGCATGCCTCGACCTCGCCCTGCGGCGAGGCGGCTTCGCCCGGTCCTTCCGCGGCGCGGTCGACACCGGGCTGATACCCCGGGATCTCGAGAACTTCGATACCCCCCGAACGTGGAACAGGTAGAAGAACCCATGGACATCCGATGAGTACTCGCTCATGAGCACCCTCAGGAATTAATGGTCCGCGCCCTCTTGTCGGCCGGACCGAGACAGGAGAAATGTGGCTAAGGTCCGCGTCCACGAGCTCGCCAAGGAGCTCGGACACCCGAGCAAGATCGTTCTGCAGAAGCTGCAGGACATGGGCGAATTCGTTCGTTCCGCCTCCTCGACCGTCGAGGCCCCCGTGGCCCGCCGCCTGCGCCAGGAGCTGCCCGCCAAGAACGGCGACGGCGACTCCGCCAAGAGCGGCTCCGGCGCCCCCGCCGGCGGCCGCGCCTCCGGCGGCTCCCCCAAGCCCGGCAGCACGCCCAAGCCCGGCGGTGCGCCGAAGCCCGGTGCGAAGCCCGCCGCTGCGGCGAAGAATGCCCCGGCAGAGCCGGTGAGCTCGCAGCAGCCGGCCCCCGCGGCCGAGAAGCCCGCGGCACCTGCCCCGGAGCCCGCCCCCCAGGACGACGCCGGCGCGACGCCCGCGGCCGCCCGCGACGAGGCACCGACCCCGCAGAGCAAGGCACCCAAGCCCGGTGGCGAGCGGCCCGCGCCCGCCCCGAAGCCCGGCGGCGAGCGCCCCGCGGCCCGTCCCGGCGGCGCGCGTCCGGGCAACAACCCCTTCGCCAGCGCGCAGGGCATGCCGCGACCGGGTTCCCGCAAGCCGGGCCAGGGCGGCGGCCGTCCCCCGCGTGAGGGCACCCCGCGTCCGGGCAACAACCCCTTCGCCAGCGCGCAGGGCATGCCGCGACCGGGCGGACCCCGCCCCCAGGGACAGGGCCGCGGCGGCGATCAGGCCGATTCCGGCGCGCGTACGCCTCGCGAAGGCGCCCCCCGTCCCGGCGGCGGCGCGCCCCGTCCCGGGATGCCCACCCCCGGCATCATGCGTCAGCATTCCCACGGTGGTCTCGCCGACGCCAAGCCCGGCGGTGACGCCGGTTCCCGCGGTCGCGGCGGACGTCCCGGTCCCGGCGGTCGCCCCGGCGGCCCCAGCGGCGGCGGTCCCGGCGGCGGCGGTGGCGGCGGTCCTCGTGGCCGCGGCGGTCGCGGCAGCACCCAGGGTGCCTTCGGCCGTGGCGGCAAGCCCGCCCGTTCGCGCAAGTCGAAGCGCGCGAAGCGTCAGGAATTCGAACAGATGCAGGCGCCTGCGCCGGGCGGCGTCTCGATCCCGCGCGGCAACGGCCAGACGATCCGTCTGCGCCGCGGCGCCTCGCTGACCGATTTCGCCGATCGCATCGACGTCAATCCCGCCTCGCTGATCACCGTGCTGTTCGCGATGGGTGAGATGGCCACGGCCACGCAGTCGCTGGACGAGGAGACCTTCGATCTGCTCGGCGAGGAGCTGGGCTACAAGATCGAGATCGTCTCCCCGGAGGATGAGGAGCGCGAGCTGCTCGAGCAGTTCGACATCGATCTCGATGCCGAGCTCGCCGAGGAGGACGAGGAGGACCGCGAGCCCCGTCCGCCGGTCGTCACGGTCATGGGTCACGTCGACCACGGCAAGACCCGGCTTCTGGACACCGTGCGCCAGTCGAAGGTGGGCGCCGGCGAGGCCGGCGGTATCACCCAGCACATCGGCGCCTACCAGGTGCAGATCGAGCACGAGGGAGACCAGCGCGCCCTGACGTTCATCGACACCCCGGGCCACGAGGCGTTCACCGCCATGCGTGCCCGTGGTGCCGACGTCACCGACATCGCGATCCTCGTGGTCGCCGCCGATGACGGCGTGATGCCGCAGACCATCGAGGCGCTCAATCACGCCCAGGCGGCGAACGTGCCGATCGTGGTCGCGGTCAACAAGATCGACAAGCCCGGTGCGAACCCGGAGAAGATCCGGCAGCAGCTGACGGAGTACAACCTGATCGCCGAGGAGTACGGCGGCGACACTATGTTCGTCGACGTCTCCGCCCGCGAGAACCAGAACATCGATGCGCTGCTGGAGGCGGTCCTGCTGACCGCGGACGCCGCTCTCGAGCTCACGGCGGTCGCCGACAAGCCGGCCCGCGGCGTGGCCATCGAGGCGAACCTCGACCGCGGTCGCGGCCCGGTCGCCACCGTGCTCGTCCAGCAGGGCACCCTGCGCGTCGGCGACGCGATCGTCTGCGGCATCGGTCACGGCCGAGTCCGCGCGATGCTCGACGAGAACGGGGAGGCCATCCGCGAGGCCGGTCCGTCCCGTCCCGTGCAGGTGCTCGGTCTGACCGACGTGCCCGGCGCCGGGGACAACTTCCTGGTCGCCCAGGACGAGCGCACCGCCCGCCAGATCGCCGAGAAGCGGGAGTCCGCCAAGCGGGCCGCCGCCCTGTCCAAGGCCCGCAAGCGCGTCAGCCTCGAGGACATCAACAAGGCGATGACCGAGGGCAAGGTCGAGACGCTCAACCTCGTCATCAAGGGCGACGCGGCCGGTTCGGTCGAGGCCCTGGAGGAGGCGCTGCTCGGCATCGATGTCGGCGAGGGCGTGGACCTGCGCATCATCGACCGTGGCGTCGGCGCGATCACGATGAACAACGTCAACCTCGCCGTGGCCTCGAACGCCATCATCATCGGCTTCAACGTCCGGGCCGAGGGCCCGAACGCCGAGTACGCCGACCGCGAGGGCGTGGAGATCAAGTACTACAACGTGATCTACAACGCCATCGACGAGATCGAGCAGGCCCTCAAGGGCATGCTCAAGCCGGAGTACGAGGAGGTCGAGCTGGGCACGGCGGAGATCCGCGAGATCTTCCGCTCCTCCAAGTTCGGCAACATCGCCGGTTCCATCGTGCGCGGCGGTCTCATCCGGCGCGGCGGCAAGGCGCGCATCACCCGAAACGGTGTCGTGGTCACCGAGAGCCTCGAGATCGCGGGCCTGCGGCGCTACAAGGACGATGTCACCGAGGTCCGCGAGGGCTTCGAATGCGGCATCAACCTGGGATCCTTCAACGACCTGCAGATCGGTGACGTCATCACGACGTACGAGATGCAGGAGAAGCCCCGCGACTGAGCCGACAGCGGCCGGGCGCCCCCGCGGCGCCCGGCCGCTCCCGTCGGGGAGGAGAGCCGCATGCAGGAGGTGACTCTCGTCCTCCGCGCCCCGTCGGCCAACCGCGTGTACACGGAGGCCGCCGGGCTGCTCGCCGTCGCCGAGGCCCGCTGGGTGCTCGGCGCCCACCTCGGGACCGTGCCGACCGTGCGGGAGCGTCGCCTGGGCGGGATGGACGCCCTCGAGATCCGCCTCCCTTCGGGCTCCGGCACCGATCCGCTGCGCACGCAGCAGCTGATCTCGGCGCTGTCCGTCACGCTCGGCGCCTTCGACGTGGTCGAGGACGAGGGAGGGGACGACGACGAGGACCGCGACGCGCAGGCGCCGGAAGGCGCTCCGCCGGCGCCGCTGCTGCGCCCTCGGGAGCTGCCCGCCACGGTGACCCACCCGGGGGACCTGGAGACCATTCTCAAGTATCCGGGAAAGACCAACGAGCAGTTCACCGCGCTCCTGATCAATCTGGCCGCCGCGCTGAGCACACGCCGCGCCGGGCTCTTCGACGGCACCCTCAGCCTGCTCGACCCGCTCTGCGGTCGCGGCACCACGCTCAACCGGGCGCTGCGCCTGGGCCTGAGCCCGCTCGGAGCGGAGATCGACCGCAAGGACGTCGACGCCTACCGCTCATTCCTGACCACCTGGCTGCGCAGCCACCGCTACAAGCACACCCTGACCGCCTCGAAGCTGACCCTGCGCGGTCAGCATCTGGGGACGCGCCTGGACGCGGAGCTGGCCGCCGGCAAACAGGCCCAGCGCGAGGGCCGCAGCCAGCGTGTGAGCGTGCTGGGCTGCGACACGACCCTGCTCGGCGAGCTGCTGCCCGACCGCAGCGTCGACGCGCTGGTGGCCGACCTGCCCTACGGCGTCCAGCACGGCGCGAAGGCCGCCGGTGCCTGGCAGCGTTCACCGCTCGAGGTGCTGCGCAGCGCCGCTGGCCCCTGGCGCTCCCTGCTGCGCGACGGCGGTGGCCTCGCCCTGGCGATCAACCGCCATACCCTCGCCCACGAGGACGCCAGCGACGTGCTGGCCGGTGCGGGGCTGCGGGTGATCAGCCGTGACGGCGCCTTCCGGCACCGCGTCGACCGCTCCATCGACCGCGACGTCCTGCTCGCGATCCCCACCGACCATCCCCGCGCCGAGCACCTCGCAGCTCTCGGCGCCGATCAGGAGAAGATCCGACCATGAACGACAACCCCCGCGCTCTCAAGCTCGCCGACCGCATCAAGGTCATCGTCGCGACCATGCTCGACACCCGCGTCAAGGACCCCCGGCTCGGGTTCGTGACGATCACCGACGTGCGTGTCAGCGGCGACCTCCAGCACGCCACCGTCTTCTACACCGTCTTCGGCACCGACGAGGAGCGAGAGGGCACCGCCGCGGCGCTGACCAGCGCCACCGGCATGCTGCGCCGTGAGGTCGGCCGGCAGACCGGCGTCCGCCTGACCCCGACGCTCGAGTTCATCGCCGATGCCGTCCCGGAGAACGCCCGTGTCATCGAGGATCTGCTGAGCGAGGCCCGCGGCCGCGACGCCGAGCTCGCCCGCTCCAAGGAGGGCGCCGACTACGCCGGAGACGCGGACCCCTACCGCGTGGCGCGCGAGGACGAGGACGGCGACGAGGACGGTGACGCGGCCCCCGGGGTCGACGGCGCCTTCGCGACCGACGAGGACGACAGGGCCGACGGTGCTGAGCCCGCCGGCGGCGCCACCGGCGAGCGCGGCCGCGAGGACGCGTGAGCGCTCCGCACGGCGTCCTGCTGGTCGACAAGGCCCCCGACCGCACGAGCCACGACGTCGTCGCCCGGGTGCGATGGCTGCTGGGTACCAAGAAGGTCGGTCACGCCGGCACTCTCGACCCGATGGCCACCGGACTGCTGATCCTCGGCATCGGGCAGGGGACCCGTCTGCTGACCCACCTGGTGGGCCTGGACAAGACCTACCTCGCCACGATCCGGCTCGGACTGTCCACCACCACGGACGACCGGGAGGGGGAGGGTCTCGGCGAGCCCCGTGACGCCACCGGACTCTCCGATGCGGCGATCGAGGAGCAGCTCGCCCACCTGCGAGGGGACATCCAGCAGGTGCCCTCGACCGTCAGCGCGATCAAGGTCGACGGCAAGCGCGCCTACGCCCGCGCCCGCGCCGGAGAGGACGTCGAGCTCGCGGCGCGACCCGTGCGGATCTCCCGGTTCGAGCTCACGGCCCTCCGAGAGGTCGACGGCTTCCTCGATCTGGACGCCGTGGTCACCTGCTCCTCGGGAACGTACGTCCGGGCGCTCGCCCGCGACCTCGGAGCCGCACTCGGGGTCGGGGGACACCTGACCGCGCTGCGCCGCACCGATGTCGGTCCCTTCCCGGTCTCCGAGGCGGTCCACGTCCCGGCGCGTGGTGAGGGGGACGATGTCGACCTCCCGCTGCTCGGGCTCGGAGATGCCGCCTCCCGCGTCCTGCCCGTCCTCACCGTCGACGAGCAGGCCGCGCGCGATCTCGCCGACGGCCGCCGCATCCCCCGGTCCGACGAGCCGGCCCGGCCGGGCGTCGCAGCGCTCGGGAGCGGGGCCGATGGGCGCGGCGCCGGCGGCTCTGTGAGTTCCGCCGGCGAGGCCGCGCACGACGAGGCCGAGCACGACGAGGCCGAGCACGAGGTGGTCGCCGCTCTCGATACCGAGGGAGCCCTGCGGGCTGTGCTGCGGCCCGAGGGGGAGCGGTGGCGACCGATGATGGTCATCCCGCCGGAAGCGCGCGGCTGATCAGGCTCCGGCCCCGTCGGGGCTCGGTCGGCGCACAGCACGTCGACGAAGGCCGCCCCCGGAGATCTCCGGGGGCGGCCTTCTCGTGTCATGGGGTGGGCGTCAGTGGTGCACTTCCACCCGCGTGCCCTCGGAAGCCCAGTCGTAGAGCCACTTGGCGTCGGAGACGGGCAGGTTGATGCATCCGTGCGACCCGGAGTATCCGAAGGATGAGCGCCACGGGGCTCCGTGGAAGCCATAGCCGGCGTGGAAGTACTGCACCCAGGGGACGTCCGGGTTGTAGTAGTACTTCTCGTGCCCCTCGGGGTACCGGCTCGCGTTGGTCATGTCCTGCTTCTCGTAGCGCAGGTAGATCTCGTAGGTGCCGGTGACCGTCTCATTGCCCTCCTTGCCGTCGACCATCGAACGGGGGCCCCACACGGGCGTGTCGCCGACGTACGCGGTCACGGTCTTGTTGGACAGATTCACATCGATCCACTTCTCGCCGGTCGGAGTGGCCTCCTCGGCCTCGTCGGCGTCCTCGGACTCCTCGTCCTTGGCCTTCTCCTCCTCGGCCTTCTCCTCCTCGGACTTCGGAGCGTCGACCTCCTCGACCTCCGCCTCGACCTTCTTCGTCTCGAAGGCCGCCTCGAGGGGCGTGGTGCCGTTCAGCGCGGCGATCAGCTCGTCGGCCACGGCGTCGGCGTTGGTGATATCCAGGCCGTCCTGCTTCTCGGCGACGACCTTGACGACCTCACCGTTCTCGTCGACCTGCTCGATGCCGTCCTTCTTCTCGACGGAGTCCTTGTCGGCGCGCGCAGAGACCCACTCGCGCACGCTCTCCTCGTCGACCGAGATCTCGAGCGACTGGCCCGCCTCGTCCGGAGCGACCGACAGCCAGTCGCTGCGGCGCTCGGCGGAGACCTCGTGGGTCTTCCCGTCGGCTCCGGCGATCGTCATCGGCTGCTCGAGGATGCCGCTGATGGTGCCGACGACCTCCTCGGCCTCCTCGGTGGTGATCGCCGGCGGGATGTCCTTGATCGGCTGCTCCACGCTGAAGTCCTCCAGCGCGGACGCCTTCTGCGTGACGGCGTCCACGAGGGGCTGCGGGTCGATGCCCTGGCCGTCGGTCCCCGGGACCGCGGTCCACGCCTGCTTCTCCTCGTCGAAGGTCACCTGCGCGTCGACCGGTTCGGTCTTGTCCTCGGGCACGAGGCCCTTGGCGAAGTCCTGGACCGCTCCCTCGTCGACGGAGACGACCGGGTCGACCGTGTGCTCGCCCGACCAGGTCGAGGAGATCACGCCGGTGAAGGAGTCGTCGCGCTCGACGGCGGCGGCCGCCGTGGCGGCCGCATCGACGTTCACGCCGAGGTCAGCGAGGGAGACCTCGTGCTCCTGGTCGCCGGCGGTGACCGTCACCGTGACGGATTCGCCGCGCTCGGCGACGAGTGCGGCGATCTCCTCGGGGCTCTGCCCGGAGACGTCCTTGCCGAGGACCTCGGTGCCCGGCAGGGCGCGTCCCTCGAACTGCTTGGCATAGGCGAGCGCGCCGCCGGTGAGTACGACGGCGATGACGGCGACGACGGCCGCCACGATGAGGGAGACGCGTCGACGCCCGTGGCGCCCGGTGGGTCGCGATGGGCCGCCCAGCGCGGCCGGTTCGGTCACGTTCGTCATGGAAATCGATCCGTTTCTCAGCGGCCGTCATGTCAGCCCCCGCTTACTTCGCGGGAGGGCACAGGGGTCCCTCCCCGGCGCCGCCTTGTCGTTCAGGGTAGCGGAGTGCGCATCGTGGGGGATATGAGTGAAACGCCGACCTTCATCACAGCTGGGTATCATCCCGATGCGCTATCCGGGCCGTGCGCGGGGGATACAGTGTCCCCGCACGTCGATGTCGTATGCCGCTGAGCGATGTTCTGCGTTCTGCGCCGGTCGTCGTTCCCGCGGTGCGTTCGTCCGTGCGGTGCGACGTTCCGCGACGTGCTCCGGCCCCGCTGCCTGTCCCGACGTCCGAGGGTTCGGACGTGCTCCCGGCTCTGGAAGGACCCGACCCCGCCGTGACCCGCGCCCCCATCTGGCACTCCGTCGAGGAGGTTCCCGCCGGCCTCGGTGCGACGGCGGTCTCGATCGGCAACTACGACGGGGTCCATCGCGGCCACCGCTACGTGCTCGACCAGCTGCTGCGCCACGCGCAGGCACGTTCGCTGTCCCCGGTCGCCCTGACCTTCTGGCCGCACCCCCGGCACGTGATGGGCACTCCCGGTGACCCCCCGCTGCTGACGGGGCGGGACGATCGTGATCGGCTGCTGCTGCTCGCCGGGATGAGCGGCGTCCTCGACCTCGAGTTCACCCGCGACTTCGCCCAGTACTCGGCGGAGGACTTCGTGCGGGTGTTCCTGGTCGAGGGGCTCGGCGCCGAGTGCGTCGTGCTGGGGGAGGACGCCCTGTTCGGCCGGGGCAATGCCGGGAACATCGAGACCATGCGCGAACTGGGCCGCACGTACGGCTTCGAGGTCGTGACCGTCGCGGACCTCGGGCCCGACGGGGAAGGGACCGGCCGCATCTCGTCCTCCGGGATCCGCGCCGCACTGCTGGGGGGTGACGTCGACGGGGCGGCCGATGCGCTCGGCCGCCTCCACACCGTCACCGATGTCATCCACCACGGCCATCGGCGAGGGCGCGAGCTCGGCTTCCCGACCGCGAACCTCGGCCCGGCACCGGCCGGTCTGATCCCCGCCGACGGGGTCTACGCCGGCTACCTCACCGTGCTGGAGCAGGATCCTGGCCATGCGGGCACCGAGCCGCTGGCCGGCGCACCTGCGACGATCTCCATCGGCACCAACCCCACCTTCGAGGACGAGGACGGCGCGGGAGGCCCGCGACGCACGGTGGAGGCCTATGTGCACGGTGACCACGACCTCGACCTCTACGGCGACACGGTGCGCCTGGAGTTCGTCCGGTTCCAGCGGCCCACGCTGACGTTCGACTCGGTCGAGAGCCTGGTCGAGCAGATGCGCGAGGACGTGGAGGTGAGCCGCCGCACTCTGGACGTGCACGGCTCCCGTCCCGCAGCCACCGGCTGATATCCTGCTGAGGCCGTGAATTCGGCCGCGGAGAGCATTCTCGTCCCTATCCGCAGCACCCGCCCCGGCGCGTGCGCCGACAGGAGACAGCTCGCACAGAGAGCCCAGGACACAAGGTCCCGGAGCGCCGCGCAACGACCCAGGAGAGCCATGGCCTTCGATACCGCCACCAAGCAGGAGATCATCAAGGAGTTCGGGACCACCGAGGGCGACACCGGCTCGCCCGAGGTCCAGGTCGCGCTCCTGACTCACCGCATCAAGTACCTGACCGAGCACCTGAAGACCCACAAGCACGACCACCACACTCGTCGGGGTCTCATGTTGCTGGTCGGCCAGCGCAAGCGCCTCCTGCAGTACCTGCAGGACGTCGACATCGAGCGGTACCGTTCGCTGATCCAGCGCGTCGGCATCCGCCGGTGACACCATCCGCCGCTCGCCCCTGAGGGCGGGCGGCGGTTTCATGTGCCCACCCCGGTGGGCCACCGAAGAACCAGATAACAGATACCCGCCCCGACCAGGTTCGGTCCTCGGCAGTGACGTGCGGTACGCAGGCCCCGGCAGATCACCGGGTCCCGCCGGGACCGCGAGTGACTGGCGATGACCGCGCCGGCAGGGCGAACCCCCTACCCAAGGAGATTCACATGGCCATGGAAGGCCCTGAAATCACCGCGACCACCGCGGTCATCGACAACGGCTCGTTCGGCCGCCGCGAGGTCCGCTTCGAGACCGGTCGTCTCGCCCAGCAGGCCGCCGGCGCCGTCGCCGTCTACCTCGACGACGACACGATGATCATGTCGGCCACCGCCGTCTCGAACCGTCCCAAGGACCAGTTCGACTTCTTCCCCCTCACCATCGACGTCGAGGAGCGGATGTACGCCGCGGGCCGCATCCCCGGCTCCTTCTTCCGCCGTGAGGGCCGTCCCAGCACCGACGCGATCCTCGCCGCGCGCCTGACCGACCGTCCGCTGCGCCCCGCCTTCGTCAAGGGTCTGCGCAACGAGGTCCAGGTCGTCCTGACCGTCATGGCCAACGGACCTGACGACGCGTACGACGTCGTCGGCATCAACGGCGCCTCCGCCTCCACCCAGATCTCCGGTCTGCCCTTCTCGGGCCCGATCGGTGCGGTGCGCATCGCTCTGATCCCGACCGCCCAGGGCGGCGGCCAGTGGGTCGCCTTCCCCACGTTCTCCCAGCTCGAGGAGGCCGTGTTCTCCATGGTCGTCGCCGGCCGCATCACCGGCGAGGGCGATGAGTCCGACGTGGCGATCATGATGGTCGAGGCCGAGGCCACCGACAACTCCTGGACGCTGATCAAGGAGCAGGGCGCGATCACCCCCACCGAGGAGGTCGTCGCCGAAGGCCTCGAGGCCGCCAAGGTCTTCATCCGCAGCCTGTGCGTGGCCCAGCAGGAGCTGGCCGCCACCGCCGCCAAGCCGGTGCGCGAGTTCCCGCTGTTCCTGGACTACCAGGACGATGCCTACGAGATCGTCGCCGGAGCCGCCACCGATCGTCTCGCCGAGGTCATGTCGATCTCCGGCAAGAGCGAGCGCGAGGAGCGCACCGAGCAGCTGCTGGCCGAGGTCACCGACGAGCTCGCCGGTGAGGGCAAGCAGCTCGAGGGACGCGAAAAGGAGGTCAGCGGAGCCTTCCGCGCCCTGACCAAGCAGGTCGTGCGCAAGAAGGTCCTCACCGACGGCGTCCGCATCGATGGTCGCGGTCTGCGTGACATCCGTGCGCTGTCGGCCGAGGTCGAGGTCATCCCGCGTGTGCACGGCTCGGCTCTGTTCCAGCGCGGCGAGACCCAGATCCTGGGCGTGACCACGCTGAACATGCTCAAGATGGAGCAGCAGATCGACTCGCTGTCGCCGGTGACCCGCAAGCGCTACGTCCACCACTACAACTTCCCGCCGTACTCCACCGGCGAGACCGGTCGCGTGGGCTCCCCGAAGCGCCGCGAGATCGGCCACGGCATGCTCGCCGAGCGCGCCCTGGTCCCGGTCCTGCCCGGCCGCGAGGAGTTCCCCTACGCGATCCGTCAGGTCTCCGAGGCCCTCGGCTCCAACGGCTCCACGTCGATGGGTTCCGTCTGCGCCTCCACCCTGTCGCTGATGAACGCCGGCGTGCCGCTGCGGGCACCGGTCGCGGGCATCGCGATGGGCCTGATCTCGGACACCGTCGACGGTGAGACCCGCTACGCGGCGCTGACCGACATCCTCGGCGCCGAGGACGCCTTCGGCGACATGGACTTCAAGGTCGCCGGCACCTCCGAGTTCGTCACGGCGATCCAGCTGGACACCAAGCTCGACGGCATCCCCGCCTCGGTGCTGGGCGGCGCGCTGTCGCAGGCCCGTGAGGCCCGACTGGCCATCCTGGGCGTGCTGAACGAGGCGATCGATACGCCCGACGAGATGAGCCCGCACGCCCCGCGCGTGCTCGCGGTCACCGTGCCCGTCGACAAGATCGGTGCGGTCATCGGCCCCAAGGGCCAGATGATCAACCAGATCCAGGACGACACCGGCGCGGACATCACGATCGAGGACGACGGCACCGTGTACATCGGTGCGACCGACGGCCCCTCGGCCGAGGCCGCCCGCTCCGCGATCAACGCCATCGCCAACCCGATGGTCCCGGAGGTCGGCGAGCGCTACCTCGGCACCGTGGTGCGTGTGGTCGACTTCGGCGCGTTCGTCTCCCTCACCCCGGGCAAGGACGGCCTGCTCCACGTCACCCAGCTGCGCAAGCTGAACGACGGCAAGCGG
The DNA here is from genome assembly GCF_042666305.1 of Brachybacterium sp. GCM10030268. Lineage (NCBI taxonomy): Bacteria > Bacillati > Actinomycetota > Actinomycetes > Micrococcales > Dermabacteraceae > Brachybacterium > Brachybacterium sp. GCM10030268. The sequence continues at coordinate 295,866 of NZ_JBHTCW010000001.1, read as the reverse complement.
GTCGAGAACGTCGAGGACGTTGCCAAGGTCGGTCAGAAGATCGAGGTGGAGATCCGCGAGATCGACGCCCGCGGCAAGATCTCCCTCGGCGTGATCGAGGACGAGAAGGACGAGCAGGCCGACGAGAAGCCGGCCGAGGACGCCGGCCAGGAGTGATCCTCGCCGGGTGATCCGGCAACGACGGACGGGCGGCATCCCTGCGGGGGTGCCGCCCGTCCGTCGTTCCAGGGCTTCCACGTTCGGGTGGGACCTGATGTGATGGAAGCGCGACGGCACGACGCTGAGGAGCATCCATGCACGATCCTGATCTGATCGCGCTGCTGACCGAGCAGCGAGGCCATGTGCTGGCGGTCGTCGACGGTCTCGACGATGCGCGGATGGCCGAGGTCCATGTGCCCTCGGGGTGGTCGATCACGCAGCTGCTCGGCCACCTGACCTTCGACGACGAGAGGTTCTGGATCTCCGCGGTGCTCGATGCCCAGCCCCGAGCGATCGAGGGACTGTGCGACGGATGGAGAGACGGCCCGGCCTCCGGGCGGGACGCCATCTCCCGGTACCGCGAGGAGATCGAGCGCTCCGACGAGGTCCTCGCGCGCGTCGACCTCGCCGAGCCGCCGCGCTGGCGACCGCCCGCGAGTGTGTTCGACGGGCCGATCATGGCCGACGGCCGCGGCATCGTCCTGCGCATGCTCGAGGAGACCGCCGTGCACGCGGGCCATCTGGACATCGTCCGTGAGCTCATCGACGGCCGACAGCACATCGTCGTGCCCTGAACTCCTCATCTCTGCTCCCGCCCTCGCCGACGGAGTCGAGGAAGCACCGTCTCTCCGGTGCCGCCGTGCACCCCCCGATTCCCGACGCCTCGGAGCGGTTCCCCCGGGGTGTTCCGGCCCGTGGGAGAATCAACCGATGCCTTCCGACCTCGCCTTCGACGACCCCGCGTCCGATGTGATGCTCGATGCCGCCACCGGCGTGCGCCGCAGCATCCTGCCCGGCGGCGTGCGGCTGCTGACCCAGACCGATCCCAGCGTGCGCAGCGCGACCATCGGGCTCTGGCTGCCGGTCGGCTCCCGCGACGAGCTGCCGCAGCATGCCGGCTCCACCCACGTGCTCGAGCACCTGATGTTCAAGGGCACCCACCGCCGCAGCGCGATGGACATCGCCACGGCGTTCGACGAGGTCGGCGGCGATTCCAACGCCATCACGGCGAAGGAGCACACCCTGTACTTCGGGCGTGTGCGCTCAGCGGACGTTCCCAGGGCGGTCGACGTCCTGACCGACATGATCACCGCCAGCCGCCTCGAGGAGGAGGCCCTGGCCACCGAGCGCGAGGTGATCCTCGAAGAGCTCGCCATGGCAGAGGACGACCCGACCGACATCGGCTACGAGACCTTCCTCGCCGACGTCCTCGGGCCCGACACGGCGATCGGCCGTCCCGTCGGCGGCACCGCCGAGAGCGTGAACGCGCTGAGCATCGAGGACGTCCGCGCCCACTGGGCCGAGCACTACCGGCCCGGCAACCTGGTGGTCACGGCCGTCGGCGACATCGACCACGACGAGCTCGCCGAGCTGGTGCAGGCGGGCCTGCGCCGCGGTGGATGGAGACTCGAGCCCGGCGCCCTGCCCGCGCGACGCCTGCGAACCGACGCCGCCGGAGGCGAGTCCGGCGGCGGCGTGGTCGCGAACGTCGCCGGCATCGATCCGCACCGGCTGCTGCGGCCCGCCGAGCAGAACCACATCTACCTCGGCGGGCAGGGGATCCCGGCGGTCAGCGAGGAGCGCCACGCCATGTCGGTGCTGATGTCGATCCTCGGCGGTGGCATGTCCTCCCGTCTGTTCCAGAACATCCGAGAGCAGCGCGGATTGGCCTACTCGGTGTACTCCTTCAGCTCCGGATACCGCGATGCCGGGCTGTTCGGCCTCTACGCGGCCTGCCGTCCGGGCCGGACCACCGAGGTGGTCGAGCTCCTCGGCGCCGAGCTGGCACGGATGGGGGAGCAGGGCGTCGACGAGGACGAGCTCGCCCGCGCTCGCGGTCAGATCACCGGCTCCTTCGCGCTGGGGCTGGAGGACACCAGCAGCCGCATGGGCCGCCTGGGCACCATCGAGCTCGTCCACGGCACCTACTCGAGCGTGGACGAGACGCTGGAGAAGATCGGCCGCGTCGATGCCGCCGCGGTGCGCGATCTCGCCGCCCGCCTGTCCACGTCCTTCAGCACCCGGGTCGAGGTCGGCCCCGAGAGCTGACCCCGGCGAGCCGGGAGCCGAGCATTCCGGGCCGTCCTCCGGTGCCGTCCAGCTCGGCCACCGCACTCCGGTCGCCCGACCAGCTCACTATCATCTATCCGCCATCCGCCGACGATCGAGGAGCACGCCATGACCCAGACAGACCAGACCACCGTGCCCGTGGCCGTGCTCGGCGCCGGAGGGCGCATGGGCACCGAGGCATGCCGTGCGATCGACGAGGCACCGGACCTCGAACTCGTCGCCCGCATCGGTCGCGACGACGACCTCTCCGCGATCACCGAGGCCGGGGCGCAGGTCGCGGTGGATCTCACCGTGCCGGCCGCGACCGGCGACAACGTCCGCTGGCTGATCGAGCACGGGGTCCACGCCGTCGTCGGCGCCACCGGCTGGACCGAGGACTCCCTGGCCGCAGTGCGCACGCAGCTCGAGGGGGCCGACGGGGTGGGCGTCCTGATCGCGCCGAACTTCGCGATCGGTGCCGTGCTGGCCATGCGCTTCGCGGAGGTCGCTGCCCGCTACTACGACAGCGCCGAGATCATCGAGATGCACCATCCGAACAAGCTCGACGCCCCCTCCGGGACCGCCACGCACACCGCCGCGGCGATCGCCCGCGGCCGGGCGGCCGCCGGCCTCGGCCCGGTCCCGGACGCGACCGAGAAGGATCCGCAGGGCGCCCGCGGGGCCGTCATCGACGGCATCCACGTCCACGCGGTCCGTCAGCGCGGACTGGTCGCCCACGAGGTCGTCCAGTTCGGGGGGCCGGGGGAGCAGTTCCAGCTCCGCCACGACTCCTTCGACCGCGCCAGCTTCATGCCCGGCGTGCTGCTGGGCATCCGCGAGGTCGCCGCGCACCCCGGACTCACCGTGGGGCTCGACGGGTACCTCGAGCTCGGCTGAGCACGCGGACCTCCATGCGTCAGAAACTCTTCGTCGCCGTCCTGGTCCTCATCACCGCGGCGTACTGCTACGGACTGGGGTGGATAGCCGTCGGCTTCGCCCGCGCCGGCAGCGCCCTCGGCTACGGCCTGGCCCTCGGCATCGCGATCCTGCTCGGCCTCAGCGTGTGGGTGACGTGGCGCGAGGTGCTGTTCGGCCTCGCCTCCGGGCGCCTCGCCGAACGCTACGCACCGCCGCCCGGAGCGATCCCCGACGACCCTCGAGCGGAGTTCGAATCCGCCCGGGCCGCGATCCAGGACGGCGCCGAGCACGAATGGAGCGCCTGGTTCCGCCTCGCCCTCGCCTATGACGCGCTGCGTGACCGCAAGGGCGCCCGCATGGCGACCCGGCGCGCGATCGAGGAGCAGCGCGGCCGCTAGAGGGCCGGGCGGGTCAGGCCCATCCGAGGGCGCGCAGCCCCGCCGCGGCCACAGCCGCACCGATCACGACCACGAGGAACGGTGCGCGCAGCACCAGCAGCACCACCGCGACGCCCAGACCGGCCAGACGTGCATCCAGGACGATCTCCGTTCCACTGGTCGCCGTCTGCGTCGCCACCAGCGCACCCAGCAGCGCGATCGGCAGCAGGGACGTGATGCGGGCGACCCGAGGACGCTCCAGCACGTCCGGTGGCGCCTGGTAGCCCAGCCACTTCTGGGCGAACGAGATGACCGAGGCCGCGATCACCGCGATCCACAGCGTGCTCATCGGCGTTCCTCCTCGGGACGGTGGGGGCGCTCTGCACTGCCCCGCCGCGACGGCAGGAGCCCTGCGACGACGGCTACCAGGGCCGCGGCGAGCACGGGCAGCCCCGAGGGCAGCACAGGGGTGGCCAGCAGGGCGACGAAGGCACCGGCCACCGCGATCGCCACGGCATCTCCGCCGCGCAGCCGCGGCCACAGCAGGGCCAGGAACGCTCCGGCGGCCGCTGCGTCGAGCCCCCACGCCCCGGGATCCGCGACATACTGCCCCGCGACCGCGCCGACCAGGGAGAACAGGTTCCAGAAGGCATAGACGCACAGACCGGCGGCCCAGAAGCCGGCGCGCCTCTCCTCGTCGGTGGTGCCGGAGGCGGCCAGGGCAGCCGACTCGTCGATCGTCAGCTGCGTCCGCGCGAGACCCCGCCATCCGCCGCGGGCGAAGGACGGCGCGAGGATCAGCCCGTACAGCGTGTTGCGCACCCCCAGCAGCACCGAGGCGATGGCCGCCCCGGCGACGGAGCCGCCCCCGCCGATCACGCCGACGAAGGCGAACTGGCTGCCCCCGGTGAACATCACCGCCGACAGCACCATCGCCTGCCACACGTCCAGCCCCGAGGCCGTCGCGAGTGCTCCGAAGGAGATGCCGTACAGGCCCGTCGCGAGGCCGATAGAGAATCCGGTGCGGCGGATCGCACGGAGCCGCAGGGGGAGCTCCGGTCCGCTGTGGCCGGCCGAGGAGGAAGCGGTCGTCATGATGGTCGACACTGTACGGTCACCAGGGAGGACACTGCCTTCGCGTCCGCCTCGCGATGTGAGAACGTAGGGCCATGACGGCCACCCCGGACACTCCTGACGTGCCCACTCCTGTCGATGAGCTCCCGCTGCGCGCGCGAGCGCTGCTGCTGGACATGGACGGCACCCTGATCGACTCCGGACCGGCGGTCGAACGCGCCTGGAACACGCTGCTGCGCGAGTACGACGCCGGCGTCGAGTTCGGCCACGACATGCACGGCAAGCCGGCCCGCCAGGTCCTCGCGGAGCTGCTGCCCGAGCTCACCGAGGAACAGCGTGACCAGGCCCACGCCCGCGTCGAGGCGCTCGAGATCGCCGACGTCGGCTCGATCCTCACCCTGCCGGGTGCCGAGCGGCTGCTGCGCGAGCTCGATGCCGCTGCAGAGCAGCTGGGCCGGGCCACCTGGACCATCGTGACCTCCTGCACCGCGCCCCTGTTCGAGGCCCGCTGGGCCACGACCGGTCTGCCCGTCCCGCCGGACATGGTCACCGCGGACCAGGTCACCCGTGGCAAGCCGGACCCGGAGCCCTACCGCCTCGGTGCCCAGCGTCTCGGGGCGGAACCCGGCGCGTGCATCGTCGTCGAGGACTCCGTGGGCGGCCTGCGATCCGGCGCGGACGCCGGTGCCCGTACCGTCGCGGTGACCAGCACCACCCCGGCCGCGGATCTGGCGCCGATCGCGGACGCCCTGGTCACGTCGCTGGACGACCTCGAGATCCGCGTCAGCGACGGGGACCTCGTGCTCTCGCGCCGCGGCAGCTGAGACGCCTCGCCGCGTCGGGCCTGTGCGTCGGGACCGCGTTGATAAGCTCAGGCGGCTTGCCGATCTCGGCCCGACCCTCACCTGTGGCGCGGCGCCGGGCGGCTGCTGCAGCGCCGGGCCGATGACCGGTGCCGTCCCCCTCGAAAGGACTCGTCCCATGTGCGGAATCTCCGGCAGCTACGGATTCGGCGCCGACACCGAGGGCATCGCCCGGCGGATGGCCGGCGCCCTGGCCCACGACGGGGCCCGCACCGTCCCGGAGGACGAGGCCCTCGTCGTCACCGACCAGGCCGCTCTGGTGCATCGTGAGCCGAACGACCGCAGCCCGGACCGCACTCAGCCGATGGCCTCATCGGACGGCCGGTACACGATCGTCCACGACGGCGAGGTCCACAATCACGGGGAGCTGCGCACGCAGCTCGAGCAGCTCGGCCACAGCTTCCGCACCGACACGGCCACCGAGGTGGTGCTGGCGGCGCACGCGCAATGGGGCACCGCCGCCTACGACCGCTTCAACGGCATGTTCGCGCTCGCCATCCACGACACGCAGACCGGCGAGCTCGTCCTGGCTCGCGACCAGGTCGGGATCAAACCCCTCTACTACTGGCTGGGCGACGGCGGGCGAGGTCCCCAGCTCCTCTTCGCGTCCGAGATCTCCGCCCTGCTGGCCGCGGAGCAGTTCGAGGCCGCACCGGATGACCGCACCGTCTACCGCTACCTGCAGTTCGGCGTTCACGACGAGGACTCCCGGACCTTCTTCGACGGTGTGCGCCGGCTCCTGCCCGGCCAGGTCTTGCGAGTCAGCACGGACAGCACGGGCAGCACGGGCAGCACAGCGTCCGCCGAGGTGACCGAGTTCTCGAGCCTGCAGGAGGAGCTGCGCCGGATCGCCGCGCGCCCCGGCCGGCCCGTCGACCAGGACACCGTCGCCGAGTACCGGGAGCGGTTCGAGCGCGCGATCCGTCTGCGCCTGACCTCCGACGGGACCGTGGGCACCTCCGTCTCCGGCGACCTGGGCTCCTCGGCGATCGCCGCCGTGATCGCGCGCCACCTGCGCGAGGAGCCCGACGACGAGGCATACAGCGCCGTCGGTGCCCGCCAGCACGTTCTCCGCGCGACCCCCACCGGCGCCGTCGACCAGGATGCCTCCGACGTGGACTCCCTGCTCGCCGACTACCAGGACCAGATCGCCGCGCACGAGGTGCGCCCGGGCGCCGGGGGCGACCTCGAGGACCTCCGCGAGGCGGTCCGCGCCCAGGGGGAGCCGGCCGCCTCGAGCGCTCCGTATGCGCGGTACGCGGTCCTTCGCGAGGCCGGCCAGCACGTCACGGCGCTGCTGGACGGCCTCGGAGCGAGCCAGACGATGGCCGGGGACGAGCGACATCACCGGGTGTACCTGCGACAGCTGCGCCGCCAGAGGAGACTCGCCCCGCTGGCCCGTGAGCTCGCCGCCTCCCGTGACCTCCTGCGCGCGGCCGCGCGGCGGGGCTCCGGACGCGCCGCGGTGCCGGTCGACGCGCTGCTGAACTCCGGTTTCGTGGAGGAGCACAGCGCCGAGACGCTCAGCCTCGTCCAGGACGACCTCAAGCAGCGGCTGCTGGAGGACGTGTTCCGCACCTCGCTGCCGGCGCTGCTGCGCGAGCACGACAGGTTCTCGAGGCGCTCCGGGGTCCAGGGGCGCTTGCCCTTCCTCGACAAGGAGCTGCTGGCCTTCCTGTTCTCCCTCGAGGAGTCGGCCTTCCTCGCCGGCGGGCGCGGCTGCGGGATCCTGCGTGAGGCGATGGACGGGATCGTGCCCGGCGCGAGCACCGACCATCGGGGCCGACACGGTGCCGGTGCCGGCGCCGGTGTCGCAGGAGCCGGCGTTCTCGCCTCCGCCGAGGACGAGTGGCTCCGTGCCCTCGGCCCGGCCGTGCGGGAGATCTTCGCCTCGGAGAGCTTCGCCGATCGGCCCTATGTCGACGCCCCTAGTGTGCTGGCCCTGTTCGACGACTTCCTGGCGAACCCGGGAACCCACGACACGGGCGTCTTCTGGCGCCTGCTGAACCTCGAGCTGTGGCTGCGCACCTACATCGACGCCCCCGAGAGCTCCACCCTGGCCGCGCCGGGTGGCCTGGCCGGCTCTGGTGGGCCTGCTGAGCCTGCTGCGGCCCGCGCCGCACGGACGACGACCGCGCCGACCGCGGATCCGGACGAGGCGGCCGAGGCCAAGAGCGACTACACGGCCAACCCGGGCAAGCAGCTCGACCTGGTCTCGGAGGCTGACGGCCATATCTGGCGCCGCTTCCCGCTGCAGACCGAGCTGGTCACCCGCGGCGATGACATCGAGGCGCGGGTCCGCGAGCACGTCGAGCGGTTCGCCGCCTCCCTCCCCGCCGATGCCCTCCCTGCCGGCGCGCCGTGGTATTTCGTGATCAGCGAGAAGATCATCGCCATCGCCCAGGGCCGCTCGTGGTTCACCTGGGAGATCACGCCGCGCCCCGCCGCGAGGGTCCTCAGCCGGTTCGTCACCCGCACGCCGGCCGGCATCGGACTGGGCGATCCCACCACCATGGAGCTGGCCGTGCGCGAGGTCGGACTGCCCCGGGTGGTCGCCGCCTCGGCGGCCGGAGCCGCGGGCAAACTGATCGGCAAGCGCGGGCTCTTCTACCACGTGGTGGGGGCCGACGTCCGTGCGATCGACGGGCCGACCCCGTACTCCGCCTTCCCCTCGAACGTCTCGGCGAAGCTGCCGCCGAAGGATCCCGACGCCGTCTCCGCGCGGATCTCGGCGGCCATCCGCGGCGCCGAGATCCCGGCGGCCGTGCGCGACAGCTTCACCGGCACGGTCGTGATGGACGCCAACGACATCGGCCGCAACGTGCTGGGGTCGGACGTGACGACCGCGAACGAGCGCCTGGAGGCGACGTTCGCCGACAACCCCCTCGGCCAGGGCCGCCAGCGCACTCCGCTGGCGATCCTGGTCGATCTCGGCCCCGCGTGAGGGCACAGACCGCGGCCCGGCCTGGACTAGGCTCCGGGGACCACGACTTTTCCGGGAGGAGACCATGACCAGCCCCGATTCGCGCCCCCTGCGGCCCTTCGGCACCGTGGGGACCGCTGTGGTCACTCCGTTCACCGAGGACGCCCACGAGATCGACCTTGATGCCGCCCAGGCACTGGCCGCGCACGTCAGCGAGCACGGCAACGATCTCATCGTGGTCTCCGGCACCACCGGAGAGGCCCCGACCCTCACCGACGTCGAGAAGATCGAACTCGCCCGCGCCGTGCGTGCGGCCGTCGGCCCCGAGATCAAGGTCGTCGCCGGGGTGGGCACCTATGACACGGCCCATTCGATCGACCTGGCCCGCGCGCACGCCGAGCTCGGCCTGGACGGGCTGCTGGTGGTGACCCCGTACTACTCCAAGCCCAGCCAGGCCGGCATCATCGCGCACACCACCGCGGTCGCCGACGCCACCGACCTGCCCGTCATGCTCTACGACATCCCCGGCCGCACGGGGGCCGCGCTCGCCTACGAGACGCTGCTGCGCCTGGGCGAGCACGATCGGATCCTGGCGATCAAGGATGCCAAGGCGGACCTGCTCCAGGCCACTAGGGTGATGGCGGAGACGGGGCTCGCCTACTACTCCGGTGAGGACGGCCTGAACCTGCCGTGGCTGACGATCGGCGCCGCGGGCATGGTCTCCGTCGTCGGCCAGGTCGCCGGTGACCTCGAGAAGCAGATGGTCGAGGCCGTGGACCGGTCCGACCTCGTCGCCGCGCGCGACGCCCACAACCGCCTCGCCCCCGTGGTCGAGGCCATCATGAATCACATCCCCGGGGCCGTCGCCGCCAAGGCCGCTCTCGCCCTGCAGGGCGTGCTGCCCCACGCGGCCATGCGCGGCCCCCATGTTCCTGCCGATGCCGACCAGCTGCGCGCGCTCGCCGCCGCGCTGGACGCGGCCGACGGCGTACCCCCCACGCGATAAGGCTCGGAGGCCTCTATGACCACTTCGTATTCCCACCGACTGAACCAGCCGCCGAAGCTGAAGCGCGGCACCCTGCGGGTCACCCCGCTGGGCGGGCTGGGGGACGTCGGCCGCAACATGTCCGTGCTCGAGTTCGAGGGCAGGCTGCTCATCGTCGACTGCGGGGTCCTCTTCCCCGAGGACGCCCAGCCCGGGGTCGACCTGATCCTGCCGGACTTCGACATGATCAGCGATCGCCTGGACGACGTCGCCGCGATCGTGCTGACCCACGGCCACGAGGACCACATCGGCGCGGTGCCCTACCTGCTGCGGATGAAGCCCGACATCCCGCTGATCGGCAGCCAGCTGACCCTGGCCTTCATCGAGGCGAAGCTCAAGGAGCACCGCATCAAGCCCTTCACCTACGCGGTGAAGGAGGGCCAGCAGGAGAGCTTCGGCCCGTTCGACTGCGAGTTCGTCGCCGTGAACCACTCGATCCCGGACGCGCTCGCCGTCCATGTCTCGACCCCGGCCGGCACCGTCCTGCACACCGGCGACTTCAAGATGGATCAGCTGCCGCTGGACGGCCGGATCACCGACCTGCGCGCCTTCGCACGCCTCGGCGAGGCCGGCGTGGATCTGTTCATGACCGACTCCACCAACGCCGAGGTGCCCGGGTTCACCGTCGGCGAGAAGGAGATCGGACCCACCCTGGACGCGGTGTTCGGCCGCGCACGCCAGAAGATCGTGGTCGCCTCCTTCTCGAGTCACGTCCACCGCGTCCAGCAGGTGCTCGATGCGGCCGCCGCCCACGGGCGGAAGGTCGCCTTCGTCGGCCGTTCGATGGTGCGCAACATGGGCATCGCCGCGGACATGGGGTACCTCGATGTGCCCGAGGGCATCCTGGTGGACGTCAAGCGCATCGACAACCTGCCCGATGAGCAGGTCGTGCTGATGTGCACCGGCAGCCAGGGCGAGCCGATGGCGGCGCTCGGCCGCATCGCCAACCGCGACCACCGCGTCAGCGTGGGCCCCGGGGACGTCGTGGTCCTCGCCTCCTCGCTGATCCCGGGCAACGAGAACGCGGTCTTCCGTGTGGTCAACGGCCTGATGGCGCTCGGCGCCGAGGTGGTCCACAAGGGCAACGCGAAGGTGCACACCTCCGGTCACGCCAGTGCCGGCGAGCTGCTGTACTGCTACAACATCGTGCGCCCGAAGAACGTGATGCCGATCCACGGCGAGGTCCGCCACCTCATCGCCAACGGCAAGATCGCGGAAGCCACCGGTGTGCCGCCGGAGCGGGTGGTCCTGGCCAAGGACGGTCACGTCGTCGACCTCAAGGACGGCGTCGCGAAGGTCGTCGGTGAGGTGCCCAACGGCTACGTGTACGTCGACGGCTCCAGCGTCGGCGAGATCTCCGAAGCGGATCTCAAGGACCGCCGCATCCTCGGGGACGAGGGCTTCATCTCCCTGTTCGCCGTGGTCAACTCGGAGACCGGTTCGCTCATCGCCGGTCCCGAGATCCACGCGCGCGGCGTGGCCGAGGACGACGTGGTCTTCCAGAAGATCCGTCCCGAGATCGTCAAGGCGCTCGAGCAGGCCGTGGCCGATCAGTCCAACCGCCGTGACACCCACCAGCTGCAGCAGATCATGCGCCGCGTCGTCGGCCGCTACGTCTCCCAGCGCCTGCGCCGCCGCCCCATGATCATCCCCATCGTGATCGAAGCCTGACCCCCTGATCGACGTGCTGCGAGTTTGCGAGCGGTAGGAGATCAGGAGGTTCAGTGAAGCCTGATCGACGTGCTGCGAGCTTGCGAGCGGTAGGAGATCAGGAGATTCGGCGGGGCCTGATCGACGTGCTGCGAGCTTGCGAGCGGTGAGATAGCGCCTGATCGCAGGCCCAGCCTCCCGGGCTGGGGCCGAGCTGGACGGTACCCTGGTGCCATGGCGACACGTACGTCTTCCCCCGCACGTGCGTCGAAAGGCTCGTCACGGACCTCGGCTGCCGGTAGCTCGCGCACCGCCGGCTCCGCGGCCCACGACCCGTCGACGCTTCCCCTGCCGGTGCGCGCAGTGCGCTCCGGCTATCTGGCGATCGCCCGGATGGTCGGCGGTTTCATCCGCTCCATCGGTGTGGCGCGCTGGGAGGTCGCCCCCGAGCAGCGGCGCGACGGCTACGCCCTGTTCCTGATGCTCATCGCGACCCTGGTGGCCGTCGTCGAGTGGTGGCAGCTGGGCGGTCCTGTGTTCGGCGCGGTGCACACCGTGGTGGCCGGGACCTTCGGCATCTCCTCCATGGTGATCCCGCTGCTGGCGGCCGGCTGGGCGATCCGGATGTTCCGCCGCCCGGATCAGGTCCGGGCCAACTCGCGCATCGCGATCGGCATCGCGCTCCTGCTGGCCGCGATCTCGGCGATCGCCTCCGTCTCCGCGCGCATGCCGGCTCCGGCGGACGGGATCGACAACCTCGCTCGCGGAGGAGGAGTCCTCGGGTATCTGGCAGCAGCTCCGCTGGAGGCGCTGCTGCCCCCGGTCGCCGTCATCGTCATCCACTCCGTGGTGATCGCCTTCGGGATCCTGGTCCTGACCGCCACCCCCGTCGAGTCGATCCCCTCGCGCGTGCGCGATGTCTACGAGGTGATGGTCGGCCGCAGCGAGGAGGAGGACGCCGAACGCGTCGCCTTCGGCCTGCGCCCGCGCCGAGCCGATCCGGAGGTCCACGAGCAGGCGACCGAGGCTCAGCCCGCCGGGCGTCCGCGTCGCCGCAGCCGCAAGGAGAAGGCCGAGGCGGAGGCAGCGGGTCGCGACCACGAGAGCTTCGGTTACGCCGGGGACGAGGCGTTCGAGCAGGGAGTGACCGCCGAGGACGCCGCGGCGGCCACGGCGAAGAAGAAGCGCCGCGGAGCCGGCCGTGGCCGGGCCCCGGTCGACTCGACAGAGGTCTTCGACGTGGTGGAGGACGAGAACCACCGTGCCAAGACCTTCCCGGGGAAGGACGCGAAGGGCGCCCCTGACGCGACCACCCCGATGCCCGCCGGCGGCCCGGGTGCCGCCGCGGCGGCCGGCGCCACCAAGCCTGCCCGCAGCGCGGCCGCCTCCCGGCCCGCCGCGACGCAGCAGAAGCCGGAGAAGTCGGAGCCCGACCTGATCGAGCCGCCGATGGGCGACCTGCCCCGGGCGGGCGAGCAGCTCGAGCTCGCCGGCGACGTCGTCTACACCCTGCCCGAGTCCTCCTTCCTGACCGAAGGCCCGCCCCACAAGACGCGGTCCGAGGTCAATGACCAGGTCGTGGCCGCGCTCATGGAGGTCTTCGAGCAGTTCAACGTGAACGCCGAGGTCTCCGGCTTCTCCCGGGGACCGACGGTGACCCGGTACGAGATCGAGCTTGCTCCCGGCACCAAGGTCGAGAAGGTCACGGCACTCGACAAGAACATCTCCTATGCCGTGGCCAGTGCGGACGTGCGCATCCTCTCGCCGATCCCGGGCAAGAAGGCCATCGGCATCGAGATCCCCAACACGGACCGCGAGACGGTCGTCCTCGGCGACGTGCTGCGCAGCTCCGTCGCCCATCGCAACGAGCACCCGCTGGTGATGGGTGTGGGCAAGGACGTCGAGGGCGGGTACGTGGTCGCGAACCTCGCCAAGATGCCGCACCTTCTGGTCGCTGGTGCCACGGGCGCCGGTAAGTCCAGCTTCGTCAACTCTATGATCACCTCGATCCTCATGCGTGCCACCCCCGAAGAGGTACGTATGGTCCTGGTCGATCCCAAGCGCGTCGAGCTGACGATCTACGAGGGCATCCCGCACCTGATCACTCCGATCATCACCAACCCCAAGAAGGCCGCCGAAGCCCTGGAATGGGTGGTCAAGGAGATGGACGCCCGCTACGACGACCTCGCGACCTTCGGGTACAAGCACATCGATGACTTCAACAAGGCCGTCCGCGCCGGCGAGCTGACCCCGCCGCCGGGCAGCGAGCGCCGACTCGCGCCGTACCCGTACCTGCTGGTCGTCGTCGATGAGCTCGCCGACCTCATGATGGTCGCCCCGCGCGACGTCGAAGCGTCGATCCAGCGCATCACCCAGCTCGCCCGTGCGGCCGGCATCCACCTGATCCTGGCCACCCAGCGACCCTCGGTCGACGTCGTCACCGGCATCATCAAGGCCAACGTCCCCAGCCGCCTGGCCTTCGCCACCTCCTCCCTGCAGGACTCCCGGGTCATCCTCGACTCGGTGGGCGCGGAGAAGCTCATCGGTCAGGGCGACGCGCTGTTCCACCCGATGGGCAAGGCCAAGCCGATGCGTGTCCAGGGTGCGTGGGTCAACGAGTCGGAGATCCACAAGGTCGTCGACCACGTCAAGTCCCAGATGAAGCCCAACTACCGTGAGGACGTCACGGTGGTCGCGGCCAAGAAGCAGATCGACGACGACATCGGCGACGATCTCGATGTGCTGCTGCAGGCGGCGGAGCTCGTGGTCACCACGCAGTTCGGCTCCACCTCGATGCTGCAGCGGAAGCTGCGCGTGGGCTTCGCGAAGGCAGGCCGCCTGATGGACCTGCTGGAGTCCCGGGAGATCGTCGGCCCCTCCGAGGGATCCAAGGCCCGCGATGTGCTGGTCCATCCCGACGAGCTGGGGACGGCTCTGGCCCGTATCCGCGGGGAGGAGACCGCAGAGCCCGCCGCGGACGAGCCGTACGCTGCCGACCAGGCAGTCGAGCTCGAACCCGGTGCGGAGGGAGACCCAGCTGCCCCCGCAGCGGCCGGGATCGGCGACGGCGGGGACCGATACGCGGCGGATCCGCTGGCCGACGACGGCTCCGAGCCCGCCACCGAGTACTACGACGAGGATGATGGGGACGGAGAGGACGCCTGGAGCCTCACGGGCCGCTGACCCGGCGGCCCCGGCCCGCCACCCCGCCGCGTCACCCGGCTCCGCCGGATGCCACCCGCCGCCCACCTCGCACAGCAGGAGCACCGATGACCACACCCCGCACGGATCCGGTCCCGCTCTGGAACATCGCGAACATCCTCACCATGGTGCGGTGCGCGATGGTGCCCCTGCTGGTGGTGCTCGCCGTGCTCTACCCCGAGTCGATCGGTGGGCGGCTGCTCGTGGCCGCGGTGTTCGTCCTGGCGATGATCACCGACTACCTCGACGGTCACCTCGCGCGCAGCCGGAACCTGATCACCGACTTCGGCAAGATCGTGGACCCGATCGCGGACAAGGCGATGACCGGGGCCGCGCTGATCATGCTCTCGGTGTGGGAGTACGTGCCGTGGTGGATGACGATCCTGATCCTGGTGCGCGAGATCGGGATCACCGTCATGCGGTTCACGATCCTCAAGTACGGCGCGCTGCCGGCCAATGCGGCCGGCAAGGCGAAGACCATGGTCCAGACCGTCGCCATCACCTTCTGCCTGATCCCGTTCGAGCTGTGGTGGCAGCCGGCTCGCTGGCTCGGCCTGGCCCTGGTGCTGCTGGCCGTCGTGCTGACCGTATGGTCCGGCCTGGTGAATCTGAAGGACGGGCTGCGGCTGCGCCGTGAGGCCCTCGCCGGCGGCCCGGGCCATGACGATGGCCTCTGACCCGGCCGTCGTCATCGCGCGGGCCGCTGAGCGGGGATGGACGATCGCCACGGCCGAGTCGTTGACCGCGGGAGCGGTCGTTGCGCGCCTGGTGGACGTCCCCGGCGCGAGCGCTGTGGTCGCCGGGGGAGCGGCCTGCTACTCCTACGACGCGAAGACGGCGGTGCTCGGCGTGGACGCCGGGCTGCTGCGCGAGACGGGAGCGGTGACCGCGCAGGTCGCGTCGGCGATGGCGGAGGGAGCGCTCGGGCTCTATGGCACGGACCTCGCGGTCGCGACCACGGGGGTCGCCGGGCCCGGCCCGGACGAGCGCGGCGTCGCGGAGGGCACCGTGGTCCTGGGCCTGGCTCGCCGCGGGGGCCGCACGCGAACGCGTGAACTGCATCTCAGCGGCGGAAGAGCGCGCATCCGGGCCGCGGCGGTCGAGGCGGCGCTCGATGAGCTGGCGGCCGAACTCGAGGACTGAGCGAATCCGCCGGTCAGCGCTATCGATCCGGCGCGGTGGCGCGGACGTCGCGCTCCCAGGTCCGCCATACACAATTCCCAGCGGGCGCTGGGAGCGAGGCCACTACACTCTGGGGAACACTCACGGGGGTGGCCGCGTTGTTCTGATCGTGATGACTTCGACGCACCGCACCCACGGGGTGCACCATCATCAGATCAACCAGAGGAACGGAGGCAAGGCCATGGTCCTTTTCCGTCAGGAGCTCGGGGACGTCCTGCGCGATGCGCGCCGTTCCCAGGGCCGAACGCTGCGGCAGGTGTCCTCCGATGCCCGTGTATCCCTGGGATATCTCAGCGAGATCGAGCGCGGCCAGAAGGAGGCCTCCAGCGAACTGCTGGTCTCCGTGACCGAGGCTCTCGGCCTCCCGCTGTCCTTCGTCCTGCGCGAGGTGTCCGACCGCTTCGCCGTCGCCGAGCGCGTCAGCATCCCCGACACCGTGCCCGAGGGTCTCGCCGACGACGCGGCCCCGCTGGTCGGCGCCCGCTGAGGTGCGGCGCAGCGAGTTCACGGAACTGGCCGATCACGTCTTCGGCCCGGTCCTGGCCCGCACCTACACACGCGACCTCGTGCTCGAGGAGACCGGCGGTCTGACCGCCGAGCAGGCCCTCGAGCGCGGGGTCGCGGTGCGTCTGGTGTGGACCGCTCTGTGCGACGCCATGGACGTTCCCGAGTCCCAGCGCTGGGAGGTCCCCGCCGAGCAGCGACGGCGCTGAGGCGGGCCTGATCCGGCGCTGATCCGTGACGGAGCGCGACACGCCGCGACACGACCGATCCTCTCGCGTGTTCGAACGCGTGTTCGGTATGGTGGGGATCGACGGTCTCCCCGGCACCATCCGCACGGTCGCGTCTTTCCTCCCCACTCCTCATCCGTCCACACGGACATCGGGGCGGCGGCGGATGTCGGGGCCGCCGCCTAGTGTGGCCGCAAGGTCAATACGTCGGCACTCCCGGCCCCTTGGAAGGAACGAAGCTCATGCCTGCACCGAAGACAGCCTCGAAGGATCGCGGCTCCTCGCTCGACAACGCCCTCGCCCAGATCGACCGCCAGTTCGGCAAGGGCTCGATCATGCGTCTGGGCGATGACACCAGGCCGCCGGTCGAGGTCATCCCCACCGGCTCCGTGGCCCTGGACGCCGCGCTCGGGGTCGGCGGCCTGCCCCGCGGCCGCATCGTCGAGATCTACGGCCCGGAGTCCTCCGGCAAGACCACGCTCGCCCTGCACGCGGTGGCCAACGCGCAGCGCAACGGCGGCATCGCCGCGTTCATCGACGCCGAGCACGCGATGGATCCGGAGTACGCCAAGAAGCTGGGCGTGGACATCGACGCACTGCTGGTCTCCCAGCCGGACACCGGCGAGCAGGCCCTCGAGATCACCGACATGCTGATCCGCTCCGGCGCACTCGACATCGTGGTGATCGACTCCGTCGCGGCCCTCGTGCCCAAGGCCGAGATCGAGGGCGAGATGGGCGACTCGCATGTGGGTCTCCAGGCCCGCCTCATGTCCCAGGCGCTGCGCAAGCTCGCCGGTGCCCTGTCCTCCTCGGGCACCACCGCCATCTTCATCAACCAGCTGCGCGAGAAGATCGGCGTGTTCTTCGGCAGCCCCGAGACCACCACCGGCGGCAAGGCACTGAAGTTCTACGCCTCCGTGCGCATGGACATCCGGCGCATCGAGACGCTGAAGGCGGGCACCGATTCCGTGGGTAACCGCACCCGGGTCAAGATCGCCAAGAACAAGATGGCCCCGCCCTTCAAGCAGGCCGAGTTCGACATCCTCTACGGGGAGGGCATCTCCCGCGAAGGAGGGCTGATCGATCTCGGGGTCGAGCACGGCGTGGTCCGCAAGTCCGGGGCATGGTTCACCTACGAAGGGGACCAGCTGGGGCAGGGCAAGGAGAACGCCCGCCAGTTCCTCAAGGACAACCCGGATCTGGCGGTGGAGATCGAGGAGAAGATCCTGCGCACCCTCGGTGTCGGGAAATACGCCGCGGAACAGGCCGCACCCGAGGGCGAGGTGAGCGAGGCGCCTGCAGCCGCGCTCGGCGAGGATGAGTTCCTCGACGAGGACGTCCCCGCCACCATCTGATCGATGGCGCACCGTCACGGCATCAGGAGCGGCGCCGGCGACCCCCAGGGCGCCGGCGCCGCTCTCCTTGCGCAGAAAGATCCGGCCGAGGGGGCGGTGCGCGAGCGCCTTGAGCGCCGCACGCGCCAGATTCTCGACGCGCCCAGAAACGGCCCGGACCCGGAGGCCATCGAGCGTGAGAAGGCGGTCGTGCACGAGTGCCGCTATCTGATGCGGCTGCTGTCCATGCGCCGGCGATCGGCCGGGGAGCTGCGTGACCGCCTCGACCAGCGAGAGGTTCCCGCGGCGATCGCCCATGAGGCGATGGCCCGTATCGAGCGGGCCGGACTGCTCGATGACACCGCCTTCGCCCACGAATGGGTCCAGCAGCGCCGCACCCTGCGCGCACTGGGTGACGAGGCGCTGCGACGCGAGCTCGAGGACCGGCGTGTCGCCGCGGCGGACATCGACGCGGCGCTGGCCGCAGGAGAGAGCGACGAGGAGGCGCGGTGCCGAGACCTCGTGCGCTCGCGCCTGGGCGATCGCGACCGGGAACGGCTGCGCACCGAGAGGGACGGAAGCCACCGCCGCCGGTTGTCGAGGCGGCTGGACGCCCTGCTCACCCGCAAGGGCTACCCCGGTGACCTCGCGGTGCGAGTGATCGCCGGCGAGCTGCGTGCCGCCGCCGAGTAGTATCGCGGGCCCGGTGGTACCGCGAGGAGACGTCGGCTCAGTCCGGGACCTCTGCCGCCCCGGTGACCCGCGCGGGAGCCTTCCGCGCCAGGCTGCTGCGGTGCTGAACCCACACTGCCACCCGTGACAGCGTGATGTTCAGCGCGATGTAGATGGCCGCGCCCACCGCGAGCAGCGGCAGGAGGTACGCCGCGTTGGTCAGGGCGTCCGAGACCCGACTGACCCCTCGCAGCAGTTCGGCGTAGCCCACGATGTAGCCCAGCGAGGAATCCTTGACCAGCACCACGCCCTGAGCGATGAGCGAGGGCAGCATCATCCGCACGGCCTGAGGCAGCTGGATGTCGCGGTAGATGAGCATCGGGCCCATCCCCACCGACTGGGCCGCCTCCGTCTGTCCCTTGGGCAGGGCCGTGATGCCGGCCCGCAGGATCTCCGCGAAGACGGCGCTGTTGTACAGCACGAGCCCGAACACGACGGCCATCAGCGGCGTGGCCCCGGGCAGCACCAGGATGCCGAAGAACATCACCAGCACGACCGGCAGGCCGCGGAAGATCTCGATGATCCCGGTCGCCAGCCACCGCAGCGGAGCGATGGGGGAGGCTCGCACCGAGACCAGCACCACCGCCAGCAGGGCGGCCAGCGGCAGCGCTATCACCGCTGCCAGCAACGTATTGCCCAGCCCGCGGAAGATCGCCTGCCAGACATGGCGGGTCTCGAAGCCTGCGAAGTTCGTCGGGACGTCGACCAGTACGGCCCAGCGGTCGTCGAACACCCCATTGAGGTACAGGCGGTAGGCGAACAGGCCGGCGCCCACGAGCAGCACCACCGTGAGGACCCCGGAGATCAGGCGGGACCGCCGCCTCTCCGCAGGGCCGGCGACGTCGTACAGGACGGGTCCGGTCGTCATCGGGCGAACGCCACCTTCCGCTCGAGGTGTCCTGCCAGTTGGCCCAGCGGGATGCAGATGATCAGATAGCACGCGGCCACGCCGACCAGGATCGCGATGACATCGGCCGAGTAGACGTTGGTCAACCGACGGGACATCGCGAACAGCTCCAGCACGCTGAAGGCCCCGGCGACCGAGGTGTTCTTCACCAGAGCGATGAATACGCTGATCAGCGGCGGGATGGCGGTGCGGAAAGCCTGGGGGAGCACGACGATGCTCAGGTTCTGCGTGAACGACATGCCCAGCGATCGGGCCGCCTCGGCCTGGCCCACCGCGACCGAGTTGACGCCCGAGCGCACCGCCTCGGCGACGAAGGCCGAGGTGTAGCACGACAGCGCGATGACGGCTGCCGCCTTGTACCCGAACGTGAAGCCCATCGACGGGGTCACGAACACATAGAAGAAGAACACGATCGTCAGTGGCGTGTTCCGGAGGAACTCCGTGTACCCGGTGGCCAGGGCGCGCAGCGGAGCGTACGGGGAGACTCGCATTCCGGCGATCACGGTCCCGGCCACCAGCGAGATCAGGCCGGCGAGCACGGCCAGCGTCAGCGTCGTGCTGAAGGCGGTCCACAGCATGTCGCGTTCGATGACGAACGTATCCACGGGCAGCTCCTGGCAGGGGCGTCGGGCCGGCTCAGGACGAGCCGGCCCGACGGGGGACGAGGGGGGATCTGGGCGGTCGGGCGCTCAGTAGCGGTCGACCTCGGGCGGTTCGGGAGTCGGCAGCACGCTGCCTGCGGTCTCCTCCCAGGCGGTCTGCCAGGAGCCGTCCTCGTAGGCGGCCTCCAGCGTGTCGTTGAGGAAGCTGCGGAAGTCGTCATCGCCCAGCGCCAGGCCGATGCCGTAGGGCTCGTCGGTGAAGGTCTCTCCGTCGTTCACCAGTTTCAGGTTGTCCGGATCCTGCTCGACGAAGCCCGCCAGGATCACGTTGTCCGTGGTCACCGCCTCGACCTGACCGTTGGTGAGGGCCGTGACGCAGTTGGAGTACGTGTCGAAGGTCTGCAGCTCGGCGTCGGGGTGGTTGTCGCGGATGTACTGTGCCGGCGTGGATCCCTCCACGGAGGCGACCGTCTTGCCGGCCAGCGAGTCCTCCCCGGTGATGTCCTCGTTGTCGGCGAGGACCATCAGCGCCTGGCCGGCGACGTAGTACGGCCCGGCGAAGTCCACGACTTCCTTGCGCTCGTCGGTGATGGAGTAGGTCGCCACGACGATGTCGACCTGCCCGCCCTCGAGGAAGGGTTCACGGTTCGCGGAGACCGTCTCCCTCCATTCGATGTTCTCGGGATCGATGCCGAGGGCGCCGGCGACGATCTTGCCGATCTCGACGTCGAAGCCGACCGGATCGCCGTCGGGCCCGGCCTGGCCGAACAGGGGCTGGTCGAACTTGGTGCCGATGGTGATGCTGCCGGCCTCCGCGAGGGCGGCCATGGTCGAGCCCTCGGGGAAGTCACCGGCGGCAACGTCCTGGACCTCGGGCTCGCCGCCGCTCTCGCCGCTGCCGCCGCAGGCCGCCAGGGTGGCGGCGGCGACGGTGCCGGCCGTGCCGGTCAGGAAGAGGCGTCGGTTCAGGGACCTGCTCATGATGTTCTCCTTCGAAGGGGCGTGGGCGATGCGGTCAGTGGTCGAGGATCTTGCCCAGGAAGTCCCGGGCACGGTCGGTCTGGGGAGCGGAGAAGAACTCCTCGGGCGTACGGACCTCGAGGATGCGTCCGGCATCCATGAACACGACCCGGTCCGCGGTGCGGCGCGCGAAGCCCATCTCGTGGGTGACGACGATCATCGTCATGCCGTCCTGGGCCAGTCCCGTCATCACCTCGATGACCTCACTGATCATCTCGGGGTCGAGCGCCGACGTGGGCTCGTCGAAGAGCATCACCTTCGGGTTCATCGCCAGGGAGCGGGCGATGGCCACGCGCTGCTGCTGGCCACCGGAGAGCTGCGCGGGCAGCTTGTCGGCCTGATCGGCCACGCCCACCCGTTCCAGCAGCTCCATGCCGCTGCGCTCGGCCTCGCGTCGCGGGATGCCCTTGACCTTGATCGGCGCGACGGTGACGTTCTGGAGCACGGTCTTGTGCGCGAAGAGGTTGAACGCCTGGAAGACCATGCCGACCTCGGAACGCAGAGCCGCCAGCCCCGGCCCCGACGTGGGCAGGGCCTGGCCATCGATGCGGATCTCGCCGGCGTCGATGGTCTCGAGGCGATTGATGGTGCGGCACAGCGTCGACTTGCCGGAGCCCGACGGGCCGAGCACCACCACCACCTCGCCGGCGGAGACCTCGAGATCGATGTCCTGGAGGACATGCAGGTCACCGAAATGCTTCTGGACACCCGAGAGGGAGACGAGGCTTTGCGTCGACGGCCGTCCCGCCGCAACTCCGGGGCTGATCTGAGTCATACGCGCACGCTATGGCACAGCTGCGCCTGCTCCTTGCCGCCCGGCCGCACCGTCACGACTTTGTGACCTTCTCAGAGCGTGTGAGAGCGGGTGAAGGTGCTGGTGAGGGCTGTCGGATGAGGCCGGGCGGGCCCATGGCCGGCGTGCGGGGTGCAGCCCGTGGCGCCCGGGCGGGCGGAGCCCGTGGCGCGCGGGCGGGCAGAGCACAGCGCGGCCGTGTCCGCCGTACCCTGGTGCCACTATGTCGCTCAGTGTCTCCAGCTCTCTCGCTTCGCAGCCCGACGCATCCGCCGCGCCGTCCCCGCACGGGGCCGGCGGCGCGACCCCCGGTGAGCCGCGCGGCACCTACCAGGTGCGCACCTTCGGCTGCCAGATGAACGTCCACGACTCGGAGCGCCTGACCGGCATGCTCGAGGACGCCGGCTATATCGCCGCGCGCCCCGGAGCCGAGCCCCGTCGCGGCGAGGTCGACGTGGTCGTGTTCAACACTTGTGCGGTGCGCGAGAACGCGGACAACAAGCTCTACGGGACCCTCGGGGCCCTGCGTCCCGGCAAGGACGCCCATCCCGGCATGCAGATCGCGGTCGGCGGGTGCCTCGCGCAGAAGGACCGCGCCGCCATCGTCGAGCGCGCCCCCTGGGTCGACGTCGTCTTCGGCACCCACAACATCGGCTCCCTGCCGGTGCTGCTGGACCGCGCCCAGCACAACCGCGAGGCACAGGTCGAGATCCTCGACTCGCTCGAGACCTTCCCCTCGACGCTGCCCACCAAGCGCGAGTCCTCCTACGCGGCATGGGTCTCCATCAGCGTCGGCTGCAACAACACCTGCACGTTCTGCATCGTGCCCTCGCTGCGCGGCACGGAGAAGGATCGCCGGCCCGGAGAGATCCTCGCCGAGGTCCGTGACGTGGTCGCCGCCGGCGCCAACGAGGTGACGCTGCTGGGTCAGAACGTGAACTCCTACGGGGTCGAGTTCGGAGACCGTGGCGCCTTCGCGAAGCTCCTGCGAGCCTGCGGCGACATCGATGGTCTGGAACGGGTCCGGTTCACCTCGCCGCACCCCGCGATGTTCACCGACGACGTCATCGAGGCGATGGCCGAGACGCCGAACGTCATGCCGCAGCTGCACATGCCGCTCCAGTCCGGGTCCGACGCCGTGCTGCGGCGGATGAAGCGCTCCTACCGCTCCAAGAAGTTCCTCGGCATCCTGGACCGGGTGCGCGAGCAGATCCCCGAGGCCGCCATCACGACCGACATCATCGTCGGCTTCCCCGGCGAGACCGAGGAGGACTTCCAGGCCACCCTCGATGTGGTCGAGTCCTCGCGCTTCTCCAGCGCCTTCACCTTCCAGTACTCGATCCGCCCGGGCACGCCGGCGGCGACCATGGAGGACCAGGTGCCCAAGGAGGTCGTCCAGGAGCGCTACGAACGGCTGACGGCGCTCCAGGACCGCATCACCTACGAGGAGAACCAGAAGCTCGAAGGCAGCGTCGTGGAGGTGCTCGTGGCCGAGGGCGAAGGCGACCGCGACGAGCGCACCCAGCGCATCTCGGGACGCGCCCGCGACCATCGCCTGGTCCACCTCTCCCTGCCGCAGGGGCTGCCGGCCGCCTCTCGCCCCCGGCCGGGGGATCTGGTCACCGCGACCGTCACCCGTGCCGCCCCGCACTACCTGATCGCGGACAGCGCGCTGGCCGCAGCCCCGGGGACGGAGCCCTCGCCCGAACAGTTCTCGGTGCGACGCACCCGTTCCGGCGACGCCTGGGAGGCCGGGGTGCAGGGTCTGGATACGGGCTCAGCCTGCGGCACCGGCCACGGCGGCGGGTCCGGGGGGCCCGTCACCCTCGGGATGCCGAGCCCGCGCACGCCCTGAGCGGGGAAGCCTCAGCTGTCGAGCTCGTCCAGCTCCGCCCCGAGGCGCTCCTCGAGGCTGCGGAAGAAGGCGATCACGGTGCTGAGGCCGCACTTGATGGCGCTGTCGAGCTGGGAGTCCAGCGCGCCGGCCCGGAAATCCGCGGCCAGCTCGCCGTACACGCCGAGCAGTCCCTCGGATTCCCGGCGCACGTAGACCTTGGGCCAGATCCGGTTCATGTTCCACTCGTTGCAGAGCTTGATCATCTCGACCTTGCGGGAGATGTCCACGGAGTGGCTCCAGCGGCCGCGGGTCTGCAGGACGCCATGGTCCTCGCCGGAGAGCATGAACTGGAACCGGTAGTCATCGAAGCGGGCGCGGAGGATCTCCGGGTGCTCCTCGTCCTCGACGAACGCATACCCGTGCCGCGTCAGGCACTCCTCGACCCTCTTGAGGGACATCGGGGCCAGAGAATCGGTCGAGTCCGTCAGTTCGGGGGACTCGTGCGGTGCAGTCACTTCCAACCTCGGACAGTGCTCTAGGAGATGCGGATCGGCCCGGGGCCCGGACCGCCGCACACATTACTCCCTCCAACCGGATCCTGAACTGGGCGCCGGCCGTGATTCCGCTGACTGCGAGCAACGCCGCAGGCTAAGGTGCCGAGCATGGATTCCGAGCCTCATGCGCGCCGCGCCCCGGAGCAGGCGCGGACCGGGCCTCCTCCCGGACGTGAGGAGGACGGGGAGGCCGGCGTGGCCGATGCGATCGAGGCGCCGCTGATCGCGATCGTGGGCGCCACCGCCACGGGGAAGTCAGATCTCGCCATCGCCCTGGCCCGTCGCGTCGGCGGCGAGGTGGTCAACGCCGACGCCCTCCAGTTCTACCGCGGCATGGACATCGGCACCGCGAAGGTGCCGCCGGGGGAGCGGGACGGCGTCCCCCATCATCTGCTGGACGTGCTCGAGGTGACCGAAGAGGCGAGCGTCTCCGCGTATCAGCAGCAGGCCCGTGCCGCCATCGCGCACATCCGCGCCCGGGGGCGGGTCCCGATCCTGGTCGGCGGCTCCGGTCTCTACGTGCGGGCCGTGCTGGACGACATCGAGTTCCCCCCGACGGACGCCGCCCTCCGCGCGCGACTGGAGGCGCGAGCTGAGGAGATCGGCCCGCGCGCCCTGCATGACGAGCTGGCACGGACCGACCCCGAGGCGGCCGACGTGATCGGACCCCAGGACACCCGTCGGATCGTGCGGGCGCTGGAGGTCGGCGAACTCACCGGCCGACCGTTCACGGCGTTCCTGCCCCGGCCGCACTACGCGGACCCCCGCACCCTGCAGATCGGGCTGCGCCTGGACCGGACCGAGCTGCACGAGCGCATCGCACGACGGGTCGAGGTGATGGTGGAGCGCGGGCTGCTCGAGGAGATCCGGGGGCTGCGGGAGCGCGGGCTCGACCGGGGCCCGACAGCGCGCCGCGCGATCGGCTACGAACAGGGCCTGGCCGTGCTCGACGGCGCGATGACCTGCCAGGAGGCCATCGAGGCCACCGTCGTCGGAACCCGCCGGCTGGTGCGCAAACAGGACACCTGGTTCCGCCGGGACGCGCGGGTGCAGTGGATCGATGCCCCCGCAGGCGGCGGAACCGGCGACCTCGAGCGCGCGCTCGCTCGCGCCATGACCGTGATCGAGCCTGCGCGGGCCGGGAGCGAGGCGCCGATCACGGCGTCGGGGCATCACGAGACGAAGAGACATAGGCTCGGACCATGACCGAGAGCATGCGATTCA
Source organism: Brachybacterium sp. GCM10030268 (assembly GCF_042666305.1). Lineage (NCBI taxonomy): Bacteria > Bacillati > Actinomycetota > Actinomycetes > Micrococcales > Dermabacteraceae > Brachybacterium > Brachybacterium sp. GCM10030268. The sequence goes on along the minus strand of NZ_JBHTCW010000001.1, from coordinate 270,652 downwards.
CCAAGGGGCACGGGACCGAGAACGATTTCGTGCTCCTGGACGACCCCGAGGGCGAGCTGGACCTGGACCCGGCGACCGTCGCCGCGCTGTGCGATCGCCGCTCCGGCGTCGGCGCCGACGGGGTGATCCGCGCCGTCCGCACGCAGCGGGCCGGCATCGACGCTCCCGGCGACGCCCCGGAGTGGTTCATGGACTACCGCAACGCCGACGGATCGACCGCCGAGATGTGCGGCAACGGCGTGCGCGTGCTCGCCGCGCATCTGCAGCGCGCCGCCCACGTCCAGGAGGACCGCTTCGAGATCTGGACCCGGTCCGGACTCCGCACCATCGAGATCCTGGCGCACCCGGACGCCGGTTCCCCGAGCTGGTCCGTGCGCGTGGGGATGGGGCCGAGCAGGATCGGCGAGGACTCGCGCACCGTCGAGATCGCGGGGCGCGCACTGGCCGCGACCGACGTGGACATGGGCAATCCCCACGCCGTCGCCTTCCTCCCCGCCGAGCTGGCCCTCGACGAGCTCGACCTCTCCCGTCGGCCGGTCCTCGACCCCGAGCCCGCCGACGGCGCCAACATCGAGCTGGTCTCCGAGCGCGGGGAGCGCCACGTGGCGATGCGGGTGTTCGAACGCGGCGTGGGCGAGACCCGCTCGTGCGGGACCGGCGTCGCCGCCGTCGCGGTCGCCGCGGCGCTGCGCGCCGGGGACGGCTCGCGGCAGCCGTGGCGAGTGGACGTACCCGGCGGCACCCTGCAGGTGGGCTGGACCGGGGTCGGCGAGGTCACGCTGACAGGACCGGCCGTGCTGGTGGCCGACGGCGTCACGCTGATCTGAGAAGGCCGACGCTGCCCGGGGCCGGTGACCGGGGGCTCAGCGTGCCGGGCCGACCTCCAGGACCCGGAACCCCTTCGCACTGGCCACCTTCGCGACCTCCCGCGCGCTCAGCTGCTGGTCGAGCCAGCGGGCGAGCGGGTCAGCGCCCAGATTCTTGCCGACGACGAGAGCGGCCGTCCCGTGCGGTGACAGCTTCGCCGTCCACGTCAGCAGCAGCTCGTGCAGAGCCTGTTTGCCGATCCTGATCGGCGGGTTCGACCAGATCGCATCCAGTGCGATGTCCTCCGGGAACTCCTCCGGTGCGACCACTCGCACGTTCTCCAGTCCCAGCCCGTCGGCGTTCTCGGCGGTCAGCTGCCGTGCACGCTCACTGACGTCCACGGCCCACACCTCCGCATCGGGCCGCAGCAGGGCCGCGGTCAGCGCGATCGGACCCCACCCGCATCCCAGATCGAGGATCCTCGCCCCCGGTGGCGGCTCCGTGATCTCGTCGAGCCGGTCCAGCAGGACGGCGGTCGCCTTGTCCAGGCCATGACCGCTGAACACCGAGGCGCTCGAGACGAGCTCGAGATCACGACCGGCCAGACGCACACGCAGCGGGAAGCGTCGGTCCTCGGACGCGGGGGAGGGGGTGAAGTAGTGCTCGGCCACCCCAGCAGGATACGGATCTCGCCGTCGGCGCAGCGCCCGGGGACAGTTGCGGCGAAGGAGGCACCGGCTCCCTGCGGACCCTGGGCCTGAGCTGCCCGCAGGCCGGGGCACGGGCTCCCTGCGGACCGGATGGTCGTGATCCCCGATGCGCCCTGGGCAAAATCTCTCGACCGCGATGGCCGGGCGTGGGATTCTGGAGGAACCACGTTGTCCCACCCGAGGAGTGCCCCGATCGTGCCCATTGCTTTCCATCCAGAACCCGAATCCGACACGGACGTCGACGGGACCACCATGGGAAGGCCCGGGGCCGAGGACCGCACCGCCAACTCCACCGGCCCGGCGACGCCCTCCCCGGCGTCCCCCCACCGGGACCCGCTGACCGAGCGGATCCTCTCCCGCGGCGAGGCCGCGGCCCCGTCGGCCGGCTTCACCTCCGACGCCGACGGCGAACAGCTCGATCTCGCCGACCGTCAGGCCCTGCGCCGCGTGGCGGGACTGTCGACCGAGCTCGAGGACGTCACCGAGGTCGAGTACCGCCAGCTGCGCCTGGAGCGCGTGGTGCTGGCCGGCCTCTACACCTCGGGCAACGCCGAGGAGGCGGAGACCAGCCTGCACGAGCTGGCGGCGCTCGCCGAGACCGCCGGCTCCGAGGTGCTCGACGGGATCCTGCAGCGCCGAGCCCACCCTGACCCGGCCACCTTCCTCGGCCGCGGCAAGGCCGCCGAGCTCGCCGACATCGTGACGGCCACCGGGGCGGACACCGTGATCGCCGACGGCGAGCTCGCTCCCGGCCAGCGTCGCGCGCTCGAGGACATCATCAAGGTCAAGGTCATCGACCGCACCGCGCTGATCCTGGACATCTTCGCCCAGCACGCCCGCTCCCGCGAGGGTAAGGCACAGGTCGAGCTGGCCCAGCTCGAGTACCTGCTCCCGCGGCTCCGCGGCTGGGGCGAATCGATGTCCCGGCAGGCCGGCGGCCGCGTCGCCGCGGGCGGCGCGGGGATGGGGTCGCGCGGTCCCGGTGAGACGAAGATCGAACTCGACCGGCGGCGCATCCGCGACCGCATGTCCAAACTGCGCCGCGAGATCCGCGCGATGAAGCCGGGCCGAGACGCCCAGCGCGCCGACCGCAAGCGCAACCAGGTCCCCGCCGTGGCGATCGCCGGATACACCAATGCCGGCAAGTCCTCGCTGCTGAACCGGCTCACCGGCGCCGGGGCGCTGGTCGAGAACGCCCTGTTCGCGACCCTGGACCCGACGGTGCGGCGCTCGGCCACGCCGGACGGTCGCGAATTCACCTACGCCGACACCGTCGGCTTCGTGCGGCACCTGCCCACGCAGCTGATCGAAGCGTTCCGCTCCACCCTCGAGGAGGTCGGCGACGCCGATCTGCTGCTGCATGTGGTCGATGCCTCCCACCCCGATCCCGAGGGTCAGATCCGGGCCGTGCGCACGGTCCTCGGGGAGCTGGAGGGCTTCGACGTCCCCGAGATCGTGGTGCTGAACAAGGCCGACATCGCCGAGCCGGAGACCATCGCCCGCCTGCGCAGCGTGGTGGGGGATTCCGTCGTGGTCTCCGCGCGCACCGGGATGGGGATAGAGGAGCTGCGCGAGCGGATCGCCGAGCGACTGCCCCGCCCCGCGGTCGAGGTCGACGTGCTCGTGCCCTACTTCCGGGGAGACCTGGTCTCCAGGGTCCACACCACGGGAGAGGTGCTCTCCGAGGAGCACCTCATGGAGGGCACGAAGCTGCATGCCCGCGTGGATGAGGCGCTCGCCGCAGAGCTCAACGGCGCGGCCTGAGCCGTCCTCGGATCGGGCGCGGATACGCTGGAGAGATGACCGCTCTCACTGATCCCGGCACCGCCCCGGGATCCGCCGACATCGAGCTGACCGCCCTGATGGACGCGGCGGTCTCGGCCATCGGCGGGTCGCCGCGGCCGGGTCAGCAGGCCATGGCCGAGGCGGTGGGGACGGCGATGAGCGGCGGTCGCCATTTGCTGGTGCAGGCGGGCACGGGCACCGGCAAGTCCTTGGCCTATCTGGTCCCTGCGCTGCGGCACGCGCTGGTCAGCCGCCGGCCCGTGGTCATCTCCACGGCGACCATCGCGCTGCAGACGCAGATCGTTCGCAAGGACCTGCCGCGGCTCGTCGAGGCCCTCGCCCCGCACCTGCCCCGGACCCCGACCTTCTCGCTGCTGAAGGGACGCGGCAACTACCTGTGCCGCCACAAGATCGACGGCGGCTATCCGGTCGACATCGACCCGGGGGCCCTGTTCGCGGAGGCCTCGACGGACCCCGCCCGCAGCGGCAGCGAACGCCTGGGGGACCAGGTGCGGCGACTGCGCGAGTGGGCGGAGGAGACCGACAGCGGAGACCGCGACTCCCTCGCCGATCCCGTCTCCGACCGCGCCTGGCGCCAGGTCTCCGTCACCGGCTCCCAGTGTCTGGGCGGGACGTGCCCGATGGTGGATTCGTGCTTCGCCGAGCGCAGCCGGGAGCTGGCCCGCGAGGTCGACATCATCGTGACCAACCACGCGCTGCTGGCGATCGATGCCTTCGACAACCACGGCATCATCCCCGAGCACGACGTCGTCGTCTTCGACGAGGCGCATGACCTCTCCGGGCGCGTGACGGGTGCCGTCACCGAGGTGCTCAGCCCCGGGATGCTGCGCGGCACGGTGCGGGACCTGCGCGGGCTGGGTGTGGCCGCCACGGCGCTCGACGACGCCTCCGAGGAACTGCGTGAAGCGCTCGAACTCGCGCCGGACGGCCGAGTGATCGGGGACCTGCCGGACCGGCTCGCCGACGCGATCCAGCAGTTGCGTATCGAGGCCCGTACCGCGCACTCCGACGCCAAGGACGCCGGCGAGGACGGCACCGTCGGCGCGGCGGGGTCCCGCAAGGCCGTGAGGGCGAACCTCCAGGAGATCATCGACGTCTGTGAACGACTGACGTCCCCGGGGGAGGACGACGTGGTCTCGGTCTCGCACTCCCCGGCGACCGGGCGCTCCAGCATCCAGGTCGCGCCGCTCAGCGTGGCCGCGGCCATGCGAGGCGCGATCCTGGAGAGCCGCACTGCCGTTCTCACCTCGGCCACGCTCGCCCTCGGCGGCCGGTTCGAACCCGCTGCCGGAGAGGTGGGCCTTGCGCGAGCGGACCGGATGGAGCCGGACGCCGTCCCGTCGCTGGAGAACTCGAGCGCGTGGGCCGGGCTGGACGTCGGGAGCCCGTTCGCGTACCGCCGCCAGGGCATCCTCTACACCGCGCGCCACCTTCCCCAGCCCGGGCGCGAGGGGCCGTCGCCCGCGATGCTCGACCATCTCACCGATCTGGTCGAGGCTTCGCGCGGGGGAGCGCTGTGCCTGTTCTCCTCCCGGCGTGGGGCCGAGCTCGCCGCGGAGCACGTGCGGGCCCGCCTCGATCTGACGATCGGGGTCCAGGGCGAGGACTCGATGGCCAACCTGGTGCGGATCTTCCGAGACGACGAGGACGCGAGCCTGTTCGGAACGCTCACCCTCTGGCAGGGCGTGGACGTCTCGGGCCGCTCGCTGCGTCTGGTCACCATCGACCGGATCCCCTTCCCGCGCCCCGATGAGCCGCTGACCTCGGCCCGCCAGGAGCGGATCGGTCAGCGCGGGGGCAACGGGTTCATGTCGGTCTCCGCCCAGCACGCCGCGCTGCTGATGGCTCAGGGCGCCGGGCGCCTGATCCGGTCGCACGAGGACCGCGGGATGGTCGCCGTGCTGGATCCGCGACTGGCGACGGCCCGGTACGGAGGATTCCTGCGGGAGTCCATGCCACCGCTGTGGCCGACCTCAGACCCGGAGGTCGCGCTCGGCGCGCTGCGCCGTCTCGCCGAGAGCTGAGCGGCGGAGAGCTGACCGCCGTGGAGAACTGAGCGGCAGAACCGGGGCGACGGGCCTCGACGCGGCGCCACGGGCGGAGCACGTCCTGAGCGGCATCAGACGGCGCGCAGCACCGCCACGACCTTGCCCAGGATCTCGGCGTGGTCCCCGAGGATCGGGGCGAAGGACGGATTGTGCGGCATCAACCAGACGTGGTCGTCACGGCGGGCGAACGTCTTGACGGTGGCCTCGCCGTCGATCATCGCCGCGACGATCTCGCCCTTCTGCGCCTCCTGCTGGCTGCGCACGACCACCCAGTCCCCGTCGCAGATGGCGGCATCGATCATCGAGTCGCCCACGACCTGCAGCAGGAAGAGCTCCCCATCGCCCACCAGGCGCGAGGGCAGGGTGAAGACGTCCTCGATCTGCTCCTCGGCGGTGATGGGGACGCCTGCGGCGATCCGGCCGACCAGGGGGACCGAGACGGAGTTCGCGGAGACCTCCGGAACCGGCGGCGGCTCGGGGGCCCCGTCGTCCTCGGGCAGGAACACCTCCATCGCGCGCGGACGCTTGGGGTCGCGGCGCAGGAACCCCTTGCGCTCGAGGGCCTGCAGCTGATGGGAGACCGACGAGGATGAGGTCAGGCCGACCGCGTCACCGATCTCCCGCATGCTCGGCGGGTACCCGCGCGCGGCGATCGCGGCATTGATGGTCTCCAGCACCAGGCGCTGGCGCCGGGTGAGCCCGGCGGTCGCGGCGTCGGCCAGCGCGTCGCCCCGTGCCCTGGTCGGCTGACTGGGGGTGGGGATGCTCGACATCATCGGGCAGGCCTCCTGGCTTCGTCTGTCGGACCCTCGCGGTTCCGTTGTCCTGTCACCCAGCGTAGGGCGGCACGCACCGGATGCCAAACACCTGTTCGAGGTTTCCCTTGCGTGTCGCGCGGCGATGGGGCTACAGTCGCACACACATTCGATCGAACAGGAGTTCGGACATGCGTACGGAAACAGCCGCTGTTCTCCCCTTCCCGCAGCGCCGCACCGAGCCGGGCGAGGGCGTCGGTCGAGCGAACGTTCGACTCGAGGTCAGTCGCCGCGGGCGCCTCGTGCTGATGATGATCGCCTTCGTGCTCGGCCTGCTGGTGGCCGCCGCTGCGCTGCTCGCCTTCGACGTCCCGTTCGCGCTCGCCGACTCCGAGGACGAGCAGCAGGTCACGGTGACCGTCGAGGCCGGGGACACCCTGTGGGGGTACGCCGAGCAGTACGCTCCGGAGGGGATGAGCCCGCACGAGTTCGTGACCGAGGCGCGCAACCTCAACCATCTGTCCACCGGGCGCATCACCGCCGGCCAGCAGATCGAGCTGCCGGCCGCCGAGGGCGCGGCCCACTGACACTCCGGGTGCCGGCCTGACGTCCGGGACGCGGCGGTATCCTGAGTGGATGCACTGCCCGTTCTGCCGCCATCCCGATTCCCGGGTCGTGGACTCCCGCACGTCGGACGATGGCGCGACCATCCGGCGCCGACGACAGTGCCCGAACTGCTCCCGGCGCTTCTCCACCTCGGAGACCGCATCGCTGTCGGTGCAGAAGCGCTCCGGTGTGAGCGAGCCGTTCAGCCGCGCGAAGGTGATCTCAGGCGTCCGCAAAGCCTGCCAGGGCCGGCCGGTCTCCGATGACGAGCTGGCGATGCTCGCCCAGCGGGTCGAGGAGGACATCCGCGCCAGCGGCCAGGCAGAGGTCGAGGCTCACCAGGTGGGTCTGTCGATCCTGCAGCCTCTCCAGGAACTCGACCTGGTGGCCTACCTCCGGTTCGCGAGCGTCTACCAGGACTTCGACTCGCTCGACGACTTCGATGCGGCGATCGCCCGGCTGCGGGCCGAGGGCGGCGGCACGGCCCGGGGCGCAGCGAGCCCGGCAAGCTCGGACTGACCCGCGGCAGGTGCGGACCGACCGGCGCGAGTGTCGGCTCGAGCCCGATCCGGCGCCTCTCCAGGAGCCCTCGGATCGACGGATTATGTGGACGTGGTTCAGGACCGCGGCCGGCTGTGCATAGGATATCCCTCGTGCACTCACGCAGTGCACACCTGATCGGCGGTCGTGGAGGGGAAGCCACGGCCGCCGATCCCCTTCTCAGGCCGGCTCGATGCCGGGCGGCAGGTCCCGGGCGTGGACGATGCCGAGATGCTGCGTGGTCCGCGTCATCGCGACGTAGAGACCCCCGGCGCCGTGGTCCTCGACCAGCTCGGCCGGCTCGACAATGATCACGCCGTCGAACTCCAGGCCCTTGGCCTCCTGAGCGGTCATCACGGCGACCTCGTCGTCGACACCCGCAGACCCGCCGCCCACGCTGGGCAGGTCCGGGCGCGAACTCAGATCCTTCAGCATGGCAGCCGTCCGCCCCTCGGCCGTGATGACGGCCAGCCGTCCGATCCCGTCGGCGTGCGCGGCGGCGACCGCATCCCCGGCCCGCTGTGCCAGCTCCGGCTCGGCCGCGCGCTCGATGAGGGGGTCCCGATCGCCCTCGCGCACCGAGCTGACCGTTGTCACCGGCAGGTCGTGAGCCGTCGCCATCGCGACCGCTCGATCCATGATCCGGCTCGGAGTGCGGTAGTTCACAGTCAGGCGCTCCACCTGGAGCCGATCCTGCACGTAGGGGCCGAGCGCATCGGACCACGACGCCGTGCCGCCGGCCGAGGAGGTCTGGGCGACGTCGCCGACCACGGTGAACGACTTGGTGGGGGCTCGTCGCATCAGCGCGCGCCAGCTCATCGGGGAGTGCTCCTGCGCTTCGTCCACCACCACGTGTCCGTAGGTCCAGCTGCGCTCGGAGGACGCCCGCTCGGCGAGCGTGCGGCCGTCCCGCAGCTGACTGACCTGGTCGGCGAGGTCCTCGGCGCGCACGATGCCGGAGGTGTCGATGTTCTCGATCACCTTGCGGGCGTAGTCGACGTCGGCCTCGCGCCGGCCGGCGGCCTCGCGGGCACGTGCCTCCGCCGGCGCGGCATCCTCCCCGAGGAGTTCGGCGACCTCGTCGAGCAGCGGGATGTCCTCGACGGTCCACGGGGAGTCCTTGGGGCGCACCAGCACGTCGACCCGGTCGGCCAGCGACCGCGGAGCTGCGGCCCGCAGCCGGTCGGGCCGGGAGAACAGGATCCGCAGGAAACCCTGCGGGGTGTAGGGGAGCCAGGCGAGATTCAGCTGTCGCTTGATCTCGGGGTCATGCCGCAGGTCCGAGAGCAGATCCGGTCGGTCCTCCGGGACGACGGTGTGTCCGCGGGCCTTGAGAGCCTTCTCGTAGCTCTCGACGAGGCGGTCCATGGCGGCTCGCACGAACACGGCGCGGGCGGCGTTGTGGGGCTTGTGGGTGGCACGTGCCTCGCGGCGGGCGGACCGGATCGCATCCCGGGTGAGCGTGAGCGGCGTGCCGTCGATGCGCAGCGTGATGTCGGACGCCGGGACCACCTGGCGCTGCTTGACGGCACGGGCGATCAGCTCGGCCATGGCGACGTCGCCCTTGAGGCGAGCGACGTCATCGGTGTCATGGACGAACGTCTCGATGCCGGGGAAGAGCTCGCCGGGGGTCAGCATGACCACGCCGGATTCTCCGAGGCTCGGCAGCACGCGCTCGATGTAGCGCAGGAACCCCGGGGTGGGGGCCATGATCAGCACGCCGGAATGCTCGAGGCGGCGACGGTGGGTGTACAGCAGGTAGGCGGCGCGGTGCAGGGCTACCGCGGTCTTGCCCGTGCCCGGCCCGCCCTGGACGACGAGGACACCACGGTTCTCGGAGCGGATGATGCGGTCCTGCTCGGACTGGATGGTGGCGACGATGTCCCCCATGCGCCCCGTGCGCTGGCCCGAGACGGCTGCGAGCAGAGCTCCCTCGCCCTGGAGCACCACGTCGTGATCCTCGTTGTCCAGGACCGACTGGTCCAGCACGTCGTCCTCGAGACCGACGACGGTCCGGCCGCGGCTGATCAGGTGCCGGCGCAGGCGCACACCCTGACGGTCGGTGCTGGTGGCCTGGTAGAAGGCGGCCGCCGCAGGTGCGCGCCAGTCCACCAGGAGCTGCTCGCGGTCCGGGGTGAACAGGCCGATCCGGCCGATGTAGCGGCGGGCCTCGTCCTCGGTGTCGAGGCGGCCGAACACGACGCTGCGGGCGACCGAGCGCAGCAGGGCGAGCCGATCCTCGTACAGCGCCATGAACGAGTCGCGCTCGGACCGGTTCTGGTGCGTCGATGCGTGCTGCGAGGCTTGGATCTGGTCGAGATTGCCCTCGACCTGGCCGATCAGTTCATCCAGTCGCTCGTAGAGCCGATCGGCGTAGGCCTGTTCACGCGCGATCTCCCGAGCGATCTGTCCTTCAGCGTCGTCCACGGACCTGTTCCCCCTGACGGTTGATCCTCACGCCCCGCCGCGCCGGGCGGACCCGGGGTCGGCGAAGCACGGTGGTCCATTATGGTGGACGGGTCTGGGTGTGCGTGCCATCCGGTACGTGACATCCAGCCGGCCGCGAGGGAGGAGACGCCGATGCGTGACCCGCGTGACCTGTACCGGTTCGAGTCCGCCGATGTGCTGGCGGCAGTGCCCCGTACCGGTCTGACTCTGGTCCATGCCCTGCCGGGTCTGGTCGATGCGGGCAATGCCTGCAAGATCGCCTCCACGTACCTGCGTGATGAGCTGCGGCATCTGCGGCTCGTCTCGTTCGACATGGACGAGCTGCTGGACTATCGCGGCTCCCGTCCGCAGGCGGTCTTCGACGGGACGTCGTACACGAGCGTCGACGTCCCGGATCTGACTCTGTCGCTGATGTACGACGAGGCGGACCGTCCCTTCCTCTTCCTCGACGGGCCGGAGCCGGACCTCCAGTGGCGCCGGCTCGCCGAGGCGCTGATCGATCTGGTCGAGTTCTTCGAGGTCGAACGCGTGGTCGGGATGCAGGCGGTTCCCATGGCCGTCCCGCACACCCGTCCGATCGGTCTGTTCGCGCACGCCAACGATCCCTCCCTGCTGGGGCGGCCCCAGGCCCAGGGCACGCCCGCCCCCGGCACGAGCATGGGCGACGAGGACGGGGAGTCCTCGGAGATCGTCGTGCCGGCGGCGTTCGGCGCTCTGCTGGAGAACCGGCTCGGCAGTGCGGACCACCCGGCGATGGGATACGCGGCGCAGATCCCGCATTACCTCACCAGGACCGATTTCCCGGCCGGAGCCCTCGCGCTGCTGAGGCGGGTCAGCGGCGCGGCCGGACTCGACCTGCCCCTGGTCCACCTGGGAGATCTCACGGACGCGGCGACCGTCGCCCTGCAGGAGACCCTCGCGCAGAACAGCGAGGTGCGCCAGATCGTCACCGCCCTGGAGGAACAGTACGACTCCACCGGTGAGGACGGCGATTCCACGCCGATCGGGACCACGATGGACCTGCCGACGGCCGAGGAGATCGGGGAGCACTTCGAGCGGTTCCTGGCCGATCACGACGACGGCCCCGAGGATCCGCCCCGGCTGTGAGGACCGGGTCTTCGGGTCCGTGCGCCCCGGGTGCCGCCTGCCCGCACCGAGAGGCCGAAGTCGCCCTTCAGGCGCTCTCTCCCGCGTCGGCTCCGGTGCCAGGGACCCGCTCGGTGCGTCCGGTCGGCACTGCGGAGTTCGTTACGCCTTCGTGACCGTGCGTCGCGGAACTCCGTGTGAACGGGGCCACGGCCGTGACAGAATGGAGGTGTTGCGGTGATGCAGGTCCAGCAGGAAAGTCCGTCGACGGTGCCTCGGCACAGCAGTACGGCATGCACCTGACGCCACCCGCCTCGGCGGGGGACGGCTTCACGCGGCACCGCGATCGCGCTTTGCGATCGTTGATGGACGACACAGAAGGTGACAGGTATGGCACAGGGCTCGGTCAAGTGGTTCAACGCCGAAAAGGGCTACGGATTCATCGAGATCGACGGAGGCGGCGCAGACGTCTTCGTGCACCACAGCAAGATCGACATGGACGGCTACCGCGCCCTCGACGAGGGTCAGCGCGTGGAGTTCGAGGTCAGCCAGGGCGACAAGGGGCCGCAGGCCGAGCAGGTTCGCCCCCTCTGATCCACGGCAACTCCCCGAATCTCACGGGCCGGGCAGGAGCATCGCGCTCCTGCCCGGCCCGTCGTCGTCCGGGCGGTCACCGGGATTGTGCACCGGCCCGCCCCTGGTCCTGGCCCAGGATCTTTCCTGCTCGAGCCAGGGCGGCGACCTGGGACGCCGGTGCCAGCCGTACCGAGACCGCATCCGAACGCAGCGCACGATCGATGCCCTCCGGCAGCGGCTGATCCGAGGCCACCAGGACGCAGTTGCCCCGGCGCTTGCCGGTCAGGTGCGCGGGCTCGGCGATGGCGCCCACGTACCCGAACACGGCCGAGAGGGTCGCGATCTCGTCGGCGAGCAGCCCGGTCCCGGGCGGTGCCGCACAGTTGGCGAGATAGATCCCTCCGCCGCGAAGCACCCGCGCCGCGTGCTCCGCGGCGTGGATGCTTATCAGCGGTTCGGGAGTGACCGGGCCGGAGAACACATCCCGGACCAGCACATCGAAGCGGTCATCGCGCCACGATTCCAGCGCCGTCAGCGCGTCGTCGATGCGCAGGCGCAGCTGCGGCGAGCGCGGCAGGTCGAACCAGGTGCGCACCTGCTTCGCCAGCAGCTCGTCGATCTCCACGACGATCTGCCGGGAACGGGGGTACCGGGAGGCGATGGCCCGCGGCAGCGAGCAGCCGCCCCCGCCCAGGTGGGCGACCTGCAGTGCCCCAGCGGCGACGTCACCCTCGGCCTCGTACTCGGCCGGCCCGCCGAATCCCTCGTCGAGGACGAGCAGCATCCAGCGCATGTACTCGAATACCAGATGCTCGGGATCGGGGTTCAGCTGCGACGAGGGCACCCCGTTGACGTCCAGCAGCACGGAGCCGTCGTTCTCCAGGGTGAGCCGGGCGGTACCCGTGGAGACGGGGATGGCGGTGTCGAGCGGACCGAGGTGCTCGAAGGGGGCGTGGCGCACACGCTGGCGACGGGGCATCGACCCACTGTAGGAGACCTCGGGTCCCGGCGCGCGGCGACCGTTCCTCCCCAATGCTCCGTCCTCCACTCGAAACAGCCGCGCGGCTCATCCGTCGGAGCCCGCCTCTAGCGTTCACAGTACGACGCAGCCACAGCGATCACGCGGATCGCACGGTCGGCTCGACGTGGACCACTCGACGTGGACCAGGAGAGGAGCACCGATGAGCACCACGCAGTCCCGCCGGCGAGGAGACGCCTCCACGCTCTCGGCCGGCTCCCGCAGCCTGCGACTGCGTCTCGCGCACCTGGACCAGGACCAGGCAGATCTCGAACGCGCCCGCGATCTCCTGCGGCAGGGGAGTGCCGCGGCCGCCGACGATCCCCGCGAAGCGTTCGAACTGGTCCACCGCGCAGCGCTGCGTGGGGCGGGCGTGCTGGTCGCCCGCGCCAATCGCGACCGCCGCCGGAAGCTCCCCCTGAATGTGTGGACCGCGCTGGAACGCCTCGGCGGCCCGGACGCGGAGCGCGCGAGCCGCCTGACACCTCTGGTCGCCGAACGGGTCCGTCTGGACCGTGATCCGACGGCGATGCCCGACCCTCAGTTGCTTCGCCAGCATCTCGAGCAGACCGGGGAGCACCTGGAGGAGATCTCCGAGCGCGTCCTCGCCGACCTGCCCGCGCACATGACGGCACTGGCCGGCTGATCCGATCGCCGGCCGCCAGGCGGGTCCCGGCACGGAGGTCCCGAGTAGAGTTCCGGCACGAAGGAGGTGCCGATGGACAGTGCACGCGGTGGACGCGAGGCGGGTGCGGCCGCCGGGGCCGCCCCGGAGGAGATCCCCGGCATCCTGCACCTGGACATGGACGCCTTCTTCGCCTCCGTCGAGGTCCGTGACAATCCCGGCCTGCGCGGCCTTCCCGTCGTGGTCGGGGGATCGGGCGCCCGCGGAGTGGTGGCGGCCGCGAGCTACCCCGCCCGCCGCCGCGGTATCCGCTCGGCCATGGCGATGTCCACGGCGCGGCGCCTGGCTCCGGATCTTGTGATCATCCCGCCCCGTATCGATCGCTACCGCGAGACGTCGGCGCGCGTCATGGAGCTGTTGGCGTCCGTGGTCGCCCAGGTCGAGCAGATCAGCATCGATGAGGCCTTCCTCGACGTCCGCGGCGCGCGTCGGCTCTTCGGGGAGCCCGAGGACATCGCTGTTCTGCTGAGGGGGAAGATCCGCGACGAGCTCGGGCTGCCCAGCTCCGTGGGCGGTTCGGTCTCGCGTCCTGTCGCCAAGATTGCGTCGGCACAGGCCAAGCCCGACGGCATGCTCATCGTGCCCGCGGCGCAGACCGCCGAGTTCCTGGCGCCGTTGCCGGTCTCGGTGATCTCGGGCATCGGCCCGAAGGCCGTGGAGTCCCTGGAGCGGATCGGGGTGCACACCGTCGGTCAGGTCCGCGAGATCCCGCTGACGACGCTGACCCGGGCGCTCGGCCCGCGGGCCGCGGAGGTGGCCAGGCTGGCCGACGGCAGCGATCGCACCGGGCTCGGGCAACGGGTGCGTGATAAGTCGCTGGGCACCGAGCGCACCTGGGACGAGGACCTCACCGATCCAGGAGAAGTGCGCCGGCGGATCACCGTGATGGCCGATGACGTCGCCCGGCAGCTGCGCCGTTCCGGGTTCGTGGCGCGGACCGTGGTGCTCAAGCTCCGCAGTCCCGACGGGACCACGATCACGCGATCCTCGAGCCTGGAGCATCCGACGGCCAGCGGAGAGAGACTGCGCGAACAGGTCGTCGCCCTCTGGGATCGCGAGCGGCACCGGCTGCGCAGGGTCCGTCTGGCCGGGGTGCGGGCCACCCATCTGGAGCCGGCCTCCGGTGTTCCCATCCAGCATGAGCTGACCGCGCGGTCCGCAGGCTGGCACGACCTCGAGGCGGCTATGGACCGCACTCTGGACCGATTCGGGTCCTCGAGTCTCAGCAGGGGCTCCACGCTGGGCCCGCCGCCCGACGGGTCGCAGCAGACCGGGCCGGACCAGGGTTCGGCGCACCCCTGAGCGCAGGCGGCGGCGCCGGTGTCGCGCTGCTCGAGCGCGAGTGTTCCCATTACTCAGGAAGGGGCTCTAAACTGGGTGAACCGCCGACGAGGGCAGTGGTCCACCAGGGCCCCTCCACGATCGGCGGCCGGGGCGCCGACCAGGCGCGAAAGGACGGGGACAAGGAGCGGGACCATGCCGCTGTCTGAACACGAGCAGAAGATGCTCGACGAGATGGAACGTCAGCTCTACGCCGACGATCCGCGCCTCGCGCGCGCTTTCACGCCGGCCAAGAACCCGCGTCGCAACGGGCGCCGGATCGCCATCGGGCTCGGAGGGGTGGTCGTCGGCCTCGGAGTCCTGGTCCTGGCCGTGGCTCTGCCCGCCGTCTGGCTCGGAGTGATCGCCTTCCTGGGGATGCTCGCCGGCGCGATCTACGCGGTCACCGCTCCCGGGTCGTCCACGCAGGATGACGGTTCGTCGGGCAACGGAGGCAACGGCGGATCCGGGCCCGGAGCCCCGCGCGGCGACAACGGTGGCACCTTCATGCGGAAGCTGGAGGAGCGCTGGGAGAAGCGGTCCGGGGACGACCCCCGACTGTGATCCTCTCCGCCCGCGGACTCCCGGGGCTCGATCCCGCCTGCCGGGGCTAGCCGCCGCCTGCCGGATCCTTCCGGTACGGGCTAGCAGCAGCCCGCGGCCGGATCCTGCCCGCAGAAGCTAGCTGCTGCCCGCGTCCGGATCCTGCCCGCAGAAGTTAGCTGCTGCCCGCGTCCGGATCCTGCCCGGCGGTACTCCAGCGACCAGGCGCGGCGCATATCGCCGCGCCTGTGCGTGTCAGTACCGTCCAGCCGGAAACGCCCGCGCAGCACGCCGGTCGAAACGCCCGCGCAGCACGCCGGTCGAAACGCCCGCGCAGCACGCCGGTCGGAGCGCCCGCGCAGCGTGCCGACTGGACCCTGGCAGCGGTTCCCGACGCACTGGGCCCGACGACGCACACCCTGCTCCACCGATGCCCCGGCTCCCTCGAGCCGGGGCATCGTCATGCCCGGCGGGTGCTCCCTCCACGCCACGCCCAGGTGTTTCCCCCGGATTCCCCACATCCCTCCACCGGGGCCCTCCCTCTCGCTCCACCGCCATCCCCGCGTTCCTCCTCGCGCCGGCCGCGGCGCTGTGGCCTGCGACTTTGGTGAACGCGAGGCTCGGGCGTGCCGACGGCGCCCGGTCCCGCCGGGCACTGTGGCGGCCTCGCCAACGCGCCGCGCGGAGATTTCCCCCCACCTTGCACCACGTCTCTGACCTGGATTGATGTGACGAAGCGCCGTTGTTCTGGGGGCAGGGGTAGCGGTATGTGGGGACTAGTGGGGTAAAGTGGAGCGCGTTGGGAGGAGATGGGTTTCGGATCGCACGAGTCACGGTGAGTGAAGGGGGGTCGAGATGTTCCTCGGCACCTTCACGCCCAAGCTCGACGAGAAGGGACGCCTGATCTTCCCGGCCAAGTTCCGCGACGAGCTCGCCTCGGGACTGGTCATGACTCGTGGGCAGGAGCACTGCATCGCCGTGTACCCGCTCGCCGAGTTCCGCCAGAAGCTCGAGGAGGCCCGTCGGGCGCCCACCACCGATCGCCGCACGCGCGACTACCTGCGTGTGCTGCTGTCCGGCGCGGAGGACGTCATCCCGGACAAGCAGGGCCGGATCACCATCCCGGGACATCTGCGCGGTTACGCGGACCTGGACCGGGAGTGCGCCGTCATCGGTGCACTCGACCGGCTCGAGATCTGGTCGCTCCCGGCCTGGGAGCGCTACCTCGAGCAGAAGGAAGAAGGCTTCGCCGAGACCTCCGAAGAGGTGGTCCCCGGCCTGTTCTGAGTTCCGCCCGAGGGACATCCGTCCTGTGAGACCTCTCGTCGTTCCCGCCCCGATGCAACTTCCCCGGCAGCGGGTCGGGAACGACGAGGAATCTGACAGGACGGCACCGCGACCAGGAACCCGGGGCCGACCGGGACGGAGCGATCCGCACCCGGACCACGGCATCCAGAACACGGAACACCGACAGCACACACCGGACCCAGGGGAGGGGTGACATGGACGAGACGCAGCGCGACCTGCCCGCGGAGGACCGGCACGTCCCCGTGCTGCTCGAGACCTCGGTCGAGCTCCTCGCCCCCGCCCTCCAGGAGCCCGGAGCCGTCCACGTCGACGCCACCCTCGGGATGGGCGGCCACGCCGCCGCCGTCCTCCACGCCGCTCCCCAGGCCCGGCTCGTCGGGATCGACCGCGATCCGCAGGCGCTCGAACTCGCCCGCCGTCGGCTGGAGCAGGAGGGGCTGGGGGAGCGGGCCACCCTCGTCCACGCCACCTACGACGAGATCCCCGACGTCCTGGAGGAGCTCGGGCTGCCCGGCGCCCACGGCGTGATGATGGACCTGGGCCTGTCCAGCTTCCAGATCGACACCGCCGAGCGAGGCTTCTCCTACGCGGCCGACGCGCCGCTGGACATGCGGATGGACACCTCATCGGACGGCCCCACCGCCGCTGATCTCCTGCGCGAGCTCCCCGAGGCCGAGATCTCCCGCATCCTCCACGACCTCGGGGACGAGCGCTTCGCCCGCCGTATCGCCCGCCGCATCGTCGAGCGCCGCCAGGAGGCTCCGCTGACCCGCAGCGGCGAGCTGGTCGAGCTGCTGGACCGCGCGGTCCCCGCCGCCTCCAAGGCCAGCGGAGGGCACCCGGCCAAGCGCACCTTCCAGGCGCTGCGGATCGCCGTGAACCAGGAGCTCGAGATCCTCGCCTCCGCGATCGACTCCGCCCTGGACTGCCTGCACGTGGGCGGCCGCATCGTCGTGGAGTCCTACCACTCGGGCGAGGACCGCCTGGTCAAGACCGCCTTCGCGCGACGGACCCGGTCCTCGGCACCCCCCGGACTGCCGGTCGAGCTCGAGGAGCACCGGCCCACCTTCACCCCGCTCGTGCGCGGGGCCCTCCAGGCCGACGAGATCGAGCGCGGATCCAACGCCCGCGCCGGATCCGTCCGGCTCCGCGCACTGACCCGTACCCGATCCGCCGAGGGAGCACACTGAGATGGCCACCACGTCAGCCGTTCACGCCCCCGCCGTCCGCCCGGTCCGCAAGCCCGGGACGAGCGCCGCCCCGAAGCCGCGACTGACCGTCGTCGCCGCCCCGAAGGCCGCCGGCAGTTCGATGCCCTTCACCCTCCTGTGCACCCTGATCGTCGCGGCCACGCTCGCGGCACTGCTGTACATGAACATCCAGATGTCCGGCACCAGCTACGAGATCACTCGGCTGCAGAGCCAGTCCCAGCGGCTGACCGAGGAGCGCCAGGCGCTCGCGGAGACCAATGAACGGCTCGGCACGCCGCAGGAGCTCGAGCGCCAGGCCCGCGAGATCGGCATGGTCCCGGTCACCGATCCGGCATATATCGACCTCGACACGGGCGAGGTCATCGGTGAGGCGTCCCCGTCGGAGCAGACTGAGGGCAATCCGGAACTCAAGGAGGTGCCTGCGGAGGCCGCCGTCCCGCAGGCAGAGATCTACGACGAGCCCGAGAGCTACCACGGCATGGGCAACGAGGGCAACGAGGGAGACTGACCATGGCGCGGTCCCGCAGCTCGCGCACCACCCGGGCCCGCCGGCCCGCGGGCGGGGCGCGCTTCCCCCAGGCCCGGGTCGGCGCCCCGGCCGTTCGTCACCGGTTGCTGATCTGCATGATCATGGTCGCCGTCATGGCACTGTCCGGACGGTTGATCTGGGTCCAGGGCCTGGACGCGAGCGCGCGGGCGCAGGAGGCGATCGAGCAGCGCACCGTCGAGCGCACCATCCCGGCTCTGCGCGGGGACATCCTCGACCGTGACGGCACCACGATGGCCAGCTCCGTCGAGCGCTACGACCTGTGGGTCAATCAGCGGCAGGTCGACGACTACAAGCAGAACGCCGAGGAGGGGGAGGCCTCCGGCGTCGAGGCCGCCGCCCAGGAGCTGGCGCCCGTGCTCGACATGTCCGTCGCCGACACCGAGAAGGCCCTCACCGGCGACAGCGGCTTCAAGTACCTGCAGAAGAACGTCGACCCCAAGGTGCGCGACGCGGTGATCTCACTGCGGATCAACGGCATCGGCGCCGACCGCGTCGCCGACCGCATCTATCCGGCCGGGTCCGTCGGCGGCAACATCCTCGGCTTCGTCGGATCCGACGGCACCGCGCTGGCCGGCACCGAGCTGTCGTTCGACGAGGCACTCAGCGGCACCGACGGCAAGACCACCTACGAGCGCGGGGCCGGCGGTCAGATCATCCCGACCGGGAAGCAGGAGACCACCCCTGCCGTCGACGGCAGTGATGTGGTGCTCACCATCGACCGCGACCTGCAGTGGAAGGCGCAGCAGATCGTCGCCGGAGCCGTGGATCAGTGGGGCGCCACCGGCGGCAGCGCGGTCGTGCTGAACGCCAAGACCGGTCAGGTGCTGGCCCTGGCCGAGCACCCCACCTTCGACCCCAACGACCCCGGTGCCGCCGAGGAGAAGAACCGCGGCAACCGGTCGATCTCCAGCGTGTTCGAGCCGGGCTCGACGGGGAAGCTGTTCACGATGTCCGCCGCCCTGGAGGAAGGAAAGGTGACGCCGGAGTCGCAGTACGAGATTCCCTACGAGAAGTACTTCGACGGGCACCGGATCAAGGACTCCCACTACCACGAGCACCAGCGGCTCACCCTCGCGGGCGTGCTCAAGCACAGCTCCAACGTCGGCACCGTCCAGGTCGCCGAGACCCTCTCCCCGGACACTCGCTACGACTACCTGCGCGCCTTCGGCCTCGGCGAGCCGACCGGGGTGGAGCTGCCGGGCGAGTCCGCCGGCATACTCCGCCCGGCCGATGAGTGGAACGGGCGCACCCGCTATACGACATCGTTCGGGCAGGGGTACAGCGTCAATGCCCTGCAGATGGTCTCCGCCGTCGGCACCTTCGCCAACGACGGCGTGCGGGTCCAGCCCTCGCTCATCGACGGCACCCGTCAGGAGGATGGCAGCATCGAGCCGGCTCACCAGGCCGAGAGCACCCGCGTGGTCTCCAGCGAGACCGCTGCGACGATGCGCGCCCTCATGGACAACAACGTCGAGGAGGGCTCCGCAGCCAGCGTGACGGGCTATGCCACCGCCGGGAAGTCCGGGACCGCGCAGACCGGGAAGGACACCTATACCGCCTCCTTCATCGGTTTCGCCCCGGCCGACGACCCCGACCTCGTGGTCGGCGTGTTCCTCTTCGGTCTGGACAGCTTCATCTCCGGGACCAAGTCCGCCTCCCCCGCCTTCTCCGAGCTGACCACCTTCGCCCTGCAGAACCAAGGCATACCGCCCACCGGTCAGCCCGGCCGCGAGCTGGAGAACGAGTGGTGAGCGACGCCGTGCCCCCTGCTCCTCAGCCTCCCGCGGACTCTGCGGCCGACGGATCCCGCGACGCGGAACCGATCATCGACCCCGCTCGGCCCCGTCGGCCCGCAGGCGCGGGCGCAGGTGCCGTCGCGCGCGCACTGGGAGCCCCTGCGCCCGTCGAGGATCTGCCCCTGACCGGGGTCACCCTCGACTCCCGCAGCGTCATGCCCGGGGACCTGTGGTGCGCGCTGCCGGGAGCCACCGCCCACGGCGCCGACTTCGCCGTCCAGGCTCGCGAGCTGGGGGCGGTCATGGCGCTGACCGACCCCACCGGCGAGGAGCGCTGCCGCCGCGCCGGTCTGCCCGTGCTCGTGGTCGAGGACCCCCGGCGGGCCACCGCCGTCGCCGCGGCGCTGGTCCAGGGCAGGCCTGCCGACCACCTTCGCACCATCGGCGTGACCGGCACCAACGGCAAGACGTCGGTGACCACGGTCGTGACCCGCGCGCTGGACGCCCTCGGCGTGCCCGCCGGCGTGATCGGCACCAGCGGCACCACCTACCGCTCCGCCGACGGGACCGAGCATGCCGTCTCCACCGTGCGCACCACGCCCGAGGCCCCCGAACTGCACGGCATCCTCGCCCGCATGCGCGAGGACCGCGTGGAGGTCGCCTCCATGGAGGTCTCCAGCCACGCCCTGGTCCTCCACCGGGCCGACGGTCTGGTCTTCGACGTCGCCTGCTTCACCAACCTCAGCCAGGACCACCTGGACTTCCACGGCTCGATGGAGGAGTACTACGCCGCCAAGCGACGCCTGTTCACTCCCGAGCACTCGGCCCGCGGCATCGTCTGCGTCGACGACGAGTGGGGCCGGCGGCTGGCCCGCGAGGCAGAGGTGCCCGTGACCACCTATGCCACCCTGCCCGGGGTGCAGGCGGATCACTCCGCGAGCGACATCCGCGCCGAGGAGTACGGCAGCACCTTCACCGTCCACGGCCCCGAGGGGACGCGCACGCTGCACGCCGCCCTCCCCGGCCGCCACTACGTCGCCAACACCCTCGCCGCCGAGCTGCTGCTGGCCGCGGTCGGGCACAGCGGCCCCCACGTGACGCGCGCCCTCGCCGAGGCCGGCACGGTGCCCGGTCGGATGGAGCTGGTGGCCCTGGAGCCGGTGCGCGGCGTGGTCGACTACTCCCACACCGCCGACGCCCTCGAACAGGCGCTGAGCACCCTGCGCACCGTCCCGGGCACCCGACGGCTGCTGGTCGTGATGGGAGCCGGCGGGGACCGTGACCGCAGCAAACGACCGGCCATGGGCGAGGTCGCCGCCCGCCTCGCGGACGTGGTGATCATCACGGACGACAACCCCCGCACCGAAGACCCGGCCGAGATCCGCCGCGCCGTGCGCTCCGGCATCCCCGCAGGGACGAACGCGCAGGTCCACGACGTGGAAGGACGGGGCGACGCGATCGATCTCGCCGTCCGGCTGGCCGACGTGGCAGACACCATCCTCGTGGCGGGCAAGGGGGCCGAGGCCGGACAGCAGATCGGCGGTATCGTCCATCCGTTCGATGACCGCCTCCGGCTGCGCGACGCGCTGGCCGCGCGCGGCGGATCGGGCGCCGACGACACCGACGGAGGACGCTGACCATGCTCACAACCACGGCACGGGAGATCGCCGACATCACCGGCGGCCGACTGGTGGGCGGAGCGACCGGGGACGAGACCGTCACCGGCGAGGCCCGCATCGACTCCCGAGAGGTCACCACCGGTGACCTCTTCGCCGCCTTCGCCGGCGAGCACGCCGATGGCCACGACTACCTCGGCGTCGCCCGTGAGGCCGGCGCCGCGCTCGCGCTCGCCTCCCGGGACCTCGGGGTGCCCGCGGTCCTGGTGGACGACGTGCGCGAGGCCCTGTCCCAGGTGGCGCGGGCCCAGCTCGCACGGGCCCGGGAGGTGGGTCCGGACCTGGTGGTCGTGGCGATCACCGGAAGCGCCGGCAAGACCGGCGCCAAGGATCTGCTCGGCACGATCCTGCGCACACAGGGGCCGACGATCGCACCCGTCGGAAGCTTCAACAATGAACTCGGGCTGCCGCTGACAGTGCTGCGGCTGACCAGCGAGACCCGTTTCCTCGTCCTCGAGATGGGCGCCCGCGGCATCGGGCACATCGCGGCACTGACCGCCATTGCGCGCCCCGACATCTCCCTCGTCCTCAACGTCGGCAGCGCCCACCTCGGCGAGTTCGGCAGCGTCGAGGCGATCGCGACGGCCAAGAGCGAACTCGTCGAAGCGCTCGAGGCGACCGGACGGGCAGTCCTGAACGCGGAGGACCCGCGAGTGGCGGCGATGGCGTCCCGCACCGCCGCCGACTCCCTGATGTGGGGCTTCACCTCCGGCGACGTGCGTGGGGACGACCTCACCCTCGACGACGAGGCGCGGATCCGCTTCACCCTCGTCGTCCCCGAGGGAGTGACCACCCTGCGCGGCGAGCCGATCCCGGCCGGGCGCTTCCCGGTGCGCCCCGACCTCCTCGGCGAGCACCTGGCCGCCACGGCGGTGGCCGCCCTGAGCGCGGCGCTGGCCGCCGGGGTGGACCCCGCCGCCGCGGTCGCCGCGCTGGATGGTGCCAAGCTCGCCTCCGGCCAGCGCATGGAGGCCATCCGCGCGGGCGGCGCGCTGATCATCGACGACGCCTACAACGCGAACCCGGATTCGATGCGGCACGCGCTGAAGACCCTGGCCCACCTCGGACGGGGGCGCCGCACCATCGCGGTCCTCGGCGAGATGCTCGAGCTCGGCCCGGACTCGGTGCGTCTGCACGACGAGATCGGCCGGCTGGTGGTGCGGCTGAACATCAGCCAGCTGTATGTCGTCGGCGACGGCGCGGCCCCCATCCACCATGGCGCGGGCCTCGAGGGCAGCTTCGGGGGCGAGTCCGAATACCTCGAGACCGTGGAGGATGCGATCGCTGTGCTAGAACGTACGGTGGCGCCCGGAGACGCGGTGCTGCTGAAGTCGTCCCGGGACGCCGGCCTGCGGCAGATCGCCCAGCCACTGATCGCGCACCTGGAGCGGCAGGTTCAGCCCACCTCGCGGGCGGATGGAGGAGACGACGCATGATCGCGATCATCATCGCGGGCGCCGGTGCCCTCATCCTCTCCATCGCGGGGACCCCGCTGTACATCAAGCTCCTGGTCAAACGCGGCTATGGCCAGTTCATCCGCGACGACGGACCCACCTCGCACGCCACCAAGCGCGGCACGCCCACCATGGGCGGCGTGGCGATCATTCTGGCCACGATCCTCGGATACTCCCTCTCCCACCTGGTGCTGCTGACGCCCCCCAGCGTCTCGGTGCTGCTGGTGCTGTTCCTCATGGTCGGGCTCGGCGTCGTCGGCTTCCTCGACGACTACCTCAAGATCTCCCAGCAGCGCAGCCTCGGTCTGCGTCCCCGCGCCAAGCTGCTCGGCCAGTTCCTGGTCGCGACCGCGTTCGCGGTGCTCGCCCTGCTGTTCCCCGACGGCGAGGGCAACACCCCGGCCTCGACCCAGCTGTCCCTGGTGCGGGACATCCCCTGGCTGGATCTCGCCTTCGGCGGGACCGTGCTCGGCTTCATCCTGTTCGCGATCTGGGCGAACTTCCTGGTCGCGGCCTGGTCCAACGGGGTGAACCTCACGGACGGGCTCGACGGTCTCGCGAGCGGGGCGACCATCATCTTCACCGCGACCTATCTGGTCGTGTGCTTCTGGCAATGGCGCCAGGTGTGCAACGTCGATCTCGACGCCGGGGGAATGGTGCGCTGCTACGAGGCCCGGGACCCCCTGGACGCCGCCGTGCTGTGCGCCGCGATCATCGGGGCCAGCGTCGGCTTCCTGTGGTGGAACACCTCGCCCGCCAAGATCTTCATGGGGGACACCGGCTCGCTCGCCCTGGGCGGCGCGATCGCGGGGCTGACGATCGTCTCCCGCACCGAGATCCTGGGCGCGATCATCGGCGGCCTGTTCGTGATGATCTCGCTGTCGGTGATCATCCAGGTCGGCAGCTTCAAACTCACCGGGCGGCGCGTGTTCCGCATGGCACCGCTGCAACACCACTTCGAGCTCAAGGGCTGGAACGAGGTCACCATCGTGGTGCGCTTCTGGATCGTCGCCGGCATCCTCGCCGGGGTGGGCCTGGGCATCTTCTACCTCGACGCCCTGCCGAGGCTCACCTCATGACCGCGACCGCGACCGGGCCTGCCGGCCGGCCTCGCGCCGTCGAGGACCGGCCCTGGCCCGGGCTCGACGTGTCTGGACTGCGGATCCTGGTCACCGGCTTCGGCGTCTCCGGCTACGCCGTCGCGGACCAGACCATGCAGCGCGGTGCCCGGGTGCTCGTCGTCGACGGCTCCGAGACCCCCGCGATCCGCGAGCGGGCCCAGATCCTCGAGGTGCTCGGGGTCGAGGTCCGCCTCGGCCGGGAGCACACCCTCGCCCTTCCCCGCGACCGCGAGATCGACCTGGTGGTGACCTCGCCGGGATGGCGACCCGATCAGCCGCTGCTGACCGAGGCGGCAGAAGCCGGGATCCCCGTGTGGAGTGAGGTCGAACTGGCCCGCCGGATGCAGGCGCCCGACGGGCCCGCCTGGCTGGGGGTCACCGGCACCAACGGCAAGACCACGACGGTCACCATGCTCGAATCGATCCTGCAGCATTCGGGCCTGCGAGCAGTGGCCTGCGGCAACGTGGGGCTGCCCGTCATCGAGGCGGCGCTGGACCCCGAGGGCTTCGACGTGCTGGCGATCGAGCTGTCCAGCTTCCAGCTGCACTGGACCGAGCACCTGGACTGCGAGGCCGCCGCGGTGCTGAACGTCAGCGCGGACCACCTCGACTGGCACGGCGGCGCCCAGGAGTACGCGCGCGCCAAGGGCAGGATCTACGAGGGCGTGCGCACCGCCTGCATCTACACCGTCGCCGACGAGACCACCCTGCGCCTGGTCGAGGACGCCGACGTCGTCGAGGGCGCCCGGGCCGTCGGCCTGACACTGGGCTCACCGGGCCTGTCCGAACTGGGCGTGGTCGACGGGGTCCTGGTCGACCGCGCCTTCCTCGCCGAGCGTCGCAGCGCCGCGGCCGAGATCGGCACCCTCGCCGACCTCGAGCACCTCGGTCCGGACGGGGCCGGCCCCCACGTCGTGCTCGACGCGCTGGCCGCGGCGGCGCTGGCGCGTGCCTACGGCGTCCCGGCCCCAGCGGTCCGCGACGGACTGCGCGCCTACCGGATGGGCGGTCACCGGGCGGAGCAGATCGCGACGGTGGACGGCATCACCTTCGTCGACGACACCAAGGCCACCAACCCGGCCGCCGCGGCCGCCTCGCTCCGTGCGGCCGAGCGCATCGTGTGGATCGCCGGAGGTGACACCAAGGGCGCGGACCTCAGCGAGCTGGTCGCCTCCGCCCGCGATCGGCTGACCGGGGTCGTCCTGCTGGGACGCGACGAGGCGCCGTTCACCGCGGCACTGCAGCGACACGCCCCCGACGTCCCCGTGCGGCGCATCGATCCGGGTGACACTGACGATGCCGCCGGGCGCACCCGGCTCATGGAGGATGCGGTCCAGGCCGCGAGATCCCTCGCCACCGCAGGGGACGTGGTGCTGCTGGCACCGGCCGCCGCGTCCATCGACCAGTTCCGTGACTACGCGGAGCGGGGGGATCTGTTCGCGGCGGCCGTATCCCGACTGCCAGGAGCGAGCGCATGACGATCGACGAGACCCGTCAGACGCAGCGGACCCCGCAGGGGCAGCGGACCCGGCAGGGGCAGGATTCCCGCCGGTCCGCCGTTGTCGTCCGTCCCGACGAGGACCAGCCGCTGGGGAACATCGGGACCCGCGTGCGTGACGGCGTCGGCTCCTGGCTGCGGTCCCCGGCCCTGGACTTCTACGGACTCATCATCGTCGGGACCCTGCTGATCGGCGTGGGCCTGGTGATGGTCCTGTCCTCGAGCGCGGTCCTGAACATCTCGCGGGGCAACTCGGGGTTCGCCGGGCTGTTCCGGCAGGGCACCTTCGCGGCGATGGGGCTGGTCCTGCTCGTCGTCGCCGCCTGCCTCCCGACCGGGTTCTACCGCAAGGCCGCCTGGCCGCTGCTCGGCCTCGGGCTGGCGCTGCAGTGCCTCGTCCACGTCCCCGGTCTCGGGGTGGAGGTCGACGGCAACCGCAACTGGATCAGCATCGGCGGCCAGACCCTCCAGCCCTCGGAGTTCCTCAAGCTCGCCCTCGCCGTATGGCTGGGAGCCCTGCTCGCGACCAAGCGCCCCCTGCTCCACCGGCCCGGACACATGCTGTTCCCGCTGGTCCCCGGCATCGTCGCCGCGCTGGGCCTGGTCGTCCTCGGTCATGATCTCGGCACCGCGATGGTGATGTGTCTGCTCGTCGCCGGGGCCGTGTGGGTGGCCGGCGTGCCACGACGGTGGTTCCTGGCCGTCGGCGCCGCGGGCCTGGCAGGCGTGATCGCCCTGACCATCACCAGCGCGAACCGTATGGCCCGCATCGGCAATTGGCTCCATGGCACCTGCGAGGGCGACTCCTGCTATCAGGCCGAGCAGGGTCTGATGGGCCTGGCCGAGGGCGGCTGGTGGGGCGTCGGGCTCGGCGAGTCCCGCATGAAATGGGGCCGGCTGCCGGCGGCCGAGGACGACTACATCTTCGCGATCATCGGCGAGGAGCTGGGACTGCTCGGCACCCTCGGCGTGCTCGCCCTGTTCGCCGTGCTCGCCCTGATCATGTTCCGCATGATCACGCGGATCGAGGACCACTTCACCCAGATCACCATCGCCGGCATCAGCGCCTGGCTGCTGGGCCAGGCCTTCGTGAACATGATGGTGGTCACCGGCCTGCTGCCCGTGATCGGTGTGCCGCTGCCCTTCATCTCCTCGGGCGGTTCGGCCCTGCTCGCCTCCATGGCGGCACTGGGAGTACTCATCTCCTTCGCCCGCCGGGAGCCCGGCGCCCGCGAGGCGATCGGCGCGCGCATGGGGGCGGTGCGCCGTTCCATCAGCGTGCTGCCCGCACCGCGCGACGCCGCCGGGAAGTCCGACGCGCGCCCGCGCCGCGGCCGGGCCAAGACCGGGCGGAGCTCGACATCGTCGAAGACCTCGACGGCAGGACCCTCGGGCCCCTCGGGGTCCTCGAAGCCCGGCGGTACCCGGACGTCCGGCGGACCCTCCGGGACCGGCGGCTCCCGGAAGCCCGCCGGCACGCACAACGCCGCGGGCAGCCGGAACTCCACCGGGTCCCGCCAGTCCCGGGCGTCGCGGAAGTCCGCGCCGTCCTCACGGAGGACACGATGACCGCGCCCGCCCCCGTCCGCATCCTGCTCGCCGGCGGCGGCAGCGCAGGCCACGTCTCCCCGCTGCTCGCCACCGCCGCCCAGATCAGCCGGCGCACCCCGGATGCCGAGGTGCTCGTGCTCGGCACTCCGGACGGCCTCGAGACCGATCTGGTCCCTGCCGCCGGCTACGAGCTGGCGACCATCGACAAGGTGCCCTTCCCGCGGCGTCCCGACGGCGCCGCACTGCGCTTCCCCGCCCGCTTCACACGCACATTGCGCGAGGTCCGCACGCTCCTGCGCGAGCGCCGGATCGACGTGGTCGCCGGTTTCGGCGGCTACGTCTGTCCGCCCGCCTACCTTGCCGCCGCCTCCGCGGGCCTGCCCGTCGTCCTGCACGAGGCCAACCGGCGCCCCGGCCTGGCCAACCGGCTCGGAGCCCGCCGCGCCGCCGCCGTGCTCACCGCCCTCGAGGGCACCAAGCTTCCCGGAGCCCGCCACATCGGCATGCCGATGCGGGAGGGCATCGCCCACCTCGACCGGGCCGCGCGCCGCGACGAAGCGCGCCGGGCGCTGGACCTCGACCCCTCGGCGCCGGTCCTGCTGGCCACCGGCGGCTCCCTCGGCGCCCAACGCCTCAACCGTGCCGTGGCCGAGGCCGCAGACTCCTTCATCGCCGCCGGCACCCAGATCCTCCACATCACCGGCCGGGGCAAGGCCGACGGCCTCACCGGACGACCCGGCCACCGGGTCGTCGAGTACGTCACCGCGATGGAGGACGCCTACGCCGCCGCTGACCTCGCGCTGACCCGCTCCGGAGCCGGCACGGTCTGCGAGCTCACGGCGATCGGCCTGCCCTCGGTCCTGGTCCCGCTGCCGATCGGCAACGGCGAGCAGGCCCTGAACGGCCGCGACGTGGTGGCCGCCGGCGGCGCCCTCATGGTCGAGGACGCGGACCTCGATGCCGCCCATCTGCGCCACCACGTCCTCCCGCTCCTCCAGGACCCCGAGCGCCTGAGGACCATGGCCGACGCCGCCCGCGCCTTCGGCATCACCGACGCCGCCGAGGTCATGGCCGACGTCGTGACCGGCGTCGCACGCCGAGCCTGAGCCGGTCGCGCCCACCGCCCGGCTACGGTGACCACATGAGCCCCGTCGAAGCCCGCCCCGGCCATTGGGATCACCCGGCGCCGCGCTCCATCCTGCGCCCCGGGGACGTCATCACCCAGCCCAGCTGGCCGGCCGACCGCGCGGTCCGCAGCCTGCACGTGGTCCGCATCGGAGGCGCCGGCATGTCCGCCGTCGGCCGCCTCGCCCTCGAGGCCGGTCTGCAGGTCAGCGGCTCCGATTCCCAGGACGGCCAGTTCATCGGCCCTCTGCGCGAGGCGGGGGCCCGCATCGGCATCGGCTTCGACGCCGCCCTGCTGGCCGAGGATGTCGACGTGGTCGTCGTCTCCACCGCCGTTCGGCCCGACAACCCCGAGGTCCTCGCCGCGCACGAGCGCGGCATCCCCGTCATCCACCGTGCCGCCGCCCTCGCCGGTCTCCTCGCGGGCAGGGAACTGGTCGCCGTCGCGGGGACGCACGGGAAGACGTCGACCACGGGCATGGCCGTCATGGCGCTGCGGGGCGCCGGCCAGGATCCCGCCTGGGCACTCGGCGCGGCCGTGCCGGACCTCGGTCGCAATGCGGGATTCGGCGCCACCGGCGACTACTCCGCGCCTGGCAGTGCCTCCACGGCCGGTGCCGCCTCCGCGCCCGGCGCCGACTCCGCGCCCGACGGCGCGACCGGACCCGGCGGTGGCATCGCAGTCATCGAGGCCGACGAATCCGACGGGTCCTTCCTCGCCTTCTCGCCGCGCTCCCTGGTGGTCACCAACCTCGAGCCCGACCATCTCGACTTCCACGGCGACGAGCAGACCCTCACCGCGGCCTTCGACGCGCTGACCATGCAGATCGTGCCCGGTGGCAGCCTTATCGTCTGTGCCGACGATCCCGGCGCCCGCGCGCTGGGGGAGCGGGCCGCGGCTCGCGGCGTCCCGGTGACAACGTACGGCAGCGATCCCGGCGCCGACTGGCGGGTGCTGTCCGAGCGCGGCGGCGCGGCCGGGGCCGAGATCGAGATCGGGACATCCGCGGACCGGTACACCTGCGAGCTCTCCGTGGCCGGCCATCACAACGTCCTCAACGCGGTCGGGGCCCTGGCGGCCGTCAGCGCCGCCGTCCCCGACGCGGACGTCGGCGCGCTGCTGGGAGGCCTGGCCACCTTCACGGGGGCCTCGCGGCGCTTCGACGTCGCGGGCCTGGCCGGGGGAGTGACCGTCGTCGACGACTACGCCCACCATCCCCGCGAGGTCGCCGCCACCATCGAGGCCGCCCGCGGCATCGTCGAGACGCAGCAGCGCGGCGGTCGCGTGCTGGTCGCGTTCCAGCCTCACCTCTTCTCCCGCACCCGCGACTTCGCGGCGGACTTCGCCGCAGTGCTCGGCGGCGCCGATCGGTCCTGGGTGCTGCCCGTCTACGCGGCCCGCGAGGACCCCGACCCGGGCATCGACGCCCGCACCATCACCGCCCACGCCCCCGGCGCGAGTGTGCAGCCGCTGACGGCGAGCGACGAGCTCCCCGCGACCGTGCGCGAGGTCGCGCGGCCCGGGGACCTGCTGCTCATGCTCGGCGCGGGAGACGTCGTCGAGCTCACGCCTGCCGTGATGGCCGCCCTCGATTCGCCACGGGAGGAGACGTGATGGCTCGCCGCCCCACTGCTCCGCGGCCGGTCCGGCCGACCCGGCCCGCATCCCCCGCGGCCCGCCCCGCCGCGACCCGGCGACCGGACGGCTCCTCGCCGTCGGCGACGAGTCCCAGCTCCGCGGCGCCTGCCTCCCGGGAGCGGTCCTCGCCCTCGTCGTCCGCGGGATCCTCGGCGACCTCTGCTGCCTCGGCATCATCGCCCGCCTCCGCGAATCCGGTCGCGTCCACGACCTCACCGAACCGGCGCCCGGCGCCGCAGTCCCCGTCACCCGCGCCGGCGCGGACGAGGCCCACCGGGGCGCCGCGTCGCTCGGCGTCATCCCGTCCGGAGAGTGCCGGCACCACAGGAACCGCTGGTCCGCGCGCGAGGAGCGTCGGTCGGCGCGGTGATGCCGGTCGCGGCACGGCCGGTGGCGATGGCGCGGAGGGCGGCTCCGTCGTCCCGGCCGCCGGTCGCTTCCGCGACCTCGTCGCGGGCCGCCCCTGGCGCCGCCGCCGCCGGGCGATCCTGGCCACGGTCTCGGCGCTCGCACTGCTGATCGTGGCAGGCCTCGCCACCGCGGTGTTCCTGCCCTCGCTCCAGGTCCGCGAGATCACCATCGCGGGGCTCGGCTACGTCGAGGAGCAGCAGGTGCGCGAAGCGGTCGAGGGCCATACCGGGGACAGCGTGCTACTGCTGCCGGGCTCCGAGATCGCCGAGGACGTCGCCGGTGTCCCGGGAGTGGAGTCCGCGGAGGTCGAGCGTGCCTGGCCCGACGGCGTCCACGTCACCGTCACCGAGGCCACCCCGGTCGCCCAGCTGACCCGGACCGACGGGAGCACCGCGGTGCTCGACGCCCAGGGGCAGGAGCTTCCCGCCGCAGCGGCCGAGGGGGCCACTCTGGTGCCCTTCGTGCTCGATGAGAACTCCTCGGACCCTGAGGGCGCCACGGCCGCGATGAGCGAGGTCCTCGCCGCCATGCCGGAGACGCTGCGCGGGTCCGTCCAGAAGGTCTCCGCCTCCAGCGACAGCGATGTCACGCTCGAACTCGCCCTGGAGGACGGCGGCACCAAGACGGTCGTGTGGGGCGACGCGGCCGACTCCGAGCTGAAGGTGGATGTGGTCCAGGCACTGGTCTCCCAGCCGGGCGACGTCATCGACGTCTCCTCCCCGGTCGCCCCGGTCACGCGCTGATCTGCCCTCGCCGGCCCACGCTGCGAGCCGGAGGATCCACGGGCGGTGATCCATCCCGCCATCCGCGGCCGACACGCGCCCGTGGTGTTTGCGTGCACGAGTCCTCGTCCATAGCGTCAAAGGAAAGGAGAGGCGCCCCGAAGTCCGAACCTCGAGTCGAGGTTGAGGGTTCTTCGGCAGTCGGCGACCAGATGCGACGCAGGCCCCTCTCTGCAGGTGAACGACAAGAGCAAGGACCCAAACGTGGCCGGAACCCAGATCTCCCTAGCAGTCATCAAGGTCGTCGGCGTCGGCGGCGGAGGTGTCAACGCTGTCAACCGCATGATCGACTCCGGCCTGAAGGGCGTCGAGTTCATCGCGATCAACACCGATGCCCAGGCGCTCCTCATGTCGGACGCGGACGTCAAGCTCGACGTCGGCAAGGAGATCACCCGTGGTCTCGGTGCCGGCGCCGACCCCGAGGTGGGCAAGCGCGCCGCCGAGGACCACGCCGAGGAGATCGAAGAGGTCCTCCGCGGCGCAGACATGGTCTTCGTGACCGCCGGTGAGGGCGGCGGCACCGGCACCGGTGGCGCCCCGGTCGTCGCCAAGATCGCCCGCAGCCTCGGCGCGCTGACGATCGGTGTCGTCACCCGACCCTTCACCTTCGAGGGACGCCGCCGCTCCACGCAGGCGGAGTCCGGCATCGACGCGCTCCAGGCCGAGGTCGACACCCTCATCGTCATCCCCAACGATCGCCTGCTGTCCATCGCGGACAAGCAGGTCTCGATGCTCGATGCCTTCAAATCGGCGGATCAGGTCCTCTTGTCCGGTGTCCAAGGCATCACGGACCTGATCACCACGCCGGGCTTGATCAACCTCGACTTCGCCGACGTCAAATCCGTCATGCAAGGGGCCGGCAGCGCCCTGATGGGCATCGGCTCGGCCCGCGGGGACGACCGTGCCCTGCAGGCCGCCGAGCTCGCCGTCTCCAGCCCGCTGCTGGAGGCTTCGATCGACGGCGCCTACGGCGTGCTGCTCTCCATCCAGGGCGGCAGCGACCTCGGGCTGTACGAGGTCTCCGAGGCCGCTCGCCTGGTCCAGGAGGCCGCCCATCCCGACGCGAACATCATCTTCGGCTCCGTCATCGACGACGCCCTCGGGGACGAGGTCCGGGTGACCGTCATCGCCGCCGGTTTCGAGGGCGGCGGGCCCGCCCCGCGCGCGGAGACCCCGCCGCTGCAGCGCTCCGAGCCGATCCCCGCTCCGCGCGCCTCCTCACAGCAGTCGCAGCCGTCGGCCTCGGGCACGGAGCGGCCGGCCGCTGTCGGCGCGGGCGCCGGTGCGGCCGCCACGCCGGGTGCCTGGGGGCTGCCGCAGCAGACCTTCTCGCCGTCCCGTCAGGACCAGGCCGGATCCGCGACCGAACAGGCCGGGTCTGCTCAGGGGCAGTACGGCCAGACCGGCCAGAACGGTCAGTCCGGCCAGTACGGTCAGGCCGCCCAGAGCGGTCAGTCGGGACAGAGCGGCCAGGCAGGTCAGAACGGCCAGGCGGAGGAGCACGGTCAGTCCGGTCACCACGGCGGGGAGCAGCAGGCCCAGCCCCCGCAGCAGGGTCAGGACGGCTCGCAGTCGGCGCCCCGCACCCAGGAGGAGCCGGCGCGGCCCCCGCGCATCGAGGAGCCGCCGTCGGACGACGACGACCTCGATCTGCCGTCGTTCCTGAAGTGAGCTCAGCTCTCCCGGTGCGGACCTCGCGACATCGCGGGGCCCGCGCCCTGTTCACGGGGCGGACCGGGGGAGTGAGCACCGGAGACTTCACCGGGCTGAACCTGGCACGTCACGTCGGGGACGACGCGGAGTGCGTGGAGCACAATCGTCAGCTGGTGGCGGAGGCCGTCGGTGCGCCGCTCGTGTTCGTCGACCAGGTCCACTCGGCCGACGTCCACGTGCTGCCCGAGACGGGGCCCGTCCCCGTCGTCACGGCGGATGCGCTGGTCACAACCCGGCGCGACGTGGCGCTGGCCATCATGGTCGCCGACTGCCTGCCGGTTCTGCTGTCCGACCCGGTCTCGGGGACCGTCGCGGCGGCCCACGCCGGTCGCGCCGGACTGCTCGGCGGGGTGCTGGAGAGGACCGTGGTCGAGATGGCGCGCTTCGGTGCCCGGCCCGAGGATGTGACGGTCACCGTCGGCCCGTCGATCTGCGGGCAGTGCTACGAGGTGCCGGAGCAGATGCGGGACCAGGCCGCCGAGCTCCTGCCCGCCGTCCATGCCGTGACCCGCTGGGGCACGCCCGCTCTCGACCTGCGCGCCGGGGCGGTCGCCGTGCTCACCGAGGCCGGGGTGCCGGCGGGCGCGATCGACGCAGGCGCTGCGTGCACACTCGAGGACGAGGAGTACTTCTCCTATCGGCGAGCGGCACGGACCGGTCGCTTCGCCGGCGTGATCCGTCGGGAGTGACCTCGCACGACACGGCCCCACGACACGCCGACCGCTTCCCGTGGAGGCGGAAAGCCCTGCTGTACTTTCTGGGGAGAAGGGCTTCCACGCACTCCCCGTGCTTCCCCGAAGCCCAGGTCAGCGTGAACAACGAACTGGGAGATCTGCGATGGGCAACTGGCGCAACGCCATGGTCGCACTCGGCCTCGCCAATGAGGTCGACGACGAATACTACGAGGACGAGCGGATCCGCCAGGACGAGGCGGCCGCTCCGGCTCGCCGCACCGAGCGTGGCCCGGAGCCCGCACCCGAACGGGAGGCCCAGGTGACCCCGATCCGACAGCGGTCGAACGTGGTGCCCATGGCGCCCGCAGTGGAGGAGTCGATGCATCGCATCACCACGATCCATCCGCGTTCCTACAATGACGCCAAGGCGATCGGCGAGTCCTTCCGTGACGGGGTCCCCGTCATCGTGAACCTCTCGGAGATGCAGGACGGCGACGCCAAGCGCATGGTCGACTTCTGCGCCGGGCTGATCTTCGGCCTGCGCGGCGACATCGAGCGCGTCACCTCCAAGGTCTTCCTGCTCTCGCCGGAGTTCGTCGAGGTCGACGGGGACACCTCGGCCGACGACACCGGCTTCTACAACCAGAGCTGAGCATTTCGGTGCAATTCGTCGCCGCGGTGCTGTACATCGCCGTCCTGGTGTACACACTCGTTCTGCTGGCACGTCTGGTCCTGGAATGGATCCAGGCCTACGCCCGTGACTTCCGCCCCTCGGGGCTGGTGCTGGTGCTCTTCGAGGTCGTCTACACGCTGACCGATCCGCCCGTGAAGGCACTGAGGCGCCTGATCCCTCCGCTGCGCCTGGGCCCCGTCGCCCTCGACCTGAGCCTGATGATCCTGCTCGTCGGCGGCTGGATCCTGCTTGCCGTGCTGGCCCCGCTCGCGCGCTGATGCGCGCGGCGTCCAGGACGTCCTCCAACATCCGCTAGGCTGTCGGCACCGCGCCGTACGCGCACCACGACCCCAGAACGACGAGAAGGTGACCCATGGCTCTGATGCCCGATGACCTGCTGTCCAAGCGGTTCACCCCGGTCCGGTTCTCCGAGGGCTATGACATGGACGAGGTGGACAACTACCTCGACAACGACATCCTGCCGCGCCTGCAAGAGCTGATCGACGAGAACAACCGCCTGACCAAGGAGCTCGAGGAGGCGCACAACCGCATCGCCGAGCTCGAGTCCGCGCCTGCTGCCGCAGCGGCCACCGACGCCCCGGTCGTCGAGGACGAGGCGGTCATCGACGAGACCCCGGTCTCGGCGACGGCGGATGTCGACGCCGAGACGACGGCTCAGCAGCCCGCGGTCGCGGAGGCTCCGGCCGAGGAGCCCGTCGCCGGCGCTCCCGCTGTCGCCGACCAGGGCAGCCCGGACCAGTCCGCGGCCGGCATCATCGCCCTGGCGAACCGCCTTCACGACGAGTACGTCAAGAACGGTGAGGACGAGCGCGACCGGCTCATCTCCGAGGCCAACGAGGAGCACCGCCGCATCGTCTCCGAGGCGGAGGAGAAGTCCCGCACCACGCTGGCCGAGCTCGAGACCAAGAAGGCCGAGCTCGACAAGACCATCGAGGGCCTGCGCACCTTCGAGCGCGACTACCGCAACCGTCTGCGCAACTACCTCGAGAACCAGCTCCGCGAGCTGGACACGAGCGAGACGCAGGACAAGCAGGCGAACTTCGGTCTGTGAACCACGCTGCTTCCACGCCGACGAGCGCCGGGCCCGAGGGGTCCGGCGCTCGTCGCCGTGTGAGCCGTCTCGTCGTCCTGACGGGGATGGCCGCCGTCGCCGCGGTGATCGCCGTGGCCGACCAGATCACCAAGGCATGGGCGGAGCACAACCTGACGGAGCTCGAGCCCCAGCCGTTCCTCGGTGAGGTCCTCCAGCTGACGCTGCTGTACAACTCCGGCGCGGCCTGGGGGATGGGCGCCGGGATCACCCCGGTGGTGACCTGCCTGCAGATGGTCATCGTGATCGGCGTGCTGATCTTCGCCGTGCGCGCGGTGCGCTCGCTCTGGTACACCCTCGCGCTCGGCCTCATCCTCGGAGGGGCCCTGGGCAACATCCATGACCGGCTGCTGCGCGACCCCGGCCCCTTCCGCGGCGAGGTCGTCGATTTCCTCGAGCTGCCCAACTGGCCCGTCTTCAACGTGGCGGACATGGGCGTCGTCGGCGGCGCCATCCTCATCGTGCTGCTGGGGGTGCTCGGCCATGCCGCCGATCCGGCCGTGGCCGAGGCCGAGGCACGAGCTGGAGCGGAGCGGGCAGAGACCTCGCCGTCCGCCGTCGACGGACCGAGCAGCGAGGACGGACCGAGCACGGACGACCGGCCGAGCGCCGACGACGCATCGAGCACGGAGGACCCCCGGTGAGCTCCTCGCGCTTCCTCATGGTTCCCGACGGACTCGCCGGCGAGCGCGTGGACGTGGGCATCTCGCGCATGCTGGGCCTCTCGCGCAGCCGTGCCGCCGACCTCATCGACGGCGGCCACGTCGAGATCGACGGGCAGGCACCGTCACGCTCCACCCGTCTGGAGCCCGGGGCGATGCTGAACGTCGAGCTGCCCGATGAGCGTCCCGCCGCCGAGGTCCGGCCGATGATCGCCGAGGGCATGAGCCTGGTCCACCAGGACGACGACATCGTGGTGATCGACAAGCCCGTCGGCGTCGCCGCACACCCCAGTCCCGGCTGGTCCGGGCCGACGGTGCTGGGGCATCTCGCCGCCGCCGGCGTGAGCATCCGCACCAGCGGTGACCCCGACCGCCAGGGCATCGTCAGCCGGCTGGACGTCGGCACCAGCGGCCTGATGGTCGTCGCCCGCACCGAGCGCGCCTACACCACGCTGAAGGACTCCTTCCGCGCCCGCGAGGTCGGCAAGGTGTATCACGCCGTCTGCCAGGGGACCCCGGACCAGCCGCAGGGCACCATCGAGGCCCCGATCGCCCGCTCCCCGAACCACGACTACAAATTCGCCGTGCGCCGCGACGGGAAGCACTCGGTGACGCACTACGAGACGCTGGAAGCGCTCCACGGCGCCACGCTGCTGAAGGTGCGACTGGAGACCGGCCGCACCCATCAGATCCGCGTGCACCTGGCCGCGCTGCACCATCCGCTGGTGGGCGACCCGCTGTACGGCGCGGATCCGACGCTCGCGGCGCGCATCGGCCTGATCCGTCAGTGGCTCCACGCGATGGAGCTCAGCTTCGTCCATCCGGTCAGCGGCCGGGAGGTCACGTTCGTCTCGCAGTACCCGCGCGACCTGCAGGATGCGCTCGAGGCACTGCGCAGCAACTGACCGGCCGTGGCAGATCCCGCCGCAGCACCTCGCGCGATGGCCACCGGTGACGCGCCCGAGTCGCGGAGCGGCTACCGTCGAGGCATGAGCGACGAGCAGACCTCCGGTGCGCTGACCCCATCCCGGGACGCGGCCCTGGCAAGGCCGGACTTCCCCTTCGCCCGGGTCGCGCGCCGCCTGGGCATCGACCCGGCCGGCGCAGAGGTGACCCTGCGCGACGACGATCGCGCCCGCGCAGCGATCGCGGAGGCCGCCCGCGCCTACCTCGAGGCCGACGACGCCCGCCGGGCCGGCCGGTCGCCGTCGACGCCCATCGCCCTGGACCCGGACTTCCCGACCGGGGTGGGTATGGCGCTGGTCGGCGCAGCGGTGCTGTGGGACGCGCGCGAGCTGGTGCCGCGCATCGCGCTGCGCGTGGCCAAGGACCATTACGAGGACGGCGCCGACGAGCTCGCTGCGAGCTACATCGCCCTGGTCCAGGAATCGGTCGACCCCGGCGAGAGCAGCACGGACGATGCGTCGGCATGGGCCGCCCAGTCCCTGCTGGTCGCCGTGCTCCAGCGCTCCGGCGACCCGGCCCAGGCCGACGAGATCGCGCGTGACCTCGCCGCCCACGCAATCCCCCTGGACCTGTGGCGCGGTGACGACCCGACCCTCCCGGACGACTCGATGGCCTGGCACGGCGGCGCCTTCGTGGGCGGCATCCCCCCTCGCCGCGACGAGCGCAGCCTCAGCTTCGAGGATGTCCACGACTACATGAACACGCTCCTGTCGGACATGCGCCGCGAGCAGGAGGCCGAAGGCGACGACTCGGGGACCTGAGCCCGCTATTCCCGACACGCCGGACTCGCCGAGGTGACCTCCCCGACGGGTCGGACCGGCCCCGGCGCGGCGCGTCGCAGGGCCTGACTGGCTACCC
Organism: Brachybacterium sp. GCM10030268; assembly: GCF_042666305.1. Taxonomy (NCBI): domain Bacteria; kingdom Bacillati; phylum Actinomycetota; class Actinomycetes; order Micrococcales; family Dermabacteraceae; genus Brachybacterium; species Brachybacterium sp. GCM10030268. The sequence continues at coordinate 232,985 of NZ_JBHTCW010000001.1, read as the reverse complement.
TGGAACGCATGTCCGACGACTTCGTGCACCTCCACGTCCACACCGATTACTCCCTGCTGGACGGGGCGGCGAAGATCGACAGACTCGTCGAGGAGACGGTCCGCCAGGAGCAGCAGGCCGTGGCCATCACGGACCACGGGTACCTGTTCGGCGCCTACGAGTTCTACAAGACGGCGAAGAACGCCGGGGTCAAGCCGATCATCGGGCTGGAGGCCTATGTGACGCCCGGGACCAGCCGTCACGATCGCACCCGTGTCCAGTGGGGGACCCGCGAGCAGCAGATCGCCGGGGACGATGTCTCCGCTCGTGGCGCCTATACCCACATGACGCTGCTCTCGCGCAGCACCGCGGGCATGCACAACCTCTTCCGGCTGGGCTCGGAGGCCTCGCTGGACGGCCAGATGGGCAAGTGGCCCCGGATGGACCGCGAGATCCTCTCGAAGTACTCCGACGGGCTGATCGCGACCTCCGGCTGTCCCTCCGGCGAGATCCAGACCCGCCTTCGCCTGGGCCACTTCGACGAGGCGGTCAAGGCGGCCGGCGAGTTCCAGGACATGTTCGGTAAGGAGAACTACTTCATCGAGCTGATGGACCACGGCCTGTCCATCGAGCAACGGGTGACCAAGGATCTGCTGGCGGTGGCCAAGGCTGTCGGCGCCCCGCTGGTGGCGACCAACGACCTCCACTACGTGCGCGAGGAGGACGCCACCATCCAGGACGTCCTGCTGTGCATCAACTCCGGGTCGCGCCTGAGCGATCCCGACCGCTTCAAGTTCGGCGGCTCCGGCTACTTCCTGAAGTCCGCCGCCCAGATGCGCGAGCTGTTCCGCGAGTTCCCCGAGGCCTGCGACAACACGCTGCGCATCGCCGAGATGTGCGACGTCCACTTCCGCACCACGGACGAGGGCGCGAACTACATGCCCAACTTCCCCACCCCGCCCGGGGAGGACGAGGAGTCCTGGTTCGTCAAGGAGGTCCAGCGCGGCCTGGAGTACCGCTACCCGATGGGCATCCCCGATGCGGTCAAGCAGCGTGCCGACTACGAGGTCGGCATCATCCTGCAGATGGGATTCCCCGGCTACTTCCTGGTCGTCTCGGACTACATCAAGTGGGCCAAGGAGCAGGGCATCCGCGTGGGGCCGGGCCGTGGCTCCGGCGCGGGCTCGATGGTCGCCTACGCCATGCGCATCACCGATCTCGACCCGCTCGAGCACGGGCTTCTGTTCGAGCGGTTCCTGAACCCCGACCGCGTCTCCATGCCCGACTTCGACGTCGACTTCGATGATCGCCGTCGCGGCGAGGTCATCGAGTACGTGGAGCGCAAGTACGGTGACGACCGCATCGCACAGGTCATCACCTACGGCGTGATGAAGACGAAGAACTCCCTCAAGGACGCTGCTCGCGTCCTGGACTACCCGTACGCGATGGGCGACCGTCTCTCCAAGGCGCTGCCGCCGACGGTGATGGGCAAGGACATCCCGATCAAGGGCATCTTCGACCCCGATCATCCGCGCTACGCCGAGGCGGGGGAGTTCCGCAAGATCCACGACGAGGACCCCGACGTCCAGAAGGTCGTCGAGATCGCCAAGGGCGTCGAGGGCCTGACCCGCGGCTGGGGCGTCCACGCCTGCGCGGTCATCATGTCCAGCGACCCGCTGATCGACATCGTGCCGATGATGCGCCGCCCCTCCGACGGCCAGATCATCACCCAGTTCGAGTACCCCACCCTGGAGACCCTCGGGCTGCTGAAGATGGACTTCCTGGGCCTGCGGAACCTCACCGTCCTCTCCGACGCGGTCGACAACATGGCGCGCAACGGGAAGACCCCGCCGGATCTGGAGCAGCTGCCCTTCGACGACGAGAAGACCTACGAGCTGCTCCAGCGCGGCGACACCCTGGGCGTCTTCCAGCTCGATGGCAGCGGCATGCGCACGCTGCTGCGGCAGATGAAGCCCGACCAGTTCGGCGACATCACCGCCGTCTCCGCGCTGTACCGCCCGGGGCCGATGGGCATGAACTCGCACACCAACTACGCGCTGCGCAAGAACGGGCTGCAGGAGATCACCCCGATCCACCCCGAGCTCGAGGAGCCGCTCGCCGAGATCCTCGGCGAGACCTACGGGGTCCTGGTCTACCAGGAGCAGGTGATGCAGACGGCGCAGAAGGTCGCCGGATACAGCCTCGGCCAAGCCGACATCCTGCGCCGCGCGATGGGCAAGAAGAAGCTCGCGGAGCTGGACAAGCAGTACGTCTCCTTCGAAGCCGGCATGCGGGAGAACGGGTACTCCCCGGAGGCGGTCAAGGCCCTGTGGGAGACGCTGCTGCCCTTCGCCGACTACGCGTTCAACAAGTCCCACTCGGCCGCCTACGGCGTGGTCTCCTACTGGACCGCCTACCTCAAGGCCAACCACCCCACCGAGTACATGGCGGCCCTGCTGACCTCCACCCAGGAGAACCGCGACCGTCTGGGCCTGTACCTCGGGGACTGCCGCCACCGCGGCATCACGGTGCTGCCGCCGGACGTCAACGAATCCGACCTCTACTTCTCCGCCGTCGGCGACGACATCCGCTTCGGTCTCTCGGCGATCCGCAATGTCGGCGCCCACGTGGTCGAGGAGATCATCAAGACGCGGGAGGAGAAGGGCGCCTTCACCTCCTTCACGGACTTCCTGGACAAGGTCCCGCTGTCGGTGTGCAACAAGCGCACCATCGAGTCCCTGATCAAGGGCGGCGCCTTCGACTCCCTGGGCGCGAACCGCCGCTCCCTGGTGCTGATCCATGAGGACGCGGTCGATTCCGTGGTCGACGTCAAGCGCAAGGAGGCCCAGGGCCAGTACGACCTGTTCGCCGACGTCTTCGGAGGCGCCGGCGGTGGTGACGACGGGGTGGCCACCGGCTCGGCCGCCACCATCGTCGTCCCCGACGTCCCCGAGTGGGACCGCAAGGAGAAGCTCGCCTTCGAGCGCAACATGCTGGGCCTGTACGTCTCGGACCACCCCCTGTACGGCCTCGAGCACGTCATCGCCCAGAACTCCTCGACGTCGATCAGTGCGCTCGCCGACGATGGCGCCGTCGAGGACGGCTCCATGGTCACCATCGCCGGGCTGATCACGTCGCTGCAGCGCAAGACCACCAAGAAGGGCGACATGTGGGCCATCGCCACGGTCGAGGACCTCGAGGGCTCCATCGACTGCCTGATGTTCCCCTCGACCTACCAGACGGTGGCCACGGAGCTCGCCGAGGACCTCATCGTCTCGATGAAGGGTCGGGTGGACACCTCCAAGGGCATGCCCGAGCTGCGCGTGATGGAGATGTCGATCCCGGAGACGGGCGCAGGCCCCGACGGGCCCGTCGTGATCGCTCTGCCGGCGATGCGCGCCACCAGTGCTGTCGCCGAGAAGCTGCGTGGGGTGCTCGAGGACAACCCCGGCTCCAGCGAGGTGCGTCTGCGCCTGCAGGAACCGGGACGCACCACGCTCATGCAGCTGGACAAGCGCCTCTCGGTGTCGCCGTCGGCCGCACTGTACGCCTCCCTGAAGGCCCTGCTGGGCCCCAGCTGCCTGCAGTGACGGCGCTGCCCGGCGTGCTGGAACGGGGCGCGCTGGATTAGCGTAGGTCCATGAGCATCGCCGACGACCTGCTGCCCGCCTCCCTGCTGGACACGTTCCGCGAGCGCGCCGTGATCCACGACCGGGAGAACACCTTCCCGGAGCAGGATCTCGCGGATCTGCGCGAGCGCGGCTACCTGCGCCTGCTGGTGCCGGTCGAGCTCGGCGGTCTCGGCGCGAGCCTGCTGGAGGCGACCCAGGTCCAGCGGCGCCTGGCGCAGGCCGCGCCGGCCACGGCGCTGGCGATGAACATGCATCTCGTGGTGACCGGTGCCTCCCTGCACGCCCACCGGCTCGGAGCCGGCTCGGTGCGCACGATGCTCGAGGACGCGGCGGCGAACCGTCTGTTCGCCTTCGGGATCTCCGAGCCCGGCAACGAGGCCATGCTGTTCGACTCCTCGACCCGGGCCGACGCCCGGCGCGACGGCGGCTACCAGGTCAGCGGCACCAAGATCTTCACCTCCCTCGCCCCCGTGTGGGACCGCCTCGTGGTCCACGGCCGGCTCGCCCGCACCTCCGAAGTCGATCCTCGCCTGGTGTTCGGCGTGATAGAGCGCACCGACGCCGTCGAGACGGTCCCGGACTGGGACACGCATGGGATGCGGGCCACGCAGTCGTGCACCACCGTGCTGGACCGGGCCCCGATCGCCGCGGACCGGGTTCTGGCGCTGACCCCCGTCGGCCCCAATCAGGACCCGTTCGTGATGGGCATCTTCGGTGCGTTCGAGTTGCTGATCGCCTCGGTGTACACCGGCATCGCAGAGCGCGCGATCATCGTCGGCGCGGACCTCGCCACCACGCGCCGCAACGTCACGCGCGGCATCGTCCACGCCGACGACCCCGACATCCGCTGGCGCCTCGCCGACGCCGCGATCGCCGTCGACGGAGTGGTCCTGCAGATCGACAAGCTCATGGCCGACCTCGACGCGCTGGGGCTGGGGGAGAGCGGCGTCGGCGTGACCGACCACGGCCCCAAATGGTTCCAGCACTTCTCCGGGGTGAAGTCCCGAGCCACCGAGGTCGCCATCGGCGCGGTCGACCAGGTCCTCCGCGCCAGCGGCGGGGCCCAGTACTTCCGGCGCAGCGAGCTCGAACGGCTCTCCCGGGACGTGCGTGCCGCGATGTACCACCCCTCCGACGCGGAGTCCGTGCACGCCTCCTACGCGAAGTCGCTGCTGGGCGAGATCGGCGGCACGCGGCCGGTGCTGCCGCGATGACTGCACGTACGACGATCGCCCCGGCCCTCCAGGAGGAGTGCCGGGGCGATCGATGGCCTCGCGGAGGCGCTTGACCTGAGCGGGCTCAGGAGCTCTCGTCGGCGGGAACGGCGAGGTCGTCCGCCGGCTCGGGAGCGGTGGACGACGATGCCGCGTCGGCGGACTCGGACTGCTCGCGCACCACGCGACCGCCCTCGGCGGCGCGCTGGAGGGTGTCCTGGAAGTCCACACCGGTAGTGGACTTGACCATGTCGAGCACCTGGGCGAGACCGACCGAGATGTTCTGGCCGATCTTGGCCTCCCCATCGGTGGAGAACACCGAGAGGTTGTCGATGTTCGAGTAGGGCGCCGCCAGCTCATTGGCGACGGACGGCAGCACCTCGAGCACCTGCGCGAGGACCGCGGCGTCGTTGAACTGCTTGTACGCCTCGGCACGGGCACGCGTCGTCTCCGCCTCGGCGTCACCCTTGGCCAGGATGGCGGCCGCCTCGGCCTCACCCTTGGCACGCAGCGAGTCGGCTTCGGCCTGACCCTCGAGCCGGACCGCCTCGGCGTCCTTCGAACGACGCTGCAGCTCGACCTCGGCCTCGGCCCGGCCCCGGGCCTCGATCGAGAATGCTTCCGCCTCGGAGGTGACCTTGCGGGCCTCCGCGCGGTTGCGCTCGTCGGTCAGCTCCGCCTCGGACTGCGCCACGCGGGCGTACTTCTTGGAGTCGGCGTCCTGCTGCTCGGCGTAGCGTTTTGCCTCGGCCGGCTTGTGAACCTCGGCGATCAGCTGCTTCTCGCGCAGGTCGTTGTTGCGGACCGCGATCAGCTCGTCCTGCTCGATGATCTTCTGCTGCTGCGCGGCGCGGGCCAGCGGACCGGCGGCGTCCGCGATCGCCTGACGGGCGTCGGTCTCCTCCTTGATCTCGGCCTGGCGCAGATCGAAGGACTGCTTCGATTCCGCCTCCTGCTGCAGGTTGAGGTTCTTCGCCTGGGTGGACTCCCGGTTGGCGTCCGATTCGGCGATGGCGGCGCGCTTGGCCACCAGGGCCGCCTCAGGCCGGCCCCAGTCGCGCAGGTAGGAGCCGTCGTCTTCGATCGCGGAGATCTGGAAGGTGTCGATGACCAGGCCCTGGTTGTTCATCGAGTGCTCGGCCTCGGCCTGGACCTGGTTGGCGAAGGACGCACGATCGCGGATGATCTGCTCGACCGTCAGCGTGCCGACGACGGCGCGCAGGGTGCCCGAGAGGATCTCCTGGGTGTAGTGGTCGATCTGCTGCTGCTGATCGAGGAAGCGCTGCGAGGCCTTGCGGACATCCTCGATATTGCCGCCGACCTTGACCTGCGCCACCCCGCGCAGTCGCAGGAAGATGCCGTTCATCGAGTAGCCCTCGACCTCGACCGGGATCTGGCGCGAGCTCAGGCTCAGCACGAACGCGCGGTCCACGATGGGCCGTACGATAGCGCGACCGCCGATGATCACACGGGCGCTGCCCGATTCGAGATCGATGTCGCCGGTCGGGCTGGTCTTCGCATTGCGGCCGGTGATGATCAGCGCTTCGTTCGGAGCCGCGATCCGATAGCTGCGCATCAGCATCACGGCCAGGATCAGGACCGCGACGAGCAGCACCGCCGCGCCGCCCAGGATCGGTATGAGTGCTTCCATGGAGTCCCCTCAGTCAGTAGTGGGCGGATCTGCTCCGTCCGAGACCCGCCGAGGGACAGTCTTCCATCGAACGCCGCTGTATGGCGGTCGATCTCAGAACCGGACCAGATGCCGCTGACCTGGGGCGATACGCTAATCGCCGGCACGGCCCCAGCGCTCGTCTCACGATGTGTGCAATTAGTCCGCATGATGGGATATGCGGGCTAGGGTCGGCGCTCGTGAACAGCACTCCGCCTTCTCCTCACCTCACGTCCGCGCCTGCGGCGGCACCAGCCAACACGCGCGGGCGCGTCATCACCGCGTCGATGGTCGGCACGACGATCGAGTTCTTCGACTTCTACGCGTACGCCACTGCGGCGTCCCTGGTCTTCCCGCAGCTCTTCTTTCCCACCCAGACCCCGGCGAACCAGCTGCTGAGCTCGTTCGCGGTCTTCGGAGTCGCGTTCGTGGCCCGGCCGCTGGGCTCCCTCATGTTCGGTCACTTCGGGGACCGCGTCGGTCGCAAGACCACGCTGGTGGCGAGCCTGCTGGTGATGGGCATCGCCACGTTCCTGATCGGTGTGCTGCCCACCGCATCGACGCCCGGCTTCGCGTTCCTGGCGCCGGCCATCCTGGTCCTCCTGCGCTTCTGCCAGGGCGTGGGTCTCGGCGGGGAGTGGTCCGGCGCCGCGCTGCTGGCGACCGAGAACGCCCCGCCGGGCAAGCGCGCGCTGTACGGGACGTTCCCGCAGCTCGGCGCGCCGATCGGGTTCATCCTCTCCAACCTGCTGTTCGTGGTCCTCAGCGTCACGATGACCGACGAGCAGTTCATGACCTGGGGCTGGCGCCTGCCGTTCCTGCTCTCGGCCATCCTGGTCGTGGTGGGCCTCTGGGTGCGGCTGAAACTCATGGAGAGCCCGGCGTTCCAGAAGGTCATCGACGAGCAGCGGGTCGCCGCGGTGCCGATCGCCCGGGTCTTCCGCACCGCCTGGAAGCCGCTGATCCTGGCCACCATCGCCATGGTCGCCACCTACGTGCTCTTCTACCTGATGACCGCCTTTCTCATGGTCGTCGGCACCACCGTCGCCGACGAGGAGACCGCCCGCGCCGCCGCCGAAGCCGCCGGCAACGAATTCAATCCCGACGCCTTCACGCCCGGCCTCGGCTATGAGCGGCCCGAGTTCCTGACCATGCTGATCATCGGCGTCGTGTTCTTCGGGATCTTCACCCTGGTCTCCGGTCCGCTCGCGGACCGGATCGGTCGCCGCAAGCTGCTGCTCGGCGTCACCGCCGGGATCGCCGTCTTCGGCCTGCTGATCGAGCCTCTGATCCACGCCGGCACGATCGGTGTGATGGCCACGCTGATCCTCGGATTCACGCTGATGGGCCTCACGTTCGGACCGATGGCGGCGTTCCTCCCGGAGATGTTCACGGCCGACGTCCGCTACACCGGCAGCGCGGTCAGCTACAACATGGCCTCGGTGATCGGAGCCGCGCCCGCCCCGTACGCGATGATCGCGCTGTGGCAGCTGATGGACGGTCCGCTGTGGCTGGTGGGCGGCTACCTGACGCTCGCCGCATTCATCACGCTCGCCGCACTGCTCATCGGCAAGGAGACCCGCGAGATCGACTACCTGGCGTGACTGCGTGACTGCGTGACTGCGTGACTGCGCGACTGCGCGGCTGCGCGGCTGCTGCGTGCGCGGTCACGTGGTCGACGAGCACGGTTCACGTCAGAAGAGGGCGGCCCCGTCAGGGACCGCCCTCTTCCGGCGCTCAGGTTCCTGCGCTCAGCGTGTCGGGGCCCGGCGCGCTCGACCGAGCGCCCGGCGCCCGCGCGCCGCTCAGCTCTCGCGGTGGCTGCGGTAGTAGCGGATCAGCGAGGCCGTCGAGGAATCCTCGCTCCCGATCGCCGCGTCGTCCCCGGCCACGGCCGCACCGAGGTCCTTGGCGAGCTGCTTGCCGAGCTCCACGCCCCACTGGTCGAAGGAGTTGATGCCCCACACGACGCCCTGGACGAACGTGATGTGCTCGTACAGGGCGATCAGCTGGCCCAGCACGGACGGCGTGAGCTTCGGCGCCATGATCGACGTGGTGGGACGGTCGCCGGAGAACTCCCGGGCGGCCACCAGCGGTCCCTCCGTGCCTTCGGCCCGTACCTCCTCGGCGCTCTTGCCGAAGGCCAGCGCCTTGGTCTGGGCGAAGAAGTTGGCCAGGAACAGCTCGTGGACGTCCTGGTCCCCGTCGGCCAGCGCGTGGTTGGGCGTGGCGAAGGCGATGAAATCGGCCGGGACGATGCGGGTGCCCTGATGGATCAGCTGGTAGAAGGCGTGCTGACCGTTGGTGCCGGGCTCGCCCCAGAACACCTCGCCGGTCTCCGTGGCCGCGGTCGAGCCGTCCCAGCGCACGGACTTGCCGTTGGATTCCATGGTCAGCTGCTGGAGGTAGGCCGGGAAGCGGTGCAGGTACTGGGAGTAGGGGAGGACCGCATGGGTCTCCGCCTCCAGGAAGTTCACGTTCCACACGTTGATCAGGCCCATCAGCAGCGGCACGTTCGCCTCGGCCGGCGCGGTGCGGAAGTGCTCGTCCATCGCGTGGAAGCCGGACAGCAGCTCCTCGAACACCTCCGGGCCGAGCACGACGGCCAGCACCGTCCCGATCGCGGAGTCCACGGAGTAGCGGCCCCCCACCCAGTCCCAGAAGCCGAAGGCGTTGTCAGGATCGATCCCGAAGGCCTCGACCTTGTCCAGCGCGGTGGAGACGGCCACGAAGTGCTTGGCCACGGCCTCCTTCTCCTGCTCGGGCGTGAGCGCGGCGTTCTCCCGCAGGCCCGACAGCAGCCACTGACGAACCAGGCGCGCGTTGGTGAGGGTCTCCAGGGTGGTGAAGGTCTTCGACGCGACGATCACCAGGGTGGTCTCGGGGTCGAGGTCCTCGGTGGTGGCGTAGGCGTCGGTCGGGTCGATGTTCGAGATGAAGCGGGCCTCGAGGCCGTCCTGGGCCAGGGGACGCAGCGCTTCGTAGACCATGACCGGTCCCAGGTCGCTGCCGCCGATGCCGATGTTGACCACGGTCCGGATCGGCTTGCCGGTCACGCCGGTCCACTGGCCGGAGCGGACCGCGTTCGCGAAGTCGTACACCCGGCGCAGGGTGGCCTGGACGTCCCGATCGATCTCCTGGCCGTCCACGACCAGGGCGTCCGGGGTGCCGACGGGCCGACGCAGCGCGGTGTGCAGCACGGCGCGGTCCTCGGTGGTGTTGATGTGCTCGCCGGCGAACATCGCGTCACGGCGCTGCTCGACGCCGACCTCACGGGCCAGCTGCTGGAGCAGTTCCATGGTCTCGGGGGTGATCAGGTTCTTGGACAGGTCCACGTGGAGGTCGGCGGCCTCGAGGCTGAAGCGCTCCGCGCGGTCGGGATCGGCGTCGAACCATTCGCGCAGGGAGCCGGTCAGCTCGAGGTCGTGCGCCTCGAGCGCCTCCCAGGCGGCGGTGGAAGTCGGGTCGACGGGGGCGGACGAAGCGGCGTTCGAAGCAGTCATACCGCCATTGAACACCGTCGGCCGCGATCGCCGACACCCCGCGGGAGTCGCGTCGAGCGCCCCTGTGCGCATGTGTGCTGTGCGCGCCCTGCCGCGCTCGACTCCGGGCGGACCGCCGCGCTGGACATCTGCGGGGCGGGCGCCGTGCGACAGGGCGAGGTGTCGCGGACGAGACCGAAGCGTTACCGACAGGTGGACTGTCGTTGACAGCCGAGGGTGCACACTGGCTTAAGCGTCGTGTGTGACGAAGCACGATGACCACAGCCCGAGTCATCTCCGAGGAGACCCCCATGGCCTTTTCCCGACGATCCCTCATGTTCGGTACCGCAGTCACCGGCGCTGCCGCGACCCTCGCCGCCTGCTCCGGTGGGGGAGACGGTGGCGGTTCCGGCGACGGCGGAGGATCCGGCGAGCCCGTCCTGGCCAATGGCACCGAGCCCCAGAACCCGCTGATCCCCACCAGCACCAACGAGGTCGGTGGTGGCCGCGTGGTCACGTCGATCTTCTCCGGGCTCGTGTACTACACGGCCGAGGGCAAGGTCGAGAACGAGATGGCCGAGTCCATCGAGTCCGAGGACAACCAGACCTGGACCATCACGCTGAAGGCCGACCAGAAGTTCTCCGACGGCACGCCGCTGACCGCGAAGAACTATGTGGACGCCTGGAACTTCGGGGCGAACGCCACCAACGCTCAGCTGAGCAACTCGTTCTTCGAGCCCATCGAGGGGTACGACGAGGTCTCGGCCGACGACGCCACCGAGGACATGACGATGTCCGGCCTCGAAGTCGTCGACGACACCACGTTCACGGTCAAGCTCGTCTCGCCCCAGTCGGACTTCCCGAGCCGCCTGGGCTACACCGCGTACTCCCCGCTGCCGGAATCCGCCTTCGAGGACATGGAGGCCTTCGGCGAGAAGCCCGTCGGCAACGGGCCCTACATGGTCGACACCTGGACCCACGACTCCGAGATCGTGCTGGTCCCGAACCCCGAGTACGCCGGCGCCCGCCCGGCCCAGAACGCCGGCGTCACCTTCGTGATCTACGCGGACAACGACACGATGTACAACGACCTTCAGTCGGGCGCCGTGGACGTCACCGACCAGATCCCGGACTCCGCGCTGGAGTCCTTCGAGGACGAGCTCGGCGACCGTGCGGTGAACGCCCCCGGAGCGGTGTTCCAGTCGTTCACGATCCCCAACTACGACCCCCAGTTCCAGGGCGAGGTCGGCAAGCTGCGGCGCAAGGCGATCTCCTACGCCATCGACCGTGACTCGATCTGCGAGAACCTGTTCTTCGGCACCCGCACCCCGGCGACCGACTTCGTGGCTCCGGTGATCGACGGCGGTGGCCAGACCGATATCCCCGGCGCCGAGGTCCTCACCTTCGACGAGGCGCAGGCTCAGGAGCTGTGGGCCCAGGCGGAGGAGATGGAGCCCTTCGAGGGACCCTTCACCCTGTCCTACAACGCCGACGGTCCGCACCAGAGCTGGGTCGAGGCAGTCTGCAACTCGATCTCCAACGTGCTGGGCATCGAGGCGTCCGGACAGCCGTTCCCGGCCTTCGGCGAGTTCCGCGAGCAGATCACCAACCGCGAGCTCGAGGGATCGTTCCGGTCCGGCTGGCAGGCCGACTACCCGTCGGTCTACAACTTCCTCGGACCGCTGTACTCGTCCGCCGCGGCCGATGGCGGCGGCAGCAACGACGGCGACTACAAGAACCCCGAGTTCGACGCCCTGCTCGAGGAGGGCCTGGCCGCTCCCGACCAGGATGCCGCGCTGGAGAAGTACAAGGAGGCTCAGGCGATCCTCCTCGAGGACCTGCCGGTGATCCCGCTGTGGTACCAGAACACCTTCGGCGGTTACTCGGACCTGGTCTCGAACGTGGAGTACGGATGGGACACGGTGCCGCTGTACTACGAGATCACCAAGTGATCCTCTGTGACGGATCAGACGTCGTTGCGGTCTGAACCGAACTGATCCGTCACACCCGTCAGCGGGGATCGGGCCGAGCCCGGTTCCCGCTGTCGTGCGCCCGGTACCCTTCGTCCCGGGCTGCCCGCCGGGGCCTGTGCCCCGAATCCGACGTCGAAAGCGAACAACGTGATCTGGTACATCGTGCGGCGATTGCTGCAGATGATCCCCGTGTTCCTCGGTGCCACCCTCATCGTCTATCTGATGGCCTTCGCCTCCGCCGGCGATCCCATCGCGACGATCGCCGGGGACAAACCCATCTCCGCGGCCATCGAGGACCAGCTGAGGCAGCAGTACAACCTCGACAAGCCGGTCCTGATCCAGTGGCTGATCTACCTGGGGAACCTGGTCCAAGGCGACTTCGGCGTCGGCTTCAACGGCCGGCCCATCGCGGATCAGATCGCCGCGGCGTTCCCGGTCACGTTCCGGCTCGCGATCATGGCGGTGGTCATCGAGGCAGTCTTCGGTGTGATCGCCGGCGTGATCTCCGGGCTGAAGAAGGGCACGCTGATCGACACCACGCTGCTGATGGTGTCCCTGCTGCTGATCGCGGTGCCGACCTTCGTCATCGGCTTCGTCGCCCAGTTCGTGCTCGGCGTCCAGCTGGGCGTGGTGCCCGTCAATGTCGGCCGCGACCCGTCCTTCGTGAACCTGCTGGTCCCGGCCACCGTGCTGGGAGCCGTCTCCTTCGCCTACGTGCTGCGCCTGACCCGCACCTCGGTCGCCGAGGTCGCCACGGCCGACCACGTCCGCACCGCGACCGCGAAGGGCCTCTCCCGCGGCGGCGTGATCACCAAGCACATCCTACGCAACTCGCTCATCCCCGTCGTCACCTTCATCGGTGCCGATCTGGGCGCCCTCATGGGCGGGGCCATCGTCACCGAGCGCATCTTCAACATCAGCGGCATCGGCTCGCTGCTCTTCCGGGCCATCAACGACGGTGAGAGCCCGCTGATCGTCTCGATCGTGACGCTGCTGGTGATCATCTTCCTGCTCGCCAACCTCATCGTGGACCTGCTCTACGCCGTGCTCGACCCGAGGATCCGTTATGCCCAGTGAAGCCCGCGCCATCCGCCCCTCGGCGGAGCACTACGTCGCGCCGCTCGAGGAGACCCCGCTGCAGGCCGTCGACGCCGTCGACACCACCGCGACACCGCGTTCGATGTGGGGCGAGGCCCTGCACAGCCTGATCCGCAACCCGGTCTTCATCATCTCCGCGATCATGATCCTGGGACTGCTGTTCATCGCCGCGTTCCCCGGCGTGTTCACGGATCAGGACCCGACCTACGGCGACCTCTCGCAAGCGCGGGAGGAACCCAGCGGCGAACATCCCTTCGGCACCACGATCCAGGGCTACGACGTGCTCGCACGCACGCTGTACGGGGCCCGCGCCTCGGTGACGGTCGGCTTCTTCACGATGATCCTCTCGACGCTGATCGGCAGCGTGCTGGGCTCGATCGCGGGCTTCGTCGGCGGCATCTTCGACGCGATCCTCTCCCGCGTCACCGACATCTTCTTCGCGGTCCCCCTGATCCTCGGCGCCATCGTGATCGGCAACCGCTTCGACAACATCAACGTGTGGATCGTGGTCCTCGTGCTCGGCATCTTCGGATGGACCAACATCGCCCGCATCATGCGCGGCTCCGTCATCTCGGTGAAGAACCAGGACTTCGTGACGGCCTCGACGGCACTCGGCGCCTCACGCACGTCGATCCTGCTGAAGCATGTGATCCCCAACGCGATCGCCCCGGTGATCGTCACGGCCACCGTGAACCTCGGCGTGTACATCGTGGCCGAGGCGACCCTGACGTTCCTCGGCGTCGGGCTGCCGCCCTCGGCAGTGTCCTGGGGCGGGGACATCTCCACCGCGCGGGACGCTCTGCGCTCCCAGCCGATGATGCTGTTCTACCCCTCGTTGGCGCTGGCCATCACCGTTCTGAGCTTCATCATGCTCGGTGACGCCGTGCGCGACGCCCTCGACCCGAAGGCGAAGAAGCGATGACCACCACCTCTCCGCAGTCCCAGCCCTTCTCCCAGCCGGAGAACCCGGGAGGGAAGCCGGCCGAGCCCCTGCTCGAGCTCTCCGATCTCGAGATCACGTTCACGACCTCCTCGGGTCCCGTGCAGGGCGTCCGGGCCGCGAATCTCGAGGTCTATCCCGGCGAGACCGTCGCGATCGTGGGCGAGTCCGGATCGGGCAAGTCCACCACCGCGATGAGCATCGCCCGGCTGCTGCCCGAGAACGGTTCGGTCACCGCCGGCTCGATCCGCTTCGCCGGACGGGACATCACCGATGTGCCCATGCGCGAGATCCTCGCCCTGCGCGGCAGCGAGATCGGACTGGTCCCGCAGGATCCGATGAGCAACCTCAACCCCATGTGGAAGGTCGGCTCCCAGATCCAGGAGGCTCTGACCGCGAACAACGTGGTCAAGGGCTCCGCCGCGCACGAGCGGACCATCGAGCTGCTGAAGGAGGCCGGCCTTCCCGATGCGGAGCGCCGCGCCAACCAGTACCCGCACGAGTTCTCGGGCGGCATGAAGCAGCGTGCGCTGATCGCGATGGGCCTGGCCGCGCGCCCGAAGCTGCTCATCGCCGACGAACCCACCAGCGCCTTGGACGTCACCGTCCAGCAGCAGATCCTCGACCATCTCGACTCGCTGACCAAGGAGCTCGGGGTCGCGGTTCTGCTGATCACCCATGACCTCGGCCTCGCCGCCGAGCGCGCCCAGAACCTGGTGGTCATGTACAAGGGCCGCGTCGTCGAGGCCGGCCCGGCGCTGGAGATCCTGCAGAAGCCGCAGCATCCCTACACCAAGCGGCTCATCGCGGCCGCGCCGTCGCTGGCCTCGCGCCGACTGGTCTCCGTCAGCGAGCGCGAGCGCACCTCCGCCGAAGCCCGGCGCCATGCGGCCGAACGGGACGACGCTCCTGGTCAGGGCTCCGACGACGAGGCGGTGATCCAGGTCGAGCACCTGACCAAGGACTTCCCGATCCGTGGGGCCGTGCCGTGGAGATCCACGCCGTTCCGCGCCGTCGACGACGTCTCCTTCGAGCTCCAGCGCGGCACCACCACGGCGATCGTGGGGGAGTCCGGCTCCGGCAAGTCGACCGTCGCGCAGATGGTCCTGCGGCTGCTGAAGCCCACCTCCGGCCGCGTGCTCTTCGAGGGCAAGGACGTCACGACGCACTCGCGCCGGGAGCTGAAGACGCTGCGCAGCAAGGTGCAGCCGATCTTCCAGAACCCCTACGGCACGCTGGACCCGATGTACTCGATCTATCGCACCATCGAGGAGCCGATGCGGCTGCACGGCATCGGCGATGCCAGGAGCAGGGAGGCCAGGGTGCGCGACCTGCTGGAGAAGGTCTCGCTGCCGGCCTCGATGATGCAGCGCTACCCCAACGAGCTCTCGGGCGGTCAG
This sequence comes from Brachybacterium sp. GCM10030268, assembly GCF_042666305.1. Taxonomy (NCBI): domain Bacteria; kingdom Bacillati; phylum Actinomycetota; class Actinomycetes; order Micrococcales; family Dermabacteraceae; genus Brachybacterium; species Brachybacterium sp. GCM10030268. The sequence continues at coordinate 217,598 of NZ_JBHTCW010000001.1, read as the reverse complement.
CGCCAGCGCATCGCGATCGCCCGCGCCCTCGCCCTGGACCCGGAGGTCGTCATCTGCGACGAGGCGGTCTCGGCGCTCGACGTGCTGGTCCAGGCCCAGGTGCTCGACCTGCTCAATGATCTGCAGGCCGAGCTGGGACTGTCCTATCTCTTCATCACCCATGACCTCGCGGTGGTCCGCCAGATCGCGGACCGCACGCTGGTCATGGAGAACGGCGAGGTCGTCGAGCAGGGGACCACCGACGAGGTCTTCCACGATCCGCAGCAGGACTACACGAAGCGCCTGCTCGCGGCGATCCCCGGCCGGACCATCCCGCTCGCGGGGGCCGAGACGATCGACGTCGACGCGCCCGCGGAGACGACAGCGGACACGACCGCGCACGACGCGGGGGAGACCGCCGATCCGCGACCGGACGACGTGATCGATCCGTTCTCGCAGTCGGGCCACGTCTGACCCCATGGCGCCCGCGGGATCGCGTTCGCGGTCCCCGGGGGCGCCATGGCGTCGAAACTCTCACTCCCTCGCCCCTGGGACTCGGCGCCCAGGCCGGTAGGATCGCTATGGCCCTGGAGCGGGCCGCACCCTGTGCGGCCGGGCGCTGCTCGGTCCGTGACCCGTCCCGCGACCCGAAACGAGCCTTCACGCATGACTCCCCGCCTCCGCACAGACCTGCGAAACGTCGCCATCGTCGCCCACGTCGACCACGGCAAGACGACCCTCGTCGACGCCATGCTCACCCAGGGTGGCGCCTTCGGCGACCACGACACGCACGACGAGCGGGCCATGGACTCCGGTGAGCTGGAGCGCGAGAAGGGCATCACGATCCTCGCGAAGAACACCGCGATCCGCTACACCGGCCCCTCGGCCGCCGCGGCCGGCGAGCCCGACGGCATCACCATCAACGTCATCGACACCCCCGGCCACGCCGACTTCGGCGGCGAGGTCGAGCGCGGCCTGTCCATGGTCGACGGCGTCGTGCTGCTGGTGGACTCCTCCGAGGGCCCGCTGCCGCAGACCCGTTTCGTGCTGCGCAAGGCGCTCGCGGCGAAGCTGCCCGTGATCCTGGTGGTCAACAAGGTCGACCGTCCCGACGCCCGCATCGACGAGGTCGTGGGAGATTCCACCGACCTCCTGCTGGGCCTGGCCTCGGACCTCGCCGAGGAGATGGACGACATCGACCTCGACGCGGTCCTGGACGTGCCCGTCGTCTACGCCTCCGGCAAGGCCGGTCGCGCCTCGACCACCAAGCCCGCCGATGGCGAGCTGCCCGAGGACACCACCGTCGAGCCGCTGTTCAAGACGATCCTCGAGTCGATCCCCGCCCCCAGCTACGACGACGAGATGCCGCTGCAGGCGCACGTGACCAACCTCGACGCCTCCCCGTTCCTGGGCCGTCTCGCGCTGCTGCGCATCAAGAACGGCGAGCTGACCAAGGGCGCGCAGGTCGCCTGGTGCACCCGCGACCAGACCGTCAAGCAGGTCAAGATCACCGAGCTGCTGGAGACCAAGGGGCTCTCCCGCGAGCCCATGACGCGCACGGCCCGCCCGGGCGACATCGTGGCCGTCGCCGGCATCCCCGACATCATGATCGGTGAGACCCTCGCCGATCTCTCGGATCCGCGCCCGCTGCCGCTGATCACCATCGACGATCCGGCGATCTCGATGACCATCGGCATCAACACGTCCCCGCTGGCCGGCAAGAACGGCAAGGGGCACAAGCTCACCGCCCGCCAGGTCAAGGACCGCCTGGACTCGGAGCTGATCGGCAACGTGTCCCTCAAGGTGCTGCCCACCGAGCGCCCCGACGCCTGGGAGGTCCAGGGCCGCGGCGAGCTGGCCCTGGCGATCCTCGTCGAGCAGATGCGCCGCGAGGGCTTCGAGCTGACCGTGGGCAAGCCCAAGGTGCTGACCCGGGAGATCGACGGCAAGGTCCACGAGCCGGTCGAGCGCATGATCGTCGACGTGCCGGAGGAGTACCTGGGCACCGTCACGCAGCTGATGGCCTCCCGCAAGGGCCGCATGGAGACGATGTCCAACCACGGCTCCGGCTGGGTCCGCATGGAGTTCGTGGTGCCCTCCCGCGGCCTGATCGGCTTCCGCACCCGGTTCCTCACCGAGACCCGCGGCAACGGCATCGCCTCCTCCTTCGCCGAGGGCTTCGAGCCGTGGATGGGGCCGATCGAGTTCCGGGCCACCGGTTCCCTGGTCGCCGACCGCCCCGGCACGGTCACGCCGTTCGCGATGATCAACCTCCAGGAGCGCGGTTCCTTCTTCGTCGAGCCGACCAGCGAGGTCTACGCCGGTCAGGTCGTCGGCGAGAACTCCCGCAACGAGGACATGGACGTGAACATCACCAAGGAGAAGAAGCTGACGAACATGCGTGCAGCCTCCTCCGACTCCTTCGAGAACCTGATCCCGCCGCGCCGGCTGACGCTCGAGGAGTCCCTCGAGTTCGCCGGCGAGGACGAGTGCGTCGAGGTCACCCCGGAGATCGTGCGCATCCGCAAGGTCATCCTCGACGCCAACGAGCGCTCGCGGGCGAGGGCGAAGGCCAAGGCCGGGCGGTGATGCGGTGACGGCGCCGCAGCGCGGGCCGGGGGTCACGGTCGACACGAACTCCCTCGCCGCCCGCCTCACGCAGGCGACGATGGCGATCGTGCTGGCCGTCATCTCCGTGCTGCTGATGGTGACCACCCATCGCGTGCGCCTCGAGATCGGCGGCGTCGACTGGCCGGCCGGCCTGCTCTTCGGCGGCGCATTCCAGGTCGTGGCCTGCGTGTTCCTCTACGCGGCGACCGGATCCCGGCTGCCGGTGGTGGTGCTCGGCTGCCTGTGGGGACTGCTCGCCTCCCCGTTCCTCGGCCGCGGAGCGGGCGGTGGGGTGCTGATGCCCGCGGTGATCAGCGAGCAGACGCAGTACTCGGGATGGATCGTGCAGGGCCTCGGCGTGGCGATCCCGTTCGCCGTGGCGCTGGTGGTCACGCTGCGGCGGCGGCTGTCCGCGCGCTGATCGGGGACAATGATCACCATGAGCTCCGCGCGTCGCCCCGATTGGGCGACCCTTCCCAATGCCGTGACTCTGGTGCGCCTGGTGCTGCTGGTGCCGGTCTGCGTGCTGCTGGCGGGAGGGCCGGACACGGTCGCTGTCGTCCTGCTGCTGCTGTGGGCCTCGACGGACTGGGTCGACGGCGTGCTGGCCCGTGCGCTGAACCAGACCAGCCGCACCGGGGAGATCATCGATCCGATCGCTGATCGGCTGGGGCTCGGGGCGATCGTCCTGACCATCACCCTCACGGGGCTGCTGCCCTGGCTGGCGCTGGTGGTGATCGTGGTCTCGGACGTCGCGGTCGCCCTGCTGGCGAGCCGGGCGGCCCTCGGTCGCCGGATCTCGGTCTCCGCACTCGGGAAGGTCCGCACGTTCGTGCTGATGGCCGCGGTGCTGCTGCTGGCCGCGGCGGCCGCCTGGGTGCCCGGTCTGCTCCCCGCGGTCCAGGCACTGCTGTGGGCCGGCGTGGCGATGCACGTGGTCGCCAGCGCGGACTACGTCCTCAGGGCGCGTCGGGCGCCGCGCGCCGCACCGGCGGGGGAGGGACCTCCTTCGCCGCGATGACCAGCCGTCGCGGGATCCGCACCTGGCCGCGCTTGGTCATCACCCGCACCTCCGCGTCGTCCGTCGTCAGGACGGTGCCCAGTGCGTCGGTCATCGATTCTCCGTGGGGCGAGGACTCGCGGTCGATCGCGTAGCGCAGCACCACGCGCCTGCCCGTCAGCAGGAAGGGCGCCCAGCCGGCACGCACCCGGTGTCCGTCGCGGATCGTCATCATGCAGTGCTCCTCGTTCGAGCGGTGGTTCGTTCCCCGGCGGTCCCGCTCAGCGCGCTGCCCGGGGCGTCCGGCCGACATCGTCTCAGGATGTCCGGCAGACATCGTGCCAGCACCTCGGCCGGAGACCGTGGCGAGGGTATCGCCGCCGGCCGTGTTCGTCGCGTCACGTCCGGCCCGCAGACTCTCGGTCGGCGGGCCGGTCCCGGCGCGGAATGAGATGATGGGGTCCGTCGCCGAGAGAAGGATGCTGCTCATGACCTATGTCATCGCGCTGCCGTGCGTGGACGTCAAGGACCGCGCGTGTGTGGACGAATGCCCGGTGGACTGCATCTACGAGGGCAACCGGATGCTCTACATCCAGCCCGACGAATGCGTGGACTGCGGAGCCTGCGAACCCGTGTGCCCGGTCGAGGCGATCTTCTACGAGGACGACACCCCGGACCAGTGGGCCGAGTACTACAACGCCAACGTCGACTTCTTCGACGACCTCGGTGCGCCGGGCGGCGCCGCCAAGATGGGCGTGATCGACAAGGACCACCCCCTCATCGAAGCCCTGCCCCCGCAGCCGAACCCGCTGGGCTGATCCGTGGCCGTCTCCGACCCGCAGGCCACCACCCGTCGCGGACTCGCCGGCCGCCTGCCCGCGTTCCCCTGGGACGCGCTGGCCACGGCCAAGAAGCGCGCCGCCGGTCACCCCGGGGGGATCGTCGACCTCTCCGTGGGAACCCCGGTGGATGCGACGCCGGCCTCGGTGCAGCAGGCCCTGATCGAGGCCGCGAACCGCCCCGGCTACCCCACGACCGTCGGCACCCCCGCCCTGCGCGAGGCCCTGGTGGACTTCGTGGGCCGCCACCGCGCGGCCCCCGCCCACCTCGGCACGGACGGCGTGCTGCCGACCGTCGGCTCCAAGGAGCTGGTCGCGCACCTGCCCTTCCAGCTCGGGCTCGGCCCGGAGGACGCCGTGGCGTTCCCGCGCATCGCCTACCCCACCTACGACATGGGCGCCAGGTTCATCGGCGCCGAGTCGATCGCCGTGGACATGGCGGCCCTGGCAGCGCACGGGGACGCGGCGCTGCCCGATCCGTCGGCCGTCTCCCGCATCCGCCTGCTGTGGCTGAACTCCCCGTCGAACCCGACCGGGGACGTGCTCGATGCCGCGCAGATGGCGGCGATCGTGGCGTGGGCGCGCGAGCGCGGGATCATCGTCGCCTCCGACGAGTGCTATGCCCTGCTGCCGTGGACGGTGGACGAGGTGCCCTCCGTGCTGGACCCGCGCATCAGCGGCGGCGTCCTGGACGGCGTGCTCTGCGTGTACTCGCTGTCCAAGCAGTCCAACCTCGCCGGGTACCGCGCAGCCTTCGTCGCCGGCGACCCGCAGCTGGTCGGAGAGCTGGTGGCCGTGCGCAAGCAGGCCGGCATGATGCTCCCCGGGCCGATGCAGGACGCCATGACCGTCGCCCTCGGCGACGACGCGGCCGCCGCCGCCCAGCGTGAGATCTACCGCGGCCGCCGCGACGTCCTGGAGCCGGCCCTGCGCGCCGCCGGGGGAGAGATCCGCGGCTCGCAGGCGGGACTGTACCTGTGGACGACCTTCGCCGAGCCGGCGATGAGCACCGTCGACCGGCTCGCGGACGCCGGTGTCCTGGTCGCTCCGGGGATGTTCTATGGTGAGGGGGGCGATGTCTTCGTCCGTGTCGCTCTGACCGCGACCGACGAGCGGATCACCACCGCCGCCAGGCGCCTCGAGCGCCTCTGATACCTGCGCCGCCGGCGCCACCCACAGGTCCCACCACGCACAACGGAGAGCCCATGGATCACGAGACGTCCTCTGCCCAGCTCACGCTCGGGGACAAGTCCCTCGACCTCCCCCTCGTCCCCGCCGTCGAGGGGAACTCCGGCATCGGGATCGGGCCGCTGCGCAAGGAGACCGGAGAGGTCACCTACGACCCCGGTTTCATGAACACCGCCAACGCCAAGTCCGCGATCACCTACATCGACGGCGACGAGGGCGTCCTCCGCTACCGCGGATACCCCATCGAGCAGCTCGCGGAGAAGTCCTCCTTCCTGGAGGTCTCCTACCTGCTGATCCACGGGGAGCTGCCCACCAAGGGCCAGCTGGAGAATTTCGAGGCCCAGGTGGAGCGGCGCACCCTGCTCGACGAGCGCTTCAAGCGCATGTTCGACGGGTACCCGCGCGACGCCCATCCCATGGCCGTGCTGCAGGCGGGCGTCTCGGGGCTGTCGACCTTCTACCAGGACTCCCTGGACCCCTTCAACGAGGAGCAGACCCGACTGTCCACCGTGCGCCTGCTGGCGAAGGTGCCGACGATGGCGGCCTACGCGCATCGCATCGCCCAGGGCCACGCGCTGCTGTACCCGGACAACCGGCTCTCGCTGATCGAGAACTTCCTGCGGCTGACCTTCGGCTTCCCGGTCGAGGACTACATCGCCGACCCCGTCGTGGTGCGCGCGATGGAGCAGCTGCTGATCTTGCACGCGGACCACGAGCAGAACTGCTCGACCTCCGCGGTGCGCCTGGTCGGCTCCGCGCAGGCGAACCTGTTCACCTCGATCTCCGCCGGCATCGGCGCGCTCTCGGGCCCCGCCCACGGCGGCGCCAACGCGGCCGTGATGGAGATGCTCGACGAGATCCAGGAGCGTGACCTGGATCCGCGCGAGTTCATGGAGAAGGTGAAGAACAAGGAGGACGGCATCCGGCTGATGGGCTTCGGCCACCGGGTGTACAAGAACTACGATCCTCGCGCCCGCTTCGTCAAGAAGATCGCCGACGACGTGCTCGAGACGCTCGGCGTCCACGACGAGCGTCTGGAACTGGCGATGAAGCTCGAGGAGATCGCGCTGAACGACGACTACTTCGTCGAGCGCAGGCTCTACCCCAACGTCGACTTCTACACCGGCATCATCTACAAGGCGATCGGGTTCCCGACGCACATGTTCACGGTGCTGTTCGCGATCGGCCGCCTGCCGGGCTGGATCGCGCAGTGGCAGGAGATGATCCACGACCCGGAGACGAAGATCGGCCGTCCCCGCCAGATCTACACCGGTCACGCCGAGCGCGAGTACGTGCCGATGGAGTCCCGCACGGGCACCACGGAGCTGCGCCTGGAGCAGCTCGCCTCGGAGCTCGAGGAGGAGCGGCGCGCCCAGCAGGAGAAGCTCGCCCAGGAGCGCCGTCTGGACCACTGAGACCGAACCGCTCCCGCCGGGGACAGCACGACACCGCAGACCCGCCGCAGCGCATCGACGATGCGCCGCGGCGGGTCGTTCGCGTCGGGCGGGCCGGTGGCGCCGCGGTCAGGTACCGCTGACCAGCACCACGACGCGGTCGGGGTCGCCGCCGGCAGCCTCGCCCCAGACCGCGGCGTCATCCCCGCGCAGGCTGCGGTCCCATATCCGGCCCTGGTAGGAGACCTGCACGACGCCGTCCTCCGCGGCGCGGGCCACGGCCCAGTTGGCCACCGCCCAGCCCCGCCCCTCGTCCCCGCCGGGGTCGACCACCAGCGCGGTCGCTCCGGCGCCGGCGGGCAGCTGCGGGGCCACCGATCCCGCGCCGGCGAGGGATGAGGTCAGCGCTCCGGAGTCCGTCAGCCGCGGGAACTGGCGCTCCAGCTGCGCGCTGACCTGCTCGGGGGAGACGGTGCTGCCGACGGCGCCCAGTGTGCAGACGAGGTTCGGGCCCGACTGGCCGGTCAGCGCGGAGGCGTACAGGCGGCCCTCGGTCTCATGATCGCGGTACGCCTCGGGGTGACCGCTGCGCTGGACCCGCTGGGCGACGTCGTTGATGTCGGCGCTGGTGTATCCCTCGATCTGCTCGAGCGCGTCGTAGAAGGCGTTGGTCGCATAGAGCGGATCCAGGAGCTCCTCCTCGCTGCCCCAGCCCTGTGAGGGCCGCTGCTGGAACAGCCCGAGCGAGTCACGGTCGCCGTAGTCGATGTTGCGCAGCTGCGACTCCTGGTAGGCGGTCGCCAGCGCGATCGACGCCGCCCGCGGCGGGAGGCCCCGGTCCACCGCTACCGCGCTGATGAGGGCGGCATTGGCCACGCGCTCGGTGGAGTAGCGGTGGCTGGTGCCCAGGCCGGTGGCCGTGCAGGTGCCGTCGTGCGCGGGTGAGCCGTAGCGCTCGAGGGCGAGGTAGGAGCCTCCGGCGATCCCGGCCAGCAGCAGCACCATGGTCAGCGGGATCGCCAGGTGCCGGACGAAGCCCCCGCGGGAGCGGGCGGTGCGTGCCACCTGATGCCCCCTTCGACCGTCAGTTCGCGTGCAGGGCGGCGTTGAGCTCGACGGTCTGACCCTGACGGGCGACGGCCTCGACCGCACCGGTCAGGGAGTTGCGGCGGAAGAGCAGGTTGGCCGTGCCCGAGAGCTCTCGGGCCTTGACCACGTGCTGCTCGCCCTCGGCGCCCCCGTCGGCCGCCTTCTCGCCGACCACGATCACCTTGGTGCCGGCGGTGAGGTAGAGACCCGCCTCGACCACGCAGTCGTCGCCGAGGGCGATGCCGATGCCGGCCTCCGCACCCACCAGCGAGCGACGGCCGATGCGCACGCGCTCGGAGCCGCCGCCGGAGAGGGTGCCCATGGTCGAGGCGCCGCCGCCGACGTCCGAGCCGTCCCCGACCACCACGCCCTGCGAGATGCGGCCCTCGATCATCGAGGTGCCCAGCGTGCCGGCGTTGAAGTTCACGAAGCCCTCGTGCATGACGGTGGTGCCCTCGGCCAGGTGCGCGCCCAGCCGCACCCGGTCCGCGTCCCCGATGCGCACGCCCGTGGGAAGGACGTAGTCGACCATGCGGGGGAACTTGTCGAGGCTGAACACGGTCGGAGTGCGACCGGCGGCGACGAGCCGCAGCCTGGTCTCCTCGAAGCCGGGAACGGCGCAGGGGCCCTCGGACGTCCACACCACGTTGGTCAGCGCCGAGAACAGGCCCTCGAGGTTCTGGGCGTTGGGCTGGACCAGGCGGTGGGAGAGCAGGTGCAGGCGCAGGTACGCATCGGCGGGGTCGGCCGGCGCGGCGGTCAGGTCGATGCTGCGCACCACGACCTCCTGCGTCGTGCCCCGTACCTCGTCGGCGTGGGCGGCGGCGCCGAGCTGGGCGTACAGGGGGTGGGATTCGGGTGCCTCCGGGGCGTCGCCGAGCTGGGGGGAGGGGTACCAGGCGTCCAGCGTGGACCCGTCGGCGGCGATCGTGGCGAGCGCGATGCCCCAGGCGTGGGTCGCGGCGGGAGCGGTGGTGTCCGTCGTCGTAGTCATGGGGAGAGTCTACGAATCCTGGGTGGGAGGGGACGCGCCCCGGTCACCGACCGGCGGGGTCCTGAGTCCCGAACCACTCCGTCGCCCGGACCCGGCGCGCGATCTGCTCGAGCCGACGACTTCGGAGATGGACGCAGAGCACCGCGAGCAGGAGGGCCGCGACTCCGCCGCCCAGCGACCACAGAGCCGGCGGGATCAGCGCGCTCTCGTCTCCGCGCAGCAGCGTGATCAGCAGGATCGCGGCGCCCGCGCAGATCGCGATCACCCCTGCGGCGACCAGCAGCGCGGGCAGCAGCGCCCGCAGGATCGCGGGACCCGCGGAGTCGCGCTGGAGGGGTCGGGCCAGGGGCAGCCCGCGGCCCAGCTGGCCCGGGCGGGAGACCGCCCAGTCCAGCAGCGCCCGGTCCCGCAGCCGGGTCGCGACCCGGCCGACGATCGCGGCGGCGGTCAGGGCAGCGGCGGCCACCACGGCCAGCGGCCAGGAACCCAGCGGGATCGCGCCGACGCCGGTCTCGTCGGAGGTCACCCCGAGGACGATCAGTGCGACCACGCATCCCAGCGCGACCAGCACCAGCGCGGTCTCCAGCACGCGCCATCCTCTCTGCCGTGCCGCCTGCTCCGCCTCCGCGGCGGAGGAGACCTCGTCGCAGACCCGATCAGCCCCCTCCTCGAGCACCACCCGGCGCTCGTCGGCCAGGCGCACGGCGAAGTCGTCGACGCTCTCCAGCGCCCGCAGGGACACGGCGTAGGTGGCGCGCTGAGCAGAGGTCAGCCAGGCGGTCAGCACCAGAGCGTCCGCCAGGGCCCGCTCCTCGGGGATCTGACTCGAGTTCGCGAGCGCACGGATCCGTGCGGCCCGGCGCCCGCCGAAGAGACCGCCCCGGGCGGCAGGGGCGCCATGGGACTGATGCCTCGGCGGCGTCGATGGGTTCTCCATGGGTCTCATGCTCCCAGACCCCGCGCTGCGCGGCAGCGGGACCCGCTCGCGCCATACTGGAGCGATGACCGCCGCCACCGAGCCCGCCCGCACCGTCGCCGTCGTCGGAGCCGGCCCGCGGGGCACGGCGATCGTCGAGCGCCTGGTCGCCGCCTCGAGGCGCGCGGACTGGCAGGGACACCTCACGGTGCACCTGATCGACCCGCACGTCGGCCGCGGCGGGTCGGTGTGGCGCCACGACCAGCCGGACGTGCTGCTGATGAACACCACCACCTGCCAGACCACGATGTACCCCGACGAGTCGTGCCGCCCCCTCCTGCCGACCCTGCACACCGAGACGCTCGCCGATCATCTCGCCCGCGAGGGCCTCGGACCGGGCGACTTCGCCTCCCGCGCCGCCCACGGGCGCTACCTCGCCCGCGTCCTGGCCACCGCGGAGGCCGACGCCGACCGCGCCCGGCTGCGCATCGTCCAGCACGCCGCCGAGGCCGTCGACGTCACCGGTCCGGCCGACGGCGCCCAGCGGGTGCGACTGTCCGACGGGCGCGTGCTGCGCGCCGACGCGGTCGCGCTCGCCCTGGGCCACCTGCCCACTGCGCTCGGCCCCCGCTCCCAGCAGCTCGCCGACGCCGCCGAGCGCCACGGCCTGATCCACATCGGGCCCGCCAACCCGCTCGAGGTCGACTACTCCTCCCTGCTGGGCCGGGACGCGGTCGCCGTCCAGGGGATGGGCCTGAACTTCTACGACGCCATCGGCATGCTCACGGCTGTCGCCGGCGGCCGCTTCGAACCCGACGCCGAGGCGCCGTCGGGCCTGCGCTATGTTCCCGGTGGCGAGGAGCCCCGCCTGGTGGTCGGCTCCCGCTCCGGCATGGTCTACCGGCCCAAGCCGGACCTGCCGCCCGACTCCCTCGCGCCCTACGTCCCGCAGGTCCTCACCGGGGAGCGGGTGCTCGAGCTCGCGGTGCGCCCCGCCGGCGTCGACCACGAGCGCGACGTGATGCCGCTGATGCTGGCCGAGCTGCGCCGCGCCCTCGCCGAGGCAGGGTTCACCGATCTCGCGACCGACGAGGCGCTGCTGCACCTGCTGTTCCCCTTCGGCCGGCGCGGCGGCGAGAGCCACGAGCCCCACCGTCGCACCCGCGACGTGCTGCGCCAGGCCCTGTGCGCCGCCACGGAGCCGGATCCGGCGTGGGTGCTGATCTACCGCGTGCTGGTCGCCCTGCGCCTCCAGGTGGGCCGACTGACGGACCTCGGCGCGTACACGACGGAGTCCGTGCGCCGCGACATCGATGGGCACCTGCGCAACGCCTTCGCCTCCTGGGCGTCGGGTCCTCCGGTGCTGCGCGTGCGCCAGCTGCTCGCCCTGGAGGAGGCCGGCCTGGTGACGTTCACGGGCCCACGCATGCACCTGGACATCGACGAGGAGGCCGGCCGCTTCGCGGCGCGCGCTGCGGACGGGAGCACCATCCTGTGCGACGGCGTGCTGGAGGCGCATCTGCCGCCGGTGGATCTGCCGGCCTACCGCAGCGCCCTGCTCGGTGCCTGGCGGGAGCGCGGCGAGGTGCAGAAGGACTCCTGGGCCTCTCGCGGGACCCGGCGCCGCATGCTCACCGGCTCGATCGCCGTGGACGGCCTGTACGCGCCGATCGGGGTCGACGGCACCGTCTACGAGCGTCGCCTCATGGTCGGAGTGCCGGTGAGCACCGCCCAGCCCGGCTCGGCGATCAGCGCCGAGCCCGGCACCTCCGCCCAGCTGCTGCGCCACGCCGAGGCCGTGGCTCTGCGGCTGGCCCGCGCCGGGGGCGCACTCGCCGAGGAACGGGAGCGGGTCGAACGGTGAGGCAGGGGCAGAGGCAGGGGCAGGGCATGGCACGATGGCGCCCATGACCACCCACGGCGCCCCCGCACTCGACCCGTCGGCCGACATCGTCGACCTCACGGCGGCGATCGTCGACATCGAGTCCGTCTCCGGCGACGAGCGCGCGCTCGCCGATGCGATCGAGACCGCCCTGCGCAGGCGGGCACCGCATCTCGAGGTGATCCGGGACGGGGACACCGTCATCGCTCGCACCCATCGCGGGCTCGGCCGGCGCGTGCTGCTGGCCGGCCACCTCGACACCGTGCCCGTCGCCGCCAACCTGCCGTCGTCGCGCCGTACCCGCGCGGGTCGTGAGGAGCTCGTCGGCCGTGGCAGCTGCGACATGAAGGGCGGCGTCGCGGTCCTGTTCAAGCTGGCCGTGGAGGCCGACGCCGCGCCCGTCGACCTCACCTGGGTCTTCTACGACCACGAAGAGGTCGCGGCGGCGGACAACTCGCTGACCCGCATCGCCGCCGAACACCCCGAGTACCTCGAGGCGGACTTCGCGATCCTCGGCGAGCCGACCTCGGCCGGGGTCGAGGGGGGCTGCAAGGGCACCATGCGGCTCGAGGTCACCGCCCGGGGCGTGGCCGCGCACTCCGCGCGCGACTGGGTGGGCGAGAACGCCATCCACCACCTGGCGCCGGTGCTGGAGCGCCTGGCCGGGTACGAGGCCCGGCGGGCGGTGATCGACGGGCTGGAGTACCGCGAGTGCCTCAACGCGGTGGCGATCTCCGGCGGCATCGCCGGCAACGTCATCCCCGACCGGGCGAGCGCGACGATCAACTACCGCTTCGCCCCGGACACCACCGTCCGGCAGGCGGAGACGCACGTGCGCGAGGTCCTCGCCGGCCTCGACCTCGACATCGCAGTCACCGACGCGTCCCCCGGTGCGCTGCCGGGCCTGGACACCCCGCCGGCGCGGGAGTTCCTCGCAGCGCTGGGCGAGGACGTCCCGGTGGCCGCCAAGCAGGGATGGACGGATGTCGCCCGGTTCGCGGCCCTCGGCACGCCCGCCGTGAACTTCGGCCCCGGGGATCCGCTGCTGGCCCACGCCGACGACGAGCACGTGCCGGTCGCGGACCTGGAGGAATCCCTGCGCGGCCTGCGCCGGTTCCTCGCCCCGCCGTCGGCGCCCGGGGATACGCTCGCTCCATGACGTCCCAGGCTCCACAGAACCGCCACGACCACCGGAAGGGACCCGTCACGCTGCGCGGGAACCTGCGCCCCACCCGCACCACCGATCAACGGCTGCTGGAGGAGGACGGTCCCGGCGACTGGGTCCACTCCGACCCGTGGCGGGTGCTGCGCATCCAGTCGGAGTTCGTCGAGGGCTTCGGCGCTCTCGCCGAGCTCGGCCCGGCGGTCTCCATCTTCGGCTCCGCCCGCATCGCCGAGGACCATCCCCACTACGCGGTCGCCATGGAGATCGCGCGCGGCCTGGTGGACATGGGATATGCGGTCATCACCGGCGGCGGCCCCGGAATCATGGAGGCCGGTAATCGTGGAGCTCAGGAGGCGGGCGGCGTCTCCGTGGGCCTCGGTATCGAGCTCCCGCACGAGCAGGGCATGAACCCCTACGTGGATCTCGGGGTCGACTTCCGCTACTTCTTCGCCCGCAAGATGATGTTCGTGAAGTACTCCAGCGGATTCGTGGTGATGCCCGGCGGGTTCGGCACCTTCGACGAGCTGTTCGAAGCGCTGTGCCTGATGCAGACCCACAAGATCGCCATGTTCCCCGTGGTGCTGGTGGGCCGGGACTACTGGAGCGGACTGATCGACTGGCTCCGCAGCGCGGTGCTGGACTCGGGGGCGATCAACAGCCCCGACGTGGACCTCATGCGTGTCGTCGACACCGCCGACGAGGCCATCGCCGTGCTCCGGGAGGCGGCGCAGCGATGACCGCCGTCAGCCCCATCGTGCTGCTCCTGCTGCTGGCCGCAGCGGTAGTCGGAGTGGTCATGGTGCTCGTGGCGCTGGGGCGTCTGGGCGACGGGATCAGCGTGCCGGAGCGGCGTCGCAGAGCGCGTCGCTCGACCACGTCACAAGACCTGAGATAATGGCCACCGTACGCGCGCTGTCCGAGGCCCCGTCCGGGGGAGCCACTCGGGGACAGCGACACCATCAAGGAGGCACGCCATGGCTGCTATGAAGCCGCGCACCGGGGACGGTCCGCTCGAGGTCGTGGAGGAGGGGCGCAGCATCATCATGCGGGTCCCGCTCGAGGGGGGCGGGCGCCTCGTGGTCGAGATCGCGGCATCTGAGGCCGAAGAACTGCGAGACGCCCTCCAAGGCGTTATCAAGGTCTGACCGACGTGCTGCGAGCTTGCGAGCGGTAGGAGGTCAGGAGGGTGTGCAGAGTCTGACCGACGTGCTGCGAGCACGCCGCCCAGCAGCCCCGCACCGCCACGGTGCGGGGCTGCTGTCGTTCCCCGGGGGAGGAGAGAGCTCGTCGGATCCGTGACCCGGTGGGAATTCGAGGCCCGTGGCAACCGGGTCACGGATCCGGCGAGAGCGCGGAGGCGAAAGATGTGGGGGCGGGTCTCAGGAGCCGGCGGGGCGCAGCACGGCGGCCAGCACGCCGTCGCCGCTGCCGGTGAGCACCGGGACCAGGTCCTCCGATTCGGAGACGGCCTTGAGCACTGCCCGCACGGACTGCGTGGTCGAGTCCCGGGCCGCCGGATCGGCGACGCGATCGTGGTAGAGCGCGTGAGGGATCACGAGCACCCCGCCGGGACGCAGCAGCCGGCGGGCATGGGTGAGCAGGTCGAGGGCGTGCGGTGCCTGTGCCGGGAAGCTGACGAGGTCGTAGGCGTGGTCGGTGAGGCGTCCGATGACCTCGCGGGGGCTGCCGGCGATGGTGCGCACCCGCGGTGAGCGGATCTTCGCCTCTGCGAAGGACTCGCGGGCGGCGCGGTGGTTCTCGACCTCGGGATCGATCGTGGTGAGCACGCCGTCGGCATGCATGCCCGAGAGCAGGTAGAGGGAGCCGACGCCGCTGCCCGTGCCGATCTCGACGGCGGACTTGGCCTGCACGGCCGCGGCGAGGACCCGCATCAGCGCACCGGCGCCGGGCAGCACCGGGGTGGCCCCGAGCTCGTTGCCACGTTCCCTGGCCCGTGCCAGGACGCCGTCGTCGGCGTAGAGGGTCGCCTCGTCGACGAACTCCTCGCCATGGGCCCAGCTGGCCACCTTTCCCGACGACATCTATGCATCCTCTCCTTCGGTCCCGTCACGGTCGGCTAAGACTACGACAGCGGCTGAGAACTCCTCACCGACTGCGGTGCAATAATGGCACTGCATATCAGCGGACGACACGTACAGGTGGAGCATGGGCGGCCAGGGATTCTTGGGACTCGGCGGGTGGGAAGTCGTCATCCTGCTGATCGTGTTCCTGGTCATCGTGGGACCTCAGCGTCTGCCTGATCTCACCCGTCAGCTGGTCCGCTGGGTCCGTCAGGCCCGGCAGTGGGTCGACGACTCCCGCGCCACGGTCGAGGACGAGATGGGTATCGCCATCGAGGACCTGCGCAAGTACGACCCGCGTCAGTACGACCCGCGCCGCATCATCCGTGAGGCCTGGGGCGATACCGACCCCGAGGATCTCCTGCCCAGCAAGGAAGCGATGTCCGCCGTCGCGGGAGCGGGAGCGGCCGGTGCCGCGGCGAAGAAGGGCTCCTCGAAGGGCGGGAAGGCGAAGAAGGACAAGGGCCCCCAGCGCGCCCCCTTCGATCCCGAAGCCACCTGAGCCGACGCGGAACCCGCTGAGCCGACGCGGAACCCGCTGAGCCGACGCGGAACCCGCTGGGCAGACCCCGAACCTGCTGAGCCGACCCGGACGCCATCAGGCGGCTCGGGACACGGGCTCGCACAGGCCGGAGCCGCCGGGCCCAGCACGGGCCGGAAACGCGCCCGACAGCGTCGCTCAGGACCGCGAGACCGGTCGCTCAGGACCGCGAGACAGTCAGCGGCAGCTTCATCTTGTCCAGCCCCCGCGGTGTGTGCACGAGCGAGCGGGCCACGCCCGACAGCGCCATCGCGGTGGGGGAGTCCGGGGCCGAGACCACCATCGGGACACCGGTGTCGGCACCCTCGCGCAGCGCGGGGTCCAGACCGACCCGGCCGAGAACCGGCACGTCATGGCCGACGGCCTCGGCCAGGGTCGCCGCCACGCGGTCGCCGCCGCCGGAGCCGAACACGTCCATCACGGAGCCGTCCGGAAGCGTCAGCCCCGCCATGTTCTCGATCACCCCGGCGATCTCCTGGCCGGTCGAGGTGGCCAGCGAGCCGACGCGCTCAGCGACGCTGGAGGCGGACTGCTGCGGCGTGGTCACCACGAGCATCTGCGCCGAGGGCAGCAGCTGGGCCACGGAGATCGCGACGTCCCCGGTGCCGGGCGGCAGGTCCAGCAGCAGCACGTCGAGGTCGCCCCAGTACACGTCGGAGGCGAACTGCTCGATGGCGCGGTGCATCTTGGGCCCGCGCCACACCACGGCCTGCCCCTCCGGCACGAACATGCCGATGCTCATCACGGCCACGCCGTGGCCCTCGGGCGGCATCAGCAGGTCGGAGACCTTGGTCGGCTTGTCGGTGACGCCGAACATGCCGGGCATCGAGAATCCGTGGATGTCCGCGTCGATCACGCCGACGCGCAGTCCGTCGGCCGCCATCGCGGCGGCGAGGTTCGCGGTCACGGTGGACTTGCCGACGCCTCCCTTGCCGGAGGAGACCGCATAGATGCGGGTCAGGGAGCCGGGCTGGTTGAACGGGATCTGGCGCCGCCCCTGCCGCAGGCGTGCGGTCAGCTCGCGGCGCTGCTCCTCGTTCATGGCCCCGGTGGTGACCTCGACGCGGCTCAGGCCCGGCACGGTGGCGGTGGCCTCGGCGGTCTCCCGTTCGATCCGGTCACGCATGGGGCAGCCCTCGATGGTCAGCAGCACCTTGACGTGGGCGGTGCCCTCGGCGTCGACGGTGACGTCGTCGACCATGCCGAGGTCGGTGATCGGCTGACGGATCTCGGGGTCGATGACGCCGCTGAGCGCCTCGTGGATGAGGGCGGCGCGGTCGTCGGTGGCGGAGGTCTGCTCTGTGGTGGTCACGAGAGGTCGTTCTCCTTCGGGTGGTCGGGGGAGCGTTCGGCCAGCGCGGCGGCGACCTCCTCGCGGAGGATGGTCCGCAGAGCGCTGGTCTCGAGGGTCATGACGGGGGACTGCTCGGTTCCCGCGCCGGACGCAGTCGAGGCGTCGGCGGGGTCCCTGTGGGAACTGTCGGGCTTCGTGCGGTTCCCGCTCTCTGAGGGCGCCTCGGCGTCGTCCGTCTCGGAGCCGGTGCGCTCCTCGAGCCCTTCGAGGAGGTCCCGCAGCTCGCCGCGCACGAAGTCGCGGGTGGCGACCTCGTTCAGGGCCAGGCGCAGTGAGGCGATCTCGCGGGTGATGAAGTCCGTCGTGGCGTGGTTGATCTCGTTGGACTGGCGATCCTGCTCCGCCTGCACGCGGTCGCGGTCGTCCTGGCGGTTCTGGGCCAGCAGCAGCAGAGGAGCCGCATAGGAGGCCTGCAGGGACAGGATCAGGGTCAGCAGGGTGAAGTTCAGGGCACGCGGGTCGAACTGCGCCGATTCGGGGGCCAGCGAGTTCCACGTCAGCCAGACCGCACAGAACAGGGTCATCCCGACCAGGAAGGCCGGGGTGCCCATCATCCGGGCGAAGGCCTCCGCCGCGCGGCCGAATGCGTCGCCACGGAGGGGGTTGCGCAGCCACGTGCGGCGGCGGGGACCGGGGTCGTCGAGGGGAGCGGGGTTGTGCTCGGCCATTCTCACTCCTCCTCGGCGTCATCACGGGCGGTCGCCCGGGCGATCTCGGACAGGTCGATCTGTCCGGTGGTGGGCACGGGTTCGTCCTGCTCGCGCCAGTCATCGGGCAGGACGTGATCGAGCACGTCGTCGACCGTGACCGTGCCGAGCAGGTGGCCGTCGTCGTCGATCACGGGGATGGAGACGAGGTTGTAGGTCGCCATCTCACGGGTGACCTCGGACAGCGGCGCGGTGGGGCCGACGGCGACGCGGTCGGCATCGAGGATCTCGCCGACGGGCCGGTCGGGCCGCTCCCGCAGCAGCTGCTGGAAATGGACGATCCCCAGCAGCCTGCCGGTCGGGGTCTCGAGCGGGGCGCGGCACACCAGCACGGTCGCGGCGAGCGCGGCGTGGAGATCCTCGCGGCTGATCATCGCCAGGCAGTGCGCCACCGGGGTCTCGGGGGCGACGATGATCGGCTCGGTGGTCATCATGCCGCCGGCGGTGTATTCGTCGTAGGCCAGCAGGCGGCGCACGTCCTCCGCCTCTTCGGGCTCCATCAGGCCCAGCAGCTGGGAGGCGACCTGCTCGGGCAGCTCCTGCAGCAGGTCCGCGGCGTCGTCGGGGTCCATGACGTCCAGCACGTCGGCGGCGCGGGTGGGATCCAGGCCGGTGACGACCTCGACCCGGACGTCCTCGGGCAGTTCCTCCAGCGCATCGGCCAGGCGTTCGTCGGCCAGCTCCCCGGCCAGCTCGATCCGTCGCTTGGCATCGAGCTCCTGGATGATCTCGGCCAGATCGGCGGGGTTGAGATCCTGGTAGGAGGCCGCCAGCAGGTGCGCCGACTGCTCCGCCTGGGTGCCGAACAGTCCGCTGACCTCGGTGATCTGGACGGTGAGCGTCTCCCCGCGCGAGACCAGGCGGCTCAGCGAGCTGCCGCGGCGACGGCGGCGCACGTGCAGCCGGGAGACCTCCCAGTCCTTGTGCCGGTTCTGGTCCAGGGCGATGTCCAGCACCGTCGCCTCGCCGGAGCCGTCGTTGAGCGTGACCGCGCGATCGAGCAGGTCACCGATCACCAGCAGCTCGCCGGCGCGCTTCTCGAAGCGGCGCACGTTCAGCACCCCGGTCGAGATCACCTGGCCCGGCGAGATGGAGGTGACGCGGGTGATGGGCAGGAACACGCGGCGCTTGGCCGCGACCTCGACCACGAACCCGACGGCCCGCGCCGAGCTGCGTGCCTGGGGCAGCACGACGACGTCCCGCACCTTCGCCACCACGTCCCCGATGGGATCGAAGACGGTGGTGCCGGCGAGCCGAGCCGCGTAGAAGCGCGCCAGCTGGGCGCTGCTCACTGCCCCGGACCTGCTCACGGCCGCCGGCCGCTGATCTCGGCGATCCACTTCTCGACGTCCTCGGCCCGACGGGGAGCCGCGGCCGAGAGGTTTTCGACGCCGTCGGCGGTGACCAGGACGTCGTCCTCGATGCGCACGCCGATGCCGCGCAGCTCCTCGGGGACCAGCAGGTCGTTCTCCTTGAAGTACAGACCGGGCTCGATCGTGAAGACCATCCCGGGCCGGAGCTCCGCGTCGAGGTACATCTCGCGACGGGCCTGCGCGCAGTCGTGGACGTCCATGCCCAGGTGATGGCTGGTGCCGTGGACCATCCAGCGCCGGTGCCACTGACCCTCGGGCGAGAGCGACTGCTCGGCGGTCCCCGGCAGCAGCCCCCATTGCTCGAGCCGGGCGGCGATGACCTCCATGGCAGTCGCGTGCAGCTGGCGGAAGCGCACGCCGGGCCGGGCGATCGCGAAGGCGGCGTCGGCCGCCTCCAGCACCGCGTCGTAGACCTTCCGCTGCGCCGGGGCGAACGTGCCGGAGACCGGCAGGGTGCGGGTGACGTCGGCGGTGTAGAGCGAATCGACCTCGACGCCGGCGTCCAGCAGCACCAGATCGTCCTCGTGCACGGTCCCGTCGTTGCGGATCCAGTGCAGGGTGCAGGCGTGGTCGCCGGCGGCGGCGATCGTGTCATAGCCGACGCCGTTCCCCTCGACGCGCGCGGTGCGGGCGAAGACGCCCTCGATCACGCGCTCGCCGCGGGCGTGGGCGACGGCCTGGGGCAGGTGGGCGATGACGTCCTCGAAGCCGCGGACGGTCGCGTCGACGGCCTTGCGCAGCTGGCGGACCTCGTACTCGTCCTTGACCAGACGCTGCTCACTGGTGGCTTCCTTCAGCTCGGCGTGCTGCGCGGCGGCGTCGTCCCCGCCGGGGAGCCCGTTCTGGGTACGGATCTCCTGGACCATCGATTCCACGGCGGCATCGACGCCCGGCATCACCGACAGCGACAGCTGCGCGCCGACGTCCTTGGCGAGGTGGTCGCGGAGATCATCGATGTGCCGCACCTCGATGCCGAGGCGCTGCGAGGCCTCCTCGAGCGTCGGCCGGCGACCCACCCACATCTCGCCGTAGCGCGAGTCGGCATAGAACTCGCTGCTGTCGAAGCCGGCGCGGGGCCGGAAGAAGTAGGTCGCCTGCGCGGTGCCCGGATCCTCCGCCGAGGGCTCGACGACGAGGACGCTGTCGGGCTCCTCGTCGGTGCCCAGGCCCGAGTAGTAGGCGAAGGCGGTGTCCGGGCGGAACTGGTAGTCGGTGTCGTTGGAGCGGACCTTGAGCACGCCGGCGGGCAGCACCATGCGGGTGGCGGGCAGACGTCGCACCAGCGCGTCGCGTCGCGCTGGTGTGAAATCCGCCGCCTCGCGGCGTTCGGCGTCGGGAACCGTCTCGTCCCATCCGGAGGCGATGAACTCGCGGAACGCCTCGTTGGTGGGGCGCTGCGAGCGGGCATCGCCGCGGGAGGCGAGACCGTTGCCGGTGGCGGGCGTGCTGGTGTCGGTGCTCTCGGTGCTCACCCCCCGATGGTCTCACGCGCCGGTCTACCCTGGAACTATGAGCGACAGGTCCGATCCCACCCGCGCGGAGCGCATCGACCTGCACGCCCATACCTCGTGGTCCGACGGCACGTGCGATGTCCACGGTCTGTTCCGGGGCGCCCGCGAGGAGGGGCTGGGCGCTCTCGCACTGACCGATCACGACACCGTGGCCGGCTGGGCGGAATTGCCCGGCGCGGTCAGCGCGAGCGGGGTGGCGGCCGTGCCCGGCGTCGAGGTCTCCTCCGAGCACGAACGCCTCAGCGTGCACATCCTGGCGCTGCTGGTGGACCCCTCTCCGGACACGGAGCTCGCGATGGAGATGGCCAGTGCGCGCTCCTCCCGCTCCCAGCGCGCTCGCCGGATGGTCGAGCTGGTCGCGGCCGACTATCCGATCACGTGGCAGGACGTGCAGGCGCAGGTGGCCGGTGAGCGCACCGTGATCGGGCGCCCCCACATCGCCGACGCCCTGGTCGCCCAGGGCAGCATCCCGGACCGCTCCGCCGCGTTCCGCGAGATCCTCAGCCCCTCCGGGCCGTACTACGTGCCGTACTACGCGCCCTCGCCGACGGTCGCGGTGCGCGCGATCCGCGACGCCGGGGGAGTGGCCGTGGTCGCTCACCCGGGCTCCGTCGCCCGCGACGGGGACCTTCCGCTGGAGCTGCTGGAGTCCATGGTCGAGGCGGGCCTGGCCGGCGTGGAGGTCGATCACCGCGAGCACGACGAGGCCGAGCGCGCCCGGCTGCGTGACTTCGCGCGCCGCCACGATCTGCTGATCACCGGTGGCAGCGACTACCATGGCGCCGGCAAACCCAACCGGCTCGGGGAGAACCTCACGCAGCCGTCCGTCCTAGCGGCGATCACCGAGCGCGCCACGAGCACCACCGAGGTCATCCGCCCGTGAACCTGGTCGATCCGAGCTTCCTGACCGGGGTCTTCGTCACCCTTTTCGTCATCATCGACCCGCCGGGCACGGTGCCCATCTTCCTGTCGCTGACCAGCACCATGACCGCGAAGCAGCGGCACCGGGCGGCGCTGGTGGCCGTCGGTGTGGCGATGCTGATCATCTCGGTGTTCGCCCTGTTCGGGCGGTTCATCCTCGACTACATGAGCATCTCGCTGCCGGCGCTGCAGTTCTCCGGCGGGCTCCTGCTGCTGATCGTCGCGCTGCAGCTGCTGACCGGGAAGATGGGGGAGATGGCCGCGAGCGAGGGCGTGAACGTGGCCCTCGTGCCGCTGGGCACGCCGCTGCTCGGCGGCCCCGGGGCGATCGTCGCGGTGATGCTCTTCGTCCAGCAGACCGAGGGCGAGGTCGCTCGGATCAGCTCGCTCGCCATCGCCATGGTGCTGCTGGCCGTGGCGATCTACCTCGCGATGCGGTTCGCGGGCGTCATCGCCCGGATCCTCGGCGAGGGCGGGGTCACGCTGGTCACCCGCATCTCCGGCGTGCTGCTGGCCGCGATCAGCACGCAGATGATCTTCGACGCGATCCACGCCTTCCTCGCCGCCTGGGGCGTCGTCCCGGCCTGACGTGCGGAGCCGCTCTGCGGATCTGCCCTGCGGATCTGCCCTATCGGGGCGTTCCTCGTCAGGACCTTCCCCGTGAGAGCACGAATGCCCGCGACCCGGATATCACTCGGGTCGCGGGCATTCTCGATGCTCAGCTCTCGGCGCGCTCAGCCCTCGGCGGGGGCGGAGGAGCCGCCGCCGTTGCCACCACTGCCGCCGCTGCGGCCGCGGCCGCCACGGGAGCGGCGACGGCGGGGACGTTCGCTGGACCCCGCGGCGTCGGAGCCCTCGCGGGGTCCAGCCGGGCCCGAGCTGCTCTCGGCGACGACCTCGCCGTTGACCCGGCGGGTGCGCGAGCGCGACCGGTTGCGGCGCGAGCGGTCGCCGGAGCCTTCCGTCTTCCCGTCCTCGCTCGAGGACTGCTCGCGGCGCTCACCGCCGCGTCCTGAGCCGCTGCGACCGCCGCTGTCACGGCCACCACGGCCGCCGCTGTCACGACCGCCGCGGCCTCCGCCGCGTCCGCTGTCCCGCGGCCCGCGGGAGCCGGAGTCCGGGCCGCCGAGATCCTCGATCGCCTCGGCGTCCAGGCCGTCGCGGGTGCGCTTGTCACGGGGCAGCGAGCCCTTGGCATCGGAGGGGATATCGAGCTCGGCGTAGAGGTGCTCCGAGGTGGAATACGTCTCCACGGCCTCCGTCGACTCCAGGCCGAGCTGGCGGGCGATCAGCGCCCACCGGGCCAGATCCTCCCAGTCCACGAAGGTCACCGCGGTGCCCTTCTTGCCCGCGCGGCCGGTGCGGCCGGTGCGGTGGAGGTAGGTCTTGTCGTCGTCGGGGCAGTTCCAGTTCACGACGTGGGTGACATCGGTGACGTCGATGCCGCGGGCGGCGACGTCGGTCGCGACCAGCACGTCGATCTTGCCGTGACGGAAGGCGCGCAGGGCCTGCTCGCGGGCACCCTGGCCCAGGTCGCCGTGCAGCGGGGCGGCGGCGAAGCCGCGGTCGGCGAGATCGCCGGCCACCCGGTCCGCCTGGCGCTTGGTGCGCATGAAGATGATCGTCAGCCCACGCTCGCGGGCCTGCAGGATGCGCGCCATCACCTCGATCTTGTCGAGCTGGTGGGCGCGGTAGACGACCTGCTTGATGTCGGCCTTGGTGCGCGCCTCGTCGCCGGGATCCTGCGCACGGATGTGCGTCGGCTGGCTCATGAAGCGGCGGGCGAGAGCCATGATCGGCCCGGGCATCGTCGCGGAGAACAGCATGGTCTGGCGTGTGGTCGGCACCGCCTGCAGCAGCTTCTCGATGTCCTCGAGGAAGCCGAGGTCCAGCATCTCGTCGGCCTCGTCCAGCACCGCGGTGCGCACCTGGGACAGGTCCAGGTACTTCTGACGCAGCAGGTCCAGGAGGCGGCCGGGGGTCCCGACGACCACCTCGACGCCGCGCTCGAGGGCCTCGATCTGCGGCTCGTAGGCGCGACCGCCGTACACGGTCAGGATGCGCACCGGACGCTTCGCCGAGGCCGCCTCGAGGTCCGCGGCGACCTGCACCGCGAGCTCACGGGTGGGCAGCACGACGAGGGCCTGCGGCTTCCCGACGGGGCGCCCGTCGGGGTTGTCCTCACCGGGTGCGACCGCTGCCTGCAGCAGGGGGATGCCGAAGCCGAGCGTCTTACCGGTGCCCGTCTTGGCCTGGCCGATGATGTCGCGGCCGCGCAGGGCGACCGGCAGAGTCATCGACTGGATCGGGAACGGAGTGACGATGCCCTTGGCGGCGAGGGCATCGATGATGTCGGAGCGGACGTCGAAGTCCGCGAAGGTCTGTTCGGGCGCGCTGGTCCGACCGGTCTGGTCGGTCGTCTGGTCAGCAGCGTTGCCGGAGCTCTGCTCGACGGCGGGGGAGGCCGACACGGCCTCATCGGTGTGCGGGATGGTTTCAGGCACCGTTCAACTCTCTAAGTCATGGATGTGCACTGCCATGGTAGCCCCCATGCCCGCGGGGCGCCGGGGGAGTGCCCCGATTCAGCCGGCGCCGCCGTCGCTGGAGGCAGGCAGCGGGCTGCTGGGATCCGTGGGAGTGACGCGTTCCTCGTCCTGCAGCCCTTCGCCCGGCTCGACCTCCTGCTCGGAGGGGACGGGCGCCTCCGGCGTCCGGTCCTCCTCGGGAATCCGTAGCTCAGGCTGCTCGGCGGGCATCTGGGAGCGCTGGATCGACACCGAGACCAGGCCCATCCCGCCCATCACGATGTCGTCGTAGGCGACCAGATCCCCGGTCTCCTTGTCGAAATAGAGCATCCGGGCCGTGAGATCGAGAGGGTCGTCACCCTGCAGCACCGGGGCGATCCCGCCGGAGGCGAGCGCCCCGCCGGTGGAGCCGACCGTCAGCCAGTTCGTGCCCGAGCTCTCGACGTCCAGCTCGACGTTCGAGGTGTGCATGTGGCCGGACAGCACCAGCGGCACCCGGCCGAGCAGGCCCTCCGGCTGGGTGGGGTCATGGATCAGGGCGAGATCGACCGGGTCCTCGGGGTGCTCCCGGTCGTAGTCGGTGATGGTCTCGCCGAGCTGGAACCCGCTGGCCGCGACGGCTTCCTTCCCCTCACGCCATCCGCCGGCGTCCGAGTCGTCGTCGGCCGCGAAGCGGGGATCGCCGATTCCGGCGATCTGCAGCCCGGCCACCTCGGTGACCTCGTTCTCTAGCACGGTCGCATTGGGCTGGTCGGCGATCACGGCGGCGGTGCTCGCCCCGTCGTGGTTGCCGGCGATGTAGACGTAGGGCACATCCAGGTCGCCGATCGAGCTGAGCAGCTCGTTCTCCAGCGACGTCCCCCAGGAGATGATGTCGCCGGTGTCGATGACCAGATCGATCGCGAACTGGGATTCCAGCTGCTCGATGACGTCGTACGCCTGGGGATTGTCGTGGATGTCCGAGACGTGCAGCACGGTCATGACGTTCTCGGCGTCCATCCCCACGGGCAGGGAGTCCGCCGCGATGTAGAGAGCGGAGACCTGCCCCACGAACTCGGCGAGCGTGTCGCGGTAGTTCTCGTAGTCCACGACCTTGCCCTGGCCGATGTCGGCGACGTAGCTGGCCTGGGACAGCAGTCCCTCGAACTTCGGCTGGTACAGCGACTCGGGCCTGAACGTCACCGACGTGGCGGCCACCGAGACCCCGACCACGGCGACCACTCCGCCGGCGGCGATCAGCGAGCGTCGTACCCGGCGGAACGTGAGGCCGACGGCCAGGCCGGCCCCTGCGGCCCCGCAGAGCGCGTTCAGGGCCGCATTCGTGGCGGCGGCGGCAGTGAGCGCCTCGGGTGCCGTCCGGGTCAGGTCGCTCAGGCCCTGGTCGGAGTAGAACAGCGCCTCGGCCTTGTCGATGTCCACGCCCTGCACGCGGGCCTCGATGCTGACCGGGGCGACGTGCGTGTCGAAGGCGATCTCGCCGACCGGGGGCAGCAGCAGGACGGTCTCGGAGGCGAACGAGGGACGCAGGTGGACCGTCGCGGTCAGCGGGCCGACGTCGACCCGGGTCGCGGGGGTCAGCAGGATGCCGACGACCGCCCCCAGGGCGGCGACCAGCACCGTGGTGCTCAGATGCAGGAGACGGATGCTGCGCCGTCTGCGCCGGCGACGCCCGGCCGCGGAGTCCTCCGGGGGCGCGTCCGCAGCGGTGGCCGACGAGTCCTCGTGCGCGGCCGCGGCATCCGGATCCGTCGAGGACTCGCCCGGCGAGTCCTCGTGGGCGGCGGCCACGGTGGGTCAGCCGAGGAAGCCGACGCGGCGGGGCTCCTCCGTGGAGAGCTCCGCGAAAGCGAGCTTCGCACCGGGGATCAGCACCGTGCGGCCCTTGTCGTCGACCAGCGTGACGGGGGTGCCGTCGGTGACGGCGGCGTTGAGGCGCTCGAGGACCTCGTCGGCCTTCTCCCCGGACTCGACGACGATCTCGCGGGGGGAGTGCTGGATGCCGATGCGGATCTCCATGTCGAAATCCTTCCCTCCGCCTCGGGGGCGGATGTCCGATGCTGTGCGCCGGAAGTCTACCGCTCGGAACCGGGGCGTGCGCTCCCGTCCCCCGCCAGCACGGGCCCGGCGACCTGCGGGTGCTCCAGCGGCTCGAATCCGGTGAGTCCGTGCACCATCGCCGCGGTCATCGTCTCGAGAACCTCCTCCCGCTCGGCCTCGTCGGCGGCGGCATGGAGCAGCAGGGCGGTGGTCTGGGCGATGGCGATGAACCCCCGGCCCACCACCCGTGCCTGGACCGTGCTCAAGCGGCGTGCAGCGGTCAGCACCCCGGCGAGCTCGATCGCCATCTCGTCCAGCACCAGGTCCACGCGCTCCTGGACCCGTGGGGAGATCGACTCGTGGCCGGTGAACAGGCGCAGGGCGTTCTCCAGGGACACGAACTGGTAGAAGCGCCCGAGACCGTGACGCACCCGGGCCGCCGTGCCGCCCGCGTGGTCCCCGATCGCCCGGACCTCGTCCAGCATCCGCCCGGCGAGGATGTCGATGACCTCGACGTACAGCGTCTCCTTCGAGTCGAAGTGCTGATAGAGGACCGGTTTGGTCACGCCCGCCGCGGCGGCGATGTCGTCCATCGACGTCGCCTGGAAGCCCTTCTCGGTGAAGACACGGGTGGCGAGCTCGAGCAGCTGGGAGCGCCGCTGCGCGCGAGGCATCCGGACCGTGGGCGCCTTGGACGGCGAAGACATGGCGTCGACCTCCGGAGGGTGTGGCTGATCCGCGGTGATCCGTGACACTCTACCGTCCCGGCGGGCACGGTCGGCCCCCGACAGGTGTCGGCCCGGTGCGGTCCAATAGGGCCATGGCGAGGCGAGCAGGAGCGACCACGGGCGAGGGCATCCGTCTGCTCGGGCCGGATCTCGGGTCGCTGCCGCCGCTGCGTGACCGTGAGGAGCTCGACGGGGATCAGCGCCGGGCACTGGACGCGTTCACCGCGGGCGATGACGTGATCGTCCACGGCGGACCGGCCAGCGGGCGCAGTGCTCTCGCCCTGGCTGCCGCGGCCGCACGCGGGGACGGCGCGCTGCTGCTCGCCCCGCGCCGCCTCGCCGCCGGCCATCTGCGCGACGCTCTCGGCGCCGGCGGCGCCGGCGAGGTGCGAGCCATGACCCCGCCGGCCCTGGCCCACGCGATCCTGCGCTCCGACGCGCTCGAGCGGGGGCTGGGGGAGCCGACCCTGGTCACGGGCGCAGAGCAGGACGCCCTGCTGGCCGAGCTGATCGCGGACCGGGAATCCTGGTATCTGGACGCCGATCCGGGGGCGCGCGCTCTGCCGGGCTTCCGCACCGAGCTGAGAGACCTGATCACGCGAGCGACCGAGCTGGGCCTGGCCCCGTCGGACCTCGAGGAGCTGGGCCGCCGACGGGACCGCCCGGCCTGGCGGGACGCCGCGGCGATCCTGCGCGACTATCTCGGGGTCCTCGATCTCGAGTCCTCGGCCGCCCTGGACGCGGGGCCGCGGCTCGACGCCGGCGGCCTGGTCCGGCGCGCTGCCCGCCTGCTGGAGGACCCGCGGACGCCCGCGCCCTTCCGGGCCGTCGTGATCGATGACGCGCAGGATCTGACCACGGCCGGGATCTCCCTGGTCGCGGCCCTGGCGGGGGCGGGGGCGCCGGTGCTGGTGTGCAGCTGCCCGGACGCGGCGGTGGACACGTTCCGGGGCGCCCTGCCCGATGCTGCCGACCGCATACGCGGGCTCCTCCGCCGCCCGGTGACCGAGGTCACCCTGCGCCGGTCCCACGGGGCGTCGGAGCGGATCGTCACGGGAGTCGACGCACTGCGCGGCCGGCTCCCGCTGGCCGGTGCCCCGGCGGCCTCCCGTCGCCCGCGGCCCGATGCCGTGTCCCTCGCTCGCGCTCCCGAGGCGCCCGCAGGCCCGTCCTCCGACGCTCGGTCCGCAGGCACCGCAGGCACCGCAGGCACCACGGGGATCGCGGTGCTGCGGGCGAGCGACCCGCTGGACGAGGCTCGACTGATCGGCTCCGCCCTGCGCGATCTCCACCACCGCGAGCAGATCCCCTACGACGACATGGCCGTCGTGTGCCGTTCCGGGGCCGCCGTCGCCGACGTCGCGGATCTGCTCTCGCGCACCGGCCTGCCGGTGCGCACGCCGCGCCGCCCCCAGCCGCTGCGCGACGTCCCGGCCATCGCCGACCTGCTCACGATCCTCGAGACCGGGCTCGCCCCGGAGGGGACCGTGCCGGATCCCCTCGTGGCCGATCGCCTGCTGCGCGGTCCCTTCGGCGACGCCGACACGCTGCGTCTGCGCCGTATCCGCCGGCTGCTGCTGGCTGCGCACCGCGCCGCCGGGACCGGGCAGGAGGTGGCCAGCGAGCAGCTGCTGGCCCGCGCCCTCACCGAGGACGAGGTCCCGGGCCTGCCCGCCCCGGATGCCCGGGACCGGGCCGCCGCCCCGGTCCACCGCGTGCGGGCGATGATCCGCGCCGTCCGCGAGCACCGCGACGCCGACGCCGAGCAGGTGATCTGGCACGCCTGGGATGCCTCCGGGCTGGCCGCAGGCTGGCGCCGCGCCGCCCTCGGCGCCCCCGGCGACGTCGACGGTGCCCGCTCCCGCCTGGCCGGATCCCGGCTCGACGCCCTGCTGGAGCTGTTCGCCGCCGCGGAGCGTCTGACCGATCGCCGTCCCGGCGCCGGCGCACTCGATCTCGTCGAGCAGATCCGCTCCCAGGCCGTGGTCGAGGACACCCTCGCCCCGGCCGCCGCCCCGCGGGGACGGCTGAGCGTGCTCACACCCGCCCAGCTCGCCGGTGAGCACCGGGACACGGTCGTCCTCGCCCGCGTCCAGGAAGGAGCCTGGCCGGACCTGCGCCTGCGCTCGACCCTGTTCGGTGCTGCGGAGCTCTCGCTGCTGGCCGGTGCCGGCGCCGATGCGGGGACGGAGGCCGGTGCCGGGATCCCCACCGGCCTCGAGGACCCCGAATCGCTGCGCGCCATCCAGCGCTCCCAGGTGGTCGCCGACGAACTGCGTCTTGCCGTCAGCGCCGTCGCCCGTGCCCGCACCCGAGTGCTGGTCACTGCGGTCGAGGACGATCAGCTGGCCCCGTCGGCGCTGGTCGAAGCCGTCGAGACGCTGCCCGGTGAGCCCTGGACGCAGCTGGACACCCTGCGGCAGGACCCCGGCCCCGCGCCCGATGCCCGCCGGCTCGTCGCCGCCCTGCGCCGCCGTCTGCACGAGGACGACCCGCAGCGGGCGCGGGATGCCGCGATCGCACTGGCGGCCCTCGGCCGCGCCGGCGCCCCTGGCACGGACCCGGCGCGCTGGTACCACCAGGAGCCCAGCACCACCGAGCCCCTGCACGATCCCGGCGCCCCCATCGCCCTGTCGCCCTCGGCGCTCGAGCGCGCCGTCGACTGCCCCCAGTCCTGGCTCATGGAGCGCTCCGGCGGCACCCGCGCCGGTGGGCCCGCACAGCTGATCGGGACCGCACTGCACCATCTGGCCCAGGTCCATCCCCGCGGCCCCGAGAACGGCACCGAGGACCTCCTGCGCGAGCTGCACGCGCTGCTGCGCTCGGTGCCCGGCACCGAGACCTGGTCCGGGCGCCGCCGCATCCGCCACGCCGAGGACGCCGCCCGGCTGCTCGCCGAGCACCTGCGCAGCGCCCCCGCCCCGCTGGCCGTCGAGGCCCCCTTCGAGGTGGAGCTGGGCAGGGTGCGGCTGCGCGGCAGCATCGATCGCATCGAGGGCGACGCGACCGGACTGCGGGTCGTCGATCTCAAGACCGGCAGGAATCCCAAATCCGCCGCCGCGGCCGAGAGCGACCTGCAGCTGGCCGCGTACCAGGCAGCCGTGCGCGAGGGCGCCCTGGCCGAGCAGCTCGGCGAGGACGCCCCCGAACGGCTGGGCGGGGCCCAGCTGGTCTACGTCGGCACCGGAGGGAAGAAGGCCGCGGTGCGCACCCAGAACGCGCTGCCGCGGGCCGAGGATCCCGCGTGGTTCGACGACCTGGTGGAGACGGTCGCGACGGAGGTGTCCGGTTCGCAGGTCACCGCCCGGCTGAACGCCCACTGCGCCCACTGCGCCGTGCGCAGCAGCTGCCCCCTGCAGCCGGAAGGACAGCAGCTATGAGCTCGTCCGCCTCCCGCCCGACCCGGGCTCCGGGGCACGGCCCGTCGGACCCCTCGACCCGGTCAGCCCTGCCAGCCGCGGCAGCCCCGCCGGCGCTGTCGGCGCAGCGGCTGGCCGACCTGCTCGGCCAGCCCACACCGACCGCCGAGCAGACCGCCGTCATCGAGGCTCCGCTCGCCCCGATGCTGGTCGTCGCCGGGGCCGGCTCCGGCAAGACGGAGACGATGGCCTCCCGGGTCGTGTGGCTGATCGCCAACGGCATCGTCGAGCCCCGCCAGGTTCTCGGCCTCACCTTCACCCGCAAGGCCGCCCACGAGCTCTCCGCCCGAATCTCGGCGCGCCTGGGCACCCTGGCCACCGCGATGCGCGAGGAGGGGCTGACGCTGCCGGCCGGGCTCGAGCGCGGCCACGACGACCTGGTGGGCCAGCGCCCCACCGTCGGCACCTACAACGGGTTCGCCCTCGACCTGGTGCGCGAGCATGCCCTGGCCGTCGGCATCGACCCCGAGCTGACCATGATGTCCACCTCGGCCTCGTGGCAGCTGGCCCACTCCATCGTCGAGTCCTGGGACGACAGCCTGGACCTCGAGGCGTCCCCGGCGACCCTGACCGCGGCGCTGCTGTCGCTGACCTCCTCGCTCGCCGACCACCTGGTGAGCCCCGAGCAGCTGCAGGAGCACCTCAGCACGATCCGCGACCACCTCTCCGGGATCCCGCTGCAGGTCGAGGGACGTCGCCGCACCACACCCAAGGCCGTCGCCTCGGTCCTGTCCGCGCTCGAGTCCCGGCTCGCCCTGATCCCGCTGCTCGAACGCTTCGCCCGGGTCCGCGCCGAGTCCGCCGCCCTCGACTTCGCCGACCAGGTCTCCCTCGCCGCCCGGGTGGCGCGCGAGGTTCCCGCCGCGGGCCGGCTCGCCCGGCGCATGCACCGGGTGGTGCTGCTGGACGAGTTCCAGGACACCTCGGTCGCCCAGCTGCAGATGCTCACCGACCTCTTCGGGCCGGGGCACGCCGCCTGCGCCGTCGGCGATCCCCAGCAGGCGATCTACGGGTGGCGCGGCGCCTCGGCCGCGTCCCTGGCCGGCTTCGCCGAGGCCTTCGCCACGGACGAGCAGCCCGTCCTGCAGCGCACCCTGTCCACCTCCTGGCGCAACGACGAGGCCGTCCTGGCCGTGGCCAATACGCTGGCCGCCCCCCTGCGCAGCGGAGCCGCCGGGCTGAGGATCCCCGAGCTGGCGGCCCGGCCCGGGGCGGGGGAGGGCGGCGCCGAGATCAGCGAGGCCTCCGACGAGCGCGCCGAGGCCCGGGCCATCGCCGACTGGGTCCTCGCCCGTCGCGCCGAGGCCGAGGACGACCAGGCCTCGGCCGCCGTGCTGGTCCGTGCCCGCCGCCAGATCCCCGCCCTGGTCGAAGGACTCGAGGAGAAGGGACTCCCGGTCCGGGTGGTCGGGCTCGGCGGCCTGCTGCATCGCCCCGAGGTGGCCGACGTGCGCGCCGTGCTGCAATGCGCGCACGACCCTGGCCGCGGTGATGCCCTGATGCGGCTGCTGTCCGGCCCTCGGTTCCGGGTGGGGGCCCGGGACCTCGCCGTGCTGGGTCGATGGCGGGACCGGCTGGCCTCTCGCCTGCGCCGGGATGCCGATACCCCGGGCGGGGAGGACGAGGCCGAGTCCGTCTCCCTCATCGACGCGGTCGACGACCTCCCGCCGGCGGACTGGAGCGATCCCTCGGGGCGCTCCCTGACAGCCACGGGCAGGGCCCGGCTCGAGCAGGTCCAGCAGCTGCTGCGCGAGATGCGCCGGCTGCTGCCCCTGCCCCTGCCGGACCTGGTCACCGCCGCCGTGCGCGTGCTCGAGGTGGATCTGGCGCTGCAGGAGCGCGACCCCGCCTCGGGCGCCCTCGCCGACCTCGAAGCCCTGCGGGATCACGCCGCCGCCTTCGACCGCACCGCTCCCCGAGGCGGCCTCGGCGCCTACCTCGACCTGCTGGAGATCAGCGAGGACGAGGAGGCCGGGCTCGCCGTGAACGCCGCCCCCGAGCATGCCCAGGCCGCTGCGTCCGAGGGCGATGACGGGGCGGAGCCCGTCGAGATCGTGACCATGCACTCCGCGAAAGGACTGGAATGGGACCTGGTCGCCGTGGCCGGGCTCACCGAGGGCAGCGTGCCCTCCTACGACCTGCGACGCGCGAAGGTCGACGAGGCCGGCCGAGTGCGGGTCCCCGCCAACGGGTGGCTGGACAAGCTCGCCTCCGCGTCCGTGCCCACCGCGCTGCGCGGGGACGCGGACACCCTGCCCGAACTGGCCTGGGCGGAGGCCGACACGCAGGTCGATGCCGAGTCCCTGATCGAGGAGTACCGGTTCGCGCAGGGCGAGGAGTCCCTGCGCGAGGACCGGCGGCTGATGTACGTCGCGGTCACCCGTGCCCGCCGCAGGCTGCTGCTGACCTCGGCGGCCTGGCGCGCCGGGCTGGCCACCGCCCGGCCCCGCTCGCGCTACCTGATCGAGGTCGCGAATCTGGTTCCGCCGCAGCTGCGCACCGTGCAGGAGGTCCCCGAGCACAACCCGATGGAGACCGAACGGCCGCAGGCCCAGTGGCCGCCCGCTCCCGGTGAGGCGGAGCTGGCCCGTCGGCGCGCCGCAGAGCTGCTCGAGGCGGCGACCGGCACAGGCGATGAGGAGGCCGGCTCCGCCACGCAGGCTCCCGCAGGGACCGGCGTCTCGCCCAGCGCAGGCACCGCCGGTCCCGGGCCGGATCTCGCCGCGCTGGCCGACCCGCACCTCGCGGAGATCGTGCGTCGGGCCGTCGCGGATCTCGAGCAGCAGGCCGCGCCCCCGGTCGTCCACTCCCCGCCGCGATTGTCGGCCTCGCAGGTGGTCCACCAGGCGCGGGACCCCCACGGCGCCGCGATCGACCTGCTGCGGCCGCTGCCCCGGCGGCCCTCGGCCGCTGCGGCCCGCGGCACCGCGTTCCACGCCTGGCTGGAGTCCCGCTACGACAGCGCGACCCTGCTGGACTACGAGGACCTGGCGGATCTGGCCGACGTCGGGGACGTCGCCGAGAGCTCGGACGTCCCGGGCCCGAGCGGCTCCGACGATGCCCCGGACGGGCGATCCGGGTCCCGGGCCGAGGAGCTCGCCCTGCGAGAAGCCTTCGCCGCCTCCGAATGGGCAGGCCGCACCCCGCTCGCCGTCGAGCAGCCGGTGACCACCAGGGTCGGGGAGATCACCGTGCGCGGCGTGATCGATGCGGTCTTCCCCGATCCCGATGACGCCCGGGGCGTGATCATCGTGGACTGGAAGACCGGACGGCTGCCACGACCGGCTCAGCTGCGCGAGCGCTCCCTGCAGCTGTCCGTGTACCGCATCGCCTGGCACGAGCGAACCGGGATCCCGTTGGGGCGTATCCGCACGGCCTTCCACTTCGTGGCCGACGGTGTCACGCACGAGGTGCGTCGCCATCCCTCGCGCGCCCGGATCGCCCAGATGCTCACCGGCGACTGACCGCGCTCGCCGGCGGGCGAGCCCGTCCACCAGCCGCGGACTGCGCGGGCGGCACCCGGTGAGGAGTCGCTCAGGCCTCGTCCTGGCGGGGGTTCATCTCCTCATAGGCCCGCTCGGCCTCGTCCCGCGCGATCTGCGCCAGATCGGCATCGAGGTCGGCGATCATGCCGCGGGCGTCGGCCACGATCGTCTCGTCGCCGGTCTCCAGGCCGTGCGCCAGCCATTCGGCGACGGCGAACTCGCCGAGCGCCTGAGCGCGCTCCATCAGCCGCGGATGCGTCGAGGTCGGCAGCTCCTCGCGGTACGCGGAGTACAGGTCGTCGAAGCGGTCCGGGTCCAGCGAGGAGATCAGCCAGGCCAGATCGGTGGCGGCATCGGCCACTTTGGAGGAGGACCAGTCGCGCACCGCGCTGACCCGGTCACCGGTCAGGAACAGGCTCTCCTCGGAGAGGTCGCCATGGATGAACTGCGGGGAGAAGTCCCACAGCTCGGTGTCCTCCAGCAGCGCCTCCCAGCGCTGGGCGACGGCTGCCGGCAGATGCCCGCCCTCCTTGGCCGTGCGCACCCGGGTGACGTGCTCGGCGTGGAGGACCTCCGGCGTGAAGGACTCCACCCCCGCCGCCTCGGCGGCGTAGCGCGGGACCGTGTGGATGCGAGCGAGGATCCGGCCCAGCGACCGCGCGAGCTCTGCGGACCGGTGCAGATCCTCGAGCATCAGCGGGCGCCCGACGGGAGCTTCGGTGACGGCCGCCCGGCCACCTTCGGAGAGCTTCACGAAACCGAGCACCGGCGGGATCACACCGCGCAGCGAGGTCCCCGAGAGCGCGTCGGTGACCTTCAGGTCGCGCTCGAGACGGATCCCCGCCGACGTCGAGGCGGGGGAGAGGACCATGACGCGCCGGTCGTCGTCGCCGACCACCCCGGCGACGTCCAGATCCTCAGCCGGGGTCGCGATCGCCGTGGTCCGCGCCGGGACCAGGCCGGGGACCGCCGCCGCGGCGAGAGCAGCCAAGGAATAGGAGTTGCGATGCACCCTTCCACCGTACCCGGCCCACCCCTGGACGCCGCGTAGGCTCGAGGGTATGGCGAAGCTCCGCGGCCCCTCTCTGCACACCCCCTTGACCCTGCTCGCGACGGACCGGGAGGCGGCCAGTCGGATCGACCCGGCGATGGTGGCTCCCGGCGAGGACGCCCGCTACCTCGTCACCCGCGGCGGCGCCGCGGCCGTGCACGAGCAGGAGGACGGCACCCTGGCCATCGCGCTGGAGACCGAGGACCCCCGCGGCGGTGCCCGCCAGCCGCTCGTGCTGCTGGGCCGTCGAGACGGCATGCGGGTCCTCGCCGTCGAGATCCCCGAGCCCAGCCCCGAGCTCGACGACCCCGGCCGTGATCTGCGTGACCTGCGGCGCGTCGCGGAGCAGCTCGAGGCGGAGGACGCCGGCCTCGCCCTGACCGCCGTCGCCATGGGCGCCTGGCACCGCTCCATGCGGCACTGCCCGCTGTGCGGCGAGCTGCTCGAGGCCGAGACCGGCGGCTGGGTGCTGCGCTGTCGCGAGGACGGCACCGAGCACTTCCCGCGCACCGACGCCGCGGTGATCATGGCCGTGCGGGACAGCGCCGACAGGCTGCTGCTGGCGCGCAACGTGAACTTCCGCGGCCGGTTCCACTCGGTGCTGGCCGGTTTCGTCGAACCGGGGGAGAGCCTCGA
The DNA here is from genome assembly GCF_042666305.1 of Brachybacterium sp. GCM10030268. NCBI lineage: Bacteria > Bacillati > Actinomycetota > Actinomycetes > Micrococcales > Dermabacteraceae > Brachybacterium > Brachybacterium sp. GCM10030268. The sequence goes on along the minus strand of NZ_JBHTCW010000001.1, from coordinate 182,173 downwards.
GGATGCGGTGGCGCGCGAGGTGGCCGAGGAGGTCGGCGTCAGGGTCGAGGAGGTCGAGTACGTCGGCAGCCAGCCGTGGCCGTTCCCGCGGTCGCTGATGCTGGGATTCCGGGCCTGGGTGCCCGGCTCGGTCGAGCTCACCCTGCAGGAGGACGAGATCGCCGAGGCCCGCTGGTTCACGCGTCAGGAGCTGGCCGCCGCGCTCGAGGCCGGCGAGGTCGAGCTTCCCGGTCAGGCCTCCCTGGGCCGAGCCCTGATCGACGACTGGTACGGGGCCCCGGCCGAGGTGTGAGGCACCACCGTCCACACCGGGCCGCGATCCGTCGGCTCCCGCTGGCAGGATGAGTGGTGATGACCCACCCACCCCAGTCCGCAGCGCACGAGACGCCCTCGGCTCCCGCCCCGCCGCCCGATGCCGAGAGCATCCTGGCGGCGCTGGACCCGGAGCAGCAGGAGGTCGCGCGCAGCTTCGGCACCCCGCTGTGCGTGCTTGCCGGTGCGGGCACCGGCAAGACCCGAGCGATCACGCACCGCATCGCCTACGGCGTCGCGACCGGTCAGCTCGATCCCCGCCACGTGCTGGCGGTGACGTTCACCGCGAAGGCCGCCGCCGAGATGCGCTCGAGGCTGCGAGATCTCGGGGTCCCGGCCGTCCAGGCCCGCACGTTCCACGCGGCCGCTCTGCGTCAGCTGCGCCACTTCTGGCCGCGCGTGGTCGGCGGAGGGATGCCGGAGATCATGCCCAACAAGTTCCCGGGGGTGGGCGAGGCCTGCCAGCGGCTGCACATGAGCGTGGACCGCGCCGCCCTGCGCGACATCGTCGCCGAGGTGGAATGGTCCCGGGTCTCGATGCTCACCCCCGAGTCCTATCCGGAGGCCGCCACCGCGGCCAAGCGCCCCGGGGTCTCCGGCTTCGACTCCCGCTCCATCGCGCGCATCCTCACCCAGTACGAGGAGGTCAAGAAGGAGCGCGGCGTCATCGATTTCGAGGACGTGCTGCTGCACATGGTCGGTTTCCTCACCGAGCGCGCCGACGTCGCCCGCGAGGTGCGCAGCCAGTACCGCCACTACGTGGTCGACGAGTACCAGGACGTCTCCGCTCTCCAGCACACCTTGCTGCGTCTCTGGCTGGGTTCGGGCGACGACGTCTGCGTGGTGGGCGACGCCGCCCAGACCATCTACACCTTCGCCGGGGCCCGCGCCTCGTACCTGCTCGACTTCCCCCGGGAGTTCAAGCGCGCCCGCACCATCCGGCTCGAGCGCAACTACCGCTCCACCCCGCAGATCGTGCGGATGGCCAACACCGTGCTGGACGGCGCCCGGGGCCGCACGCGGGACAGCCGCCTCACCCTGGTCTCCCAGCGGGAGGCGGGCCCGCCCCCGGTGGTGGAGTCCTTCGCCGATGATCCCGCCGAGGCCGACGGCGTCGCCGACCGCATCGCGGCCCTGGTCGCCGAGGGCCGCCCGGCGGCCGACGTCGCGATCCTGTTCCGCACCAACAGCCAGTCCGAGGCCTTCGAGCAGGCGCTGACCGCTCGCGGCATCGGCTATCTGGTGCGGGGCGGGGACCGGTTCTTCGAGCGCCAGGAGGTGCGGCGGGCCATGGTGGCCCTGCGCGCGGCCACCCGCGTCGAGCAGCTCGACCCCGCCCGCGCCGTGCGCGACGTCCTCTCCCAGCAGGGCTGGTCGCAGAAGGCCCCCGAGACCACGGGCGCTGTCCGGGACCGCTGGGACTCCCTGAACGCGCTCGTCTCCCTCGCCGACACCATCACCTCCCGTCCCGGGGCGACCATGGCCGATGTGGTCCGCGAGCTCGAGGAGCGCGCCGAGGCCCAGTCCGCCCCCGTCGTCGACGGCGTCACGCTCGCCTCCGTGCACGCCGCCAAAGGTCTGGAGTGGCCGGTGGTCCACGTGGTCGGCGCCAGCGACGGCCTGCTGCCGATCTCCATGGCCCGCACCGCCGCCGAGATCGAGGAGGAGCGGCGACTGTTCTACGTCGCCCTCACGCGGGCCCGGGACCTGCTCACCGTGAGCTGGTCCGCCGCACGCACCCCGGGGGCCCGCGGGTCCCGCAAGCCCTCCCGCTTCCTCGACGGGGTCCTCGAGCATCCCGACGCCCCGAGCACGGCTCCCGGCGCCGGTCCCCGGCGCACGGGACGGCGCGGCGCCACCGTCTACGCGGAGTGCCGTGTGTGCGGGCAGGGACTGGTCAGCCCCCGCGAGCAGCGGATCGGCCGCCACCAGGGCTGCCCGGCCACGGCCGCTCACACGCTGATCGAGACTCTGCGGGCTTGGCGGCGGGAGAGGACCCGCGGCAGCGGCGCCCCGGCGTACACCGTCCTCACCGATGCGGCCCTGGAGGCGATCGCCGAGCGGCGGCCGCGCACCCGGGCGGAGCTGCTGGAGGTGCCGGGCGTGGGCCCCGCCAAGGTCGAGGCCTTCGGCGGCGAGCTCCTCGAGCTGCTGGCCGCCGAGACGGGCGATGCCGAGAAGTCGCAAGAGACGTCGTGAGACGGACGGTCCCCGTCCGGCGGGAGGAGTCCTGGAGCGGGACGGGATCCTGAGCGGGGGAGGCCGCGAGAATCAGTCCGGCCGGCGCCTCGACCCGGGCCCGAGCGCGCGAAAGTGCAGGTCAAAAAATAGATGTGCGATCGCCGGGCCGTGTGTAGACTCATCATCGTCAATCGTCCGCATCGTGACCCGGGACACCGGGGAACGCGCAGCAGAAAGGGGGTGTGATCCGTGATCGATACCAGGAATCTCGCGGAGTACGGCGGCCACATCGGCGCGCCCACCCTTCTGCCACGCGAACGGGCCTTCGCCCCGACGGTGACCGCTTCCAGCTGACGAGACCACTTCTCGCTGCACGGTGCGGCACCGCCGCCGCACCTTCGCCCTCACGGGCTCGTCCCCGACGATCTTCGAAGCAGCGAGACGATGACTTCTCTTTTCACCACTTTCCCCAGCCCTGTCACCACGGCGGCGCACATGCTGCCGTGCCACGACGCCGACGCCGCTGACCTGTTCTTCTCGGAGCGGCCCGCCGACCTCGAGCGGGCCAAGGCCCTGTGTGCCGACTGCCCGCTGATCCAGGAGTGCCGTGAGGGCGCCCTGGAGCGCGCTGAGCCCTGGGGCGTGTGGGGCGGCGCCATCTTCGAGTCCGGCCGCATCATCGCGGTCAAGCGCGGCCGCGGGCGGCCCCGCAAGAACCGCGAGCCGGACCGGAGCGAGGACGCCGCCTGAACGGCGTCCTGACCGACGTTCCCGGACGCACGAGGGGCGAGGCACCGCTGCGGTGCCTCGCCCCTCGTCGTGCGCCGGGTCGAACCGGCCGGTCCGTATCAGGCCTTGCCGAGGATCCGGTTCAGCTTGGTGCCGCACTCGGGGCACACGGCCTTGGCCATACGACGACCGTTGGAGACGACGACGTCGCCCTCGGCCTCCCGCTTCTCGCGGCACTTCACGCAGTAGAACTCTCCGGCATAGGTCTCGTCGGCCATATCCGCTCCTCGTAAGAATCGTCGGTGGTGTTCGGTTCCCCGGACGCGCCGCGGATGCCGCGAGGCCGGGATCGATCCACTGTAACGGGGGCGAGGGGGCCGCACGAACCGAGCAGGGGGGGCGGCGCAGGCCCGGGACGGGTTCGTCACCGCTCCGGACGACGATCCGGAGGACCTCGCCGGCCGGGTCGGCCCGTCGCGCGCTTCGGGTTCAAGGGGCTCCGCGGAGCCGAGGAAGTGCGCGCGACGAGCCGACATCGTAAGGCCCGGACGCAGGTGAGGATGGCCTGGAGGGCCGTGGGGCCCCGGGGGCGCTCAGCACCACGCGCACCTTCCCCGTGTGCGTCCTGCTAGTTATCCCGGGGTCCCACGTGCAGGGAAACCTAGCCCCTGCGCACCGGGCGGGTCAAAGGAGTCCGGGGGACCGGCTGTGGACAACTCGCCAGGGCCTGTGGACATCCGTGCCGTGGCGGTGCGGCCAGTGTGGAGGACGGTCCGTCCACCGCGGTCACGACGCTGTGACGAGCACTTCCACGGCGCACAGGTGTGGACGAAGTTTCTTGGTCATCGGACGTGCCAGGCTTGGTGTCCATGAACGATCTGGTCCAGCACGAGCACGTCACCGGGCCGCGCGGGGAGCGGGTGCTGGTGCGGCGCTCGCAGCGCCGGCGCCGCACCGTCTCGATCACGCGCCGCGACGGGGACCTGGTGATCGCGATCCCGGCGTCGTTCAGCCGTCGTCAGGAGCGCGACTGGGTCCGCAAGATGGTCGACCAGCTGAGCCGCAAGGAGGCCCGCTCCGCCCCGGCGCGCCGCAGCGACGCGTCCCTGGCGGCGATGGCCGAGGAGCTCAGTGAGGCTTATCTCGACGGCCGTGCCCGGCCCCGTTCGGTGACCTGGTCCACACGTCAGAACCAGCGCTGGGGGTCATGCACCCCCGCTGATGCCACGATCCGCCTGTCGCACAACCTCGAGGGGATGCCGGATTTCGTGGTGCGCTCGGTGCTCATGCACGAGCTGGTCCACCTGCTGGTCCCGGGGCACGGCCCGGAGTTCCGTGCGCTGATGAACCGCTATCCGCAGGCGGAGAAGGCCCAGGGCTTCCTCGACGGCGTCTCCTGGGCCCAGAACCTGCCCGTCGGCGGCGACGTCGACGAGGCCCCGGGCCGCTCGGATCAGACGGCGTAGCGCGCCACGAACGGGGCCAGGCCATCGAGGGTGCCGGGCAGGTCGGTGACGGTGCCCTCGGGCAGGGCGGCGCTCGAGCGCTGCGACCCCTCGCCCACGAGCGGCCACGGGGCCCAGGTGACGTCGGGCGATTCCTCGCTCGCGGTCAGCGGCAGCTCGGATGCCGGGGCCGGGGCGCGCAGCAGGTACTGCACGTCCCAGTGCTCGCTGCAGGCGCCGAAGGCCGCATCGAGCCGGTGACGGTGCAGCACGGCCGGCCCCGCACCGACGCGCTCGAGAACGGTCAGGCCGATCTCCTCGGCGACCTCACGGCGGGCGGCCTGCTCGAAGCTCGACTCGCCCTGCTCGAGGTGGCCGCCCGGCTGGACCCAGAATCGTCCCTTGCGGTGCCACACCAGTGCGACGTGCTCGGCGGGGGCGTCGATCACCACGGCGCTCGCCGTGAGGTGGCGGGGTCCGCCGTCGCGGTACAGCGCCCGCGGCTCGGACCCCAGCAGTGCGAGGTAGTCCTCGGCGACCTCCGGACCGGAGACGGCCTCGCGGGCGAGACCGAGCTCGGTGCGAGCGCTCTCAGCGGGCATCGGGCCGGCCCGGGTCCGTCCCGCTGTCGCCGGACTCGCCGTCGCCGCCGCTGCCGTCGTCCTCCCGGTCGACCTCCCCGGCGTCGTCCTGCGGGGCAGTGCCGTCGGTGCCCGCCGCCTCACCGCTGCCGCGGACGTCCGAGAGCAGGCGCTCCAGCTCCGCGTCGAAGTCGGCGGGGATGTCCACGTCGGCCAGGGCCTCGGCCTCGTCCTCCGCGGCCGGCTGCGGCGCCTGCGGACGCCCGGAGAGCACCTCGGCGGTCGGCAGCAGGTCGGGGTGCTCCCACTTGCTCTCGCGGGCCTGCTCGCCCTCGGTCGCCAGCACGCTGTCCCACCAGGCGAGCGCCTCGCGCACGCGGCGGGGACGCAGCTCGATGCCGATGGTGCGCGAGAGCATCTGCTCGGCCGGAGCGCCCGCGGCCCGGCGCCGGCGCAGCACCTCGCGCATGGCCTCGAGCTCGGGCAGCTTGCCCTCGAGGGCGCGCGTGGTGACGTGGTCGACCCAGGCCTCGATCAGGGCGAGGGTGGTGGCGAGCTCCTCCAGGGCCCGCTCCTGCGAGGCCCGGCGGGTGAAGACGAACATCTCCTCGGGGCGGCGGGCCTGCAGCGCCTCCGGGTCCGAGAGATCCAGTCCGCGCACCATCTCGTCGAGGGCGTCGAGATCCAGGGTGATCCCGCGCGCGTAGTCGTCGATCGCCGAGAACAGTGCCTTGCCCAGCCAGGGCGCCGCGTCGAACAGTGCGGTGTGGGCCAGCTCGCGGGCGGCCAGGAAGATCCGAGCGGCCCCTGCGTCCAGGCCGTGCGCGGTGATGAGGTCCTCGACGTTGTTGGCGACCAGGGCCGGTTCGCCCTCGCGGCCGAGCGGCAGCGAGAGGTCCGTGGTGCCGGAGACCTCCCGGGCCAGGGACCCGATGGCGTGACCGAACTGCACCCCGAACATGGTTCCGCCGATCCGCTCCATCATCGCGGCCGGGTCACCCGGCATCGGCATCCCGGCCTCGCCCAGCCCGCCGAGCTCCCCGTCCTGGCCCATCCGGGAGGCGATCGCCTCGCCGATGGCGCCGGCCATGTACTTCGCGACGGGCTCGACGATGGTCTTCCAGTGCGGCAGGGTGCGGTGCAGCCAGGTGCCGCGGCTGAACACGCCGAGCTCATGGGCGGGCACGTCGATCGCGATCACCGGATCCAGCCAGAGCCGCGCTACCTGCGCCGCCTGGCGCAGGTCCTCGATTTGCGACTCGCTGGGGTTCGGGTCGCCGGGCGTGCCGGCGGGCTCCGGCGTGCCGGGGATGCCGGCCATGCCCGCGGCGGTGCGGCGCGCGATGTCCTCGGCCATGTCCCAGTTCACGGGATTGTCTCCCTGGGCGGCGAACAGGTGCTGCATCTGGGCGGCCGCCGCCCGCAGCTGGGCCGGATCCTGCGGCAGCTGCGCCTGCTCGGCCAGCGCCGAGAGGTCCAGTCCGTCCAGGGCACCCTCGGGCAGGGCGTCCCCGAACGTCTCCTTCAAGAAGCGCTTCAGCGCCTCCTCGTCCATGTCCCCGGGTCCTCCCGGGCTCGGCTCGTCGCTCATGGCCACCTCCAGCAGTCCGTGAAGGTTCAGCGTATCGACCGCGGCTGGGTGAGTGGGGAACCGGGGCGAGCGGGAAGCGCGGGAGGGACGAGGAGCGTGGGGCACAATGTCCGGGTGACTGACGACCAGCCCCGGCCTGCCCGCCTCCAGCGGGTCCGCTCGGCGATCTCGCGCTCGGTCGACGACGCCCAGCTGGCCCGCCCGCGGCTCGCCCTGGTCTCGATGGCGCTGCTGTGCCTGATGATCCTGGGCGGTTCCCTGATGCCGGTGCCCTACGTGATCGAACGACCCGGCCCGGCGATCGACGTGCTCGGCGAGTACGAGGACGAGCAGGTCCTCAAGATCACGGGCACCCAGACCCACCCGACGGACGGATCGCTGATGATGACCACCGTCTCCGTCGACGGCGGTCCCGGCTACCGGGTCACTCCCGTCGAGGTGGTCGCCTCCTGGTTCGACCGCACCCGGTCCGTGATGCCGCGGGAACTCCTCTTCCCCGAGGGCCAGACCCGTGAAGAGACGACCCTGACCAACACCGTCTCGATGAGCACGTCGCAGCAGGGCGCCGTCGCCGTCGCCCTCGACGAGGTCGGGGTCGACTACGAGCCCGTGGTGATGATCGCCGGCGTCGAGGAGGGCACCCCGGCCGACGGGGTCCTCGAGCCCGGGGACGTCGTCGTCTCCATCGGCGGCGCGAGCGCCGAGGACGTCGCCGGCTACCAGGAGCTGGCCGCCGCCATGCCCGAGGGCGAGCCCGTGGCGGTGACCGTGCGGCGCGACGGGGAGGAGACCAACCTCGAGGTCCCCACCGAGATGGTCGAGGGAGAGCCCCGCATGGGCGTCGTCCTCGCCAAGGGCTACGACTTCCCGATGGACGTCGAGATCGGCGTCGGGGAGATCGGCGGCCCCAGCGCCGGCATGATGTTCTCGCTGTCCGTCTACGACGAGCTCACCCCGGGCGCCCTCACCGGCGGCCACGAGATCGCGGGGACCGGCACCATCTCGGCCGACGGCGCCGTCGGCCCCATCGGCGGGATCCGCCAGAAGATGGTCGGCGCCCACGATTCCGACGCCGAGTACTTCCTCGCCCCCGCGGAGAACTGCGATCAGGTGGTGGGCTATGAGCCCGACGGGCTCGAGGTCGTCGCCGTGTCCACCTTCGACGAGGCGCTGGAGGCGACCGAGACGATCGCCGAGACCGGCACCACCGACGGCCTGCCCACCTGTGAGGACCACGAGGACCGATGAGCAAGCGAAACCGACGCCGCACACCGCCGAAACCGACCGTCGTCTTCGACTTCGGAGGAGTTCTCAGTGCCGGGCACGACCCGGTCCCGGACGTCCACGACCTCCTCGGCGGCGACATCGAGGCCGTGCGCCGGGAGCTGTGGGAACGACGCCCCGCCTACGACCGCGGCGCGAGCACGCCGTCGCAGTACTGGAGCGCCGTGGCGGCCGCGGCCGGCATCGATCAGCTCAGCGATGACGAGGTCGCCGAGCTCCAGGACGCCGACGACCGCTACTTCCTGCAGCTGGACCCCGACTCACGGGCGCTGATCCACGACCTCGCCCGCAACCGGGTGCGCCTGGCGCTGCTGTCCAACGCCTCCCAGGCCTTCGGCGAGGCGGTGCGGCGCACCGACTGGTTCGAGGCCTTCACGCTCGCCGTGATCTCCGGCGAGGAGCGGGCCGTCAAGCCCGACCGGGAGATCTACGAGGTGCTGCTGGACGTGCTCGCCCACGAGACCGGGGGAGTGTCGATCCCCTCGGCCGTCATCTTCTTCGACGACCGCGCCGAGAACGTCGAGGCGGCCCGGGCGCTGGGCATCGATGCGCACCTGTGGCCCCGCAACGGCGAGCAGCCGCCCGCCGGGTCGGAGCCGCCCGAGCACGGGGCGACCATGGCCCGTCGCGTGCTCACCGAGCGCGGCGTCCCGCTGGACTGAGCCCCACGGAGACCGGTGGCACGGCTCACCGTCACCGGGGAGAGCTCGACCCGATGCGGGTAGAGTCGGACACCGCGACACGTCCCGTGCGGCGCCGAGCTGCGGCGCGCCGGCCGATCCCCGAATTCCTCCGCACAGAACCCTCCGAACAGGACAACGAGTTGGCAGAGTTCATCTACACCATGTACAAGGCCCGCAAGGCCGTGGGCGACAAGGTCATCCTCGATGACGTCACCATGAGCTTCTACCCGGGCGCGAAGATCGGCATGGTCGGCCCCAACGGCGCCGGCAAGTCGACGATCCTGAAGATCATGGCCGGGCTCGATCAGCCCAGCAACGGCGAGGCCCGCCTCTCGCCCGGATACAGCGTCGGCATCCTGCTGCAGGAGCCCCCGCTGGACGAGTCCAAGACCGTCCTGGAGAACGTCCAGGAGGGGCTGGGCGACCTGTTCCGCAAGGTCCAGCGCTTCAACGCCATCGGCGAGGAGATGGCCGAGCCCGACGCCGACTTCGATGCGCTGATGGCCGAGATGGGCACGCTGCAGACCGACATCGACGCCGCGAACGGCTGGGACCTGGATTCCCAGCTCGAGCAGGCCATGGATGCGCTGCGCTGCCCGCCCGGCGACGAGCCCGTCACCCACCTCTCCGGCGGCGAGAAGCGCCGCGTGGCGCTGTGCAAGCTGCTGCTGGAGAAGCCGGATCTGCTGCTGCTGGACGAGCCCACCAACCACCTCGACGCCGAGAGCGTGCTGTGGCTGGAGCAGCACCTCCAGCAGTACGAGGGCGCCGTCATCGCCGTCACCCACGACCGGTACTTCCTGGACCACGTCGCCCAGTGGATCGCCGAGGTCGACCGCGGCCACCTCTACCCCTACGAGGGCAACTACTCCACCTACCTGGAGAAGAAGGAGGAGCGGCTCGCCGTCCAGGGCCGGAAGGACGCCAAGCTGGCCAAGCGACTCAAGGACGAACTCGAGTGGGTCCGCTCCAGCGCGAAGGGGCGTCAGGCGAAGTCCAAGTCCCGTCTGGCCCGCTACGAGGAGATGGCCGCGGAGGCCGAGCGCACCCGCAAGCTCGACTTCGAGGAGATCACCATCCCGCCGGGGCCGCGCCTGGGCAACCAGGTCATCGACGGCACGGACCTGAAGAAGGGCTTCGGCGAGCGCGTGCTCATCGACGGGCTCTCCTTCTCCCTGCCGCCCAACGGCATCGTCGGCGTCATCGGTCCCAACGGCGTCGGCAAGACCACGCTGTTCAAGACCATCGTGGGCCTGGAGCCGCTGGACGGCGGTGAGCTGAAGATCGGCAAGTCCGTCCAGATCAGCTACGTCGATCAGAACCGCGAGAACATCGATCCGGAGAAGAACCTCTGGGAGGTCGTCTCCGACGGGCTGGACTTCATCCAGGTCGGCAAGGTCGAGATCCCCTCTCGCGCCTACGTCAGCCAGTTCGGCTTCAAGGGCCCGGATCAGCAGAAGAAGGCGGGGGTGCTCTCCGGCGGTGAGCGCAACCGCCTGAACCTGGCGCTGACCCTCAAGCAGGGCGGCAACGTGCTGCTGCTCGATGAGCCCACCAACGACCTCGACGTCCAGACGCTGGGCTCGCTGGAGAACGCCCTGCTGGAGTTCCCCGGCTGCGCCGTGGTCGTCTCCCACGACCGCTGGTTCCTCGACCGCGTGGCCACCCACATCCTGGCCTACGAAGGGACCGAGGAGAACCCCGCGAACTGGTACTGGTTCGAGGGCAACTTCGAGGCCTACCAGGAGAACAAGATCCAGCGACTCGGGGAGGACGCCGCCCGCCCGCACCGGGTGACCTACCGTCGCCTGACGCGCGACTGACTCCGCGGCACCCGCGAGGGACTGCGGTCCACGAGGCCGAGACCACGGCGCCCGGCGGTGCGTCCCTGCGGGGACCGCACCGCCGGGCGCCGTCGTCCGTCGGCCGGTGCATCGGGTCCACGGCCCGTCCACCGGCCGCCGGCCCACTCATCGCCGCACGAGGAGCGGCCGTCAGCCGCCGAGCGGCGCCGGATCCGCGGTCAGCTCCGGATCCAGGTTCGCCACGACCCGTTCGGACGGCGTGCCGGACCTGTTCCGCGGTGCCATCTCGCGGGTGACGACCAGACTCTCGGCAGTCTCCGCGAGGGTGGCGCGCACCAGCCCGTCGCGGCCGAGCTCGAGCACACCGAGATCCGTCGGCACCCCGTCCTGCTCGCCCCACAGCTGGAGGACCTCGCCCTCATAGCCCGAGACGCCCTCGGCCCGCAGCGCGATGGCGTCCGCGGTGATCACGGCCTGCCAGCTGCCGTTGTCGCTGAGGCCGGGAACGAGCACGGCCTCGGGCTCGACGCTGAGCTCGGTCCAGGTCGAGGTGAACTCGTGCGCGGCGGCGAGCTCCCGTCGCGCGTCGAGAAGGAACCACGCCAGCAGCAGAGCGCCGATCAGCGCGAGCGCCGCGATCGCACGCGAGAACCAGGGGACGCCGCGCGGGGCGGGCCGGTCACCGTGCTCCGGCCGAGGGCGCTTGCCCGAGGCTCCTCGGGCCGCCGGTGAGCTGCTGTCACGGAAGCTGAAGGCGGGCGCCGGCGTCGGCCGGGCATCGTCGCCCGGGGGCGCGGCGTCCGTGGTGGGCGTCTGCGGCGAGGCGGACGAGGCCGCGGAGATGGTGTGGAGGGAGCCGGGCATCGCCGGCGGGCCGACGACGCGGCGCTGCGAGTCGGTGCCGAGCACCGGCGTGGCGTAGTCACCGCGATACGCAGTCTCCGGCTGCGGCTGCGGCTGCGGCTCCGTCTCCGTCTCCGGCTCCGGCTGCGGCCCCGGCCCGAACCCCTCCAGCACCGGCGGTCGCAGATCACGGGAGGGCACGATCGCGGTCAGCAGGGTCAACTGAGCCGCGGCCTCGATGGCACGGCGGCGCACGGCGGAGATCGCGGGGGAGCTGCTGAGCTCCTGCAGCCGCCGGCGCTCACTCTCATCGGCCAGCGCCAGCGCGTCCAGCGCGGAGAGGGTCTGCGCTTCGGCGTGGACCGGTCCGCCGAGCGGAACCAGCTGATCCAGCACTCCGGCGAGCACCTCGGCCGCCTCCGAGCGCCGGCTCCCGGTGTGGTCGAAGCGCCCCTGGGCAGCGGATTCGACGAGAGCACGGTGGCTCGCCGGCAATCTCAACAGGACACGCAGGACCTCGTTCTCCCGGCGATCGCGGGTGCGCTCGTCGGCGGGGTCCGACGCCACCAGGGAGCGGACGTCGCCGCTGGGGCGAGTGGCCACGCATGCGCGCCGGGCACGGTCCAGCACGGCGACCTCGCCGGGCAGGCCGCTCGCAGCGAGCTCGCCGGCGTCGGCCAGGCAGGACCGCAGCACCGAGACGGTCAGCTTCTCGGCCCGGGCCGAGGAGCCGGTCACGTGCACCGCCAGTCCATGGATGCGGGGGCCCAGCACGTCCACCAGGGAGGCGGCGGCGCCCTGCTCGCCGCGCGCGGCAGCACGCAGGAGTGTGCGCACCGGGTCGTGTCGTTCCCGGAGGTCCACGGTGTCCTCCGGGATCTCCCCGGTCCGGGTGTCGCTCCCCATCGGTCCCCTCCACGTGTTCGGCTGAGAGACGGCCTCGCCCCGCGATGCCGATCCATTCTCGCAGGCGGAGCCCGCCGGCGGCTCGTCGCTGGCCCCGGGGGCCGCCCCGGCACGGGCAGAGGACTCGTGCGAGGCGCGCAGTCGCGGATCCGATCGCTGCGGTCGTACCACCGGCTCTGCGAGTATCACTGCAGGCCGCAGCGCTGGAATGCCGTCGGGCGGGGACGACGGGGGCCGCACGAGGGGTGCAAGCGAGCGCTCGGATCTCCGGTACCGTGCAGGCATGAAGCCGATCTCCACGATCACGGTGTCCTCTCAGCTCCCGGCCGCTCTCGAGCCTCTGCGCGAACTCGCCTTCAACCTCCGCTGGACCTGGCGCCGCCAGTGTCTGGACCTGTTCCGCTCGCTGGACCCCGAGGCGTTCGCCGCCAGCGGGGAGAATCCCATCGGGATGCTCTCCCGGGTCCCCGCCGGCCGCCTGGCCGAAGCCGCCCGTGACGAGTCCTTCCTCGCGAAGATGCGCTCCGAGGTCGGCGACCTGCGCACCTACCTCGACTCCGGTCGCTGGTTCCAGCGCACCGTGCCCGGATCGGGCTCCGGGTCCGCGCCGGGTTCCGCCGCCGGGACCCCGGCCGTCGCCTACTTCTCCATGGAGTTCGGCATAACCCCGACGCTCCCGATCTACTCGGGAGGCCTCGGCATCCTGGCCGGGGACCACCTGAAGTCCGCGTCGGACCTGGGGGTGCCGGTGGTCGCCGTCGGCCTGCTCTACCAGTGGGGCTACTTCTCGCAGTCGCTGGACCGCAGCGGCTGGCAGCAGGAGAACTACCGCCTCAACGATCCCGATCAGCTCCCCGTCCAGCCCGTCCGCGGCGCCGACGGGCAGCAGCTGCGCGTCGCGGTGACCCTGCCCGGGGACCGCGAGGTCGCCATCGCCCTGTGGCAGGCATCGGTGGGCCGCGCCCCGCTGCTGCTGCTGGACACCAACGTCGAGGTCAACGACGACGAGGCCCGCCAGATCACCGACCGGCTCTACGGCGGCGATCACGAGCACCGGATCGTCCAGGAGATCGTGCTCGGCATCGGAGGGGTGCGCGCCGTGGACGCCTACGTCGCGGCCACCGGGTTCCCCGCCCCGAGCGTGTTCCACCTCAACGAGGGCCACGCCGGCTTCTCCGGCCTCGAGCGCGTCGGCCGGCTCATGCAGTCCGGCGCCGGTTTCGCCGAGGCGGTCAGCGAGGTGCGTGCCGGCACGGTGTTCACCACGCACACCCCGGTGCCGGCCGGCATCGACCGGTTCGAGGCGGGCCAGCTGCGCCATTACCTCGGCGCCGACGAGAACGGCATCTCCCATCTCATCCCCTCGCTCCCGGTCGAGGCCGCTCTGGCGCTCGGCATCGAGGAGGGCGGAGACATCTTCAACATGGCCCAGCTGGGCTTCCGCACCTCTCAGCGTGCCAACGGGGTGGCCGAGCTCCACGGGGCCGTCTCCCGCGCGATGTTCCAGGACCTCTACCCGGGCTTCGACGTCCCCGAGATCCCCATCGGCTCGGTCACCAACGGCGTCCACCGGCGCACCTGGACCTCGGCCCCCATGGACGACCTGTTCAAGAAGGCCCTCGGCGACGTGGACGTCTCCTCCCTCAGCGACTGGAGCGCCCTGGCGACGCTGACCGATCACGAGCTCACCGAGGCCCGCGACACCCTGCGCGCGGACCTGGTCGACATGGCCCGCACCCACGTCAAGGACTCCTGGCTGAGCCGAGGGGCCGACGAGGCCGAACTGGCCTGGACCGATCACATCCTCGACCCCGGCGCGCTGACCATCGGCTTCGCCCGACGGGTCTCGACCTACAAGCGCCTGACGCTGATGCTCTCGGACCCCGAGCGGCTGCGGCGCATCCTGCTGAACCCCGAGCGCCCGGTCCAGATCATCATCGCCGGCAAGTCCCACCCGGCCGATCGGCCGGGCAAGGAGTTCCTCCAGCAGCTGGTCCGGTTCGCCGACGACCACGGGGTCCGTCACCGCATCGTCTTCCTGCCCGACTACGACATCCGGATGGCCTCCGTGCTGATCGCCGGCTCGGACGTGTGGCTGAACAATCCCATCCGACCCGAGGAGGCCTCCGGGACCTCGGGGATGAAGGCCGTGCTCAACGGCGGGCTCACCTTCTCGATCTCCGACGGCTGGTGGGACGAGATGAAGGACGACGAGGCCGGATGGACCATCCCCACCGCGCACGTCCCCGAGCAGTCGGAGCGTGATCGGCTCGAGGCCGAGGCGCTGTACGAGATCCTCGAGAGCCGGATCGTGCCGCTGTTCTACGAGCGCGACGCCCGGGGCATGCAGCACGGCTGGCTGACGAAGATCCGCTCCTCGCTGGTCACGATCGCCCCGCAGATCACCGCTGCCCGGATGGTCCGCGACTACGTCACCGACCTCTATCTCCCGGCTGCTCGCGCGGCCTCGGCCTTCGTCGCGGATCCGACCCTGGCCGGCTCGTTCACCTCGTGGAAGGCCGACGTCCAGGAGGCCTGGCCGAAGGTCTCCGTGACCGACGTGGCGCTCGAGGGCGCGCGCGAGGACGAGGGCGGTGTGGTCGCCACCGGCGGCGAGGTCACGCTGCTGGCCGACATCGAACTCGGCGGCCTGCGGGACGAGGATGTGGTGGTCGAGGCGGTGCTGGGGTCGATCGGTCCGGACGGCGAGATCGCCGAGCCCCAGCTGATCCCGCTGCAGCGCGCCGACGATCGTCGCTGGGCCGCCCGGTTCGCGCTCACCGTCCCGGGTGACGTGGGGTACACCGTGCGGGTCACCCCGCAGCATCCGGTGCTGTCCTCACGCGCGGAGCTGGGACTGGTCGCCACCGCCTGAGGAAGCTTCCACCGTCCCGGCAGCGGGAGTGGAGTCAGTCGCCGGTCTTGACGCGGATCATGCCTTCCTGGGTCACCGTCGCGACGAGATCGCCGGCCCGGTCGAACACCTGGCCATGGGTGAGGCCGCGCCCGCCGGAGGCCGAGGGCGAGCGCTGGACGTAGAGCAGCCACTCGTTGGCGTCGACGTGGCGGTGCCACCAGATGGCGTGGTTGATCGTCGCCATCCGCAGGCCCCGGGTGATCCAGCTCAGTCCCTGCCGGCGCAGGATCGGCTCGAACGGCGTGTAGTCGCTGGCGAAGGCGAGGATCGCATCGTGCAGCAGCGGCGCGGCCTCGATCGGGGCGATCGTGCGCATCCACACCATCTGCGCGTCGGAGCCGGCCGCATTGGTGTCCGGCCGGAAGTAGATCGGGTCCGTCACGTGCCGGATGTCGATCGGGCGCTGGGTGGACCAGTACTGGGCGACGGGATGATCGATCCCGGACAGCACCTCCGCCGTGGTGGGGAGGCCCTCCGGATCGGGAGCCTGCGGGGCCCGCTCCTGGTGCTCGAGTCCCTCCTGCTGCTCCTGGAACGAGGCGGTCATCGCCAGGATCGTGCGCTCGCCCTCCTCGGCGGTGCGGCCCGGCTGCGTGGCCAGGACGCGACGCACCGAGAACGAGCCGCCGTCGCGCAGGGCGTCGACCTGGAAGCGGATCGGATGGTCCGGATCCCCGGGGGCGAGGAAATAGGAGTACATCGAGTGGATGCGGCGGCCCGCGGGGGCGGTACGGCCCACGGCGGTGACCGCCTGCCCCATCACCTGGCCGCCGAAGACGTGACCGCCGGGCTGCGGCGACGAGTCGCCCTCGTAGGCGGCGACGGTGGCGGGGGAGGCGAAGGCGGGATCCAGATCGATCGCGCGCAGATCGAGCAGGTCGATCAGGCCCGACGCGACGGCCGCTGGATCGTGCCGGGGATTCTCGGGTGCGGACGGCGTGGTCATGTCCTCGATCGTACTGGGCTGCGGTGTGCGGGAGCGTCACCGGAGGCGCTGGTCATACGATGGTGACCATGGCTTCTTCTCCGTCTCCGTCCTCGTCGTCGGCTCCCTCCTCTGCGTCCTCGCCGATCGACATCCCCGTCGCCGTCCGCTGGACGGACCTGGACGCCTACGGGCACGTGAACAACGCCGCGATGGTGCGGCTGCTCGAGGAAGCGCGCATCGCCGCCTTCTGGAAGGCGCCCGACGACCAGATCGCCCTCGGGGCACCGGCGCCGGTGGCCGCGCTTCCGGGCGGGGGAACCGATTCCGCGGTCGGCACCGTGATCGCCTCCCAGCGCATCGAGTACGTGCGCTCGATGGGGCACCGGCGCGACGGCGCGGTGGTGCGGCTGTGGCTCTCCCGCATCGGCGGGGCGAGCCTGTCCGTGGACTACCTGGTGCTCACCCGCGAGGATCCCGAGGGTCAGGCGCCCTATGCGCGCGCCCGCACCGTGGTGGTCATGGTCGACGCCGACAGCGGCGCCCCGGTGCGACTGGACGACGACTCCCGTCGGCGCCTGCAGGAGTTCGCCGCTCAGCCCCTGGTCTTCCGCGACTGACGCGCCGGCCGCTCCGCCGGACTCGATCCGTGCAGCCCGGCGGTGTGCGCCTCAGGTCAGGCGCGTGGGCACGGACTGCCCCGACATGGGTGCCTCGCCGCCGTCGTCGGTGTTGACCATGAAGTGCGCCGCCCGCTCGAGGTACTCCCACAGCGTCTCCTCGTGCTGCGGGGCCAGCTCGAGAGACACCACCGCCTCGCGCATGTGCCTCAGCCAGGCGTCCCGGGCGGCCGGGGAGACGGGGAACGGTCCGTGACGGATGCGCAGACGGGGATGGCCGCGCTGCTCGCCGTACGTCTTGGGCCCGCCCCAGTACTGCTCGAGGAAGGTCCGCAGCCGCTCCTTCGCCCCGGTGAGGTCCTCCTCGGGGTACATCGGCCGCAGCAGCGGATCCTCGGCCACTCCCGCGTAGAACCGGTCCACCAGGGCGACGAACGTGTCGTGACCGCCGACGGCCTCGTAGAAGCTGACCGGCTCGGGCGGTGTGCTCGCACTGGGCGGTGTGCTCTCGCTGGGCTCGCTGGTCATGTGGGGGTGCTCGCGATCAGGGCTTGAGGGTCTCGCCGAAGCGGGGCATGGCGAAGTCGATGCCGGCCTCGGCGAAGGCGACGCGGATCCGCCCGCGCAGCTCGCGCTCGAGCGTCCACTGCTCGCCGGGGGCGGCCTGGATGATGATGCGGCGCTGGTAGCGGTTGCCGTCGACGTCGAGCATGCCGCTGATGTCCGCCGGGCTCTGGATGATCTCCACCCAGTCGGGGTCCGTCGCCAGCTCGCCGGTGACCTTCTCGAGCACTTCGGTGACGCGGTCGTCGTCCGCGCCGGCGTCGATGTCCAGGGTCACCACGGCGTTGGAGTAGCCGCGGGACATGTTGCCGATGCGGATGATCTCGCCGTTGCGGACGGTCCACAGCACGCCGTCGATCGCGCGCACCTGCGTGACCCGCAGGTTGATGGACTCGACGGTGCCGCTGGCGTACTCGATGTCCACGAAGTCACCCACGGCGACGATGTCCTCGAAGAGCATCACGATGCCGGCGACGATGTCGCGGATGATGGTCTGGGCGCCGATGCCGGCGGCGAGGCCGATCACGCCGAGGGAGGCGATCACCGGGGCGATGTCCACGCCGATCTCGGAGAGGATCATCACCAGCGCTACGGCCCAGATGACCATGTGGGCCACGTTGCGGGCCACGTTCGAGAGGGTCTCGGCGCGCTGCTCGCGGCGGGCCTGGGCGGCCTTCAGCGAGCGCGGGTCGCGCTTGACGACCGCGCCGGCCACGTTCGTCAGCTTCGAGGATGACTCGACCATGGTGCGGAAGAAGCGCCGCAGCAGCCACGTCACCACGAGGCTGACCAGCGCGGCCGCCACGAGGATCAGCACGATCCGGACGCCGCTGGTCAGCACCCACTGGATCAGGGAATCGGCGATGGACACGGCCTCGTCGGCGCCGGGAGCAGCCAGCAGCCGACCGGGATCGAGGGGTTCGTCAGGCATGCCCCTGACGATAACGCCCGGGGGTGGATCGTGTCTGCAGGGCGGGAGCCAGCAGAAGCCCCACGAGGTAGATCCCACCCAGGACGATGGTGACCACGCCGACGGGAAGCGCGGTCGGCAGCACGTGCTGCGCCACCAGGTCCGCGCCTCCGAGCAGCACGGCGCCCATCGCGGCGCTCGCAGCCAGCGGGATCCCGGTCCCGCGCACCAGGCGCTTGGCGAGCTGGGGCGCGGACAGGGCGACGAAGGCGATCGGGCCCGACAGAGCGGTCACCGCCGCGACCAGGATCACGGCGAGCAGCAGGATCCGGCGGCGGCTCCGCTCCACGCCGACGCCGTGGACCGTGGCCACGTCGTCCCCGAGCTCGAGCTGGGCCATGAGCGGCACGCAGACGATCAGCGCCGGCACCGCCAGCACGAGCAGCCCCAGCACGGGAAGCAGTGCGGGCCAGTCGATCAGCGACAGCGATCCCGCGCCCCACATGCTCGCGGCCATCGCCACCTCGTCCTGCGCCTGCAGCAGCATCCACACGTTCACCGCGTGCAGCATGGCCGAGATCCCGATGCCGACGACGATCAGGCGGAACCCCTGGAGGCCGTCGCGCCGCGCCAGCAGGTAGACCACCACCGCGGTGCCCAGGCCGCCGGCCAGGGCTCCGACGATGGTCGCAGCGCCGCCCAGCGCACCCGAGGCGGCGCCGCCGGCCGCGAGCGTCAGCACCAGCACGCCCGTGTAGGCACCGGTGGAGAATCCGAGCACGTCGGGCGAGCCGAGCGGATTGCGGGTCAGGGTCTGGAAGATCGCCCCGGACAGCGCCAGCGCCGCCCCGAAGACGATCGCCGCCAGCGACCGCGGCAGCCGCCACTGCAGCACGATCGTGGAGGCGAAGTCCCCGCGGCCGGTCAGCGCCTCGAACAGCTGGCCGGCATCCAGCGGATAGTCGCCGCGGGAGAGGGAGACCAGGGTGATGGCCAGGGCGAGCGCGGTCAGCACGGCGCACACGGCCACATGGCGCCTGCGGCGCGGGGCCCCGGTGCGTGCGGAGGCGTCGGGGGCGCTCATATGCTGCTCGCCCGTCGGCCCCGGGCCAGCACGATCAGCACCGGCGCGCCGATCAGCGCGGTGACGATGCCGACGGGCACCTCGCCGGGCCACAGCACCACGCGTGCGAGCACGTCGGCCAGCACCATGATCGCGGCGCTCAGCAGCGCCGCCAGCGGCAGCAGCCGGGTCTGGTCGGGGCCGACGGTCCAGCGCGCCACGTGGGGAGCCATCAGACCCAGGAAGACGATCGGGCCGGCCAGAGCGGTGGCCGAGCCCGCCAGCAGGGTGATGGCGAGGACCATGAGCATCCGGGTGCGCTGGACGTGCGCGCCGAGAGAGGCCGCCATGTCCTCTCCCAGGGAGAGCACGTTCATCGCACCCGCGAGCGCGAGGGCGAGCACGACGCCGGCCGCGGCGACCGGCAGGGAGGGAGCGGCCGTGTCCCAGCCGCGCTGGGAGAGATCGCCGCTCTCCCAGATCAGCAGGATGGAGTACTCGCGCGGCGCGGAGAGGCGGAAGGCCGAGGTCAGCCCGGCCAGCACCGCACCGAGCGCGACCCCGGCCAGGGTCAGCCGCTCCGGGGTGATGACGCCGGCGCCCAGGGTGCCGATGGTGAACACGGCCAGGGTCGCGACGAAGGCCCCCACCAGGCACGCCGCCACGAACGCCGCGGGGGAGGAGGCGCCCACCAGCACGATGGCGAGCACGACGGCGAAGGCCGCCCCGGCGTTGACGCCGAGGATCCCCGGCTCGGCGAGCGGGTTGCGGGTCAGCACCTGCATGAGCGCCCCGGCCAGGCCCAGCGCGGCGCCGGCGGCCAGGGCGATCACCGTGCGCGGCACCCGGAGCGAGGCCACGGCCGAGTAGTCCTGCACGACGATCCCGAGCGCGTCGGCACGTTGCTGGACCGATTCCTCGGAGCCGACGTGGGTGGCCGCATCGACCAGGATCCGCCCGACGGTCGCGGGCGGGACCAGGCGCGACCCGATATACAGGCTCGCGGCGCACAGCAGTGCCAGGGCGACCAGGGCCAGGACGAGTGCGACGGCTGCCCGCGGGCGCGATGGAACGGTCCCGGGGCGCGGGCGCCGCGGGAGGGCGGGGGAGGAGGGTCCGCTCACAGTCTGCTTCCGGAGACGTCGGGGGCTTGTCGGCTCATGCTGAGGTAAGGGTAGCCTTAGCGACGGTTCGTGCCGGACCACCTTCACACCCACGGAGCAGCCACCATGATCCCTCAGCTCTCTCAGACCCCTCTGTCCCGCCAGATCTCACAGCGACCGCGGCTCTCTCGCCGGGGCCTGCTGGCCGTTCTCGCGGGAGGCACGGGGCTCGCACTGGCCGCCTGCAGCGACTCGGGCGGGGGCGAGGGGTCCGGCTCCGGTGCGTCCGACGGCGGCGGAGGCGCTTCCCCCACCGAGATCGCCACCAAGTTCGGCCCCGTCACCGTCGAGGCCCCGCCCCAGCGCGTCGTCGCCCTGGGCTGGGGTGATGCCGAGACCGCGCTCGCCCTGGGCGTCCAGCCCGTCGGCGCCTCCGACTGGCTGGCCTTCGGCGGGGAGGGCGTCGGCCCCTGGGCCGAGGGGATGTACGACCAGGCGCCGACGCTCATCGAGACCCTGGAGCCGTCATTCGAGGCGATCGCGGCGCTGGAACCCGATCTCATCCTGGACGTGAAGAGCTCCGGGGACCAGGAGCGCTACGACCGGCTGAGCCAGATCACCACCACCGTCGGCGTGCCCGACGGGGGCGACAACTACCTCACCACCACCGAGCAGCAGCTGCAGATGATCGCCCAGGCGCTGGGCCTGTCCGACGAGGGCGAGCGGCTCCAGAGCGAGCTCGACGCCCAGTTCGAGCAGGCCGCCGCCGACCACCCCGAGTGGGAGGGGCGCAGCGTCTCGGCGGCGACCCGCACCTCCGAGGGCTGGGGCGCCTACATCGACGGCACCGAGCGGGTGGAGTTCCTCGAGAATCTCGGCTTCGTGCTGGCCACGTCCGTGGCCGAGCTGGAGGCGGGCGCCTCCGGCTTCTCGGCCGACATCTCCTCCGAGCAGCTCGATCTGCTCGATGCGGACCTGGTCGTCGCCTTCCCGATCTACATCGAGACCACGGAGATCTCCGAGGACCCGCAGTGGCAGCAGATCCCGGCGGTCGCCGACGGACGCGCCCTGGTCATCGACGGCGACCTGGCCTCGGCCTACTCGCTGGGCTCGGTGCTGTCGATGCAGTACGCCCTCGAGGAGATGGTTCCCCAGATCGAGGAGGCGCTCGGCGCCTGAGCCGAGCGCCTCCTCGGCCGCCCTCACTCGATGTCGGCGGCGCGCACCCGCTCCTGCCGGGCCACGGTGTCCCGTCCCTCGATGATGATGCGACGCAGTCCGAAGGCGGCCTCCTCGGCGTCGGCGAGCCACGCGTCGGCGTCATCCAGCACGCTCTGGCCGCCGTAGGAGGACGGGAAGTAGCCCCGCACGATGCGGTTGGCGATCTCCGTCGAGCGACGTTCCCACACCTTCTCGATCATCGAGAAGTAGCGGTCCCGGTACGGCGCGATCAGCGATTCGTCGCTCACGCGGGAGAAGCCCTGGATCACCGCGGTGATCGACTCATTGGCCAGGGTGTCCTGCTCGGCGGTGAGACGCCATGCCTCCGCCTTGGCCTCCGCGGTCGGCAGCGCGGCCTTCGCGGTCAGGGCGCTCTTGCGGCCGGACTGCGTGTCGTCCGAGGCGAGCTCGCGGTCGATCCCGGCCTCGTCGATGCCGCCGAGGACGGCCAGGGCGATCACCAGCTTCCAGCGCAGGTCGGTGTCGATCGTGCGGCCGGGCAGCTCCACGCTGCCCTCCAGCAGGGACTCGAGGATCGTGCGGTGCTCCTCGGTCCGGGCCAGTCGCGCGAACGACTCCACGAACTGCAGCTGGGCGTCGCTGCCGGCCTCGGCGGCCCGGGCCAGCTCCCACAGGGCGCTGGCCGCGGCGGCGGTCCGCTCCGCGCGTCGGGCCGGGGCGGCGTAGGGCCCGGCCACGGCCTCGAGCTGCTGCAGCAGGGTCCGCACCACCGACGAGGATGCCTCACCGGTGATGTTGGCCAGCACCAGCTGCTGATAGCGGCCGCTGGGCAGCTCGCCGTCACGCACCATGTCCCACGCGGCCGACCACAGCAGCGTGCGGGCCAGCGAGTCGTCGAGCGTGCGGAGGTTGTCCATCGCGACCGCGAGCGAGGCGTCGTCGAGGCGGACCTTGGCATAGGCGAGGTCGCCGTCGTTGAGCAGCCACAGATCGGCGCGTCTGCCCGTCAGCTCCGGCACCTCGGTCAGCTCACCGTCCACGTCCAGCTCCACCTCGTCGGTGCGCACGAGCGCGCCGTCCTGGAGCGAGAAGCCCGCCACGCGCAGACGGTGGGGGCGCACGGTGCGGTGCTCCTCCGGAGCGCTCTGGGCGATGGCGAAGCGTGTCACCACGCCGCTGTCGTCCCGCTCTGAGCTGCCCGCGTCCCGCTCTGAGCTGCCCGCGTCCCGCTCTGAGCTGCCCGCGTCCCGCTCGATAAGTGGCCGCAGCGTGTTCACGCCGGCGGTCTGCAGCCACAGCTGCGCCCAGGAGCTCAGGTCACGGCCGCTGGTGGCCTCGAGCTCGACCAGGAGGTCCGTCAGCTCCGTATTGGCCCAGGCGTGCTTGGCGAAGTAGGCGCGCACTCCGGCGAAGAAGGCGTCACGGCCGACGTAGGCGACCAGCTGGCGCAGCACCGAGGCGCCCTTGGCATAGGTGATGCCGTCGAAGTTGGTCTCCACGGCGTCGAAGTCGACCATGTCGGCGACGATCGGGTGGGTCGAGGGCAGCTGGTCCTGCTGGTAGGCCCAGGCCTTCTCGGAGACGGCGAAGGTGGTCCAGGCGTCGGCCCAGCGGGTGACCTCGGCGCTGGCCAGCGTGGAGGCGTACTCGGCGAAGGACTCGTTCAGCCACAGGTCGTCCCACCAGCGCATCGTCACCAGGTCGCCGAACCACATGTGGGCGAGCTCGTGGAGGATGGTGAGGTCGCGCCGCTCGCGGATCGCGTCGGAGACCTCGGAGCGGAACACGTAGGTCTCGACGTAGGTGATGGCCCCGGGGTTCTCCATCGCACCCATGTTGTACTCCGGCACGAAGACCTGGTCGTACTTGGGGAACGGGAAGTCCTGATCGAAGGCCTCCTCGTAGAAGTCGATGCCCGCCTTGGTCACGTCGATGACGTTCTGGGCGTCCAGGTGCTCGGCCAGCGAGGCGCGGGCGAACACGCCCATCGGCACGATGCGGCCGTCGCGCGAGGTGATCTCGCCGGTGCCGCCCTGGTAATTGCCGGCGATGAGCGCGACCAGGTAGGTGGAGATCCGCTCGGTGGGCTCGAAGCTCCACGTGGCGGCCCCGTCGCGGCCCTCGAGCGGGGCCGGCTGCGGGGTGGGTGCGTTGGAGATGACCCGCCAGTGATCCGGAGCGGTCACGGTCAGACGGAAGGTGGCCTTGAGATCCGGCTGCTCGAAGCAGGCGAACATGCGGCGAGCGTCGGAGACCTCGAACTGGGTGTACAGGTAGACCTCGTCGTCGACCGGGTCCACGAAGCGGTGCAGGCCCTCGCCGGTGTTCATGTAGTTCCCGTCGGCGAGGATGCGCACGACGTTCTCGCCCTCGGCCAGGGCGGGCAGGCGGACGCGGGCACCGTCGAAGCGGGAGCCGGGATCCTCGAGCAGCTCGCCGTTGAGCTCGATCTCGTGGACCTCCTTCGCGATCAGATCGACGAAGGTCTCGCGGGCCTCGGCGGAGGAGAAGCGGATGGTGGTCTCGGTGCGGAAGGTCTCCGGGCCGGTGGTCAGATCCAGG
Organism: Brachybacterium sp. GCM10030268; assembly: GCF_042666305.1. Classification (NCBI taxonomy): domain Bacteria; kingdom Bacillati; phylum Actinomycetota; class Actinomycetes; order Micrococcales; family Dermabacteraceae; genus Brachybacterium; species Brachybacterium sp. GCM10030268. The sequence continues at coordinate 157,967 of NZ_JBHTCW010000001.1, read as the reverse complement.
CGGATCTCGTAGGAATCGGTGCTGAGGAACGAGGCGCGGCCGCGGGCCTCGTCGCGCGTGAGGTTCTCGGTTGACATGCTCTCCATCCTGCCACCGGCGCGCGCACCGCTTGGGGGAACGAGGTCTCGAGAGCATCTCGGCTCACGATCCCGACGGGACCTCGTCTCCTGGATACTGGCCGACCGGGCCGGTGAGATCGAGGGCGTCCACCAGCCGACGAGCCGTGGACCCGGGCTCTTGGATCGATTCGCCGGCATAGGTGGCCAGGAACGCCTCGTGCAGCGCGGCACCCGTGAGAAGGAGTGCGACGGCGTCCGTGTCGAGCCGAGGCAGGCGCTCCAGCTCCACCTCCTTCTCCAGGTAGCGCGCGAGGAGGGCCGACGGGCCGTGCGGGCCGACTCCGCGATCCGCCATGGCCTCGCGGTGCGCGACGAGCAGCTCCGTGCTGGAGAAGATGGACGCCGCGATCGGAAAGCTCTGCTCGTAGAAGGCGATCTGGTTCGCGACGAGCTGTGCGAGGTTCCCGGCGACGGTGCCGGTCCCCGGGAGATCGCCGCCACCGTCGATCCGCGGTGAGCGCTCGGTCAGCACGCCCAGGAAGATCTCACGCTTGTCGGGGAAGTGCTTGTACAGCAGCGCCTCCGAGCACCCGGCCTCTTGGGCGATCAGCCTGGTGGTCGCGCGCACCAGCCCGTCGCGCCGCATGATCGTCGCCGCGGCATCCAGGATGCGTTCTCGTGCAGAGGATGCCTGTTCGACGGGCGTGGACGCGGACGGCGAGGGTGAATCGGGTGTTGACGCTGCGGCGGGCATACCGTCATTGTAGGGGTGAGTGAGTGCTTACCCACCCCGGATATCGCCTCGAACCCTGGAGAGTCATGCCGCCCCTGGAGATCGCGCGTCTCGCGCTTCTCGTCATCCATTTCGTCGGCCTGGCCGCCGTGATCGGCCCGTTCCTTCTGCAGGTGCGGAGAACGCAGCCGCTCCGCCTGCGCGCCATGCTCACCGGTGCGGTCGTGCAGGTCCTCACCGGCAATGCCCTCATCGCCGCCAATCGCCTGCAAGGAATGGAGGTCGACGAGCTCAAGATGATCGTCAAGCTCTCCGTCGCCGTGGCCCTGCTCGTGGCGCTCATCGTCGCGGCCGTCATCCGGCGGCGCCGTGGTGACCGGGCGACGGCCGTGCGTCCGTTGTTCCGGCTCGCAGGCGGGCTCGCCCTGGCCGACGTCGTCGTCGCGGTGGTGTGGACATGACGCGCCGCGCCGTGGTCTGGGTACTCCTCGCCGGTGCTGTGCTGGTCGTCGAGCTCGGTGCGACGATCGGCACTGTGACCGGACGTCCCTTCGCGCCGGTGGATGGATGGGGCCCGACGCGTCCGGCCGATGTCCTCGCCTTCGCACTGGTGATTCTGGGATCGCTCGTCCTTGCCGCATACCCGCGTTTCCCGCTGGCGGTGTCGACGATCGCGACGGCTTCCTACATCGTCTTCGCGCTGCGCGACCATGAACTGGGTATGTTCCTGCCGCCGATGGTCGTCGCCCTCACCCTGGCGGCGCGGCCCGCCCGTCGGCTCCGCCTCGCAGCGATCGCCTGCGCCGGGGCGAGCCTCGCGGCGGGCCTGGTCTGGGTCAGTCATCGTGCCGAACCGATCGAGGAGCCGGGAGTGGCGCTGCTCGTCCGGGTCGCATTCGGCGTCGTGCTCGCCGTGTTCTTCCTGGCCCCACTGCTCCTCGGGGAGATCGTGCGCCTGCGGTCCGCGGCACGATGCCTGGCGCGTACCGGCCCACGTTCGGCACCGGCACACTAAATCACGGGCCCGTCGTGCCGAATCGCGGGTAAGGTCCGCGACATGTCGAGGGAGAGGACGGACGCCGAACCGCGTGCCGTCGGACTCCGGACGATCCTCGCCGGCGCGGGCTGGAGTCTTGCCGAAGCCGCCCGCCGCAGCCCCCGCTGGCTCGCCCTGACCGCCGCGACCTCTCTCCTGCTCGCCCTGGTCCCGGCCGCGCAGGTCCGTGCCGTCGCCTGGCTGGTGGAGACAGCGGACGCAGGGTCGTGGCGCTCTGCGCTCGTCCCCGTCCTCCTGCTGACGATGCTGGTGGGACTCGCACAGATCGTCTCCAGCGCGGAGAACCTCATGGGCCAGCGCGCGAGTCTCCGTCTGATGCGGGAGCTCAACACGCGGCTGGCCCGCACCGCGGCCCGGCTCGATCCGCGTCAGATCGCCGATCCCCGAATCCACGCTCTGCTCGACGGGTGTCGCACCAGCACGTTCGAGCTCTCTCGGGCTCCCGGCTCCGTGATCAGCGCCGTCGCCTCCTTGCTCGCGGCGGCGACCCTCGGGGCGGCGATCTGGCCGTTCTCCCCGCTCGCGGCGGTGCTGGTGGTGCTGGCACTGATTCCGAGCCTCGTGAACTTCGCATGGTCCGCGGGAGTGCAGGACGCACAGTTCGAGGTCGGTGCGAAGCATGGAGCACGATTCCGCTATCTGCTCGAGCAGCTGGTCGGCGCTCGGACCGCCACGGAGCTCGCGACGCTGGGGTCGGGGCCGAAGGTCGCCGACGCCGCGGCCGCGGCCCATGCCCGGTTCACCGCGCACAATGACCAGATCTATGCCCGGCTGATGCGCGGTGACCTGATCGGCGGAGCCCTCACCGCGGGCCTGCTCGGTGGGGCCCTGATCGCCGTGCTCGCCGAGGGCGGCGGAACCGCGGGCCTGAGCGCCGGGGTGCTGGGCGTGATCGCCGGCCTCCAGGCGACCCGCGGAGCAGGCTTCGCCTTCGGCGACGTCATCTCCGTCGCCCCGAAGGTCGCCCGCTTCCGGGAGCAGGAGAACCTTGCCGGTGAGCGGGAACAGGGCGGTCGTGCTCCCGGCATCCGGCGACTCGATGTCCGCGAGGTGACCGTCACGTATCCCGGCGCGTCGACTCCCGCGCTGCGAGACGCGAGCCTCCACGCGGAGGCGGGCGAGATGATCGCGCTGGTCGGCATCAACGGCGCCGGGAAGACCACGCTCGTAGGCGCTCTGCTGGGCATCGTCGAGCTCGACGGCGGCCTCGTGCAGCTCGACGGGGCCGATGCCTCGCAGCTGAGCCTGCCGGAGAGGTTCTCGCGCTTCGCTCTGGTGACCCAGGAGTTCGGTCGTTACGAGATGACCGTGCGCGAGGCCGTGGCACTCGGCACCCCGCGCCGGGATGTGGAGGACGAGGAGATCTGGCAGGCGCTCGAGGCGGCCCGCGCGCGCTCACTGGTCGAGCGTCTGCCCCGCGGGCTGGACACGATGCTCGGGCCTCAGTTCGACGGGGTGGGCCTCTCGGGCGGGCAGTGGCAGCGGATCGCTCTGGCGCGCATCCACGTGCGCGATGCCGGGGTCAGGATCCTCGACGAGCCGACGTCGGCGATCGACGCCGAGGCCGAGCAGGAGGTCTTCGCCCAGCTGCGGGAGAGCGCCGCCGGCCGGATCACGATCGTCGTCTCCCATCGCGCCTGGACCGTGCGCGGGATGGATCGCATCTACCTGCTGGACCACGGGCGCGTGCTCGAGTACGGCAGCTTCGAGCAGCTTGCCGCTCCGGGAACCCGCTTCTCCGAGATCTTCGCGCAGCAGCTGGGCTGAGTGTCCGCGCTGAGCGCATGACCCCTCACCGCTGCGTCAGGTCCAGATCCCAGGTGTAGTGCTCCGGCAGCGTCGGCAGGGGCCACGACGGGTCCGGGAAGAAGTACTCGTACCCGGCGGAGAAGGGGTAGGTCCACTCGGCGATGTGCTGCTCGGCCTCACGGCCGGCCGCCCGGATCTCCTCGACCTCCTCGGGAGTGAAGTATCCGGTGCGCTCGGCTCCCTCGAGCTCGTCCTCGTCCTTGTAGTGCCAGTCGCGGCGCGGCAGCACCACGAGGTCCAGCACCAGGTCCCGGGTGCGCACACCTTCGTCGGTGCGCTCGTACGGGGTCTCGAGGTTGACGTAGTAGCAGCCCAGCGAGCCGTCGTCCTTGTAGAACAGCCACACCGAGTACGGCTTCTCGGGCAGCCCGATCATGAGGATGCCGTTGCCGGTCCACAGCTGCTTGGACTGCAGGCGCGGGGCGGTGAACATGCCCTCGTCCCCGGCGCGGCGCAGCGCCGCCCCGGATTCGAGGACCGGCAGCAGCACTTCGGTGCCGGGCGCGATCCAGACCACGATGCCGCGGTCGTCGTCCAGCACGACGGTGCCGGGGCGGACGGTGCGGGTCGGGTGCTGTGGGGTGTAGTAGGTCCAGGTCACCTGGTCGCCGGGCGACCAGCGCGGGGTGCAAGACATGGTGGTGATCCCGGCCGGATCGGCCTCCACGGACGCCCCGTACCGTCCGGCCACCGAGCCGGGGCTGCGCTGCCCGTGAAGGGGTAGGCGTATGGGGCGACCATACCGCCTCGCCCCCGGCCCGGTGGGCGGCGCGCCGGGGCGTCAGGGCTCAGGCGGCCCGCACGGGGGCGCCGGTGCGCAGCTGGGAGACGATCGGGCAGTCCATCGGGTCGGCGTAGCCCAGTCCCACCCGGTTGAGGTACCGGATGATGATCCCGTAGGACGTCACGAGGTCCGTCTCGGTGTAGGGGATGTTCTTCTCGGCGCAGAACTCCTTGACCAGCGGGCGCACCTTGCGCAGGTTCGAGCTGGGCATCCGCGGGAACAGGTGGTGCTCGACCTGGAGGTTCAGGCCGCCCATCGCCCAGTCCATGGGTCGGCCACCGGTGATGTTGCGCGAGGTGAGCACCTGGCGCCGGAGGTAGTCGACCTCGAGGTCCTCCGGCAGCAGTGCCATGCCCTTGTGGTTGGGGGCGAACGAGCCGCCCATGTAGATGCCGAACACGGCGAACTGGACGCCGAGGAAGGCGAGCGCCCACAGCGGGCCCATCGCGGCGACGGCGAGGGCGGGGAATCCGATCAGACGGATGGCGACCAGCAGGCCCTCGGCGACGCGGTGCTTCATCTTCTTGTTCTTCACCACCGAGGAGATGGCCTCGAAGTGCAGCACGAAGGCGAACAGGCTCAGCATCGGGATAAAGGCCCAGCCCTGGCGCTTGGCGAGCCAGCCCATGAAGCCGGTGCGCCCCTTCTCGTCACCGGGGACGAACACCAGCACGCCGCCGGCGATGTCGCCGTCCTTGCCGATGGTGTTGGGATGGGCGTGGTGCTTGTTGTGCTTGCGGGTCCACCAGGCGAGGCTCAGCCCCACCACGAGGTTGCCCACGATCCGTGAGAACCACTCGTTGCGGCGGCCCGAGGCGAACACCTGCTGATGGGCGCTGTCGTGGGCGAGGAACGCGGCCTGGGTGAACAGGATCCCGAACACGCCGCCGATGGCCAGCTGCCACGGCGAGGAGCCGAGGGCGAACATCGCGGCGGTGGCACCGAGGAACGCGAGAGCGAGACCGGCGGTGCGCACCATGTAGGTGCCCACCCGTCGGCCCATGAGCCCGGCGGCCTTGGCGCGCTCGGAGAGCTCGAAGTAGTCGCGGTTGGGCGGTGTGGACCGCGCGCCGGTGGGGCGCGGTGCGGCGGTGGTCGTCATGCCCTCGACGCTAGAGGTCGCCAGGTCGGTTCCGCGTCCCTCCGGGGAGCGAACCTCGACCCCCTACCGGGGTAGGGGATCGGCGATGGGGATCCTGGCCACCACGGTGAACCCGCCATCGGCGGTGGGGCCCGCCTCGACGGTGCCGCCGAGGGCGGTGACGCGCTCCCGGGTGCCCGCCAGGCCCAGTCCGGAGCCGGGGATGGGCTCGTGCCCGGCGTCGGCGGCGCGGTTGGAGACCTCGACGTCCAGGGAGGCGCCGGTGGCCACTACCCGCACCTGGATCGCGGCGCCGCGCGCATGGCGCAGCGCATTGCTCAGGGCCTCCTGCACGACGCGGTAGGCCGTCAGCCCCACCGTGGGCGGAACCTCCGTCTCGTCGATGTCATCGAGGTCGACGTCGATCGCGGCCCCGGAGGCGCGGCTGGCCTCGGCCAGCTGCTCGATGTCCGCCAGGCCCGGCATGGGGACCTCGTCGAGGGAGTCGTCGGTGCGCAGGGTCGCCAGCAGTGAGCGCATCTCACCGAGTGCCTGCCGGGAGGAGGCGGCGATGTCCTCGAACTCCTGCTCGGCCTGCGCATCCAGGCCCGTGAGTCGGAACTTCGCGGTGCCGGCCTGCACGGTGATCACCGACATCGAATGGGCGACGACGTCGTGGAGCTCGCGGGCGATGCGGCTGCGCTCCTCCAGCTCGAACCGGCGCCGGACCTCCTCGGCGCTGACGGTCTGGGCCTGCTCGACGCGGCCGCTGATCAGCACCCACTGGCGCACGGTCAGCCCGAGCAGCACCACGCCGCCGCTGATGGCCACCAGCACCACGCCGTTGGTCATCACCCCGCGCAGCGTCCCGCTCGGCATCGAGGCCGGATCGGTCTCCAGCAGTGCCCCGAGAGTCAGTGCGGCCCCGGCGGACCAGGCAGAGACCGCCCAGAACCAGCGGTGGAAGACCGCCAGCACGGCGAGGACGAGGCAGTGTGCCAGCAGCGCGGTCACGGGCCACGGCCAGGGGGCCAGCGTCTGCTCGCCGGCGGTGATCAGGATCGTGGCCAGCGCGGCGAGGACCCCCAGGGACAGGCCCGCCCAGTTCCAGCGCACCGCCAGCAGGGCAGCGACGCTGTGGGCCACGGTCACGACCATCGCCAGGGCCGGATGGACGTGGTAGAGGGTGGCGGTCACGGGCCAGCCCACGACGACCAGGACGAAGCCGATGAAGGCGATGGTCATGCGGGTCCAGGCGTTCTCCCGCAGCCGTTCGTCGGCATCCGATCCGACCGTCGCCGGGGCCTCTCCGCTGCGACGGGCCCCCGGCACGGCACCACCCAGCAGGGCGGCAGTGACCGCGACGTCCAGCAGCGCCAGGGCATGCACGATGGCGGGGAATGTCAGGGCGAGCAGGAGGCCGACGACCAGGGCCACCGCCCACCCGCCGGGCAGGTCCTGGCCGGGGACGTCGCCGCTGCCGGGTGGCAGGAGCCGTCCCCACGCCCATGAGGTGAGGCACGCCACCGCGCCGACCGCCCAGAGCACCGTGGTCCCCACCGTCAATACGCGCACCGGCAGCGCGATCAGTGCCTCGAAGGCGAGGTCGAGCCAGCGGCGGGAGTCGGTGATCAGACGGAGCACCCCGGCGACGCCCCGTCCGCGGGGGCGGTAGCGCGGGGGAGTGACGTCGACTCCCCAGAGGGCGAGCCGCCAGCGGTCCAGACTCGCGCAGACCGAGGCGAGGGCGAGCGTCACCGGGAACAGCAGCACGCCCACCCAGACGATCGCCAGGACCGAGGAGACGGCCATCAGCGGGGTCAGCATGGCCACGGCAACCAGGGTCAGCGGCAGGCCCGGCAGGACCAGGGCCAGGTCATGGCCGAGGCGGCCCAATGCGCGACGGTCAGGGACCAGCAGCATGGGGCGCTCCTCCCGGGAAGCTGGGATACGGTGACCGCATGACCGACCCCGCCGAGCCGGCCTCCGCGATCCGTGTGCTGATCGTCGACGACCAGTCGATGATCCGCGGTGGCTTCGAGGCCCTGCTGAACGCCCAGGAGGGGATCGAGGTCGTCGGCACCGCGGCGGACGGCGCCGGCATCACCGGCATGGTCGAGGAGGTCCGGCCCCACGTGGTGCTCATGGACATCCGCATGCCCAACGTGGGCGGGCTGGACGCGACCCGGGCGGTGCTCGAGATGCCCGGCACGCCACCGAAGATCATCATGCTGACCACCTTCGATGCCGACGAGTACGTGTTCGCCGCCCTGCGGGCGGGAGCGAGCGGATTCCTGCACAAGGATTCCACACCCGATGAGCTCGTCCACGCGGTGCGGGTGGTCGCCGCCGGTGAGGCACTGCTGGCACCGCGCGTGACGCGCACGCTGATCGCGGACTTCGTCTCCCGACCGGAGCAGTCCGCGCGCCCGGACGTGAGCCTGGCGGCCCTGACCGAGCGGGAGCTGGACGTGCTGCGGCTGGTGGCCCGGGGACGATCGAACCGCGAGATCGCCGACGAGCTGTACATGGCCGAACAGACCGTCAAGACCCATGTCTCCCGGATGCTGGGCAAGCTGAGCCTGCGCGACCGCACCCAGCTGGTGGTCGCCGCGTACGAGGCCGGGCTGGTCCGCGCGGGCGAGTGACCGTCCGGGAGCGACCGTCCGGGAGTGGCCGGGAACCGCGCCGAACCGCGGCTCCTGTCACATCAGGGCGGCTGCGACCAGGGCAGCCGCGCCCGCGAGGCACAGCGCGGCGACCACCAGCAGGAGCACGCCGATCCAGGCGCCGGAGCGCCGAGCCGCCGCGGAAGGCGGCTGCGCGGTCGCGGGCCCGGACGGCGCAGCCTGCACCGGATGCGGCGGCAGGTATGACTGGGGATTGCGCCGCGTCGGATCGTGCATGAACTCCTCGGTGGAGGCCTGCCGCGCTCGCGGGCTCGGGCTCGGGTTCGGACTCGGGTCGGAGGAGAGAGTCGGGTTCGGGGCGGACCGCGCCGTGATCCGTTCGTGCAGCCCGGGGGCCAGCCCGGCGAGGCTCTCCGGACCATCCAGCGGCACCTCGGGGAGGTGGCCGGCCTCGACCTGATCGGCGACCACGAAGCGCTCGCCGCTGGCCGTGCGGGACCACTGCGCGGGGGGAGCGGACGGCGGGACGATGGCGTCCCGGGCCTGCACGGCCGCCGGGCGCCGGGTGGGGTCCGCGTCGAGCATGGCGCACAGCAGCTCCCCCAGCGGACCGGCCGCTGGATCGGCGCTGCCGGCGAGGGAGCGGGCGGCTCGGTCCGGAAGGGATGCCACGTCGACCCGCTGCCGGGGCGGCAACGGGTCGAGGGCCTCCAGGGCGCAGGCCGCTGCCGCCCAGACGTCCTGCGCCGCTGAGCTCGCCTCGCCCGTGAGCACTTCGGGTGCCATGAATCCCGGGGTGCCGTGCACGAGTCCCGTCTCCGTCAGCCGCACGTCCGACTCGTGCAGCGCGATACCGAAGTCGGCCAGGAGAAGGTGCGGTGCCGCATCCCCCGTGCGGTCCAGCAGCAGGTTCGCGGGTTTCACGTCCCGATGGACCCATGAGGAGTCGTGCATCGCTGCGAGGGCGTCGAGCAGCTGCCGCAGCAGGTGAGCGACCAGCGAAGGGGCCAGAGCGCCGTGGTCGGCCAGCGCCCCGGCGAGGGTGCCGCCGTGGACCAGGGGCATCACCAGCACGACGGTGTCGTCCTCGGCGACCCACGTGTAGGGCGGGAGCAGGTGGGGATGCTTGCCGAGGCCCTGGGCGGTGCCGACGGTCTGCTCGCGCACGAAGCGCAGCACCTCGGCGCCGTCCCGCTGGCGCATGACCTTCGCTGCGCAGATCGCCCCGTAGCGGCGGTCGATGGCGCGCCACAGCGACCCGGAGGCGCCGCGGGCGAGAGGATCGAGCAGCTCGATGCGGCCTGCGATGACATCGGACATGATGGTGGTCATGCTAGAGCACTCCCCGCGAGCGTCCGCCCCGGCCCCGGCGGCGCTGATCGTGGCACTGGCCATGGCGCTCGTGCTGCTCGGTGCGGCGCCGGCCGCGCTCGCCGATCCCTCGGACGAGCCGACCCCGCCGGAGCATGCCTATTCGGCCGACGGGAAGGACGTCCAGGGAGGGGCCTCCCTCGCCCAGGCCACGACGGTGGCTCCCGGGATCCATCGCGATTCCTTCGAGCGCGGCGCCGAGAGCACCTCGAAGGAGGGCACCGAGAAGTACTACCGGGTGGCCGTCGAGGACGGCGAGCGCGTGCATGCGGCCGCGACCATCGCGGCGCCGCCCTACCCGGATGGCCGGCCCGAGGACGACGAGGGACTGGGCCTGGCCATCGGCTTCCGCACCGCGGGAGGCGATACCTGTACCAGCGACGACGACTTCGCCGGGGAGGACATGACCGGGGACGGACCGGTGACGGCCTGGGCCGTCTCCGAGGCGGTCGGTCCCGACGGCTGCTCCGGCGAGGAGCTCTTCCTGCGGGTCGCCCGGCAGGGATCACGGGCGGCCGACGAGCCGCTTCCCGTGGAGATCCAGGTCGCGATCCAGCCGCCCGGGATCGGCGGCGGCGCACCCGCGGTGGACGAGGAGGTCGAGGACGACGGCGCGTCCCCCGTCTCTCCCGTCGACGACCAGCCGATCGAGCTGGGGCGGTCCTTCGCCGCTGCCACCCCGCTCGAGCCCGGCTCCCATGTGGTCGAGCTCGTTCCCGGGGAGACCGGAATGGTCTCGACACAGGTCCGCGAGGGTCAGCGTCTGCGCTGGCGCACGGAGGTCACCGCACAGCCCGACGGCGGCAAGGACGTCCTCGCGCTGCGGACCTTCAACGCCGCGCGTGAACAGGTGACGGTGGGCGGCGGCTCCTGGGCGGCCTACGACGGCGACCCGATCGCCGGGGGCGGCATGGCCGCCCCGGTGGATCTGGGCAATCGCAGCTCGGAGCTGCGCGCGGTGCAATCCGCCTGGCTGCCGGGGACCCACACGATCCAGCTCCAGCGGCTGCAGCTTCCGGCCGACGCGGAACCCGGCGCGGAGGAGCCGCTGAGGCTGATCCTCACCCTCGAGGTCGAGGGAGAGGTCGCGCCCGACGCCGTCGAGGGCACCGTGCTCGAACTGGGCGAGACCACCTCGCAGCGCGACGGACTGCTCGGGTCCGCCGGCGGCCTCGGACGCGTCGCCATGTTCGTGGGCGCCGGACTGCTGACGGTGACGGCACTGGTGACCGGCGTGGCCGGCATCCTGGTGCTGCGTCTGCGACGCCGCTGAACCGCGCAGTCGCCGAACCACCCAGTCGCCGACCCCGTTCAGCCCGCCCAGGCCCTCCACAGCCGGGCGTACTCGCCGCCCCGCGCCACCAGCTCCTCGTGGCTGCCCTGCTCTACCACCCGGCCGTCGGCCATCATCAGGATCCGGTCGGCGACCATCGCCTGGGACAGGCGGTGGGCCACGATGATCGTGGTGCGGCCCCGGGCCACCTCGAGCGCCGCCCGTTCCAGCACCCGGGCGCCGGAAGAGCCTTCGTCGGCCGTGGCCTCGTCGAGCACCAGCACGGCGGGGTCCTGCAGCGAGATGCGGGCCAGGGCCAGCTGCTGGGCCTGCTCCGCGGTGAGGCGCTCACCCTTCTCCCCGACCTCGGTGTCCAGGCCGTGGGGAAGGCGCTGCGCCCAGATCCAGGCGTCCACCCGGTGCAGCGCCGCCCACAGCTCCTCGTCGCTCGCCCCGGGCCGCGCCAGTCGCAGGTCCTCCCGGAGCGTGCCGCGGAAGACGTGCACGTCCTGGCTGACGATCGAGGCGTGGCTGCGCACCGCGTCGATGTCGGCCCGGGCGAGGTCGGCGCCGCCGTGCAGCACCGTGCCGTGGCGGGGGACCAGGGTGCCGGCGAGGATCGCCGCGAGCGTCGACTTGCCCGCCCCGGAGGCTCCCACCAGGGAGACCACCTCACCCGGGGCGATGTCGAGATCGATCGGATGCAGCACGGTCCGCTCCCGGCCCTCGTCGTCGGTGCCGTAGGCGTGGGAGACCTGCTCGAGGCGGATCGAGGCGTCCTGGGGGCGTTCCTCGCCCGGGGAGGCGGCGGGGTCGATCGAGGAGATCACCCCGACCATGCGCGACAGGCTCGCGACGGCGGACTGCACCTCGTCGAGGTTGAAGATGACCGCCATCATCGGCCAGAACAGGCTGACCAGGTAGATGCCGGCGGCGGTGACCACGCCGATCGGCGCTCCGGCCACGTGCACCATCACGAATCCGAGCCCGAGCACCAGCAGCAGGGCCAGGTTCTCCGGGATGGCGATGAAGGCCACCAGGCGGCTGACCAGGAACATCACCCTCATGTTCAGCACCGAGGCGGTCTCCGAGAGCACCGCGACGTGCCGGGTCTCGCGGCGCTCGATGCCGTAGGCGTGCACCGTGGGGATGCCGTGGATCGCGGAGAGCAGCCCCTGGGCGCGAGCGCCCATCGCGATCCGCTCGCGGCGGTACAGAGGTGCGGTGCGCCGCAGATACCACAGCGCCGCCAGCGCGTACATCGGCACCACCAGCACCACCAGGATCAGCAGCCACGGGGACAGGGTGGCCATGCCGACCATGGTCACCATCACGTAGAAGCCCATCTGGATCAGTGAGGGCACCAGGTTGTTCACGGCACGCGCGGCCACGTCGACGTCGTCGGCGACCCGGGAGAGGGCGTCGCCGATGCCGGAGCGCTCCATGGTGTGCGCGGGCAGGTCCAGAGCGCGGTCGATGACGTCCTCGCGCATCCCGGCCAGGATCCGCTGTCCGAGCGCCGAGACCATCGACCAGCCGGCGGCGGCCAGCACCGCCTGGATGATGCCGACGCCGAGGACCTGCGCGCCGAGCCACCATGCCGCGGCGGGGTCCCCGCCGCCCGCGACGACGTCGACCGCCGCGCCGATCAGCCGCGGCAGGATCGCCGCCGCGATGGCGCCGCCGATCGTCACCGCCGCGGTGGCCAGCGCGGCCAGGCGGTGCTCGCGGAGCCTGCCGAGCATGAACCGCGTCGCCTGGCCGGCGCCCGCGATCGGCAGCAGCTGGGCGTGCTCGGCGAGCTGGTGCTGGGCAGTGGCGTCATCGCCCAGCACCTCGTCCACCGGGCGCGTCCAGTCGAGGTCGTGCGTCGGCGTGCCGCGCCTCGTGGTCGCGCTCATCGCTGCACCATCTCCCGGTAGTCGTCACGGTCCATGAGCTCGAGGTGCTCGCCCTCGGCGACCACCTCGCCGGCGCGCACGTACACCACGCGGTCCGCCTCCCGCAGCAGAGCGGGGGAGCGGGCGAGCACCAGCGTCGCCCGGTCGCTGCGGCGGCGGGCGGCGACCAGGGCCTCGGCGATGTGCTGCTCGGTGACGGCGTCGACCGCGGTGGTGGGGTCCTGCAGCACGAGGACGGGGGTATCGGCCGCGACGGCGCGCGCGAGGGCGATGCGCTGGCGCTGGCCGCCGGAGAGGTTGGAGCCACGATCGAGGATGCGCGACTCGTACCCGTCGGGCAGGATCCGCAGCAGGTCCTCGGCGCCGGCGGCATGCAGGGCGGCATCCGCCCAGGAGTCGTCGCTGCCGTCGGTCGCGGCGGTCTCCGGGGCGCGGGTGGCCAGCTGCTCGCGCAGCGTTCCGTCGAACAGATCCACCACGTGCGGCTCCACCAGCAGGTCCGCTCGCAGGCTCGCGCGCTGCTCCGGGACGATCGGCCGCTCGCCCAGGGACGCCTGGAGGCCGTCCCCGTCGTCCGGTCCGCTGACGGCGTCGATGATGGCGTCGGCATCGGCCACGTCGGCACAGGCGACCGCGACGAATGTGCCGTCGGGCACGGAGATGTCGAGGCTGCGGCCATGGCCCCGGTTGCGGATGTGCAGACCGCCGGCCGCGCCGCGCCGTTCCCGGCGGGCGGCGGTGCCCTCGCCGCGGTCATCGCGCCCGACGGAGAGAGCTCTGAGCGTCAGAGCGGGATCGTCGACCTCGCGGCCGAGGTCGGCGAACAGGTCACGGACACGACGGGCGGATGTCGACATGCTCGCCCACCACACCGGCATCCCGGAGAGCCCCTGCAGCGACCCCATGACCTGGCGCGCGACGCCGACCACGGCGATCAGGGCGCCGATGCCCAGGTCACCCTGCAGCCCGCGGACGGTGGCGATGACGACGACGGCGGCCAGCATCGCCCCGGTGACCAGCGTGGTCAGGCCCGAGGAGAGACCCGAGTAGCGGGCGTTGACCAGCGCCGCCTCCAGCGCCACGCGGGAGCGGCGGCGGTAGTGGGCGCGGGCCCGGGACTGCACGCCCAGGCCCTGCAGCACCCGCAGTCCGTGCACCAGGTCGGTGGCGGTCGCGGCGGCCTCGGCGGCCTGGGTCTGCTGGGCGTCGTAGCGCTGGGAGAGCGTCGGGGTGATCACGCGGATCACGACCACCATCACCACGATCCCGATCAGCATGGCCGCTCCCAGCCACACGTCCTGGAATCCCATCCACACGGTGGCCCCGAGGATCACCATGCCGGCGGGGAATCCCCACGGCAGCAGGTCGAGCACGTCGGAGGCCTTGTCGGCGTCGGACGTCGCGATCGAGAGCACCTCGCCGGCCGGACGCCGGATCCGCCGGGAGGCCGGGTCCAGCACCGCGCCGGTCAGGCCCACGCGCAGACGGTGGCGCTCGTACATGCAGGCCTTCTGGCTCGCCAGGAAGGTGTAGATCCACAGCAGCATCCCGCCCAGGCGCACCGCGATGATCCCGAGCGCACCGAGCAGGGTGAAGGCCAGGTTCCCGCCGACGATGCCGCGGTCGATGACCACGCCGAGCAGGATCGGCAGCAGCATCTCGGCGCCCTCGGAGATCGTCGCCAGCGGCAGCACCTTCGCAAGCATCCGGCGATGGTTGCGCAGGATCGAGGCCATCACCCCGGGGCGTCGTGCGGCCGGGGCGGCAGGGCTGCGGGCAGGGGGAGCTGCGGCGGAGGTCTCCGCCGTCGACGAGGTCACGGACACCTGATAGATCCAACCCCGGCGACGCCGCAGGTGCAACGTCTTTTCCGCAGCGACTTTCCGCGGCGACGGCCCGCAGTGACAGAATGAGCGGCATCACCCCCGAGCACGAGGAGCTGTCATGTCTGCCCGCACCGTCGAGCTGTTCGTCGACCCTGCCTGCCCCTACGCCTGGATGACCAGCCGCTGGCTGCTGGGTGCCGCCGAGGTCCGCGAGGTCACCCCGAAGTTCTCGGTGATGTCTCTCTACGTGCTCAACGAGGGCCGCGACCTCGATCCCGACTACCGCCGCAGCACGGATCAGAACTGGGCTCCCGCGCGCCTGGCCATCGAGATCTCCCGCATGCACGGGGACGAGGCCTTCGCCCGCTGGTACACCGCCTGGGGCGAGCGGTTCCACGTCGGCGGCGACAAGGACCGTCGGGCGGTGGCCGAGCAGGCGCTGGAGGCCGCGGAGCTGCCGGCCTCGCTGATGGACGTGTTCGACCCGGTTGCCGACGACGAGACCGACACCGAGCTGCGCGCCTCCCACGAGCGGGCCATCTCCATGGTCGGCCAGGACGTCGGCACCCCGGTGATCTCCTTCGGCGAGGGCACCGCGTACTTCGGCCCCGTCGTCTCCCCGGCCCCGAAGGGCGAGGATGCCGGCCGTCTGCTGGACGCGATGGCGACCATGGCCACGCTCGAGGGCTTCTACGAGCTCAAGCGCACCCGCAGCGGCGGCGTCGACTTCAGCTGAACCGAACCGGACCGAACCGGACCGAACCGGACCGGCCTGACCCAGAGAGGCACATCCACCCCCATGCGCGTGCACATCGGCACCGACCACGCCGGCTTCGAGCTGAAGAACCGCCTGATCGCGGCGTTGCAGGACAAGGGCCACGAGGTCACCGACCACGGTGCCCACGAGTACGACGCCCTGGACGACTACCCGCCGTTCTGCACCGACGTCGGCGAGGCCGTGGTCGCCGATCCCGGCTCCCTCGGGATCGTCATCGGCGGTTCCGGCAACGGTGAGCAGATCGCCGCGAACAAGGTCACCGGGGTGCGTGCCGCCCTGGTCTGGAACGAGGACACCGCGCGCCTCGCCCGCCAGCACAACGACGCCAACGTGATCTCCGTCGGCGCTCGCCAGCACACCGAGCCCGAGCTGGAGGCGCTGATCGACCTGTTCCTGGCCGAGCCGTTCTCCGGCGAGGAGCGTCACCAGCGCCGTATCGACCTGGTCGCCCGCTACGAGGAGACCGGCGGCTACGGCGATCCCGCCGGCGTCGCCGCCCCCTCGGCGCCGTAGTGCCGGAGGGGCACACCGTCCACCGGCTCGCCGCGGCGCTGAGCCGCGGCTTCGGGGGCGAGAGGGTGCGCATCTCGAGCCCGCAGGGCCGCTTCGCGGAGGCGGCGCAGGTCGACGGCATGGTGCTGCTGGCCGCCGAAGCGGCCGGCAAGCACCTGTTCCTGGCACTGGCGCCCTCGGCGGACGTGGACCCGGACTCGCCGGTGGTCCGGCACATCCACGTCCACCTCGGCCTGTACGGCTCCTGGACCTTCGCCGGCGATCCCGGCTTCGCCGACGCCCACGCGATCGGCGCACCGCGCGTGCGCCTGGGCGAGCAGGAGGAGGAGCTGGGGGACGACGGCGTGCTGGACTGGCGGCGCCTGGTCCCGCGGCCGACGGTGCGGCTGCGCCTGGTCGGCGCTCGCGGGCTCGCCGAGCTGACCGGTCCCACCGCCTGCGAGGTGCTCGACGGGCCCGGCCGGCAGGCCGTCCTGGACCGGCTCGGCCCGGACCCGCTGCGACCGGACGCGAACGGCAGCGGCGGCGGCGACCGGCGCCGGTTCGTGGAGGCCGTGCGCCGCTCCCGCACGGCCATCGGAACGCAGCTGATGGACCAGAAGGTCGTGGCGGGCATCGGCAACATCTACCGCGCCGAGCTGCTGTTCCGGGCGCGCCTGGACCCGTTCGTGCCCGGCCGGGATCTCAGCGCCGGCATGCTCGATCAGATGTGGACCGACCTGGCCGCGCTGATGGCCTACGGGGCGCGCACCGGCCGGATCGTCACCACCCAGCCCGAGCACCGCGACCTCGAGGCCCGCATCGTCGAACGCTCCCGCGGCACCCGCCAGAACGGCGACGAGGACCCCTCCGTGGTGCCGCGCGAGAAGTCCTTCTACGTCTATCACCGCCAGAGCCTGCCCTGCCGGCTGTGCGGGACCACCATCCGCTCGCGCGACCTCGCCGCCCGCACCGTGTTCTGGTGCCCGAGGTGCCAGAGCGTGCGCAGCCGCCGGGCGGCCT
The DNA here is from genome assembly GCF_042666305.1 of Brachybacterium sp. GCM10030268. NCBI lineage: Bacteria > Bacillati > Actinomycetota > Actinomycetes > Micrococcales > Dermabacteraceae > Brachybacterium > Brachybacterium sp. GCM10030268. Next base: position 141,150 of record NZ_JBHTCW010000001.1, on the reverse strand, counting down.
GGACGCGCGAGCACCCCGCGGCAGAATGGGCGCTGTGAGCTCTGCGTCCGCACCCCCGCCCCTGCCTCTGAACGCCTCCGGCCACCTGCCCGTGGGCGACGGGCACGAGATCTGGTGGGAGGAGAGCGGCACACCCGACGGCGTGCCCGTGCTCTACCTCCACGGCGGCCCGGGGAGCGGACTGAGTCCCGGGTACCGCCGCAGCGCTCCCTCTGATCGCTGCCGGATCGTCGGCCTCTCCCAGCGGGGCGCCGGGGCCTCGACCCCGTCGGCCGGAGCCCCCGGTCCCGTCGACCTCGGTGCGAACACCACCGCGCACCTGGTCGCCGACATCGAGGCACTCCGCGAGCACCTCGGCATCGACGCCTGGATCGTCGAGGGCGTCTCGTGGGGCAGCACGCTCGCCCTCGCCTACGCCCAGGCGCATCCGGACCGGGTGCTCGGAGTGGTCCTCTTCGCCGTCACCAGCACCTCGCGGCGCGAGGTCGACTGGATCACCGAAGGGATCGGATCCGTGTTCCTCGAGGCCTGGGATCGGTTCGCCGGCTTCGCCGAGACGCACGGCGACTTCGATCGACGCGACACCTCACCGGCGCGAGTGCGACTGGTCGAGGCCTACCGTCGTCTGCTCGAGGGCGACGAACCCGATCTCGTCGACGCCGCGGCCGAGGCCTGGATGACCTGGGAGGACGAGCACATCCGCATCGGCACCGGCTCCACCGAGATCGCGACTCCGCCCGCGGATCTCACCGACGAGCAGCGACGTGAGCGCCGTACCTTCGCCCGCCTCGTCACCCACTACTGGGCCCACGACGGGTTCGTCGCCGACTGGGCCGCGCGCTGGGGCGGCGTGCCGGGTGCCGGCCTGCTGGGCGGTATGGGCCGCTTGGCCGGCGTCCCGGGCGTGCTGATCCACGGCCGACGCGACGTCTCCGGCCCCGCCGTGACCGCCTGGGAGCTGCATCGTGCCTGGCCGGGCAGCGAACTGGTGATCATCGAGGACGAGGGCCACGGTGGGCCGCGGATGGTCGAGCAGTGGCGGGCCGCCGTCGCGCGACTGGCGGCGACGGCGGGAATGCCGCAAGCTCCCGAGCAGTAATGTGGTGACCATGCCTGAACCCGTGATCCATCCAGCGGCGTCGGCTCCGGACCCGGAGACCGGCGCCGTGCTGCGACGCTCCGTCGTGCCCGACATCGACCCCCGCACGCTCTACCTGCTCGCGAAGCTCCGCCAGGACGTCTTCACCATGGAGCAGAAGGCCACCGACCCGGACCTCGACGGTCGCGACCTCGAGGCCACGACCACCCTTCTGTGGATCGAGGTGCCCGGGCCGGAGGCCGAGGCCGCCGGGCTGGAGCGCGAACCCGCCGCGCACATCCGCGTCCTCCACGAACCCGGCGGCGTGCTGCGCATCGGCCGGCTCGCCGTGCGGGCCGCGAACCGTCGCGACGGCTTCGGGCGCCGCATCATGCGCGCGGCGCTGGACGTGGCCCGCGAGCAGGCTCCGCAGGCCGAGGTGCACATCGACGCCCAGGCCTACCTCGAGACGTGGTACCAGTCGATGGGCTACGAGACCGTCGGCGGCCTGTTCATGGAGGCAGGCATCGAGCACGTGCCGATGGTCTACCGCCATCCGGCGGACTGATCAGTCCTCGCGTCGGGCCGCGTGCTCCTCGATCAGCGTGATCATCTCGCCGCGCTCGAAGAACCGGGCCGTCTCCAGCGCGTCCGGGGAGCCCAGGCCCGGGTCCGCCCCGGCCTCCAGCAGTGCCACGGCGACGTCCGTGTAGCCCTTGAACGCGGCCCCGGCCAGCGGGGACTGACGGCGGTCGTTCAGCAGGTCGACGTCGGCCCCGCGGGCGGCGAGCTCACGCACCAGCTCGGCGTGGCCGTGGTAGGCGGCGAGCATGAGGGCGCTGTTGCCGGAGGCGTCGCGCAGGTTGGCGGGGGCGCCCCGGTCGATCAGCGGCAGCAGGCCGTCACCGTCCCCGCGCCGAGCGGCGTCGAGCATCGAGTTGGCCAGGGCGATCACCTCCTCGTCCTCGGAGGCGGGCACGTCGGGCCGGGTGGAGGGCTGGGGCTGGATGTCGTCGTTCACGGTGCCAGGCTAGACCAGCAGCTCCGCGATCGCGGGCCAGATCAGCAGCGCCGCCGCGATCGCCGCGCCGAGCACGTCGGCCGGCCCGAACCGGCTGGGTTCGGCCCAGGTGCGCCGCGTCGCGGTCGCGAAGCCGCGGGCATCCATCGCCAGCGCCTGCTGCTCGGCGCTGCGCAGGGTGTCGACCAGCAGGGCGAACGTCGCCCCGGCCAGCAGCCGCGGCGAGGCGGCCGTGCCCAGCCCGCGCTGGATCCGGGTGCGCAGGATGATCTCCCACTGCCGCCCGAGGTGCCCGACCCGTACCAGCGCGACCACGGAGGCCGCGACCGGCCTGGCGGGCAGTCTCAGCCGGCCTCCGAGGGCGTCGCCGAGGGCGGTCACCTCCACGCTGCCCAGGGCCAGCACCCCCGGCGCGACGAACATCATGATCCGGGCCGCCTCCTTCAGCCCCAGCAGCCAGGCGTCCCCGGACAGCGCCGGCGCGTCCCCCAGCAGGGCGGTGGTCCAGGCCAGCCCGGCGGCCGAGAGCAGGATCGGGGTCAGCCGCAGCGCCGCGCCGCGCAGCGTGCGCACCGCCAGTGGGCCCAGCAGCACCAGCGGCAGCAGCGCGAGCAGACCGCCCTGCCAGGTCTGGACCGCGAACGAGCCGATGGCGGCGAGGATCCCGATCAGGCAGAGGGTCAGCGGGTTCAGGGCGTCGGCCGGGATCCGGCGGCGCGGCGGGGGAGGAACCCCGTGCTCTGAACCCGGCAGCTCGATCCGGTGATCGGCCCGGGCGATGAGCTCGGGGTCGTGGGTCGCGGCCAGCACCGCGCCGCCGCGCGCGGCGGCCTCCTCGAGCAGGTCCAGCACGGCGCCGCGGCGGCGCGCGTCCAGCCCGACCGTCGGCTCGTCGAGGACCAGCAGGTCGGGCTGCTGGGCGAGGGCGGCCGCGAGTGCGGTGCGGCGCTGCTCCCCGCCGGAGAGCCGATAGGGGTTGGCCCCGGCGAGATGGGCGAGGCCGGCGCGCTCCAGGAGCTCGTCCGCGAGGTGCTCGTCGTCGGCCCACGGAGAGGCCAGCAGCTCCTCGCGCACGGTGGCGGCGACGAACGAGTGCTCCGGATCCTGGGGGACGACGGCGATGCGCTCGCGATCCGGGCGCCGGACGCTGCCGGTCGCGGGGCGCATCGCCCCCAGCAGGGCGCGGACGACGGTCGTCTTGCCGGCGCCGCTGGGCCCGGTCAGCACCGTCAGCTGCCCGGCCCGCGCCTCCAGGCCGACGGGGATCGTGACGCCCCGGCGCGGCACGGTGACCTCATCGAGGGAGGCGACCACCGTCCCGGGATCGCTCCCGCTCGGACGCCGCGGAGACGGCCCGGCATCCGGCGGCACCTGCCGCCCCGCCAGCACTCCGGCCTCCTCGAGCAGATCGCTCTGGGCGGCCAGCACCGTCCGCGGGTCCCCGTCGGCGAGGATCCGGGCCTGCTCGCCGAGGACCACCAGACGGTCCACGTGATCCAGCCAGGGCTCGACCCGGTGCTCCGCGACGACCAGGGTGCGGCCCTCGGCGCTGGCCAGGATCGCTGAGCGCACCTGCTGGGCGGTCTCGGCGTCGAGCATGCTCGTGGGTTCGTCCAGCAGCAGCATGTCCGGGCCGAGCGCGAGGGCGCCGGCCAGGGCGATGCGCTGCTGCTGCCCGCCGGAGGCCTCCAGCGGGCCGCGCGAGGGCTCCAGGTCCACCTGCGCGGCATCCAGCGCCGCCGCGGCCCGCCGGTGGACCTCCGGCCGGGGCAGGGCCGCGTTCTCGGGCCCGAAGGCGGCATCGCGGCCCACGGTCGCGGCCACCAGCGCGTGCGCGGGATTCTGCAGCAGCAGGCCGCGCTCTCCGGGCCGGGACGAGACCGCCATGTGCCCCGAGAGCTCGCCGGCCTCCTCATCGAGAAGACCGGCGAGGGCGCGCAGCACCGTCGATTTCCCGCTGCCGCTCGCGCCGGCGAGCAGCACGCGCTGACCGGCGGGGATGCTCAGGTCGAGGTCGGCGACCGTCGGCTCCCGCCGCGAGTTCGGGCGCCAGCTGAGCCGGGACAGCGCAAGCGCGGCCCCGGCGGCGGATTCCCTGGTTCTCACGCCGCAGTCCTCACGCCGCGGCGGCGCGGGCGTGCTCCCGTCCCGCGGCGAGCGAATCCACCGCGCCGGTGGCCACCAGGGCACGGGTCGCGGCCCAGCCCAGGCCGCCGCCCAGCGCGGCGCCGGAGACGAGGAAGAACCCGAGCAGGATGAGGGCGAAGGGCCAGCTCATCTCGGGGTAGTAGGCGAAGCGCTCCCAGATCCATTCCAGACCGCCGGCGAGGACTCCGCCGAGGACGGCCACCGGCAGCGTGAAGCGGCGGTACGCGGTCAGCGCGACGGCGAGCTCGACGCCGCCGCCCTGCAGCAGGCCGGAGACCACGGTGCCCCAGCCCCACTGGCCGCCCAGCAGCATCTCGAGGCATGCCGCGATCATCTCGGCCAGCAGCGCCGCGCCGGGCTTGCGGACGATCAGGGCGGCGAGGACGGCGGGCAGGAACCAGATGCCCACCAGCAGACCCTCGGCGGGGCGGAACGCCATCGTCAGCGGGCTGATCAGGGTGTAGAGCTGGCCGTACCCCAGGAACGCGACGCCGAAGGCTGCCCCGATCATGACGGTGACCAGCAGATCAATGGTGCGAAAGCGTGTCATCACTTCTCCTTCCTCTCACGGAAGGGGCGCACGGCATCATCGATGCCGCACGGATATCCCGACTCCCTACGCCGGTGTGAACCGGATCAGGTTCGAGGGTCTGCGCAGGTTCGCGCACTCTCAGCACCCCGTTGGTGCTCCCCTGTCAGTGGATGACCAGCACTCAGGATACTCCCTCGGCGGTGGCGTCAGCGCCGCGCCCGGATCGCCTGGTCGATGGCCGCGGCCGTCGCCTCGGGGTCCTCGGGCGTCAGCAGATACCCGGTGCCCTCGCGGCCGACGATCTCGACCATGGTCCCCGGCCGGGTGACGACCATGCGGTAGGACTGCCGCGTCTCACCGCCGGTCAGCAGCTTCCGGTCGCCGACGGGCCGCAGCTCCTCGGGCCGGGCGGGGATCACCATGCCGCGGCGCCATCCGTAGCCGCCGAGGCTCGCCCCGACGGCAGGCTGCGGCACGATGCGGTACTGGACGGTGCGGAAGCCGGCCAGCGGCCACGTCGGGCGCGGGAGGAACCCGCCGAGGCTCACCGTGAGGCCGCGGTCGTCGACGATGAAGCGCGTGTGCTGGCCCATCCAGGTCCACAGCGCCAGCAGGGCGAACACCCCGGCGGTCGGCGGCACGGCGGCCACGAGGCCGCGCTGGGCCAGCACCAGCGCCAGGACCGCACCGAACAGCAGGGTCAGGGCGATGCGGGTCCACCCGACCCAGGAGGGCCTGGTGGTGCCGACGTAGAACGGCGCCTCGGGCCTCACGGGATCCTCACCGTCGTGCTCACCAGATCGACACCCGCTCCTCGGGGGCGCGGTACATCCCGTCGCCCTCGCGCACGCCGAAGGCGCTGTGGAACTCGTCGAGATGGCCGGCGACCGTGTTGCAGCGGAACTCCATCGGCGCGTGCGGGTCCACCGCGAGCCGGCGGATCGCCTCCTGCGTGCGGTTCTTGCCCCGCCACACCGTCGCCCAGGACAGGAAGATGCGCTGCAGACCGGTGTACCCGTCCAGTTCGGCCGCGGCCTCCTCGGCGGACCTGCTGGCCAGGTACGCCTTCACGGCGATGGAGAGACCGCCGAGGTCGCCGATGTTCTCGCCGATGGTGAGGGCGCCGTTGACGCGGTGGGAGTCGTCGAGGTCGCGCGGGGAGAGCTCGGAATACTGGGCGATGAGGGTGGCGGCGCGGTCGTCGAAGGCCTGACGGTCCTCGGCCGTCCACCAGGTGACCAGGTTGCCGTCCCCGTCGTACTTCGAGCCCTGGTCGTCGAAGCCGTGGCCGACCTCGTGGCCGATGACCGCGCCGATGCCGCCGAAGTTCACGGCGTCCTCCGCCTCGCCGTCGAAGAACGGCGGCTGCAGGATGGCGGCGGGGAAGACGATCTCGTTGCGCCCGGGGTTGTAGTAGGCGTTGACCGTCTGCGGCGTCATGTGCCACTCGGTCTCGTCGATGGGGCCGCCGACCTTGGCGTACTCGTAGTCGGCGTCGAAGCGGCGTGCGGCGCGCGCGGTGGCGACCAGGTCGCCGGGGACCACCTCGAGCCCGTCGTACTCGCGCCAGCGCTCGGGGTAGCCGATCTTGGGTGTGAACTTCTCGAGCTTGGCCAGCGCCTTCTCCCGGGTGGCCGGCGTCATCCACTCCAGGGTCCCGATCGAGCTGCGGTAGGCCTCCAGCAGAGCATCGACCAGGGCGGTCATGCGCTCCTTGTGGGCCGGCGGGAAGTGGCGGTCGACGTACTCGCGGCCGACGGCGAAGCCCACGGCGCCCTCGACGAAAGCGACGCCGCGCTTCCAGCGCTCGCGCAGCTCCTCGGCGCCGGAGAGCACCTTCCCGAAGAAGGCGAAGTCCTCCTCGACGATGGCCGCGGGCAGGTAGGGGGCGTACGAGGAGACGGCGTGGAGGGCCAGCCAGGTGCGCAGCACGGCGAGGTCCTCGCCGGCCAGCAGCTCGGCAGCGGCGGAGACGAACTCGGGCTGGCCGACCGAGACCACGTCGAAGACCGATTCCGGGGCGCCGGTGCCCTCGATGTAGGCGGTCCAGGGGAAGGCCGGGGCCAGCTCGCGGCGCTGCGCCTCGTCCATCGGGTTGTAGGACTTCTCGCGGTCGCGCAGGCGCACGACGTCGACGTGGCATCCGGCCAGGCGGGTCTCGAAGTCCATCACCGCGGTGGCCTGTGCGTCCGCATCGCCCTCGACCAGGCCCTCGCGGCCGGGCAGGCCGGTCAGGCGGGCGAGAGCGGCCAGGTGCTCGGTGTAGGCCTCGCGGATCTGCCCGTAGTGCTCCTCGCGGTAGTAGGACTCATCCGGCAGGCCGAGCCCGCCCTGATGCAGTTTGACCTGGTAGCTGGAGGAATCGTGGTCGTCGGTCCACACGTAGGCCAGCAGGGCGCTCGCGCCCGAATCCGGGGCGGCCATGGTGCGGGTGATGGCCTCGAGGTCGTCGGCCGCGGTGATGGCGCTCAGCATGTCCTCGAGGGGCGCGGTACCGGCCGCCTCGATCGCCTCGGTGTCCATGAACATGCGGTACAGCGCGCCGACGCGGCCGCGGTCGGTGACGGGTGCTCCCTCGGCGGCCCCGTCCCCGGTCCCCGCCGCCTGCTCGACCTCTGCCGCCGCCTGCTCGACGATCTCCCGCACCCGCTCCTCGGAGAGGTCGCGCAGCTGATGGAAGGCTCCGTCGCTGGAGCGGTCCGCCGGGATCCGGTGCTCGCGCAGCCATCGCCCGTTGACGTGGCCGAAGAGGTCGTCCTGGAGGCGGATGCCCGGATCGACCTGGTCGAGGACGAGGCCGGAGTTCGCGGTGGTCTCGGACGAGGGGGCAGTGGTCATCATCGCTCCTGCGGGATCGGACGGAGGGGACAGGTGTGGGGGTGCGCCGTCAGGGGGTCGCCAGACCCAGCGAGGCGAGGGCGAGGGTCAGCAGACCGATCACGAGTGGGGCGTACGCCCAGGGGGACCGGGAGCGCTGCGCCGGCGGCCGGCGCTGGATGACCAGGGTGGACAGGCCCGAGCCGACGGAGAGGACCGCGGTGCCGATGGCGAGGACCGGGGACATGATCACCAGTGCGGTCGCTCCCACCTGGAAGGCGACGGTGCCGATCACGTCCAGCAGCCGCATGATCACGGTGGAGCGGGCGCCGACGCGTCCTGCGAGCAGCGTCGAGACGGCGTCCTCGGACCATTGCGAGGGGCGCGCGATGCGGCGACGGGTCGCGACCGTCTGCACCGTGGCCAGGGCCAGCCACACGATGGCTGCGCCCGCGCCGACCCACACGCCGAGCTCGGCGCGGATGTCCGCCGGCCACAGCAGCATCGCCAGCAGCACCGCGGCCACGCGCAGCACCTCCTCGATCGTGCTGCGCACCGCGAGCAGCCCTGGGTTCACGGCCAGCTGCCGGCGGGTGCGCGCGACGAACAGGCTGGTCGCGACCAGGGCGAGCAGGTGCGAGGCGCCCAGGGCGACGCCCAGCAGGAGCACCACGGGGCTGGTGGGGGCCAGCGGCAGGATCGCCAGGAGCAGGACCACCCCGAGCACGGGGATGATCAGGGCGAGGATCGAGTAGCCCTGGACCAGGCCGCGCACCAGGTCGGCGCCTGTGGGCGGGTGGTCGTGGCCGGTGTGGTCGTGCGGGTCGGCGCAGGCCTGCTCCGCGGGCTGGCCCGTGGTGCCGGGGCGGCCGGAGGTGTCGGTCATGGAACTCCTTCGAAGTCCCTCTCAGGGTAGCGGGGCTCAGGAACCATTCCGGTCGGTGTGGAACGATGTGAGCGTGAGGACCGACGCTGCTGAGACCAGGGGACCAGGGTTGACCCCGGTGCAGCGCCAGCGCGCCATCGGTTCCGTGGTGGCGGCGGCCACGGGAGACGCTCTCGGCGCCCCGTACGAGTTCCACGCTCCGGTGGTGGCCTCCGAGGACATCGGCATGATCGGTGGCGGAGTGCTGGGCTGGCAACCGGGGGAGTGGACCGACGACACGTCCATGGCGATCGTGGTGCTGGAGGCGGCGATCTCCGCGTCGGACGGGCACGATCTGCGCATCGAATCCGCTCAAGATCACATCGCCCGCGAGTGGTACTCCTGGTCGCTGGGCACACCGGATATCGGCACGCTCACCTCGACGGTGGTGCGTCGCGCCGCAGACCTGGCGTGGGCGGACGGTCACTACGCGCCCAGGGCGGCGGACTTCCGCGCCGCGGCGGCCGGTGCGCACGAGGAGCTCCCGGCCAATGCCGGCAACGGGTCGCTGATGCGCACCCACGTCGCGGTCCTGCCCTACCTGCTCTCGTCCGACGACGACGTGGCCGACGCGATCGACGTGGTGTGCCGGCTCACACACGTCCATCCCGATGCCACCGAGGCCTGCATGCTGTGGGGCTTCGCGGTGCGCCACGCGATCCTCACCGGGGAGCTCGACGTGCGCCGCGGCCTGTCCCGGCTGGACGACGAGCGCCGGGCGCTGTGGATCGACCGCATCGAGGAGGCCGAGGCCGGGACCCCCGTCTCGTTCCGGCGCAACGGCTGGGTCGTCGGTGCGTTCCAGGCGGCGTGGTCCGCGATCACCGTGGTCAGCCCGATCCCGCAGGGCAAGTTCGACCAGCGCGACGCCATGGTCGCCGCCCTGGATGCGGCGGCCCGCGCCGGGTACGACACGGACACCGTCGCCTGCATCACCGGCGCCCTGCTCGGGGCCGCGCTGGGGCCGAAGTCGGTGCCGCCGGAATGGCGGCGCATGCTCTTCGGCTGGCCCGGCTACGAGGTCGACGAACTGATCGGCCTGGTCGACCAGGTGCTCGAGCCGATGCTCGCCCCTGCCGGCGAGGAGAACTGATCGTGTCGGAGCGAGGCTGGGATCTGCGCATCCTCAGCTGGAACCTGTGGGAGCTCCGGGGCGACCTGCGGGCCGCGATCGAGGCGATCGTCGACCTCGAGCCCGACGTGCTGCTGATGCAGGAAGCGCCGCGGTTCGTGCTGCCGACGGCGCGGCTGGCCTGGTTCGCCGGGCAGACCGGACTGCGCGTCCTGGTCGGCGGCGCGGGCGGCCGGGGGCTGGCGATCCTGGCGAGCGACGAGATCGCCCGGCAGGTGATCCGGCGCGGCGCCCATCCCGTCGCCCAGCGGCTGAGCGATCTGAACTCGACCTACCCGCGTGGGGTGGCCGCCGTGCGGCTCTCGGTGCCCGGTGGCGGCGCGGTCGTCGTCTCCTCCACGCACCTCGCGCTGCAGGAGGAGAACCGCATCGCCCACGCCGAGCACCTCAGTGCGCTGGTGCGCGGGGCGGGCGCGCCGGTGATCGTCGGCGGCGATCTGAACGAGACGGCCGACGGTGCGGCCCGCCGCCTCCTCGCGCCGGTGCTGGGGGACCCTGCGGAGCCCTCGGAGCTCACCTTCCCGGCGGCCCGTCCGCTCCGACGGATCGACGCGGTGATGACCACGCCCGCGGTGCAGGTGCGCCGAGCCGAGGCGGTCACCTCGACGCAGCGGGTCCCCGCGGAGCGTCTGGCCGGCGCCTCCGACCATCTGCCGACGCTGCTGGACGTGACGGTCCGGGGCTGAGCGGCCGGGGGTCGCTGCGCCGATCCCGGTCACCGCACCGGGTGCAGACCCGTCCGCAGCGCGATGAGGTCGTCCTGGCCGCCGACATGACGGATCGCCACGCCGTTCTCGTCTCGGCCGACCACGGTGAGCTGGGTGCGGTAGGCGTCGATCGCGCGATGCACGGCAGCGCCCGTCCCGGGATGCTCCCGCCAGGAGATCCCGGTCTTCTCACCATCGGTCTCCTCACCAGCGGACTCCTCACCGGCGGGCCGCTCACCGCTGGCGACCTCCACGAACGGGATCCCCGTGCGCCGGCAGGCCTCGAGCGTCACGTGGTGGGCGTGGACGTGGTCGGGGTGCCCGTACGAGCCGTCGTCGTCGTACCCGATCACGACATCGGGACGGATGTGCTCGAGGAGGGCCACCAGATCGGTCACCGCGTCCTCGAGGGGGCGATGCGTGAAGCTCGTCGGCCCCGCCGTGTCGGACGGGCCGGCGAGCCCGTCACGCACCCACTGCATCCCCGAGTCGCGATACCTGCGTGGTGCGGCACCGGCGGCGAGGGCCGGAGCCGTGCCGAGCATGTGCCGTTCGGCGACGCCGAGCGCGTTCGTGGCGGCGTCGATCTCCGTCTGACGGATCTCTTCGAGGGAACGGGGATCGTCCGCGGCGACGGAGCCCGGCACGATCTCGCCCTCCTCGCCGCGGGTCGCGGTCACCAGCACCACCCGGGTGCCGGCGGCGGCGAGGGAGGCGATCAGGGCGCCGGTCGAGAGGGACTCGTCGTCCGGGTGGGCGTGGACGGCGAGCACCGTCCCGGCGTCGTCGAGGAGCTGCCACGGATCCCGCGTCATGCCGACTCCCCGCCGGAGGGATGATTATCCGCGCCGTCGCGGCCGACGATGCGCGCGTACAGCGCCGCCAGGGCCTGGGCCCCGCTCTCCCAGGTCCGGGTGGCCGCGAAGTCGCGAGCGGACCGCACGGCGTTCGCATATCCGTCGGCGTCGCCGAGCAGTGACTGCACGGCCTCCGCCCAGACATCGGGATCCCGGCTGCTCAGCACCACGCCGCCGGGGCCGACGGCTTCCTGGACCCCGCCTGCACAGCGCCAGGCGACGACCGGGGTCCCGCTGGCCTGCGCCTCGAGGGCGACCAGCCCGAAGGTCTCGGACCAGCTCGTCAGCAGCAGCGCGCCGGCACAGCGCATCGCCTCGGCCAGCTCGTCGCGACCCATCGACCCGGCGAACTCCACGCGGTCGGCGACACCGAGCTCCTCCGCACGGTTCTCGAGCTCGCTGAGGTACTCCTCGAAGTCCTGGGAGGCACCCCCGGCGAGGAGGAGGCGCGCATCGAGCGCGGGGTCGAGGTGCGCGAGCACCTCGAGGGCGTGATCGGGTGCCTTGAGCGGCTGCAGGCGTCCGGTGAACAGCAGCGTCGGACGGTGGCGCCGCTCCTCCAGCGAGGAGCACGGACGGAAACGGTCCACGTCCACGCCCGGCCGGATCACGGCGAGCCGGTCCCCGGTGACGCCGTAGCGCTCGCCGATGGTGCGCGCTTCCGCTTCGGAGACGGAGACGACGAGGTCCGAGCCGTCGGCGACGAAGCGCTCACCCGGGATGCGGCCTGCGGATTCCGCGGGCTCCCCGGCGTCGAGGCTCTCAGCGTCCTCGGGGGCCGCCACGGAGTGGAAGGACTGCAGGTGCGGCACGCCCAGCTCGCGCGCGACGGGCAGGGCGGCGACCCCGCTGAACCAGTGATGGGAGTGGACGAGGTCCCAGGTCCCGGTGGCGAGGCTCCGGTGCAGGGCGTCCCGGAAGGGGGCGATCGCCTGCTCCATGTCGCTCTTGGCGAGGGGAGCGGCCGGGCCGGCGTCGAGATGGTGCAGCCGGACGCCGTCGGCGACCTCGATCACGGCCGGGGCCTCCGGGTCGCTGCGGCGGGTGAAGAGGTCGACCTGGTGGCCGAGGCGCGCGAGCGCCAGCGCCTGTTCGAGGACGACGACGTTCATCCCCCCGGCATCGGCACCACCGGGATCCTCCAGAGGCGAGGTGTGCAGAGAGATCGCGGCGACGCGCAGCGGAGCGACAGGCATGCCAGCCATCCTAAGCGGCGGAAAGAATAGGCCGTTGTTCGCCCATGACGAAACAAAGGGCGTCCTGGGTCACGGGAAGTTGAAACGGCGATCAGCATCATAGAGCCTGAGGGCCATGGATACGGCGGAGAAGGTTGATTGGGCGGCACTCAATGCCCATGCGGCGGGCCGTCCTGCCCGCCGGCTCGTGGCGAACGCGATCGCGGCGGCCGGCGGTGATCGGCACCGTGGGGTCGTCCTGGATCTCGGCGCAGGCGCCGGGGCCGACTCGCTGCAGTTCGCGCGCCGTGGGTGGACGGTGCATGCCTACGACACCGATGACACCCTGGCCGGTCGTCTCGTGGAGAACGAACGCATGCCCGGCTCGGTGCACTTTCACCACACCGACATCGCGGCGGTCGAGGAGTTCCCTCGCGCCCAGATCGTCTACTCGACCTACACGCTGGGTCTACTCGGGCCGACGGCCCTGCCCACGACCTGGGCGAAGCTCGTCGACGCCCTTCCGCGCGGGGGCGTGATGGCGGTCGACATGTTCGGCACCAATGACACGTGGGCCGAGCGCTCCGATATCGCGACTCTCCCGCTCGAGGAGATCGATGCGATGTTCCGCGGCTTCCAGATCATCGACCGCACGGTTCGCGACGAGGACGGCCGCTTCCTGGCCGACAAGAAGCACTGGCACGTCATCACGACGCTGGCTCGGAAACTGGGCTGAGCTGGTTCCGGGGCGTCCCTAGGGCGCCCGGACCGTCCTGACTTCTGCAGCTGACCTCAGCAGGCGATCGCGCAGACCTGCTCGTTCGTCCATCATCGCCAGCCGCATCATGGCCCCGGAAGCCAGCCGCCAGCAATGGCCGGCGAGAGCACGGCGCAGCGCGTAAGTGCGCAGTGCCTGCGAAAGCTCCCGCGGCGGCGGGGACGCTGTTGCACCGGATGCTGTCGAACTGAGTGTGGTCGGCCGGTCGCGAATCGACGCGGCAAGAGCCTCCGCGTCCCGCAGGGCGGTATGTGCGCCGTGGCCGAGGTTCGGCGCCATCGCGTGAGCCGCGTCGCCGATGAGCACCACGTTCTCCCGCACCGGATGGACGTGCGGCGCTGTGTGGATTCCATGGACCAGGGTCTGGCCAGGGCGCGCGGCCGCCAGGACGGCGTCGATCGGGTCGCGATGCCCGCCGACGGTCGCGGCCAGGTGCTCCAGATCCTCGCTGACCGACGCGGTGCGATGCTCGGGAAGACAAGCGAACCAGTTCGTGCGGTGACCGGCGATCGGCGTGATGCCGAACAGCCACCCGCCGCCCCAGGTCTCGGAGATCTCCGGGGGAGAGATATCCGCGATGCCGCGCAGTACGGTCATGTGGTGGCTGCGGGCGGCGGTGCGGCCGCCCACCCCGATCGCCGCACCAGGGAGTGGACGCCGTCGGCGCCGACGAGCAGATCGGCGCCTTCGCGCAGCGGACGCACGTCCTCGATCCGCCGCCGGACCAACCGGACCGTGTCCGGGACGGCGTGCTGGAGAGTCCGCACCAGGTGGGAGCGGGAGACCAGGAGTGCCTCGCCGGCAGGGAGCGAGGCCACTGCACGACCGTCGACGCCACGGATGGTGCCGGCGAGCGGCGCGGTGGAGCCGGCCTGGACGGCCTCGAGCACTCCGATGCGTGCCAGCACGCGCTGCGCCGAGCCGAACAGACCGAGCGCAGTGCCGATCGGCGGAGCGTCGAATCGTTCGTCGATGAGTTCGACGTGGTGTCCGTCCTCGGCGAGTGCGATCGACGCTGCCAGCCCGGCCACGCCGGCGCCGAGGATCCGCACCGTGAGCGGGGAGTGCATGTCTCGTCCTCCATCCACCTGATGGGCGCGACTCTATCGGCCGGGCCGGCGGCGAGGTGGGGGAACCGGGTCGTCCGGAGGCTCTGCACCGAGCGGGCGAGCCTGATGCGCGTCGGGGACCGCGGAGTCGAAGGGGAACGGCGCTGATTCGGAGGGGAACGGCTCGTCCCGGGCCGCGCCGGCCTCACGCGGGGCCGGCGGATCAAGCAGACGGGGTGTCCGGGAGGTGGCGTGGGCACCATGAGGACTCTGCCAAGCCCAGCCACGCGGGTCCGTCGCAGCGGGCGCTGTCGGATCCGTCGGGTCGGCGGTCGTGGGAGCGCGGCCTGTCGCAGCGGGGTCGGTTGACGTCAGCGGGGTGAGCACCCACCGTCCGTGCTCCTTGAGCAGGTTGCAGCGCACGCAGAGCCCCTGACCATTGGCATAGCTGGTCGGCCCGCCCTGGTGATGCGGCCGCGCATGGTCGATCTGCCGGATGATCGCATTGCACCACGGAGTGCGGCAGGTGACATCACGCCATCGGATCATGCGCGCCAGGCCGGCGGGGAACACGCGGGCGCGAGACTCCATTCCCGTCAGCTCGCCGGTGGTGGGGTTGGTGTAGAGACGCCGGTAGAAGGCGGTGACGTCCTCGTCGGGGTGCTTGTCCTCGCTGCCCCGCAGGTAACCCGGGGGAGTGCCGCGGAGGGTGTCGGTGATGATGTGCGCGGGGATCGCGCCGTAACCCTCGAGCTGCGCGCATTGCGCCTCGTCGTCCCGCCCGAGCAGGGCGGTGTCGGTGATGATGACTCCGACATCGAGTCCCTGCGCGGGACGACTGGGTTTGCGGAAGGGCGCGTCGCCCTCTTGGGTGACGCCCGGTTCGGCTCGGTCCGATCCTGGTCCGTCTTGGACGGCCGCTACCAGCAGATCGGCTTCGAGCGCGGAGACGGATTCCCTGGCGCCGCCGGCCTTCAGCGACTGTGCGCCGCGGTTCAGGGTCTGCATCATCCCGCTCGCGTCGACGCCGCGCAGGATGCCGGTCACCCGCGCCATGCCGTCGCTGAGCGGAGTCATCCTCACGTGCCGCGCTCGCGCCGCGCGCTCCGCCCGCGCACGGGAGTTGTGCGGCTCCATCCGCTGGATGATCTCCTGGACGCCGCGGCGTACCCGTCGCGGCCCCATGCCCTGGAGCGACTGCGGGTCCTCGCTCACGATCTCGTCGATCCGCGCGCACGTGGCAGGTTCGGCTCCGTCGAGCGCACCGGAGAGGGCGGCGACCTGCTGCTGCGTGACGTCCCCGTCCCGGAGCGCGGAAGCTACCCCCGGCAGCTGCTCGACCAGCCGACGGGACGAACCCAGGGAGAGGGAGGCGGACGAGGGGGAGACGCGACGCGCCAGGCCGATCTCGTGCGCCGCGCTCCGCCCTTGCTGGTCCTCGTCCACGTCAGCGTCCCTGTCCGCCGCGCGGATCCGGGCTTCGGCCTCGACCTGCCAGCGGGCGTCGATCGCCGAGAGTGCGGAACGCAGTTGATCGAGGCCGGCGAGCACGGCCAGTGCTTCCTGCGGCGTGCCGGGCACCGTGGAGGGGAGCGGATCGCGCACCGACGTGGTCCGGGTGAAGGCCTGCAGCGCGGCGTCGACGACCTCGGCGACCAGAGAGCCGGCTTCGTCGTGTCCCTCGAACCGGGCGAGTCGGCGCGCGACGTCGCGGAGCTGTGCGCCCCTTTCCGGTCCGGCCTGCGCACGTCCGCCCGGCGGGGTCTCACCCGGCCGGGCGTCGTGCCCGTCGGCCTCCCCGCTGCTGCTCGAACTCGTGTGCTCCATGCCTCGAGCGTACGCACATTCGAAACCCGCCAATAGGCCGCGGTCAAATGTGTGGACAACTTTTCCTATGTGGACGAAATGGTGGAGAAGTGGTCGCTGGGGAGGAATGATCCGAGCCTCCGTGACGCGACGCCCTGGCCCTGAGCTCCGCTGCACCACGCGCAGGTGGCCAGGGGTTCCGCTGGCAGGCGGCGGGACGAAGAGGCCTGGGCGGTGCCACGCACCGTAGTCGCACCGCGGCTACGGCATCGCGACCACACGAAAGTCCATTCGTCCAGTCCGTTATTTCTCTGGGGAAAACCGTGTACTGGGGAGGAATGGTCCCGGTGGGGCCGGCCGTGCCGACGGGAACAGGTACCGCAACCGGATCGGGAACGAGAACTGCAGGGTGGGTTCAGCGGCCCAGCAGGGTCAGGACCGCCGTCACGCGGCGATGCACGCTCGAATCCTCGCTCAATCCCAGCTTGGCGAACAGTCGCTGGGTGTGCTTCTCGACCGCGCCGCCGCTGATGTAGAGCCGCTGCGAGATGCCCGCATTGGTCAGGCCCTCGCCCATCAGTTCGAGCACCTCCCGCTCCCGCTGGGTCAGATCATCCAGCGGCGTCCGGCGACGCGAGGCGATCACCTGGCCCACCACGTCCGGATCGATGGCGACTCCGCCGTCGGCGACACGCTCGACGGAGTCCAGGAAGGAGCGGATGTCGAACACGCGGTCCTTCAGCAGGTACCCCGTGGCCCGTTCGCCGCTCTCGATCAGCTCGGTCGCGTAGCCGATCACGACGTACTGGCTGAGCAGGATGATCGGCGCCTCCGGCCAGGCCCTGCGAATCTCCTGCGCGGCGCGCAGACCCTCGTCGGTGTGGCTGGGCGGCATGCGGATGTCGGAGATGATCAGGTCGGGCCGCAGCTCCAGGGCGCGCACCACCAGTTCGGTGCCGGTCGCCGCGGTGCCGGCCACGGTGTGCCCGGCGTCCTCGAGCAGGAGCCGCAGCCCCTCACGCAGCAGGGCCGAGTCGTCGGCGATCAGGACCCGCACGGGATCACCGCCTCGATCCGGGTGCCGGCTCCCTCCGGTGAATGCACGGTCAGTCGCCCCTCGAGGGACGCGACCCGGCCGGCCAGCCCGGCGAGTCCGCCGCCGGTGCGCATCTCGGCGCCTCCGCGCCCGTCGTCCTCGATCCTCACCCGTGCATCATCGCCGATCCGGGTGATCTCCACGTGCACGGAGTCGGCCTCGGAGTGCTTGGCTGCGTTCGTCAGTGCCTCGGAGACCACGTAGTAGATGCCGATGTCGACATGATCGGGCAGATCCAGCTGTGGGCATTCGATGCTGGTGGGGATGGGGGAGATGGCCGCGAGCTCGGTGAGGGCGGCTGCCAGGCCCCGGTCCACGAGCACGGGCGGGGCGATGCCGCGGGAGAGGCGGCGCAGATCATCGAGCGTGAGGCCGAGCTGCTCGCGGGTCTCTCGCAGCACGGCCTGCGCCCGCTCGGGGTCGTTGACCGACAGAGCTTCGACCCGTGCCAGGTCCATCGAGGCTCGCACCAGGCGCTGCTGCGGGCCATCGTGCAGGTCGCGCTCCAGGCGGCGCAGGGCGGTGGATTCCGCGGTGCGCCCGGCGGCGCGGGACTCCTGGGTGCGCAGCAGCTGCTGCTGCTCCTCGTAGCGCGAGCTGAGCAGCCCGCGGGCCACTGCCTGGTGGGCAGCGGTGAGCCCGCGCACGAGCGGGCCGACGGTGAGCAGGAAGAACAGCCCGCACAGCATCTGCAGGCCGATATCGACCGTCAGCGCGTTGCGTCCGGTGAAGCCCAGCAGCTCGGCGAGCCCGTTGCCGGTGGAGTCGGGGAGGACCTGCTCGAGGATCAGGGTCGAGATGGGGCCGCCGACGGTGGCGATCGCGCCGAGCGTCCACGCCAGCGCGAGCGGGAAGGTGACCAGCGCTAGCAGGAAGTTCACGAGGATCCACAGCGCATCCAGCCACGACTGCGGATCGGTGAGCGGGGTGAGGAGGCGTCGCATCCGGCCGGCCCCGGCCGGAGCCGGCTTCGCCGCCGGCGTGGGCAGCTCCGTGCCGAGAAGGCCGGATTGGATCGCACGCTCGGCCATGGTGAACCCGCGAGCGGCGACCACCCCGAGCACGAGGATCGCGAGGCCGATCCAAATGATGGCGGTGCCCGCGCCCGCCGCCAGCAAGGAGATCACCAGGGAGAACCCCACGGTGCCGAGAAGCAGGGCGATGAAGCTGTAGGCCAGGAAGCGGCCGATCCGTGAGGCCCAGCGGCCGACGGACCAGCGTTGCGGGGCGTGGGTCTCGGTGCTGCGGGGCACGTCGGGGCCGGACGCGCCGGCGCCCGGGGCTTCGACGCTGCGGGGCATGGTCATCGTGTTCATGCCTCAACTCTGCCGCCGGATGTTCGCCGGCCCCATCCTGTCACCAGGCCGGTGGTTGTCGGGCATGCCCGACAGCGGCGGCTCCGCCCCACAGCAGGGGACGTCGCCTCAGCTGCTCTCGAGCACGCGTTTCAGCTCGGCCAGATCTGCCGAGACGGCCGAGGCGTCCTCCTCCAGCTCCTGATCCGACATGCTGCCGCGGCGCAGCGTGAACAGCACCTCGCTGCGCTGCTCGTCCAGCGGCAGCACCCGCATCGGATTCAGCGTCGACTCGCCGTCGGGCAGCGTCACCGTGTGGTCGAGCACTCCGTAGGCATTCTCCGGGACGAAGCTGACCAGCACGCGGCCCATCGGAGAGTTCATCGACCACTGCGAGACCTCGCGCTGGACATCGCCGCCGGCCAGTCCCGCCGCCCAGCGGGGGAGGTTGCGCGGATCGCTGACGTAGTCGTACACCTCGCGCCATGGCCGCTCGATGACGACGTCGAGGTGGACGGACGCGCTGGCGGAGCCCGCGGCGGTGGAGGGCTCCGTCCTCCTCGGCCGCTGCGCGTTCTCTGAGTTCTCTGGTTTCCCTGCGTTCTCCGGCGTGGCGCTCATGCCGCCGACGCTAGCAGCCGGCTCCTGCGTCTTCACGCGCCGACCGGATGCTCCGTATCAGGCGCGCCCTGCGACGCAGTGCTCTCCGAGACGGTGCTGCGCGGGTCCGTCGCCCCTGCCGTCCCCGCCGACCCCGCCAGCTGTGACGCCCGTGCCGCCTGCGCGGTGTCCCGCAGCGCGTCGGTCCACGACGTCGGCGCCAGGTCCTCCTGGCTGGTCAGGACACCGGGACGCAGGACCGCCGGCGCGTACCAGAGCCCGGAGATCCCGTGCAGCTCGCGCGCGAAGCTGTTCAGCGCTGCCAGCATCCGCAGCGCGACGCGCGGGATCGGCACGGGCCGACGCACCGGCTGATCGAGCAGCTCGGACGCGGCTGCGATCAGTTCGGACTGCGAACGGGCAGGGGCCGAGGGGGCGTGCAGGACGGCATCGCCACCGGCGCCATCAGGCGCAGAAGCCCCGCCTGCCAGGCGCTCGGCGTTCCGGGCGGCGTGGAGCATCGCGACCGCCAGGTCCGGGATGTAGGTCAATGTATGCGGGGCGCTCGCGGACCCGAAGAGGATCGGCCGGGAGCCGGCGGCGATCCGTTCGATGAGCATCGTGGTGACCACGGCGGCTCCGGTGCCCAGTGCCGTCGGCCCGATGAGGTCCGAGGCGATGATGCTGACAGTGCGCGCCGGATGCTGCCGGCGCTGCTCGAGCAGCTGGATGCGCACCCGGCCCTTGGCGTCGCGGGGTGTCGGGGCGGCGCCTTCGACGAGATCGCCGGCCTCTCCCACGAAGCCGTACATCGACTCCGGGAAGATGACGGGGATTCCTCGCGCGGCTGCTGCATCGAGCACGGCGCGCTCGCGCGGTGGGAGGTCGCGCTCCCAGACCCGTGCGTCGTAGACGGCGTGGAACGTGGCATGGACGGCGTCGGCCTCCGAGATGGCCTCGGCCAGCGCCGCCTCGTCGAGCACGTCGCCCGTGACCCGGCCGATGCCGGCGGACGGCGGGACGGGGGTGCGGCGCAGGACGGTGACCTCGTCCCCGTCGGCGAGGGCGCGCTCGATGATCGCGCGCCCGATCTGTCCTTCTCCGATAACCAGGTGATGCATGACGGCCTCCAAAGTGTGAGCACTGCTCTCTGTTGTGGAATCAGTGAACACTGCTCTCGGGTCGAAGTCAAGAGCGGTGCTCTCTGTCTGTGGCAGGATGGCCGTATGTCCGCCAGCGAGACCGCGAATGCCCGGCCGCCCCGCACCCCGCGCGCCGAGGCGCGCGAACGCACCATGCGACGGATCGTCGAGCTCGGGAACGCGCAGCTCGCCGCATCCGGCCCGGCGGCGCTCAGCGTGCGCGAGATCGCGCGCGGCCTGGGCATGGTCTCCTCCGCCATCTACCGCTACGTGAGCAGCCGTGACGAGCTGCTGACCCTGCTGATCGTGGAGGCCTACAGCGATCTGGCCGACGCGGCCGACGAGGCGGTCGCCGGCGCCGGGGACGATCCGCGCGCGCGGTTCATCGCGCTGGGCGAGGCCATGGCCGCGTGGGCCATCGCCCAACCGGAGCGGTGGACGCTGCTCTACGGCACACCGGTGCGCGACTACGCCGCTCCGGCCGAGACCACCAATGCCGCTGGTACGCGCACCATCGGCACCGTGCTGGCGATCGCGGCCGACGCCTCGACGGCGGGCTCCTACGACGGCGCCGTACCTCCGGGTGCCCGGCCCGATATGCCGCCCGAGGTCGAGTCACTGCTGGCAGAGAGCCTCGAGGAGTTCGGCGTGGGAGCCGATGCCGCCACGGCGGCCCGAGCCGTCACCGCCTGGAGCGGGCTGATCGGCATCATCAGCGCCCACGTGTTCGCTCAGCTCGGACCCGATGCCGTCGCCGTCGGCGAGAAGATCCTGGACGTCCAGATCCCGATGCTGGCCGACCTCATCGCGCCTCGCTGACTCGATCCAGCGCTGCCAGCGCCGTGCGGGCGACCGCCCCGACGCTCGCGGGCTCCCGCAGGCGGGCGCGGTCGGCCTCCGGGGAGACCACCACCCAGCGTGCGGCGCCGCGCCGGCGCATCCGACCGATCTCGATGCTGCCGCCCGTCGGCAGCGGGATCACCAGCGCGCCGCTGGGGCCCACCTGCATCCGCTGCGCGAGATCGGGGCGTTCCCCGACCAGCAGGTCCCGGATCTGCTCCCGCTCGCGCAGCGCAGTGCTCGGCGGGTCTGCGATGTTCGCGATCCTCTGAGCCATGCCTGGACGCTACGGACGGGCTCCGACAGATGGGCGGCGGGCCGGGAGCACGGCTGCGCCGCGCGTCCGCCGTGCGGGCCGCCGGATCACGTCGCCATCACGGCTCCAGTGTTCCTGTACGGCTGGTCGGCGAGCAGGCTAGAGTGGCAATGGTTATGACGCACGTCACGTGATCGGTCCGCGTGGCGGCCGCGCGCACGGCGAGGCTCGGAGGTCGAGGTGCCGCTGTACGAATTCCGGTGCGAGAGCTCGCACGTGCACGAAGTGATGCTCCCGATCAACGCCGAGGCGCGCGAGGCGACGTGCCCTGCGTGCGGGGGCGCCTCGGTCCGGCTGATCAGCTCGGCCCGGCTCGGCCGGCTGGGGTTCGACCGCGCGCAGCTCATCGAACGCACCCAGGCCAGTGCGGATGCTCCGGGGGTCGTGGACCGGATCCCCGGCACGGGGTCCGGGAACTCCGCCCCCACGACGACGGACCCTCGCCACGCGCGCCTGCCTCGCCCCTGAACCGCATCACCCCAATCCGGTGGGACCGGGCATCGGCTCCGCCGCCGTGGAAGGAGAGATCATGCCCCAGAACGTCTTCCCGCTGGACTCGACGAAGGCCTTCACCGATCAGCAGAAGCGTGGCCACAACCGCTGGCATCCCGAGATCCCGCCGACGGTCAGTGTCAGGCCCGGCGACACCTTCCGCGTCGACTGCCGCGAGTGGTTCGACGGATACATCAAGAACGATGATTCCGCCGAGGACATCGCGTCGGCTCCGCTGAACACCGTCCATGCCCTGTCCGGGCCGATCCGGATCGAGGGTGCACGGCCCGGCGATCTCCTGATCGTGGACATCCTCGACGTCGGCCCGATCCCGCAGGAGGATGAGGGGCCCCTGGCCGGGCAGGGGTGGGGCTACACGGGCATCTTCGCCAAGCGCAACGGCGGCAGCTTCCTGACCGACGAGTTCCCCGATGCCTACAAGGCCGTCTGGGATTTCCAGGGCGATCGGGCCACGTCCCGGCACGTGCCGGGCGTCGAATTCACCGGCATGATCCACCCCGGACTCATGGGCACCGCGCCCTCGCCCGAGCTGCTGACGACATGGAACGACCGCGAGGCCGCACTGATCGCCACCGACCCCGACCGGGTTCCGCCGCTGGCGCTACCTCCGGAGCCCGACGGGGCGGTTCTCGGCGATGTGCCCGAGGGCGAGAGCAATCGTGTCGCGGGAGAGGCCGCCCGCACGGCACCACCGCGGGAGAACGGCGGCAACCAGGACATCAAGAACCTCACAAAGGGGACCCGCATCTTCTATCCCGTCTTCGTCGACGGCGCGAACTTCTCCGTGGGCGACCTGCACTTCTCGCAGGGAGATGGTGAGATCACCTTCTGCGGCGGCATCGAGATGGGAGGGTTCATCGACGTCCACGTCGATGTCATCGAGGGCGGTATGGACAAGTACGGCGTCACCGAGAACGCCATCTTCATGCCGGGCACCACGGCGCCCCAGCACAGTCAGTGGCTCTCCTTCTCCGGCACCTCCGTGACGCTGGACGGCGAGCAGCGATACCTCGATTCCCATCTCGCCTACCAGCGCGCGTGCCTGCATGCCATCGACTACCTCTCGACCTTCGGGTGGTCGAAGGAGCAGGCGTATCTACTGCTCGGTGCCGCCCCGATCGAAGGCCGCTTCTCCGGCGTCGTGGACATCCCCAATGCCTGTGCAACGGTGTACCTGCCGCTGGACATCTTCGACATCGACATCCGACCCGGTTCGGGGGAGGCGCCGAAGATCGATCCGGGTATCGGCGCGCCGCACGCAAGCATCGGGTGACGGGGCTGGCCCCGCTGCGCGGATGCTCGGTGAAACTGACGTGGAGAGGGCCGGAGTGACGAGGACGAGCCCGACGTGCTCTGACGAGCTCGTACGCATCGCGGCGCCACCGGGAACCGGGAAGACGACCGTGCTGCCCCACCTCGTGGAGCTTGCGCACGGTCGAGCCGCCGTCGCTGACATCGACGAGATCCTGCAGGACGGGAAACTGCTCGGGGTCAGGATCGCGGACCCGACAGCGGCACCGATCTGGCCCGCTTACGATCGTCTGTGGAACCGGATCAGTGACATCGTCACCCGCGCGGGGTTCCCGATGCTGCTGTTCACCCAGGTCCCAGGGCCAGAACAGGACCCGGCGGATCTGCGACTGCTCGGCTGGGAGGTGGACGACGACGTGCGAACAGCACGCCTTCGGGCGCGCTCGGAGAGCGAACTCCTGACCGATGACGCACGCCAGGATGCCGCGATGCTGCGGCAGATTCTTCCGTCCGAGCGACTCGTGCGGACCACCTCAGACGCCGCCCCCGCTGAGTGCGCCCGCGAGCTCTGGTCCGCCGCGCAGAAAGTTTGGCGCGCCTCATGAGCGCCGTCGATGCCTACTCGAGGCGTGCCCAGGAGTACTCCGACCTCCTTGGCAGCATCGATGCCATGGCTCCGACGGACCGCCACCGTATCGAGACGTGGGCGGCCGAGGTGCACGGGCCGATCCTCGACGCCGGGTGCGGGCCCGGGCACTGGACCGCGCACCTGGCCTCGCTCGGTCACGACGTCGAAGGCCTCGACCCGGTGCCCGAATTCCTGGACATCGCCCGCCGGGCCCACCCCGAAGTCGCCTATCGAGCCGGATCCTTCGGAGATCTGGTCCACGAGCCGGGCAGGTACGGCGGGGTCCTGGCATGGTATTCGCTGATCCATCTCGATCCGGTCCAGGTGCCCGAGACCTTGTCGATCCTGCACGACGCGCTGCGCCCCGGCGGGACGCTCCTGCTCGGTTTCTTCGACGGGCCGTGCCAGGAGGCGTTCGACCACGCCGTGGCCACCGCCCAGTACTGGCCTGCCGCTCATATGGCCGAGCTGCTGGGATGCGCCGGATTCGACGTGCTCGAGGTGGAGCAGCGCCAAGATCCGGGCGTGCGGCCCCACGCCGCGATCACAGCTCGGCGCCCCGGGAGTCAGGCATGAAGGAACACATCTCCGCCACGCCCACGCTGATGCTCATCGGCGGTGCACCTGGCAGCGGGAAATCTACTCTCGCCTCGACGCTCGCGGCCGAGCGCCCCCTGGCGCTCGCGCTGGACATCGACACCATCAAGCACTCCCTCGGGACCTGGGAACGCGATCCCACGGCCGCAGGGCTGCAGGCCCGCCGACTCGCAGTGGCGATGATCGATCGGCACCTGACCGACGGCTACGACGTCGTCCTCGGGCAGTATCTGGCGCGCACGGCGTTCCTCGAGGAGCTCGAGAGTCTCGCCGCCGCGCGCAGGGCCCGGTTCATCGAGGCCGTGCTGGTTCTCGACGAATCGACCCTGGCACGGCGACTGGCAGGCCGGCGCGAACGGCCGGACCGGCCGGAGCACACCGTCAACGACCGTTTCGTCGGCCCGGCCGACGCGGGCGACCTGGTGCGTTCGATCGATCAGGTCCTCGCGCTGCGCCCGGGCGCCCATCGCGTCGACGCGTGCGGAAGCCCGGAGGAGACCGCGGCAGTTCTTCGACGACTGCTCACCGGAGTCAGCTGAGCGAGGTCTCCAAGGCGTCGGCCAGCTCCCGGGGGTGGCTGAGGGCGACGCAGTGGCCCCCGGGAACCTCTTCCGCCTCGACTCCGAGTCGCGCGCGGGCGAGGCGGCGCAGGAAGTCCGCAGGGAAGAAGCGATCCTCGCGGCACAGGAGGAACCGCGTCGGGACCTGCGGATGCTCCTCGAGCGGCCACGGATCCTCGAAGGACCGTCTGGACTGACCGCGCGAGCGGCGCATCGCCTCCTCCGCCAACTCGTCCGGGACCCCGTGGAAGAAGCTGACGAAGGGATCCTCGTGGCCGGTCACGCCGCCGTCACGCGCGGCCTGGTTCTCGACGGCCTGCGAGTAGCCGGTGTTCGACCACCAATCGCCGGCGCGCTCGCCGGGAGCGGGAATCATGGCGGCGAGGTAGACGAGTCCTCGCACTCGCGCCGGCATCCAGCTCGCGACGAGCGGGGCCGTGAAACCCCCGAAGGAATGACCGACGACCACGACGTCCTGCCGATCGCCGACGGCGCCGATGACCGCGTCTGCGGTCTCCCGGTGGCCTGTGGCCTCGTCCTCGCAGGGAAGGTCGGGCGCCACGACGTCGTGCCCGCGCGCCCTCAGCTCGGCCTCGACGAGGTGCCAGGACCATCCGACATCGCCGGCGCCGTGGAGGAGGACGAACGTGGCCATGACCGCTCAGTCCCCGAGGATCGCGCCCTTGGACGCGGACTTCACGAGCGTGACGTACTTGCCGAGCACCCCCTTGGTGAACTTCGGGGGCAGGGGAGTCCAGCCCTCCAGCCGGCGCGCCAGCTCGACCTCGTCGACCAGGAGGTCCAGGGCGCCGCTGGCGACGTCGAGCCGGATGCGGTCCCCGTCCTGGACGAACGCGATCGGGCCGCCGTCGACGGCTTCCGGCGCGATGTGGCCGACGCACAGTCCGGTGGTGCCGCCGGAGAAGCGCCCGTCGGTCATCAGCAGCACGTCCTTGCCGAGCCCGGCGCCCTTGATCGCGCCGGTGATCGAGAGCATCTCTCGCATGCCGGGGCCGCCCTTGGGGCCCTCGTAGCGGATCACGACCACGTCGCCGTGGGTGATGGTGCCGTCGTTCAGGGCATCCATCGCCTGCTGCTCGCGGTCGAAGACCCTGGCAGCGCCCTCGAAGACATCGGCCTCGAACCCGGCGGATTTCACCACGGCGCCCTCGGGGGCCAGCGAGCCGCGCAGGATCGTGATGCCGCCGGTCGGGGCGATCGGCGCCGAGGCGGGGCGCAGCACTGTTCCGTCAGCAGGGCGCGGTGCGAGGACCTCGAGGTTCTCGGCGATCGGGCGGCCGGTGACGGTGAGGCAGTCGCCATCGAGTAGTCCCTCGTCCAGCAAGGTCTTCATGACCACCTGGATGCCGCCGACGTGGTCGACGTCGTTCATGACGTAGCGGCCGTAGGGCTTGAGATCGGCGAGGTGGGGGACCTTCGCGCCGATGCGGGCGAAGTCGTCCAGGGTGAGGTCGACCCCGGCCTCGTGGGCGATGGCCAGCAGGTGCAGAACGGCGTTGGTGGAGCCGCCGAACGCCTGGACCACCGCGATGGCGTTCTCGAACGCCGGCTTGGTCATGATGTCGCCCGACGTGATGCCCCGGCGCAGCATGCCGACGACGGCCTCGCCGGCCCGGCGGGCGTCGGCATCGCGGCGACGGTCGGCCGACGGGGGAGTGGCGGATCCCGGGATCGACATGCCGATCGCCTCGGCCACGGTCGACATCGTGTTGGCGGTGTAATAGCCGCCGCAGGCGCCCTCGCCGGGGCAGATGGAGCGTTCGATGCGGCCGACGTCCTCGCGGCTCATCAGCCCTCGCCGACAGGCCCCGACGGCCTCGAAGCCGTCGATGAGGGTGACGTCCTTCTCCGTGCCGTCGGTGAGGGTGACGCGGCCCGGCATGATCGTGCCGGCGTAGACGAACACGCTGGCCAGGTCCAAGCGGGCCGCGGCCATGAGCATGCCCGGCAGCGACTTGTCGCAGCCCGCCAGCAGCACGGAGCCGTCGAGGCGCTCGGCCTGCATGACGGTCTCGACCGAGTCGGCGATGAGGTCGCGGGAGACGAGGGAATAGTGCATCCCGTCGTGGCCCATCGAGATGCCGTCGGAGACGGAGATGGTGCCGAACTGCAGCGGGTATCCGCCCCCTGCGTGGACGCCTTCCTTCGCGGAGCGGGCGAGACGGTCCAGGGACAGGTTGCACGGCGTGATCTCGTTCCAGGAGCTCGCGATCCCGATCTGCGGCTTGTCCCAGTCGTCATCGCCCATTCCCACGGCGCGCAGCATGCCGCGGGACGCGGTGGCGGCGAGGCCGTCGGTGACCTGGCGGCTACGGGGCTTGATGTCCGGTGAGGCGTCGTCGTTGGCGGTCATGGTGGCGAGCCTATGACCCAGCTGACGGGATGTATACGCCGTCTCCAGCGTGTCGGGCGTACGGCCGGATGGTGCCTCAGATCGTGCGGTGCGTGGCGCTGGGGTCTTTGGGGCCTTCGGTGTCTGTCGTGCGCCCGGGTATCCAGGGGTCTTCCTCCTCGTCGACCGGGACGTTGCCGTTGACGAGCCTGGATTCCAAGGACTTGGAGTAGACGGGCACGGACTCCGATTCGATCTCGATCGAGCCCTCGATGTCCTGCCATTCCCCGCCGTTCACGGAGAACTGCCCGGTGAATGTCGTGGTGAGGGTGATGTCGTACCAGCCCTCCTGCGTGTACGTGCTGGAGACGGCCTCGGAGGGGTATGGCTCGCCGGGGTTGTCCGTGGTGATCGTGTTCCCGTCGCCGAGGTCCCAGTGGTACGAGACGGGCGTCGCTCGGACGGCGACGGGGGTATCGAGGAGCGTGACTTCGAGTTCCTGGGACTCGGCCTCGGCGTAGAGCACGTTGACCATGTTCACCGGGAGCCAGCCATCGACCGGTCCGGCATGAGGCTTGAGCGGATCGACGGGCATCTGCGCGAAATCGCTCTGGGTGACAGTGATGACGATCGGTTCGGCCTCGGCCATCTCAGGAGACCCGGGCATGGCGCACCGGAACCCCATGTCGGTTTCTTCTCCAGTCTCGTTGTCGATACGCGTGCCGCGCTGCGTGACTCCCTCACTGTCGGTGTCGCCTCCGCCGCCGCCACCGCTGGAGTTGTACATGACGTCGCCATTGCCGCGCATGGGCGCGCTGTCTGATTCGCAGGATGCAGCGTCCGGGTCGCACTGCCACGCGGCGTCGGCGGACATCTCGCAATCGTCGAATGCGGAAACGGCTTCCCAGACATAGCTGTATTTTGGTGCGTTTCCATCCGATGAATCGTTTGTCGTCGATGAGGAGTCGGTAGACTCGCCCGAGTCTGTCGTGGCATCTTCCAGAGACGCTGCAATTTCTTCTGGCGTTAATTTTCCTTCTACTGGCGGGTCGTCTGCTTCGGCACTGAGTGGGGCGGAAAATAGAATGATGGCGGCGAGAAAGATCGTGACTAGATTGTGTTTTCGGTGGATGTGTCGATTAGCTGTGAGCATTCTCGCTCCACTCAATGCTCATTTCGCTGACAGTCCACTCTCCAGACGTCCAGCTCATCCCGCCGATAGCTGTGTACTCGAGATGGGTGACATTCTGTCGACCAGAGAAGTCGGGGCTCGGGCGGGAGTGTGGGCCAAGCTCGAATTCGTATCCGATCTCGTGTTCAAAGTTGGGTGATTCATGGATTGCTGTGGCGATGTCAGTCACTTCGACCTCGCTCCAATAATGTCCGCCGTCTGCAATTTGCTTTAGGTCTTCGTTCAAGTATGCGCAGCCTTCGCACGCATCGGATTGCAGCGTCTTGAGTAGTTCGTCGCTCCCCGTCTGGTGCGCCCACATGGAGACGGCGATGTAATACCGGAACGCCTGCTCCGCGCCCTCCGGCGTGTGCTCGTCCATGCCTGCATACTCCGCAGGATCGGGAGGGGGGATATCGGGGGCGGCTGCGCTCGGGTCCGCTTCGCCGTTGCCGCCGCCATCGCTGGAGTTTCCGCCGTCGCTGGGCGCGCCCTCGCCATCGGAGCCTCCTCCGTCGCTGGCACCTCCGCCGTCGCTGCCACCGCCGGTGACGGTAACGTCAGGGGGCGGGCTGGTGACGGGGCCGTCACTACCGTCGCCGCATGCCGCGAGGCCGAGGGTCAGAGCGGCGGCGGCCGCGGCGGAGAACAGGCGACGGGGCATGGAGATGCCTTCCGGGAGTGCGTCAGGTCACCTGCACGCTATCTGGCCCGCGTCTCCCGCGTCCTCCAGTCGCAGAGATTGTGGATAACCGGCTCAGCCGAAGGCCTCGACCGTCTCGGCGGGGTCGAGCACCGCGGCCGGGTGCGGGCCGGCCTTCTTCCACGCCGCCCGCCACGTCTCGACCTCGGGTGACGACAGTGCCCCGCCGGCGAGAAGCACCATGTTCCCGTCGGCCGGATGCGACAACAGCGTTGCGTGAGTCAGCGTCCAGACCCCGGAGAGGCCGCGCGCGGCCGCCGCCTCCTCGAGCTCGCGCACCTGACGTGCGAGGAATTGCTGGCCGGCGTCGTCGCCGACGTTGACCAGCAATACGCCGTCGTCCGTCAGGTGCTCGAGCGCCTCCACATAGAAATCCTGCGTGGCCAGATGGGCGGGGGAGGACTCGCCGGAGAACACATCGAGCACGATCGCCTCGAATCGTCGGACTCCCATGGCCGCGAGCTCGGCGCGGGCATCCCCGATCACCACGTCCAGATCCGTCCCGGTGGGCAGGGGCAGCGCGGAGGTCACCAGCGTCGGCAGCTCGCGCTCTATCTCGACGACCACCTGCGCGGAACCCGGCCGGGTGGCCTGGACGTACCGCGCCAGGGTCAGGGCGCCCGCCCCCAGGTGTGCGATCCGGATCGGCTGGCGACGCGGCCATGCCTCGTCCAGCACGTTCGCCATCCGCCGCAGGTACTCGTGCACGAGGTGCGTCGGATCCTCGAGGTCGACATGGGACTGCTCCACCCCGCCGATCTGCAGGACCCAGCCGCCGTCGACCTCGTCCTTCACGATCCACGCTGGCTGGTCGGAGGTGCTCAGTTGCACGGTGCGGCGCGCGGAGGGAGGCAGGTCGGATGCAGACATGGCGACATTGTCGCGGACACGGGAGGAGGTCAGCGGATTGAGGGCGTCGCCTGCGACGCCGCTCGCGGTGGCTGCACGTATCCTGCGCGTAACTCCGAGACCGAAGGACGAGCACTTGGCCGATCGCGAGCAGGATGCCGACGACCTGACCGCGGTGGCGGCCGAGGTGCTGGAGGAGCTGGCCTCGCTCGAGGACCCGCGAGTTCGGGCCGTCAACGAGAAGCGCGGCGACGACCATGGCGTGAATCTGTCCGCGCTTCGCGCCCTTGCCAAGCGACTCAAGACGCAGCCCGATCTTGCCCGTGAGCTGTGGTCGACCGGCGAGACCTCTGCCGAACTGCTCGCCGTGCTCATCTCGCGGCCCAAGGAGTTCGGCCGCGATGAACTCGACGCCATGCTGCGTGAGGCTCGCGCTCCCAAGGTCCACGACTGGCTCGTGAACTACATCGTCAAGAAGAGCCCACACCGCGAGGAGCTCCGCCAGGCGTGGTCGGCGGGCCCGGATCCGGTCGTCGCCAGCGCCGGCTGGGCGCTGACCAGCGACCGGGTGGTGAATAACCCGCACGGAATCGACCAGTCCCGGCTCCTGGACATCATCGAGGCCGAGATGAAGGACGCCCCCGATCGTCTGCAATGGTCCATGAACCACTGCCTAGCGCAGATCGGCATCCACACGCCGGAGCTGCGTGAGCGGGCGCGGCGGATCGGGGAGCGGCTCGAGGTGCTCAAGGACTACCCCACGCCCCCGAACTGCACATCGCCCTATGCCCCGGCCTGGATCGACGAGATGGTGCGACGCCGGGAGGCGATCTCCTGAGATCTACGTGAGCGGGCGCGAGAAGTCGAAGACGAGACCAGGAGCGTCGTCGACGGTGACGGAGGCCGAGCGCTCGCCGTAGTCCATGTCCTGTGGCTGCCGGACGGCGCGGGCGCCGCACGCGACGGCCTCGCGGAACGACTCGTCGACGTCGTCGGCTGTCAGGTGCAGTACGAGATTGCCGGTTGCGGGCTCGCCGTCCGCCGGGGCGTTGATCCACAGAGGGACGTCTCCCGGGAGCTGTAGCGCTGCGAACGTCCCGAAGTCGCTCTCCACGCTCCAGCCGAATACGGTGCTGAGCGACCGTGCTGCCCGGGAAGGGTCCGGCAGCAGCGCCGTGAGGGCTCGGATCGCGGGCATCTATGCCTCCTTCGGCTCCCGCCGGATCGTCCGACGGATCGGCTCCCGCCGGATCGTCCGACGGATCGTCTCGTACCGCGAACCTACGCCAAAGACGTGGTCTCCGTCACGCCGTTCCGGATCGGGAATGTGCGGCGCATCCCCGTAGTTGAGTCGGGTGTACTCAAGTTCGATGCGTCCCGGATTGACAACGATCGCGACGGGTCCTCTACTTGAGTGCGTACAGCTCAAGGCTTGCCGCCGGCCCACGGCGGCCGGCATCGCACGAACCCGTTTGCGGCGTTCCCGTCGCAGAAAGGCAGGCACTCATGTCCCGTGTCGTCGGAATCGACCTCGGTACCACCAACTCCGTCGTCTCCGTCCTCGAGGGCGGCCAGCCCACCGTGATCGCGAACGCCGAGGGCGCTCGCACCACCCCGTCGGTCGTCGCCTTCTCCAAGCAGGGCGAGGTCCTGGTCGGTGAGGTCGCCAAGCGCCAGGCCGTGACCAACGTCGACCGCACCATCTCCTCGGTCAAGCGCCACATGGGCACCGACTGGAGCACCGAGATCGACGACAAGAAGTACACCGCGCAGGAGATCTCCGCGCGCATCCTCGGCAAGCTCAAGCGCGACGCCGAGTCCTACCTGGGCGAGGACGTCACCGACGCGGTCGTCACGGTCCCCGCGTACTTCAGCGACGCCGAGCGCCAGGCCACGAAGGACGCCGGCACCATCGCCGGCCTCAACGTGCTGCGCATCGTCAACGAGCCCACCGCCGCGGCCCTGGCCTACGGCCTCGAGAAGGGCAACGACGACGAGCAGATCCTCGTCTTCGACCTCGGCGGCGGCACCTTCGACGTCTCCCTGCTCGGCGTGAGCAAGGACGAGGAGGGCTCGACCATCCAGGTCCAGGCCACCGCGGGCGACAACCGCCTCGGCGGCGACGACTGGGACCAGAAGATCGTCGACTGGCTGATCTCCCAGGTCAAGAACAAGGAGGGCGTGGACCTCTCCAAGGACCGCATCGCTCTGCAGCGCCTCAAGGAGGCCGCCGAGCAGGCGAAGAAGGAGCTGTCCTCCTCGACCTCCACGAACATCTCGCTGCAGTACCTCTCGATGACCGAGAACGGGCCGCTGCACCTCGACGAGAAGCTCACCCGGGCTCAGTTCGAGGACATGACCTCCGACCTGCTCGAGCGCACCAAGGCGCCGTTCCACCAGGTCATCAAGGACGCGGGCATCTCGGTCTCCGAGATCGACCACGTGATCCTGGTCGGCGGCTCCACCCGTATGCCGGCTGTGACCGACGTCGTGAAGTCCCTGACCGGTGGCAAGGAGCCCAACAAGGGCGTCAACCCCGATGAGGTCGTCGCCGTGGGCGCGGCCCTGCAGGCCGCGGTCATCAAGGGTGAGCGCAAGGACGTCCTGCTCATGGACGTCACCCCGCTCAGCCTCGGCATCGAGACCAAGGGCGGCGTGATGACCAAGCTCATCGAGCGCAACGCGGCCATCCCGACCAAGACGTCCGAGGTGTTCTCCACCGCGGAGGACAACCAGCCCTCCGTGGCGATCCAGGTGTTCCAGGGCGAGCGTCAGTTCACCCGGGACAACAAGATGCTGGGCACCTTCGAGCTGACCGGCATCGCCCCGGCTCCCCGCGGCATCCCGCAGATCGAGGTCACCTTCGACATCGACTCCAACGGCATCGTGCACGTGACCGCGAAGGACCGCGGCACCGGCAACGAGCAGTCCATCCAGATCACCGGCGGCTCCGCCCTGTCCGACGAGGACATCGACCGCATGGTGAAGGACGCCGAGGCCCACGCCGCCGAGGACGAGGAGCGCCGCAAGAACGCCGACGCCCGCAACACCCTCGAGCAGCTCGTCTACCAGGGCGACAAGGTCCTCAAGGACAACGAGGGCAAGGTGCCGGATGCAGATCGCACCAAGGCCGAGGAAGCCATCAAGGAGGCCAAGGAGTCCCTCGCCAGCGAGGACACCTCCACCGAGGACCTCGAGTCCAAGCGCGACGCGCTGAACGAGGCCCTGCAGGCTGTGGGCACCGCGATCTACTCCCAGGCCGAGCAGGAGGGTGCCGAGGGCGCCGCCGGGGCCGAGGGTGCCGAGAGCGGTTCGACCTCGTCGGACGATGACGACGTGGTCGACGCCGAGGTCGTGGACGAGGACGAGGAGAAGAAGTGATGAGCGAGGACCAGAGCACTCCCGACGACGCGCAGCGCCCCGAGGGTGAGCCCCGGTTCTCCTTCAACGACAAGCGGAAGGTGAACCCGGAGGACGGCAGCGTCCGTGACTCCGGCGCCTCGGAGACCGCCTCCGCCGGGAACGAGCAGGACCCGGCGGAGGGCGCCGAGCCCGTCGACCCGATCGAGGCCGAGGCCGCGAAGCTCTACGAGCAGGCGGCCGAGGGCGATGACTCCGGCAGCGGGGTCCCGGCAGATGCCGGCCGGGTGGCCGAGCTCGAGGGCCAGGTCACCGAGCTGACCGAGCAGCTCAGGCGCGAACAGGCGGAGTACGTCAACTCGCGCCGGCGCATCGAGGGCGCCGCCGAGGCGGGCAAGGAGGCGGCCGTGGGCCGTGTCCTGACCTCGCTGATCGGCGTCCTGGACGATGTGGAGCTGGGGCGTCAGCACGGCGACATCGCCGAGGGCACCCCCTTCCACTCGATCGCCCAGAAGCTCGAGGACACCCTCGGGTCGCACGGTCTGAGGCGCTACGGCGCCGTCGGGGAGGAGTTCGATCCGAACCTCCACGAGGCGCTGATGCACGAGCAGGCCGACGACGCCGAGACCACCACGATCGCGCAGGTCATGCAGCCCGGCTACGCCCTGGGCGAGCGCGTGCTGCGACCGGCGCGGGTGAGCACCCGCGGCCCGGCCTGACCGGTCGCACCTAGGGGCGGCGCGGGGCCCTGCCGGCCATCACCCGGCCGGCAGGGCCCCGCCCTCCCCGCCCCGGCGGGCGTGTCCCGTCGGCCCCATATCTCTCACCCACCGACTCACCGCCCACCGACCCCAGGAAGCCCCTGACGCTCCCGAAAGGAGACGCACATGTCCGGACAGGACTGGCTCGACAAGGACTTCTACGCGGTCCTCGGCGTCTCGAAGGACGCGAGCGCGCAGGAGATCAAGAAGGCCTATCGGGCCAAGGCCAAGAAGTTCCACCCCGACCGTCATCCCGACGACCCCACGGCCGAGGAGAAGTTCAAGGAGGTCGGTGAGGCCTACTCGGTGCTCAACGATCCCGAGCAGCGTCAGCAGTACGACGCGATCCATGCCATGGGTTCCGGCGGCGCGCGCTTCTCCGCGGGCCAGGGCGGCCCCGGCGGTGCAGGCTTCGAGGACGTCTTCTCCTCCATGTTCGGCGGCCAGGGCGGCGGCTTCTCCGGCGCCGGGGCACGCGGCGCCCGGGGCGGCGCGGCAGAGCCGGATCTCGAGGACATCCTGCGCATGTTCGGCGGGCAGGCCGGCGGTGGCTACAGCAGCGGTCCGGCCGGATTCGGCGCCACGGGCGGCTTCGGCGGCGCCGGTGGACCAGGCGGCGCCCCGCCGAAGGGGGCCGACATCTCCGCCCGCACCCGCATCGGCTTCCGCGACGCCGCGCTGGGCACCGAGATCCGCCTGAACGTCGAGGGACGCACCGTGACGGCGCGCATCCCGGCCGGCGTGCATGACGGCCAGAAGATCCGGCTGCGCGGCAAGGGACGCCCCGGTCCCGGCTCGGCCCCGGCGGGCGACCTGCTGCTGACCCTCGACGTCGAGGAGCATCCCGTCTGGAGCAGTGACGGCGCGAACCTGCGCCTGACCGTCCCGATCTCCTTCGACGAGGCGGTCCTGGGCACCACGCTGTCGGTGCCGCTGCTCGACGGCGGCTCCGTGAGCGTCAAGGTGCCACCGGGCACCCCGTCGGGCCGCACCCTGCGGGTGCGCGGCAAGGGCATCACCACGAAGAAGACCACGGGTGATCTGCTGGTCACCGTGCAGGTCGCGGTGCCCACCCACGTCGAGGGCAAGGCCAAGCGGGCCGTCGAGGATCTGCGCGAGGCGCTGGCCGACGAGGACCCGCGGGCAGGACTGGCGGAGGCCGCCGCCCGCTGACACCCGCTCCGGCGGGGCGGCCTCGCCGCTCCGCCGGCGCGGCCTCTCGCCACCGAGTCCTCGTGCGCCGGCTGCCGCCGGCGGCAGGCCCCGGCCTGGCAGAGTAGGACGGAGCAGAGAGCAGACCTCGCCCGACGTAGGTATCCCGCGTAGAACTGGCGCAGGAAGGAGCATCCCCGATGGCCGGCCCGCACCGCATCGACGAGCGCGCACCCGTGTTCGTGATCTCCGTGGCCGCGGAGCTGTCCGGGATGCACCCGCAGACGCTGCGCCAGTACGACCGGCTGGGCCTGGTCTCCCCGCAGCGCACCCGCGGGCGGGGCCGGCGCTACAGTGCGCGCGACGTCGCGAAGCTGCGCGAGATCCAGCGACTCTCCCAGGACCAGGGCATCAACCTCGCCGGGATCAAACGGATCATGGAGCTGCAGGACGAGGTCAACGACCTCGCCGACCAGCTCGAGAGCGTCCAGGAGACTCTCGACGCGATGACCCCCGCGCAGCGGCGGGTGTTCTCGGCCGACCGCGACGGGGAGATCAGCGCGCTGCGCCGGGGCGAGAGGCCCCAGCGGCGCGGCGGAGGCGCGCTCGTACTGTGGCGTCCCTCGCGTCGGCAGTGAGACCGCGCGAGCGGCGATGGGGCTGCACGCCCGTCAGCCGGTAGATCTCCTCGAGCCGGCGGGCCACCGAGCGCAGATCGACGTCCTCGGCGGCGAGCCGCCCGGCCTCGGTGAGGTCCTCGAGCCGCCCCTCCAGCAGATCGGTGAGCTTGCGCGCGACCTCGGCCGGGAACTCGGGGCCGTCGCCGGCGACCTGGTGGGTCAGCACCCCGTCGGGCATCCGGTCCCGGTACAGCGGGATGGCCCGCACCAGGGCGGGAACTCCGCAGGCCAGTGCCTCCCACAGCACGATCCCCTCGGTCTCCTCCTTGGTCAGGAAGCAGAACACGTCCGCGCCGCAGTAGGCCTCACGCAGCTTGTCGGGGCGGAGGTAGCCGGGGAACAGGGCGTTCGAGGGCGCAGTGGCCAGAGCGCGCTCGACGTCGGCCGTCAGCAGGCGCTCGTCCGTGCGGCCGTACCAGACGAAGGTGACCTCGGGCATCCGTCGGGCCACCTCGACCCAGTCGAGGATCCCCTTGCGCACCAGCTGCATGCCGACGCTGATGACCACCTTCGCATCCGGGGCGATGCCGAGGGACTCGCGCAGCCGCGGCCGCGCCTCGGGATCCGGACGGAAGAACGTGGTGTCCACGCCGTTGGAGAGCACATGGATGCTGCTGGTGATGCCGTACTTCGGGTCCGAGACCAGCTCCCGGGAGTACTCGCTGGGCGTGACCACGGCATCCCCGAGGCGGTACAGGTGCGAGATCCACCGCCGGAACAGCGGCGCGAGCTGGTTGGAGCCGGGGAAGGAATCGCGGAAGTCGTTCTCCGTCGAGTGCGCCCACACCAGCACGGGCCGGCGCCATAGACGGGCCCAGCGCGCGAGGAGCGGGGTGTCCGGGAAGGGGGTGTTGAGGTGGACGACATCGAAGGGGAGCAGCGGATTGGTGACCACCTTGTGCCCGAGCGCGCGCACCACGGACTCCTGATGCCGGATCGCCGCTCCGATCCCGGATTCGCGGGCGAGCCCGGCCATGCCGTGCGGCATGAGCACGCGCAGCGGCTCATGGGTGCGCACGTTGCGGCGCGGGTGCCGCCCGGGCAGGAGAGTGTGGACGACATGGTCCAGCCAGTGCACGGCCGGGTCCCAGGGCCGGCGGGGGCGCCTGACGGCGCGGGTCCTCATGAGCATGACTCTCCTCCGTTCACCAGGGCAGGACGCGGAGCAGGATGGCGCTGGCGCCGAGCCCGTACGCGATCAGGGCCCACGGCTTGCACAGCAGGATGATCGCCGCGTAGGTGCGCCACCGCATCCGGGTGGTCCCGGCGATGTAGCACAGCAGATCGTCCGGCGCGATCGGCAGCGCGATCGCGAGGCCGAAGGCGCGGGTGAAGTGGGCGTTGCGCGTCCAGCCCAGGAATTTCTCGACCGTCCGCGGGCGGAAGATCCGTTCGATGAGCGCGAGGCCGACGTGCCGGGCGATCAGGAAGTTCAGGAGCGACCCGGTGCACACGGCGATGTAGTTCAGCAGGGTGCCTTCGACGGGACCGAACAGGACCGGGCCGGCGATGACCAGGAGGCCACCGGGCACGATCGGGAACACCACCGAGGCGGCGGAGACGATCAGGAAGGCGACCGGTCCCCAGGCTCCGAGGGAGTCGATGAAGCTCTGGAGGTTCGCCAGTGACTGCAGCACGCCCGTCTGCAGGCCCCACCAGATCAAGCCGATGCTGAGCCCGAGTCCCAGCAGCGGGGAGAGGCGGGCGGCGATCCGCACGGGGTCCCGACGGGCCGGGGCGGCGGGGCCGGTTCCGAACCCTCCGAGCGCTCCGAGCTCCCCGTGGTCCCCGATGCGCGGTGGCGCGACGGTCCCGGGCTCCCCGGCGAGCTCCAGCGTCGAGCGCTCGGCGCGCGAGATCCCGCCGGGGACGGCCACGGCGGTCGGTGCGGACTGGATCGCGGTGCTCATGCCACGGCCGCCATCCGGGTGATGACGCGCGGGGAGTGACGCAGCAGCGTCTGCTGGTACACCTCGAGCACGGAGCGGCCGAACCGGCGGGCCCCGAAGGTGGCCGCGGCGTGCTCGACCGCGGCCGCAGCCATCTCGCGGCGCGTGCGCGGGTCATCCAGCAGTGCCGAGAGGTGCTGGGTGAACTCCGCCGCGGTCTCGTACTGGTGGCCGGTGCGGCCGTCGAGGACCACGCTGGCCAGCGACGGGTCCCGGTGGCACAGGAGCGGCAGGCCGCTGGCGAGGGCTTCGATGAAGGTCAGGCCCTGGGTCTCGCTCAGGGAGGCGCTGACGAACACGTCGCCGACGCGGTACCAGCGCTGGACCTCGGCGGGCTCGACCACGCCCGTGAACACGACGCGATCGGCGATGCCCAGCTGCCGCGCGCGCTCCTCGAGCTCCTCGCGATAGGGGCCCTCGCCCACCAGCACCAGGACCACGTCGCTGCGATCGGCGGCCGCGACCATGTCCAGGACCTCGTCGAGGTTCTTCTCCTTGGCCAGGCGGCACACCGAGACCAGCACCTTGTGGTCCGCGCCGATGCCCAGCCGCGAGCGCAGGGCGGCGGTGTCGGCCCGCTCGGCCTCGGAGGCGGCCGGCCGGAAACGCTCCAGATCCAGCCCCGTGGGGACGACGTGGACCGGCCGGCGCACCCCGTACCCGCTCAGCAGCGCGGCGACCTTGGCGGTGGGGACGACGACGGCGTCGGTGCCCGAGAGCACGCGCCGCGAGAAGGTCGCGACCACCTTGCGGCCGACGGTGCGGCTGGGGGAGTAATAGTGCGTGTAGTCCTCGTAGATGGTGTGGTACGTGTGGATCAGCGGCACCGAGAGGGTGCGGGCGATCCGGCGGGCCCACACATGGGTGGAGAACTCGCAGTGGGAATGGATCACATCCGGCCGCCAGCGCAGGATGTCCCGCAGAACTCGACGGCTGGCCGGCATGCCGATCCGCGCCCGGTCGTAGAACATGGCCGCGGAGACCGAGCCGATGCGGTAGACGCCGGGTTCGCTGCGGGTGCGGATCCCCTGGGAGAGGGTGAGGACGCGGACGTCGCAGCCCAGCGCGATCAGTTCCCGGCGCAGAGTGGCGACGGAGGCGACGACGCCGTTGACGACCGGCTCCCACCAGTCGGTGGTCAGCAGCACCCGCAGCGGTCGCTGCTCGCCGCCGGTGCGTTCACCGCCGGCACGCTCCCCGCCGCGGCGCTCGCCCCCGGTCCGCTCGGCGGCGGTCCGGGCGGTGGCCGCCCGGTCGGCGGGGCGCATCTGGATCACGTTCACCCCTCGACCTTCGCACTCGGAGGCGTCTCCGTCGTCCGTCGAGCGGATGAACGGGGTCAGAATCCGGTCTGATATCTGCCTCGTCCACTCACCGTGGGATGTCCTCGACCTCATGGTTCGAGCCTACGGGCGGCGATCTTCGACCACGACGGGGCACGCCCGAGCCGTCGCGGAGTGTTTCCCCCTGGTGCGTCAGTTCGTAACCTGGTAATGCGCGGTGAGCGAGGTGGAGGCCAGCTGCTGGCTGAAGATCGCGAACCGGGCCCCGATGTGCGGGCCGTCGGGGTCCGCACCCAGCGTCTCGACCGGCAGGGCGTGGACCGTGAAGGTGTAGCGGTGCGGCG
This sequence comes from Brachybacterium sp. GCM10030268, assembly GCF_042666305.1. Taxonomy (NCBI): domain Bacteria; kingdom Bacillati; phylum Actinomycetota; class Actinomycetes; order Micrococcales; family Dermabacteraceae; genus Brachybacterium; species Brachybacterium sp. GCM10030268. The sequence continues at coordinate 101,682 of NZ_JBHTCW010000001.1, read as the reverse complement.
GTCCGGCCGGCGGCTCGGGGCCGTCGTACCCGCGGTTGCCGAAGTCGTTGACGCCCTGCTGCAGGGAGGGCTCCTCGCGGGGGACGCCGAGGGGCAGCGAGGTCGTGGTGGCAGGGATGTCCCACGCGATCCAGTGCCAGAAGCCGGAACCGGTGGGGGCGTCCGGGTCGAACAGCGTCACCGCGAACGAGCGGGTGCCCTCAGGGGCGCCCGACCAAGTCAGGTCCGGAGAGAGGTTCTGCCCGCCGAGGTTCTCCACCAGCTGCTGGGGAGCCACCTCGGTGCCGTCCGGGGTCGCGTTCGAGGTCACGGTGAAGGTGTTCTCGCTCATGCCTGCCAGCGTAAGCAGGTGCGGGCGCGCTGTCGACCGGCCGGCGGCCCGGCCTACCGCTCGGCCGACCGCTCAGGCGACCGCTCTGCCCGCGCCGCCGTCGGTGGGGGCGTCCGGCTCAGAATCCGTCGGCCGACGGTCGCGGGTAGTGCTGGAGGAACTTCTTGACCTGGTTCGCCTGGGCGGCGAGGACGTAGGCGCGGCGCCGCGGTCCCTCCGGGCCGTAGGACAGCGGGTGGACGGTGCAGCGCCGACCGATCTCCCGCACCCGCGCGCGCAGGTCCGGATCGATGATGTACCGGCGCAGCAGCATCCAGGGCACGATCGAGTAGAGGATCTCCTGCTGCGGGACCATCCGCTCCGCCTCGCGGTCCTCGACCAGATCGGCGACGACGGGCACGGCGACATTCGCGCCGGCCGCGGTCATGTAGTAGTTGTTGCGACCGATGCGGGGATTGACCTCGAAGAACTTGGCGATGCCATCGCGCGGATCGATCTTGACATCGAAGTTCGCATAGCCGCGGTAGCCGGTGTGCTCGAGGAAGCGCACGGACTGCTCGAGCACGTCGGGCAGGTCGGTGGTGTACATCGCCGCCGGGTTCCCCTGGGCGATGGGTGTGTGCTCCTCCAGCAGCACCTGCGCCCCGCCCAGCAGCGTCACCTTCCCGCGGGTGTCGACGTACGCGGTCACCGACAGCATGGACGTGTCATCGCCCGGGATCATCTCCTGGACCACGAAGCGGTCGGTGTACCCGGCGGCGCTGAGCCGGCCGACCAGGTCGAGCAGCTGGGCGCGGTCGTGGAACTCGAAGACCTTGCGCTTGCCCGGGAAGGAGACCGCGTTGTACGCCGAGGAGCGGGAGGCCTTGGCGACCACGGGCCAGCCGAGATCGAGCTCGGGCACCTCCGGGGTGGAGCCGCCGGCGAAATCGAGCACGACGGTGCGCGGCGTGGGCACCCCGATCTGCTCGCAGACCTCGCTGAATGCCGCCTTGTCGGCCACCGTGGCCAGCACGTCGTCAGCGAGCAGGGGGAGATGGAAGTACTGGCTCAGGCGGTCGCGGTGGGCGGCCAGCAGCGAGACCAGGAAGTCGGCATTGGCCAGCAGGATCGGGCGGTGCCCGGCCGGCCCGGAGGCCTTGCCGGACCCGACCTCGAGCAGGGCCCGGATCAGCTCGTCCTCGCTCGCGGACATCCCGACCTCGACGGTCTCCAGGATGGAGGAATCCGCGACGGGGCCCACGACCCTGCGGGTCACCACGGTGGCCCGGATCCCGTACTCCTCGTGGAAGGCGCGGGCCAGCGCGTAGATGCCGATGTCACCGCCCAGCAGCACCAGGTCGATCCCGGGCGAGGGATCGACGGCGAAGGGGCGGGCGGGGGTGTCGGGCATCGGGGCGGGGTCCTTCCCAGGATCAGAATCCGGTGTCGGTGGGCCGCGGGTACACGGCGCGGAACTTGCGCACGAAGTTCAGGCCCGAGAGCACGGAGTAGGCGCGCATCCACAGACCTTCAGGACCGTACCGGAAGGGGTTGCGCAGGGAGGTGCGCGCCACGCGGCGGATCCGGTCCCGCAGCGCGGGATCGCGCAGGTAGCGCAGCACCAGGCGCACCGGCAGGATCGAGTACACAACGGTGTCGGTGACCACGACCTGCTCGAGGTCCCGGCCGTGGACGCGATCCTCGACGACGTGCCGGGCCACGGATTCCCCGGCTGCGGTGACGTAGTAGTTGTTGCGGCCGATGCGCGGGTTGATCTCGAAGAAGCACTCGCGGCCGGTGCGCGGGTCGACCTTCACATCGAAGTTCGCGAAGCCGACGTAGTCCACCGCGTCGAGGAACCTCTCCGCGGCGGCGGTCAGGGACGGGAAGTCGCCGGTGACCATGGCGGCGGGCCGGCCCAGGGCATCGGGGGTGTGCTCGCCCAGCAGCACCTGGGCGGCGCAGAGCAGGGTGACCTTGCCGCGGCTGGAGCGGTAGGCGGTGATCGAGCGCTGGGCGGTGTCATCGCCCTCGATGAGCTCCTGGAACAGGAATCTCCCGGTGAAGCCCGACTCGCGCAGCCGCCGCACGAGATCCTGCTGCTGCTCGGCGGATTCGAGGAAGAAGACCTTCCGCTTCCCGGGGAACTGCACGTGGTGGTACTCGGCAGTATTGGCGGCCTTGCCGACCACCGGGTAGGCCCACGGCAGCTCATCGGTGCCGTTCCAGTCGCTCTCGCCTGCCCGCGCGAAATCGACGATCACCGTGGGCACAGTGCCGATGCCGAGCCGCTCACAGATCTCGGCGAACTCCGCCTTGTCGGCCAGACGCGCGAGCAGATCGGCGTCGACCTGCGCCAGGAGGTAGTGCTCCTCGAGGTCGGCGCGGAAGCGGTCGATGAAGTCGATCAGGGAGTCCGCGTTGGTCAGCAGCAGCGCCGGGCGCCCCGGAGCGCGCCGGGAGGCGAGCTCGAGCAGAGCATCGCGCATGTCCTCATCGCTCGCCTCGGCTCCGAGCACCTCGAGGTCGGTGGTCACGGTGTGCTCGTTCATCGCCACCGGGATGCGCACCACGGTGGTGCAGCGCATCCCGTACTGCTGATGGAAGGCGATGGTCAGGTTCAAGGAGTTCAGACCGGCCCCGAGGACGACGACGTCGAACCCGGGATCGGCCGGGGCAGTGGCGGGCATGCGGAAGATCTTATCCGCGAGCGGCACGTGCAAGAATGCGCAAGCTCCTGCAGAGCGGCGGGGCGCGGCGCAGCGGCAACCCGCGGGGCCACGGCGGATCCGAACGGGGCCGCTAGCATGGAGCGGTGACCGCACCGACCTCCTCCCGCACCAGCTACGACTCCTCCCGCCAGCGCAGTGACGAGATCTGGAAGCAGATCGAGAGCGACCCCTCGGGGCTGCGCATGCTGACGGGGGACCGCCCCACCGGCGCCCTGCACATCGGCCACTACTTCGGGTCGCTGCGTAACCGGGTGCGCCTGCAGGAGGCCGGGATCGAGACCTGGGTGCTGGTCGCCGACTACCAGGTGATCACCGACCGCGATGTCGTCGGTGACATCCGCGGCTCGGTGCGCGAGCTGCTGACCGACTACCTCGCCGTCGGCCTGGACCCCGAGAAGTCCACCTTCTTCGCGCACTCGGCCGTGCCGGCGCTGAACCAGCTGATGCTGCCGTTCCTCTCGCTGGTCACCCAGCCGGAGCTGGAGCGCAATCCCACCGTCAAGGCCGAGCTCGCCGCGGCCGGGAAGTCCGCGATGGGCGGGCTGCTGCTGACCTACCCGGTCCATCAGGCCGCGGACATCCTCTTCTGCCACGGCAACGTGGTCCCGGTGGGCAAGGATCAGCTGCCCCACATCGAGCAGACCCGTGTCATCGCCCGGCGCTTCAACGAGCGCTACGCGGACGGAGAGCAGGTCTTCACCGAGCCCGACGCGCTGCTGTCGGACGCCCCCACCATCCTGGGCCTCGACGGTGCGGCCAAGATGAGCAAGTCGCTGGGCAACACCGTGATGCTGCGGATGAGCCCGGACGAGACCCTGAAGAAGATCAAGAAGGCCAAGACGGACTCCGAGCGACGGATCACCTATGACCCCGAGGGGCGCCCCGAGGTCGCCAACCTGCTCACGATCGCCTCGGAGGCCACCGGGCGCACGCCCGAGGAGATCGCCTCCGAGGTCGGCGACGCCGGCTCCGGCACCCTGAAGATGCTGGCCGCCGAGGCGCTGAACGAGCACCTCGCCCCGATCCGCGCACGCCGGGCCGAGATCGAACAGGACCCGGAGTACCTGTTCGGGGTGCTGCGCGCCGGCGACGAACGCGCGAACGAGGTCGCCGAGCAGACCCTGGCGCGCGTGCGCGAGGTCATGGGCATGGTGTACTGACCGGTTCCTCGCCGGGCGCGCCGCCGCGTCTCAGCGCTCCGTGGCCGGCGACTGGCCTCGCAGGATCGCGGCGATGCGCTCGAGGGTGGCGGGCATGCCGGCACGGGCTGCCTTCCGGCGGATCTCGATCTGCCTCGCGGCATCCTCGCCGTGCCGCTCGGCGAAGACCTTCTCGGCGCGCTCGCCGAACCGGGTGTACTGGATCAGCTCGGTGCCGCCGTCCTGTGGCTGCATGCGGTAGCCCCAGATCACCTCCGCCGGGCCCACGGACCACGCGAACTCCCGGCCGGGTTCGTCGATGACGACCGTGGAGACGGTCTGCCATGTCCGCTCCGGCGTGCGGTTACGACCGGTGAACGTCGCGCCCACGCCCCGGGCCTCGGAGTTCCATTCGGCCTTCTCGGTCTGGACGCTCCATTCGCCGGTGCGCGTGATGTCGCTGAGCAGTGCGTAGACCTCCTCCGGGGTGGCGGGCACGCAGAGGGAAGCGTCGAGCTCGTACGTCATGGCGCGAGCCTATGCGCTCAGCCGCGGGAGCTGTGCAGCCTGTGGACCCGCTCGAGGGGGTGACCCGAACCCGGGACTCCGCGGGTGCTGCCGAAGGACGGATCCGGCCACGGCCGTTCCGAGTTCCCGTTATGCTCGGGGAAAGTGCCCCTTTGGGGCTCCGGGAGATCCAGTCCACAGGAGGAAGCATGCCCGTCTACGAGAACGTCTCCGAACTCGTCGGCCGTACCCCGCTGGTCAAGCTCAATCGCCTCGGCGACGACGTCAAGGCCACCGTGCTCGCCAAGCTCGAGTTCTACAACCCCGCCAACTCCGTCAAGGACCGCATCGGCGTCGCCATGATCGATGCCGCCGAGGAGTCCGGCCAACTGCAGCCCGGCGGCACCATCGTCGAGGCCACCAGCGGCAACACGGGCATCGCCCTGGCCATGATCGGCAGCTCGCGCGGCTACAAGGTCATCCTCACGATGCCGGAGTCGATGTCCAACGAGCGCCGCATGCTGCTGCGCGCCTACGGCGCCGAGCTGATCCTCACCGAGGCCGCCAAGGGCATGAAGGGCGCGGTCGAGAAGGCCGAGCAGGTCGCCGAGGAGACCGGTGCCGTCCAGGTCAAGCAGTTCGACAACCCGGCCAACGTCGAGATCCACCGCCGCACCACGGCCGAGGAGATCTGGGACGACACCGAGGGCTCGGTGGACGCGGTCGTCGCCGGCATCGGCACCGGCGGCACGATCAGCGGCGTCGGTCAGGTGCTCAAGGAGCGCAAGAGCGAGGTCACGATGATCGCGGTCGAGCCCGAGGAGTCCGCAATCCTCAACGGCGGCCAGCCCGGCCCGCACAAGATCCAGGGCATCGGCGCGAACTTCGTGCCCAGCATCCTGGACCGCGAGATCTACGACGAGGTGCTCGACATCGACGCGGAGACCGCGATGGAGCGCGCCCGCGCCACCGCCCGTTCGGAAGGCCTGCTGGTCGGGATCTCCTCCGGCGCCGCGATCGAGGCGGCCGTGCGCGTCGGCTCCCGCGACGAGTACGCCGGCAAGACCATCGTCGTGATCGTGCCCTCCTTCGGCGAGCGGTACCTCTCCACGCCGCTGTTCTCCCAGTACGCGGACTGATCCCTTGGCTCTCGTCCGCGGCCTGGTCGGTCGCGCCATGGGTGCCGTCGCGACGGTCCGCGAGGACCTCGCGGCGGCACGCCGGCGCGATCCCGCCGCCACCGATGACCTCTCCCTGCTGCTGACGTCGCCGGGACTGCATGCGATCTGGACCTACCGCCTCGCCCATCAGATGTGGGAGCGCGGGGCGACGCTGTCGGCGCGGATCATCGCCCAGGGCGCCCGGTCGATCACCGGCGTGGAGATCCACCCGGGTGCCACCATCGGCCGGCGCTTCTTCATCGATCACGGCATGGGTGTCGTGATCGGCGAGACCGCCGAGGTCGGGGACGACGTCATGCTGTACCACGGCGTCACCCTCGGCGGCCGTTCCATGGAACCCGTCAAACGCCACCCCACCGTCGAGGACGGAGTCACCATCGGCGCCGGGGCGCGGGTGATCGGCCCTGTCGTGCTCGGACAGGGATCCCAGATCGGTGCCAACGCCGTGGTGGTCAAGGACGTGCCGGCGCTGGCCACCGCGGTGGGTGTGCCCGCGCAGGTGCGCACCGGTGCCGCCCACCCCCAGGAGCAGGTCGACCCGGCGATCTGGATCTGAGTCGACCCGACGAGACACCGACACGCTCCCGGCGCTCGGCCGTTCATCGCCCGGCGGGCCCGCCTCAGAAGGGGCGGAGGAACGAGGTCCCGCCGACGCCGTTGACCTCGCGCTCCCACTCGGGCAGCACCTCGTGGGCGTCCTCGGCGATGACATGATCGAAGGCGGCCCTCAGCGCAGGGTCCTGCGGCGGATCGACGTCGATCAGCACCGTCGTGGCCCCGTGCGACCGGGCGGTGGGTGCCAGCTGCGCCGCCGGGAACACGACACCGCTGGTGCCGACGGCGACGAAGAGGTCCGCCCGCTGGGCAAGCCGCGTCGCGAGGTCGAGGGGGCCCTGCGGCAGCATCTCGTCGAACAGCACCACGTCCGGCCGCGTCGGCGACCCGCACAGGGGGCAGCGGGCGGGGACCCCGTGGTCCTCGGGGCGCTCGCCGTCGCCGGGTTCGACCCGGCCGCGCCACGGGCATCCCGACCCCATGCAGGTGGCATGCAGCGCGCTGCCGTGCAGCTCGGCGACGACCTCGCTGCCGGCGGCCTGGTGCAGCCCGTCGATGTTCTGCGTGATCACGGGAGCACCGAGACGTGCGATCGCGCGGTGCCCGGGCGTGGGCCCGTGCTCGAGCGCGATCCGGCCCATCCTGCCCCAGACCTTCCACAGCAGCGGCAGCGACCGGGGCAGCTGGTCGGCGTGCATCGCCTGCTCCGTCTCCGGCTCCAGCGCCCACAGGCCGTCCGGTCCGCGGAACGTGCCCAGGCCGGTGCGGGCGCTGAGGCCCGACCCGGTCAGGAAGACGATCTCGCGGTGCTCACCGCCGGGTGAGAACCGGTCCTCCCGGCTCACCACTCCTCGTGCTCGCGGGAGTCCCAGGCTTCCTCCTCGCCCAGGTCCAACGTCGCCAGGAGCTCGCGATCCTCGTCGTCGAGGGTGATCTGGTCGAGGGTGGCGTTGGTGAGCTGGCGCTGCGGGTCGCTGGACTTCGGGATCACCACGATGTCCTGGTCCACGGCCCAGCGCAGCGAGACCTGGGAGGTGGTCACGCCGTGCTTGTCGGCCACCTTGCGCAGGGCGAACTGCGCGCCCAGCCCGTCGCGGCCGCCCAGCGGTCCCCAGGCCTCGGTGACGATGCCGTGCTCGCGATGGAAGGCGACCGCCTCGCGGCGCTGGAGCGCGGGGGAGAGCTGGATCTGGTTGACCTCGGGCCATACGCCGGTGGCGTCGACCAGCTCCTGCAGCTGCTCGGGGCGGAAGTTCGAGACGCCGATGTGCAGCGCCCTGCCCTCCTCCTTGAGATCGATCAGCGTGCGCCAGGTCTCCAGGGCGAGCCCGCGGGAGGGGTTCGGCCAGTGGATCAGCACCAGGGCGGCGCGCTCGAGCCCCAGGCGCCGCAGCGACTCCAGATACCCGGTGCGGGCCGCCTCGCGCCCCTGGTCGCCGCCGGCGATCTTCGTCGTCACCAGCACCTCGTCGGCATCGACGCCGCTGCGCCGCACGGCTTCGCCCACCGCGGCCTCGTTGCCGTACTGGGCGGCGGTGTCCAGCAGCCGGTACCCGGCGCGGATCGCCGCGGCGATGGACTCGCAGCCGTCGGCGCCCCGCAGGCCGGCGGTACCGAAGCCGACCAGCGGGAAGGGCGAGCCGTCGGCGAGGGTCGTGGTCGGGATGGACAGCGTGGTCATGGGGGCCTCCTGCGGGAACGACGTGCGGACACCGCCAGCGTATCGATCCGCGCCCGGCACGTCTCGGGGTGTTTACTGGCGTCCCCGTCCCCGTCCCCGTCCCCGTCCCCGTCCCTGCCCTCGCCCTCAGGAGAACCCATGGACGCTGCGTCCCGACAGACCCGAGAGCACGACCAGGCCGGAGTGCACGACGAGATCTCGCCGCTGCGGCGGGTGATCCTGCACGAGCCCGGCGCCGAGCTCGAACGGCTGACCCCGGACACTCGCGAGCGGTTCCTGTTCGACGAGGTGCTGTGGCGCGATCGCGCCCGCAGCCAGCACCGTGAGTTCTCCGCCCTGCTGCGCCGCGAGGGCGTCGAGGTCCTCGAGCTGAGCGAACTGCTGACGGACCTGCTCGAGGTGCCTGAGGTCCGCAGCGACCTGCTGCACCGGGCGCTGGATCCGACGGTGCTGGGAGACATCGCCGTCCAGGACCTGACCGAGGCGCTCGGCGAGATGCCGTCGGCCGCTCTGGGGGAGGTGCTGATCGCCGGGATCACCGTCGCCGAGCTGCGCGGACTCGGTGTCACTCCCCGGTCCATCGCCCTGCAACGGATGGGGGAGGAGCACCTGGTGCTCGATCCGCTGCCCAACCATCTGTTCACGCGCGACTCCTCGGCGTGGATCGGGGACGTGGCCGCGGTCAGCCCGATGCGGAGGTCGGCACGGCGCCGCGAGAGCCTGCACCTGGAGGCGATCTATCGGCACCATCCGCGCTTCGCCGGGGCATCCGGCCCGCGACGCGTCGTCGGCAGCGGCGGCGCAGGTGCAGCCACCGTCGAGGGCGGGGACGTGATGATGCTGTCCCCGCGGGTGGTCGCGCTCGGACTCTCGGAGCGCACCAGCGCCGTCGGCGTCGAACGGCTCGCGGGCGACCTGCTCGAGGACGGCACCGTGGACCGCGTGATCGCCATCGCCCTGCCGCACCGGCGCTCGATGATGCACCTGGACACGGTCACCACCGTTGTCGACCACGACTCGATGCTGCGCCACGGGCCGCTGGGGCCGTTGGAGACGTTCGAGATCGAGCGGCCCGGTGACCGTCTGATCTCGCGCTCGCGTGCCGCCGACGAGATGGATTCCGTGCTCGCCCGCGGGCTCGGCGTGGACGCACTGCGAGTGCTCAGCGCGCCGCTGGACCCGTACACCGCTGCACGCGAGCAGTGGGACGACGGGTGCAACGTGCTCGCCCTCGCCCCGGGGCGAGTGGTGGCCTACGAGAGAGCGGCGGCGACCAACGACTACCTCCGCGCCCAGGGCATCGAAGTGCTCGAGTTCGCCGGCGACGAGCTGGGTCGCGGTCGCGGCGGTCCGCGGTGCATGAGCTGCCCGGTCGCCCGCGGTTGACCTCCCCCGGGCGCCACCGAGAACCGCTCAGCGCCGTGTGGGCGGCGGAGGATCGGACTCCGACTGGATCATCAGCGTCTGCTCCGGCAGCGGATCCTCCAGCGAGCGTTCGAGCAGCAGCTGCTGGGTGCCGAACTCCTCGAGCCCCTTGCGGACGGTGAAGCCGAGCTTGCGCAGCAGGGCCACGCTGCGCTTGTTGCGGGTCTGGCTGACGGCGATGACGTGGTCGTCCTCGAGCTCGTCGCGGGCCCAGGCCAGCAGCGCCACGCAGGATTCCGCGGCATAGCCCCGTCCCGTCCACTCGGGCAGCAGCGCGTAGGAGAGCTCCAGCTCGCCCCGGTCGTAGTCCAGCGTGATGGACCCGATCATGGTGTCGTCCTCCGCCCGGGCCAGCACCCAGCGTCCCCAGGTCAGCCCCAGCGGGGAGAGCTCGAGCGCCTGCCGGGAGGCGTAGTCCAGGGCTCCGCCCAGGTATTCCCGGGTGACGGGATCGGTCATCAGGCGGATCATGGCGTCGCGGTCGCCATCACCGGGCGGCCGGATCACCAGACGCTGGCTGCGGATCCGTATCGGCCACTCGGTCGTGCCTTCCTTTGTCACGGCCTCCACGGTACAAGCTGGTCCCCGGGCGCTCGGCACCTTCGGGTCGCTCGGCCTCGCGGTGACCGGCCGACGGTGCGGACTGCGTGGTCACAGCCGCATGACGCCGGACCGAGCGGCCGCGTCGCGCCCTGCCGGGCGGTAGGGTGAGGCCTGCGGCGGCCGGATCATCGCACCGGGGCAGGCCGCCGGCGCGCCCGGTCCGTGCCGCGAGATGGACGGGCGGCGCTCGCTCCGTGGCGAGCACAGAACGAGAAGGAGCACCATGGTTGAGCAGGCCCTGCGCAGCACCGCGCTGGAGGCGATCCACGAGTCCCTCGGCGCGACCTTCACGGACTTCGCCGGCTGGCGGATGCCCGTGCGCTACGGCTCCGACCTGGCCGAGCACGCCGCAGTCCGCGAGCGTGCCGGACTGTTCGACCTCAGCCACATGGGCGAGATCCACGTCCAGGGCCCCCAGGCCGGGCAGGCCCTCGACAACGCCCTGGCAGGCAAGCTGTCCGCCATCTCCGTGGGACGAGCGAAGTACTCGCTGCTGCTGACCGAGGAGGGCGGCGTCATCGACGACGTCATCACCTATCGCCTCGCCGAGGAGCACTACCTCGTCGTCGCCAACGCGGCCAACGCGGAGATCGACGCCCAGGAGATCACCGCCCGCGCCGAGGGATTCGACGCCCGCGTCGAGGACGCCTCGGACCGCACCGCCCTGATCGCGGTCCAGGGCCCCCGCAGCCAGGAGATCCTGCTGCGCGTCCTCGCCGGCGCCGAGACGGGCATCGAGGGCATCGCCGCCGAAGACCTCACGGAGATGAAGTACTACCGCGTCGCCCAGGGCACCTACCGCGGCCGGCAGCTGCTGGTGGCCCGCACGGGATACACCGGGGAGGACGGCTTCGAGCTGTACGTCCCGGCCGATCTCGCCGCCCCACTGTGGGAGCAGCTCACCGTCGCCGGAGGCGAGGATCTCACGCCGTGCGGACTCGCCTGCCGCGACACCCTGCGTCTCGAGGCCGGGATGCCGCTGTACGGCCACGAGCTGGGCCGCGACCTGCATCCCGCCCAGTCCGGCATGGGCCGCGTGGTCGCGCTGTCGACCAAGGACGACTTCGTCGGCCGGGCGGGCGTGGAGAACACCGACGTCTCGTCCCGTCCTGTCCTGGTGGGGCTGGTCGCCGAGGGTCGCCGCGCCGCCCGCGCCGGCTCCAGCGTCCGCACCGCCGACGGAGTCGAGGTCGGTTCCGTGACCTCCGGAGCCCTCTCGCCGACTCTCGGCCACCCGATCGCCATGGCGCTCGTACGGCCGGACCTCACCGAGGCCGGCACCGAGCTCGTCGTCGACGTCCGCGGCAAGCCCCTCCCGGTCCGCGTCGTCGAGCTGCCCTTCTACTCCCGCCGCTGATCCGCCCCACCGCTGACCCCAGCACCCCCATCCGCCCGAGCCCCGCCCCAGGAAGGACCATCGCCATGACCGAGGAGATCCGCTACAGCAAGGACCACGAATGGGTCCGCGTCGAGTCCGACGGCATCGCCGTCATCGGCGTGACGGACTACGCCGCCGAGCAGCTGGGCGACGTCGTCTACGTCGACCTGCCCGAAGCGGGCACCGAACTCTCCGCCGGATCCGAGATGGGCGAGATCGAGTCCACGAAGTCCGTCTCGGACCTGCTCTCCCCGCTCGACGGCACCGTCACCGAGATCAACCAGGACGTCGTCGACTCCCCGGAGCTGGTCAACTCCTCTCCGTTCGACCAGGGATGGCTGCTGCGCGCGCGCTTCGAGTCGCTGCCGGAGGATCTGCTCAGCGCGGAGGACTACAAGGCCTTCACACAGTCCTGATAAGGCGCGGCGGCCCCGCTCCGAGCCCGGCCGGTCCCGCGCACATCGCCTGACGACGCACCACTCCCACGACGCGACACCCCAGGGGCACCCACCTCATGACCGCTTCGCCCGTCCACGACCACGAGTCCTTCGTCCGCCGTCACGTCGGCACCGACCCCGCGGCCCAGCGCCACATGCTCGAGACCCTGGGCTACGAGAGCCTGGACGAGATGCTCACCGCTGCGGTGCCCGGGACCATCCTTCTGGCCGGAGACGGTGCGGAGACCGGATCGGCGGTGCCCGAGGGCATCAGCGAGACGGCGGCGCTGGCCGAGCTGCGCGCACTCGCCGATCGCAACACCGTGCGCCGCTCGTTGATCGGCCTTGGGTACCACGGCACCCACACCCCGGCCGTCATCCAGCGCAACGTGCTGGAGAACCCGGCCTGGTACACCGCCTACACGCCGTACCAGCCGGAGATCTCGCAGGGACGGCTCGAGGCGCTGCTGACGTTCCAGACCATGATCTGCGATCTCACCGGGATGGAGGTCTCCAACGCCTCCACGCTGGACGAAGCCACCTCCGCCGCCGAGGCGCTGATGCTGGCCCGCCGCACCGCCAAGCGCAACGGCAACGTGTTCCTCGTCGACGCCGACACCCTTCCCGCCACGAAGGAGGTGCTGCGCGGGCGCGCCGACGGGCTCGGCATCGAGCTGCGCGAGGTCGACTTCGCCGCCGGCGACATGCCCGACGGCGAGCCGGCCGACGGCGAGTACTTCGGGGCGCTCATCCAGTACCCGGGCGCCTCCGGCCGGGTGTGGGATCCGCGCGAGACGATCGCCGCGATCAAGGAGACCAAGGCCGTCGCCGTCGTCGCGGCCGATCTGCTGGCGCTGACCCAGCTGGCCTCCCCGGGCACCCTGGGCGCGGACGTCACCATCGGCACCACCCAGCGCTTCGGCATCCCGCTCGGCTTCGGCGGGCCCCACGCCGGGTTCGTCGCCGTGCGCAAGGGACTCGAGCGCCAGCTGCCCGGCCGGCTGGTGGGCGTCTCCGTCGACGCCGAGGGCAACCCCGCCTATCGGCTCTCCCTGCAGACCCGTGAACAGCACATCCGGCGCGAGAAGGCGACCAGCTCGATCACCACCGCCCAGGTGCTGCTGGCCGTGATGGCCGCTATGTACGCCGTGTACCACGGGCCCGACGGCCTCGCCCGCATCGGTCGCCGCGTCGCGGCGCGCACCGCAGCGCTGGCCGACCACCTCGTGCGCAGCGGTTTCGAGCTCGAGAACGACTCGTTCTTCGACACCCTCGAGGTGCGCGCCACGGGCCTCGCCCACGACATCGCCGCCTCGATGGCCGAGGCCGGGTTCCTGCTCCGCCCCCTCGGCGACGACGTCGTCCACCTGTCCCTGGACGAGACCGTCACGCCGGCCGACCTGGAGGCGATCGCCGCCGCCTTCGCGCCCTATGCCCCGACCCCGGGGCAGGAGCTGCGCGACGTCACGGCGCTCGGGAGGGACGACGATGAGCTCGACGCCGACGCCGACGCCGACGCCGACGCGGACGCCGACGCCGACGCCGACGCGGGCAGCGAGGCTGCGACCGGTGCCGGCCCCGGCGCACGGCAGCGGTGGGGCGCCCTGGCCCGCCAGGACCGATTCCTGCAGCACCCCGTCTTCTCCTCGTTCCACTCCGAGACCGCGATGATGCGCTACCTCCGCCGCCTCGCGGACAAGGACTTCGCGCTGGACCGGGGCATGATCCCGCTGGGCTCGTGCACCATGAAGCTCAACGCCGCCACCGAGATGGCCGGGGTCACCTGGGCCCGGTTCAACGCCCTCCACCCCTTCGCGCCCCGCGAGGACGTCGAGGGCTACCTCGACCTGATCGAGCAGCTGGAGACCTGGCTGGCGGATCTGACCGGGTACGACACCGTCTCCCTCCAGCCCAACGCCGGGTCCCAGGGCGAGTTTGCCGGACTCCTGGCCATCCGCGCGTACCACGCCTCCCGGGGGGAGAGCGGCCGCGAGGTGTGCCTGGTCCCCAGCTCCGCGCACGGCACCAACGCGGCCTCCGCGGTCAATGCCGGACTGCGGGTGGTCGTGGTCGGCTCCGACGATCGCGGCAACATCGACCTCGAGGACCTGAAGCAGAAGCTCAAGGACCACGGGGACGAACTCGCGGCCATCATGATCACCTACCCCTCCACGCACGGCGTGTACGAGGAGGAGGTGCGCACCGTCTGCCAGCTCGTCCACGACGCCGGGGGACAGGTCTACGTCGACGGTGCCAACCTCAATGCCCTGCTGCAGGTCGCCAGGCCCGGGGAGTTCGGCGGCGACGTCTCCCATCTGAACCTGCACAAGACGTTCTGCATCCCCCATGGCGGCGGCGGCCCGGGAGTGGGCCCGCTGGCGGCGAAGTCGCACCTGGCTCCGTTCCTGCCCGGCCACCCCGCCATCCAGGAGGAGAAGCACCCGGTCGCCGGGCGGGACGCGCAGGTCCACGCGGGGCCCCCGGTCTCCCAGGCGCCCTACGGCTCCCCCTCGATCCTGCCGATCTCATGGACCTACATCCGTCTCATGGGTCCCGAGGGGCTGCGCCACGCGACTGCCGCGGCCGTGCTGGCGGCCAACTACATGGCCCGTCGCCTCTCGGAGGCCTACGAGATCCTCTACACCGGGGAGAACGGCCTGGTCGCCCACGAGTGCATCGTCGACCTGCGGCCCCTGACCGCGCGCACCGGGATCACCGTCGACGACGTCGCCAAGCGGCTCATCGACTACGGGTTCCATGCCCCGACCATGTCGTTCCCCGTCGCCGGCACGTTCATGATCGAGCCCACCGAATCCGAGGATCTCGCGGAGATCGATCGCTTCGTCGACGCGATGCTGATGATCGCCGAGGAGGCCGACGAGGTCGCCTCCGGCAGCTGGCCGGCGGATGACAACCCGCTGGTGGGCGCCCCGCACACGGCGGCCTCCATCGCGACGGGGGAGTGGAGCCACCCGTACTCGCGGGAGGTGGCCGTCTACCCCGGCAGCCGGTCCGCTCCGGAGGATCTCTCGGTCCACGACAGCGCCCAGATGCGGATCCAGTCGAAGTACTGGCCGCCGGTGCGACGCATCGACCAGGCCCACGGGGATCGCAACCTGGTCCCGACCTGGCCCCGCGACTGACCTGGCCGCGCGACGGACCGTCGGCCTCGGAGCGCGTCGATATGAACCGCTGTGACGGCCCGGTTTCCTGCCGCGATCGAGGGCCCATAACCTCGATGCCATGACAGAGATCCTCACCACCACCGCCGGTTCACTGCCACGCACTCCGGAACTGCTCGCGGCCAACGCCGCCCGACGCTTCGACGCCGACGGTCTGACGCCCCTGCCCTCGGCGGAGTTCGATGCCGCGCTCGCGGCCGCCGTCGACTCCGTCGTCACCCGCCAGCAGGAGATCGGGATCACCCTTCCCGGTGACGGCGAGTACGGCAAGGCGATGACCACGACCTTCAACTACGGCGCGTGGTGGAGCTACATCTTCCACCGCACCGCCGGCCTGGAGATCGTCGAGGAGGACACGTTCGTCTCCCAGCCGCCGACCGCGGAGAACGCCGACGGTCTCACGCTGACCTCGTTCGGCAACCGCCGGGACCGCCAGCGCTTCCCGGACGTGTACGCGAGCGACGCCGAGGTGAACAAGGCGACCCCCAAGGAGGGCGCGCTGACCTTCCCCGTCGCCTCCGGCGAGCTGGCCTACACCGGCCACGAGCAGATCGCCTCCGACGTCTCCAACTTCTCCCGCGCGCTGAAGGCCCAGGGCATCGAGCGGGGCTTTCTGACCTCGCTCTCCCCGGGCTCCGGCGCCCGCATCCAGGATCGCCACTACGGGTCCGAGGACGCCTTCCTCGAGGCATGGGCCGACGCCCTGCACGAGGAGTACAAGGCCATCACCGACGCCGGGCTGATCGTGCAGGTGGACGACCCCTCCATCGCCGAGAACTTCGATCAGATCGACCCCGAGCCGAGCATCGAGGACTACCTGCGCTTCACCGGCAAGCGCGTCGAGGCGCTCAACCACGCCCTCGAGGGGCTGCCCACGGAGCAGCTGCGCTTCCATCTGTGCTGGGGCTCCTGGCACGGCCCCCACACCACGGACATCGAGTTCAAGCATCTGGTCAAGCTCATGCTGGACATCGACGTCACGTACTACTCGTTCGAGGGCGCCAACGCCCGCCACGAGCACGAGTACGTGGTCTGGGACGACGTGACGCTGCCGGAGGACAAGATCATCGTGCCCGGAGTGGTCACCCACTCCACCAACGTGGTCGAGCATCCCGAGCTGGTCGCCCAGCGCATCCAGCGCTACGCGAAGCGCGTCGGCCCCGAGCGCGTCATCGCCTCGACCGACTGCGGCCTGGGCGGGCGCATCCACCCCGACATCGCGTGGGCCAAGCTCGAGTCGCTGGCCGAGGGAGCACGGATCGCCTCGCAGCGCGCCTGATCGCTCCCGGCGACGAAAAAGTTCACCTGGGCGTCGACGACACGTCACGCGGGCGTGAGCCCGAATCCGGCGGCGAAGAGGATCATCTCCGGTGTGAGGATCCTCTTCGTCGCCGAGTCCTTCCTGCCGCACATGAACGGGGTCACCAATTCGGTGCTCCGCGTCGTCGACCACTTCGCCGCCGCCGGTGATGATCTCTCCATCATCGCCCCGCAGTGGCCCCGTGCCGACAAGTTCCTGCGCACCGCCTGCGGGCGCAAGATCCGGGTGCGACGCATCGCGTCGGCCCCGCTGCCGGGGTACGCCGACGTGCGCGTGGCCACCACCAGCGCCGCCACGATCCGACGCCGCATCGATGATTTCCAGCCCGACGTCATCCACCTCGCCTCGCCGACGATCCTGGGCGGCCGCGCCGTGATCGCGGCCCACAAGGCAGGGGTGCCGACCGTCGCGGTCTACCAGACCGACATCCCCGGCTACACGGCCCGCTACGGGATGCCGTTCCTCGAGAACGCGACCTGGCAGCTGCTCAAGGACGTGCACAACCGCGCCACGCTGAACCTCGCGCCCTCGACGGCGACCCGCGATCAGCTCGTCGAGCACGGCATCAAGCGCGTCCAGCTGTGGGGGCGGGGCGTGGACACCTCGCTGTTCTCGCCCTCGCTGCGCAGCGAGAAGCTGCGCGCGAAGTACGCGGATCTGGGCGAGAAGCTCGTGGTCTACGTCGGCCGGCTCGCCCCGGAGAAGCAGGTCGGTGACTTCAAGGTCATCCATGACATGCCCGGGGTGCGACTGCTGATCGTGGGCGACGGCCCGGACAAGGACGCGCTGCGCCGTGCCATGCCGCGCGCGCGCTTCGCCGGCTTCCGCTCCGGCACGGACCTCGCCACCCACCTGGCCAGCGCCGATCTGTTCATCCACCCCGGCGAGCTCGAGACCTTCGGGCAGACCATCCAGGAGGCCATGGCCTCGGGCCTGCCCGTGATCGCCCCGCGGCGCGGCGGCCCGGTCGATCTGGTCGCTCCCAGCCGCACCGGCTGGCTGTACACGCCGGGCATGCACGACGAGATGCGTCAGCATGCCGGCGACCTGCTGTTCGACGACACGAAACGGCTCGCCTTCGGGCAGGCGGCGCTGGAGGCGGTGCACAAGCGCACCTGGCCGGTGCTGTCCGAGCAGCTGCGCGGCTTCTACCGCACTGCGATCGAGCAGCACGAGAGAGTGCACTCCTCTCACTGAGTCGTCCCACTGAGGTCGTCCCCCTGAGTGAACGCCCCGGGACAGCCGTGTCATCGCCCCGGGCGACTGCCTGCTCGATCCCGGTGCGTCATATTCCGCCACACAGCTCGCCCCGCACGTCGCGCGGGGAGTGAACTGTGGACGTCGCCGATACGGGCGGCTCGGATCTCCGCGGAAGGACAACTCATGGCGCAGCGCACCTCCACCCGTCGCCCGCTCATCGGCGTGACCGCAGGGACCCGCGCCATGATGACCGGCGCCTGGGCGGGCCATGACGCCGTGGTGATCACCGAGCACTACGTGCGCGCCCTCCGCGAGGCCGGAGCCCGCCCCGTCATCATCGCCCCGCAGGACCAGTGGAGCGACGAGGAGGTCGGCGAGCTCGACGGTCTCGTCCTCACCGGCGGCACCGACCTCGATCCCGCCGCCTGGGGCGAGGACGCACTGCCCACGGACATGACCCCGGACCCGGAGCGCGACGCCTTCGAGACGGCTCTGTACCGCGCCGCCCGCCGGGCCGACGTCCCCGTGCTCGGCATCTGCCGCGGACTGCAGATCATCGTCGTCGCCGAGGGCGGCACCCTGCACCGTCACCTGCCCGAGGACGTCCCGGCGCACCCGGCGACGGGCGTGAGCCCCACCCGCGTCGAGGTCGCCCTCGAGGCGGCCAGCGACCTCGCCCTCGCGCTGGGCACCCGTGCCGGTGTCACCGCGTACCACCATCAGGGCGTTCGGGACGTCCGCGGTGACCTCCGGGTCGTCGCTCGCCATGCCAGCGCTCTGCCGATGGCCGTCGAGGCCGCCTCCGGGTCGACCGTGCTCGCGGTGCAGTGGCATCCCGAGATCGACGGGGCCGACGGCAGCGCCGTGTTCGAGAGCCTGCTCACCGCCATCGAGCACCGGGAGGCGGCAGCACCGCAGCGCTCGCTGGTCTAGGATGGACCCTGACCGTGCGGGCCTTCGGGCCGCCGGAGGACCCAGGCGAAAGCGGAGGAAGAGGCACCATGAGCAACCAACGGGTCGCGATCGGCACCGACCCCGCCGATCAGCAGGAGGGGAAGGTCGCCTCGAGCGGCAACAGCCTCGTCCTCAGCGTGGTCCTGTTCCTGGTCCTGTTCGGCCTCTTCGCCGCCGGTCTCTACGTCATGAGCCTGTTCACGATGTGGACGTTCCTCGGCGGGCTCGGAATGTGCCTGGTCGCGCTGTTCGCCTCCCTCGAACTGGTTCCCCGCTTCCTGACCTGAGCGGGCTCCTGCGCTCGCCGCAGCAACCGGCCAGTCCCCACGTTCCTCGTGCCCGGCGCCTCACGGCGGCCGGGCACGACTGCATCCGCGAGGGCGTGCAGCTGCATCCGCGACGAAGCCCAGGCCACCGGGAGTGTCCGCCGGCCGCGTCCGCAGAGAGCACTCGCATGGATTTCGCGCGTCGGTTCCCGGACAATGAGTCCTCGTGAACGTTCCCTCCCCGGCCCGTACCGCGGCCGCCGACGCCCCGCCGGACGCCGTGCGGCGTGCCCGATGGGCCGTCTCCCTGCTCTTCTTCCTCAACGGCGCGTCCTTCTGCGCGATCCTGCCGCGCTACCCCGAGCTGGTCGAGAGCATCGGCCTGTCCCACACCGCCTTCGGGCTCGCCGTCGGCATCGGGCCCGTCGGCGGCCTGATCGCGGGGCTGACGGTGGCCGGCCTGATGTCCCGCTACGGCTCCGCGCGGGTCAGCGTCGTCGCCCAGGTCATCGCCTCGACCACCCATCTGGCGGTATACGTGTCCGGCTCGTGGCTCTGGCTGGCGGCGTCGCTGGGCCTGGCGATGGCGGCCGACGCCGTCACCGACATCTCCATGAACGCCCACGGCATGCGCGTCGAGCGCCGCTACCGCCGCTCGATCATGAACAGCTACCACGGCTGGTGGTCCCTGGGTGCCGTCACGGGAGGACTCCTCGGTGCGGGCAGCGCCCAGATCGGTCTCGCGCTGTGGCTCCAGGGAGTGCTCGGGCTCGTCGTGTTCGGGGCCCTGGGCGCCGCGTCGCTGCGCTTCATGCTGCCCGGGCACGACGCCACCGAGCGCACCCCGAGCGGGGGTCCGGCGGCCGGGCCGTCGGCCGGCTCCGCCGCGGAGGTGCCCGCCGAACCGGTCCCGGCCGGCTTCCGCCTGGCGGGGATGAGCCTGCGCGCACTGGGTCTGGTCGCGGCGCTGGGCATGATCCTGGTCTTCGCGGGGTCGACCGAGGACGCCGGCAACACGTGGGGCGCGCTGTTCATGACCTCCACCTTCGAGGCGACCCCGTTCGTGGCCGGACTGGCCTTCGTCGCCCTGCAGGGAGCCCAGACCGTGGGCCGCTTCACCGGCGACTTCGTCGTCGACCGGCTGGGGGACCGGCTCGCCGCCCGGCTGGGTGCCCTGGTCTCGATCTGCGGCATGAGCGTCGCTCTGCTGATGCCCACCCCGGCCACCGCGGTGGTCGGTTTCGCCGCCGCCGGGTGGGGCGTCGCCACCTTGTTCCCCGCCGCCTACCGGGCCGCCGACGACATGCCGGGCGTGCCCCACGGGGTGGGCATCACCGTGGTGGGGTGGTTCGCGCGGTTGGGCTTCTTCGTCACGCCGCCGCTGGTCGGGGCGCTCGCCGACGCCCTCACCCTGCGCTACGCCCTGTGGATGATGCCGGTGTACGCGCTGGGCATCCTGCTCTTCTCGGGGGTCCTCAGCAACCGCCCGTCGGCCGATGCGACCGCCGGTCGTGGCTGATACCGGTCCTGGCACCCGAGGGCACCCGCGGGTGCATCCACCGGCCCAGGTCAGAAGCGGCTGATGTCCCCGGCGCCCTCCCGAGCGATCTCGACGTCGCCGCCGGAGAGGTCGACGACCGTGGTGGGCTCGGTGCCCACCTCCCCGGAATCGATGATCACGTCGAGCTGATCGCCCAGCAGGTCCTGCACGACCCAGCCCTCCGAGGGGGATTGCTCGTGACCGGGCAGCAGCAGCGTCGAGGAGACGATCGGCTCGCCGAGCGCACGGACCAGCGCATGGGCGACGCGGTGATCGGGGATGCGCACCCCCACGGTGAGCTTCTTGGGGTGCGCCATCCGCCGCGGCACCTCCTTGGTGGCCGGCAGGATGAACGTGTACGGGCCCGGGGTCGCGTTCTTGACCAGCCGGAACGTCGGGTTCGAGACGATGACGAACTGGCCCAGCTGGGCGAAGTCCGCGCACACCAGCGTGAAGTGGTGATTCTTGCCGACCTGGCGGATGCGGCGGATCCGCTCGAGCCCCTCGTGCGCTCCCAGCGAGCAGCCCAGGGCGTAGGAGGAATCCGTCGGATAGGCGATCAGCCCACCGGCCTTCAGCACGTTGACGGCCTGGTCGATGAGCCGTGGCTGCGGGTCGACGGGGTGGATGTCGAGATAGCGGGCAGAGCGTGATGATCTGGCCATGCTCGATGCTACGACGGCGGCGCCGCAGGCCGCTATGGGGCTGCGGAGGTGTGCCTCGCGCAGCTCAGGCGACGACGACGAACTCCCGGCCGATCCACTTCGTGCGACGCAGACGGAGCACGGCCCCGACCGGCAGCGGCCCCTTGATGTGCGGATAGCCGCGGCCGCCCCCGTCGTCGTCGGCCTCGATGTCCACCGCGACGCCGGCCGCCTCCACGCGCGCCACGTCGATCTCGAGGATCACGAGATCCGAGGGGCGATCGGGGTAGACGCGCTTGGCGACCATGGAGACCTGCTCGGGCCAGGACGCGTGGATATAGCCGACCTCGGAGAGGTCGCGGCCCCGGGTGGCTTGGGTGTACGAGCCCTGCCGGGCTGCCGCCTCCCAGGCGGGCAGCTCGGTGATGTGCCAGATCAGGGGCGCGGGCATGCCCGGCAGTGTACCGTGACCGGCATGGATGAGACCTCCGCCGGACCGGGCGCGGTGCGCCTGGTCCATGACGACGACAGAGACCGCTACGAAGCGCTGGACGGTTCCGAGCTGCTCGCCGTCCTGTACTACGGCGATGAGCCCGCCGCCGACGCGAGCGAGAGCGCCGGGACGGCCGAGGGCCAGAGCGCGGGGGCCGCCGCCGGCCCCGGGCCGGCCACGGTGCGCGATCTGCGCTCGACCGTGGTCGCCCCCGAGCACAACGGCCGGGGAGTGGGCTCCGCGCTGGTCCGCTTCGCCCTCGACGACGCTCGCGAGCACAGCCTGCGGGTGCGCGCCACGTGCTGGTTCGTGCGCGGCTGGATCGAGCGGCACCCCGAGTACGCCGATCTGCTCGAGGAGCCCAGCGCCGGCAGCGGAACGGAGGGTCGATGAGCTACCGCATCCTCACCGTGTGCACCGGCAACATCTGCCGCTCCCCGATGGCCGAGTACGCGCTCCGCGAGGCGCTCGAGCAGGCCGGTCTCGATGACCACGTCGAGGTCGCCTCCGTCGGCACCTCCGGCTGGGAGGTCGGCAACCCCGTCGACGCACGGGCCGGAGCGCTGCTCCAGCGCCACGGCCTGGACGCCTCCGCCCACCGGGCCCGGCAGATGACCGCGGCGCTGCTGCGGGAGGCGGACCTCGTGCTCGCCCTGGACCACGACCACGTCGAACCGATCCGTCGCGCCATGGGCGACCGGGCCCGCGGCCGCCTCTACATGCTGCGCGACTTCGCGTCGGAGCCCGTGCAGGACACCGGCATCCGCGACCCCTGGTACGGGGACGAGAGCGGCTTCGAGATCGCATGGGAGCAGATCATGGACGCCGCTGACGGGATCATCGATCACGTCCGCTCCGAGCTTGCCTCGCAGGACGCCTCCCGCTCCAGCGACAGCCGTCGATGACCGCAGCGAACGGGGAGGAGGTGCTCGGAGCGCTCGAGACGGCCGCCGCGATCCGGGCGGGCGAGATCGACATGCGCGAGCACACCGAGCGCGCCCTCGACGCCGCTCGTGGCACGGGAGCCCGGGTGGGTGCGTTCGCCCACGTCCTCGAGGACCTCTCGCGCCGGCAGGCCCGGGCCGCCGCCGAGCGCCTCGCGGACGCGCGACGCACCGGAGATCTCGCGGGACTCGCACGTGACCTCCCGCTGCTCGGAGTCCCGATGCCCATCAAGGACCTCACCCAGATCGCCGGAGAGCCCTTCGAAGCAGGCAGCACCGCGCTGCGCGGCACCATCGCCCCGGTCACCGACGGCGTCGCGCAGCGAGTCATGGACGCCGGTACCGTGACGATCGGCAAGACCACCACTCCCGAGTTCGGGATGCCTGCCTACACCGAGCCCGCCACCGGAGCGCCGGCGCGCACCCCGTGGGATCTGCGCCGCACCGCCGGCGGCTCCAGCGGCGGGGCCGCCGCCGCGGTGGCCGCGGGAGTGGTGCCGCTGGCGCACGGCTCGGACGGAGGCGGGTCCGTCCGGATCCCTGCGGCCTGCTGCGGCATCGTGGGCATCAAGCCCTCGCGCGGGCTCGTCTCGCCCGGTCCGTACGGCGCCGAGGGCGTGGGCCTGGTCACCGACGGCGTGCTGGCCCGCACCGTGCGGGACCTCGCGGCGGGCCTGGACACGATCGCCGGCGACCGCCCCGGGGACTCCACCCCGCTGGCCCGCCGCGAGCGCCCCTACCTCGACGCGGTCGGCGAGCAGGCGGGCCCGCTGCGCATCGCGGTCCTCACCGAGCCCCTCGCCGCCGAGACCGACGTGCACCCGGCCGCCCTGCGCGGCCTCGAACGCGCCACCGAGCTGCTGCGCGGGCTCGGCCACGAGACGACGAGCATCCCGGCGCCGTTCACGGCCACCGAATGGGCTGCCTTCATGCCGCTGTGGACCGTCGGCGCCGCCGCCATCGAGCTCGACGCGGTGCAGGAGGGCAAGCTGCTGGAGCTGACCCGGTGGCTGCGGGAGCGGGGCCGCACCTACAGCGGCATCGACGTGGTCAGAGCCATCAGCGCCATGCAGACTCTCGCCCGGCGCACCGGGGAGGCCTTCGCGCCCTACGACGTCGTCCTCACACCGACCCTGGCGGGACCGCCCGCCTTCCCGGACGAGCTGCAGCTGCCCGATGGCGCCGCGGATTTCCAGGCGCAGTGCGAGTTCACGCCGTGGACGAGCACCTGGAACATGCTCGGCCGCGCCGCGATGTCGGTGCCGCTGCACCGGGAGCACGTCGACGGGGTGGAGCTGCCCTTCGGCGTCCACCTCGGGGCGACCCGGCCCGGGGATGACGCCCTGCTCCTCTCGCTGGCCGCGCAGCTGGAGGCGCACGATCCGTGGCCCCTGGTGCGGGAACCGGTCAGCCCGTGAGCACGCCCGGAACCGGCACCGGTCCGCAGTCGGTGCGGCTGGACGTATGGCTGTGGAGCGCTCGGCTGATGCCGACCCGCTCGGCCGCCACCACCGCGTGCCGGGCAGGGCACGTGCGCCGCAACGGGGAGCCGGCGAAGGCCTCGCAGCGCATCACCGTGGGGGACGAGCTGCGTGTCCGCTCACCCGGGCGCGAACGCATCGTGGTCGTCACGACGATCCTCACCAAGCGCGTCGGCGCCCCGGTCGCGCGGGAGGCCTATGAGGACCACAGCCCCGAGCCACCGCCGCAGCTGGCCGCCGCGCCGCCGCGACGCGAGCGCGGGACCGGCCGTCCGACCAAGCGTGAGCGTCGCCAGTTCGAGCGCCTGCGCGGCCGCGACGAGGACTCGCGCCGCTGAGCACAGCAGCCGCGGTCGAGTCGGGGACCCCGGTCGGCTAGGAGCCGGTGTGACCGGCCCTCGCGAGCAGGGCCTGGCGATTGGTGGTGAGCCTGCGCAGCAGGTCGGACTCGAGGGCGACCACCTTCGGGTTCGCGCCGTCGGCCAGCAGACGCTGGCGCACCGAAGCCAGGTCCGCGCTCTCCCGGATGAACTTCTTCATCAGCGGCTTCGCGCCCAACTGGTTCGCCCACCGCTTGCCCTCGCGGCGGCCTTTCCACGTGCCTAGCATGTCCACCTCCTCATGCGTGAGCCATCCGTGATTGGCGTAGTCCCCCAGGCGCACCCGCGTCAATCGTGATTCGTCCCAGACGAGAATCGCGATGAGGATCAGCCATGCCAGGGAGATGAGAGCCTCCAGGGCGTACATCACCAGCAGGGCGATGATGCCGGAGAAGAGGGTGGCCCCGAGGTTCCACAGAGCGTGCAGGAGCATGCCGGGGATGAGGGCGGGGATGAACGCCAGCAGGCCCATCACCGTCCCCCACTTCCTCACCACGAAGCCCACGGTGATGCCGGTGAGCGAGGTGTAGATGGCATGCCCGAAGATGTTCAGCACGCCGCGCATGACCACATTGATCAGCAGGCCCACCTCGCCCGCGCCTTCGAGAGCCCGGGTGTAGTAGAGGATGTTCTCGGTGAAGGCGAAGCCGCCGCCGATGAGCGTGCCGTAGATGAGCCCGTCCAGGGGGCCGTTGAAGTACCGCCGGCCCAGGAGCATCAGCAGCAGGAGGCCGAGCCCCTTGGTGGTCTCCTCCACCAGAGGGGCGCTGATGACTGGGCCCACGAAGTTCGCGGCGGCCTCGCTGCCGGTGACCCAGAAGGTCAGCATCGAGTTGGCGGTGTTGAGCAGATAGCTGAGGCCGGCCCCGACCGCCGCGCCCCAGAGCACGGCGACGATCAGCAGAGGGATCGGCTGCGGATCCCAGCGGTCGGCCAGGATCATGATCCCGATGATCACGATCAGCGAGATCAGCGCGAGGAACGCCGTCACCGGCCACCAGATCGGACTCGAACTCGAGCTGATGACGAATCCGAGGAAGAACAGACCCAGGATGACGATCAGCAGGATGCCCAGCATCGCCGCGACGATCCAGGACACGACCGTCGTCACCGGCACCTTGTTCGCGCTCTGGGAGACCTCCTGCGCACGTCGGGCCTGGGTGGTAGTCCACGCCGAGGGCGGCTGTTCCTGATCCGGCTGCCGGATCCGGGCCGGGGCGTACCGCGCGGCTGTCAGCCCGGACGCCGGTCGCACCGAGGTGTCGTAGGCGCGAGGATTGCCGTAGTCGACGTAGCGGGGCTGGGGCGGGCCCGACGGGGAGCCGCCTGCGGACCCCGCGCCGGGGCGCGGGCGCCCGTTGGGCATGTACTGGCCACTGGGCGGCTGCTGCGGCGGGTGGGACATGATGGCCTCGGTTTCGTCGGCAGAGGGACGGGAGCGCAGGGACGGTCGAGCGCCCCGGGACGTCGTCGGTGTCTGGTCCCCCACACGACAGGGCGATCGGCTGCCTGCGATGCTACAGGTGCCGATCCCCATCCTCGCCGATGACGAGACCCGAGCGGAGCCGATTGTGGACAGAACCCAACCTTGAGCGGAATAGACTCAACCTTGGCGTCGTTGCACTGGTCGCAGGACCGCCCGCGGGGCCGCTGACAGACCGCCGCGGGCCGCGCGCAGCGATCGCGGAACCACAGCGATCCTGCGGGCACGCCGCACAGAGATCGAGCAACCACACGGACCGCGCGATCACACCGACCGCACGGTCCAGGCAGGAGAGGAAGCGCCGTGGAGTTCCAGTTCACCACTCGTTCGCAGGAGGCCGTCACCGCGGCCGCGGAGAAGGCAGTCGAGCTCGGCAACCCCCAGATCAGCTCTCTGCACCTCTTGTGGGCGCTGGCACTCCAGAGCGATGGCATCGGCGCGGCGGCCCTCACGGAAGCCGGCGCGGATCCCCGCGACGTGGCTCGGCGTGCCGAGGAGGCCATCGGTGCACTGCCACGGGTCAGCGGCAGCGGCGCGCATCCGACCTTCGTCGGCGACGGCTTCGACGCCCTGGAGGCGGCGCGGCACGAGGCCGATGCCCAGCAGCGGACCTATCTGTCCACCGAGCACCTGATGATCGGCATCGCGCTCGGCTCGGACGAGGCCGCTCGCCTGCTGGCCGCCGCCGGCGCGACGCCGGCGGCCCTTCGCGATGCCGTGACCCGACTCTCACCAGGAGATGAGCGCATGACACAGATGGACACCCAGAACCCCGAGGGCACCTTCCAGAGTCTCGAGAAGTTCGGCATCGACCTCACCGAGCAGGCCCGCGAGGGCCGGCTGGACCCGGTGATCGGCCGTGACGCCGAGATCCGCCGCGTGGTCCAGGTGCTCTCGCGGCGCACCAAGAACAACCCCGTGCTGATCGGCGAACCGGGCGTCGGCAAGACGGCCGTGGTCGAGGGACTCGCTCAGCGCATCGTCGCCGGTGACGTCCCGGATTCGCTGCGGGACAAGAAGCTCGTCGCCCTGGACCTGTCCTCGATGGTCGCCGGGTCGAAGTACCGCGGCGAGTTCGAGGAGCGCATGAAGGCCGTGCTCGATGAGATCCGCACCAGCAACGGCCAGATCATCACCTTCATCGACGAGCTGCACACCGTGGTGGGTGCGGGCGGCACGGGCGACGGCTCGATGGACGCCGGCAACATGCTCAAGCCCATGCTGGCCCGCGGTGAACTGCGCATGGTCGGCGCCACCACCCTGGACGAGTATCGCGAGAACATCGAGAAGGACCCGGCCCTCGAGCGGCGCTTCCAGCAGGTCATCGTCGGCGAGCCCAGCGTCGAGGACACCATCACCATCCTGCGCGGGCTCAAGGACAAGTACGAGGCCCACCACAAGGTCTCGATCACCGATGCGGCCCTGGTGGCCGCGGCGACGCTCTCGGACCGCTACATCTCGGGCCGGCAGCTGCCGGACAAGGCGATCGATCTGGTCGACGAAGCCGCGTCCCGCCAGCGCATGGAACTGGACTCCTCGCCGGAGGAGCTGGACATCCTGCGCCGGCAGGTGGACCGGTTGAAGATGGAGGAGCTCGCACTGGATGGCAGCGATGATCCCGGCAGCATCGCCCAGCTCGAGTCGGTCCGCGCGCAGCTGGCCGACCGCACCGAGCAGATGACGGCGCTGTCGGCGCGCTGGGACCGGGAGAAGGCCGGGCTGAACCTGGTCGGTGACCTCAAGGCGCGACTGGAGCAGCTGCGGATGCAGGCCGATCGTGCCCAGCGCGAGGGCGACCTGACCGCCGCCTCCAAGATCCTCTACGGCGACATCCCGGAGGTGAAGTCGCAGCTGGTCGAGGCTGAGGAGAAGGAGGCCGAAGGCGTCGGTGAGGACGATCGCCCCCTGGTCGCCGACCACGTCGGTCCCGATGACATCGCCGATGTCGTGGGCAGCTGGACCGGGATCCCCGCGGGGCGCCTGCTGGAGGCGGAGAGCCAGAAGCTGCTGGAGATGGAGGAGCTGATCGGTCAGCGCCTGATCGGCCAGCACCGCGCCGTCGCCGAGGTCTCCGACGCCGTGCGCCGGGCCCGTGCCGGGATCGCTGATCCGAACCGTCCCACCGGCTCGTTCCTGTTCCTGGGGCCGACGGGCGTGGGCAAGACCGAGCTGGCCAAGTCCCTGGCCGACTTCCTCTTCGACGACGAGCGGGCGATGATCCGCCTGGACATGTCGGAGTACGGGGAGAAGCACACGGTCTCGCGCCTGGTCGGTGCCCCTCCCGGGTACGTCGGCTACGACGAGGGCGGTCAGCTCACCGAGGCCGTGCGGCGCCGCCCCTACTCGGTGGTGCTGCTCGATGAGATCGAGAAGGCGCACTCCGATGTGTTCGACATCCTGCTGCAGGTGCTCGATGACGGTCGTCTGACCGACGGGCAGGGCAGGACCGTGGACTTCCGCTCCACGATCCTGATCCTCACCTCGAACCTGGGCGCCCACTTCCTGCAGGATCCCGTGCTGAGCGAGCGCGAGAAGCACGAACAGGTGATGCAGGTGGTCAGGGGATCGTTCAAGCCCGAGTTCCTCAACCGCCTCGACGACGTCGTGATCTTCGATGCGCTCTCCCGCGAGCAGCTCTCGCGGATCGTGGACCTCCAGGTCCGGGAGGTCGCGGCACGGCTCGAGGATCGCCGGATCGGCCTGGAGGTGGACGAACCGGCCACGCAGTGGCTGGCCGAGACGGGCTTCGACCCAATGTACGGGGCGCGCCCGCTGAAGCGGCTGGTCCAGAAGGAGATCGGTGACGCCCTGGCGCGTCTCATCCTCAGGGGCGAGGTCCGCGACGGCGACCACGTCGGCGTCGGCGTCAGCGAGGAGGGGCACTCCCTGGAGCTGACCGTCATCGCCCCGGACGAGGCCGACGGCAGCGAGCGGGACGAGGCCGCGGCCGCGGTGAGCTGATCGCTGGAGCGGGGCGCATTCCGAGGTGCCGGGATGCGCCCCTCGCGCGCGGCCGGCCGGTCGAGAGACGCGCGGCTCACGCCTCAGCCCGCCGGCTGGGGCTGCGGATCCCACGGCAGGGGCGCTACCGCGCGGCGGAGGTCGTACCAGGTCTCGGCATCGGTGGCCTCGTCCCATGCCTGCGAAGCGGGCTCCAGGGTCTCCCGCCCGGCGTCCTGGCCCTCCCGAATTCGCGAGGCCGCCTCCGGGCTGACCGGCTCGATGATGTCCGCAGCGTGACCGATGCTGCTGTCCACCGCATCGGTCAGCGCCGGCACCGGGGTGGCCGTGACGATGCCGGCCACGCCCGCGAAGTGGCGATACATACCGCGCTCGCCGGCTCGGGCCGCGGCGGCGGGATCACCGTCGCCGATGGCGTCGACGACTTCGCGAGTGGTCTGGTCCGCATTCGCCACGAGGTGCTCCACGCCGCCGGTCACCTGGCCCATCACGGAGTTCTCGCCCACGGCGACGCCTGAGATCTCGTGCGGGATCCGGGCGAGGGAGACAGCCGGAGTGAAGGCACCGAGCCCGTTGTCCTCGAGCGTGCTCTCGGCGAGATCGAGCCCGTCCCCGACGGTGCTGTGGAGGTCCATGAGAGCCTGGGCCCCGGCGCTCCACTTGGTCATCTTGAAGGCTCCGCGGCGCACCTCCTCGGCCCGCTCGAGCCGTTCCGGAGCCAGGTCGAACTCCTCACCCTCGGGCAAGGAGTCGCGGCTCGGGCGGAGCTGTTCCGGCTCCCGAGCCATGGGCCCTCCGATCGGGGACCAGCTGCCCGGACCTCCGGTGACGACGGGCGGGAGGGGCGCGCCGAGCACCGGAACGAGCTCGAACGGGTCCTCCGCCTGGAACGGACCGCCGATGGTCGGCCCGAGGCCCTCGTACCACGGTGGTGGCGACAGACGCGGGAACAGCTCGGGGAAGGGCAGTCCGCGACCGCTGCCCCCGTTGCCACCGCTGCCCCCGCTGCCTCCTCCGGGGCCGGCGGGCATCTCCGCGCGCGCCCAGCGCAGCGGGTCGCTGCGATCGGACCGGGCCTCCGACGCGCTCACCTGCTGCGCCGACTCCTCCCGCAGCATCTCGGCCCGGTCGCGGATCGCTGCGCAGACGTCGCCGGCAGTGACTGCGACCGCATCGACCTGGCCCCGATGGGAGTCGGCGTCCGGCCCGGCCCACGCGACCGTGACGGAGGTCGTGCGCAGGAGTTCGATGAGCTCGATGATTCTCTTGGCGCTCTCGACGAGCTTCTCGGCCAGCTCGTCCAAGGTCTCGGGGTCGCATCCGCAGAAGATGTTCATGGACCGACCGTAGGCAGCCGAACGACTCGTCGACCGCCGCGCGGTCTCCATTGTGGACGCAGCCGCGTTGGGGAGGAACGATCCCGGCCGAGTGATCAGCCCGGCCGGGACGACCTTCTCAGACCACGATGTTCACGATCTTCGGCGCCCGCACGATGACCTTGCGGATCGGCCGGCCGGCGATGACCTCCTGGACCCGGTCCTCGGCCATGACCAGCGCCTCGAGGTCGGACTCGGAGATCTCCGGGTCCACCTCGAGCTTGTGGCGCACCTTGCCGCCGACCTGGACCACGCACGTGATCGCGTCGGCCTTGACCAGCTCCGGGTCTGCCACCGGGTACGGTGCCCGCGAGATGGTGCCCTCGTGGCCGAGGCGAGCCCACAGCTCCTCGGCCAGGTGGGGGGCCAAGGGGGCGACCATCAGCACCAGCGGTTCGACGGCCTCTCGGGGTGTGGCCCCCGTCCCGGTCAGGCCCTTCGTGAGGTGGTTGACCAGCTCGATCAGCTTCGCGACCGCGGTATTGAAGTGCATCTGGGCCATGTCGCGACTGACCCCGTCGATGGTGCGGTGGACGGCCTTGCGGGTGGGCAGGTCGGCCGGCTCCACGGAGACGGTCAGTGCTCCGGTCTCCTCGTCGACCATGAGCCGCCACAGGCGCTGCAGGAATCGGTGCGAGCCGACCACCGCGCGCGTCTCCCACGGCCGAGAGAGGTCCAGCGGGCCCATCGACATCTCGTACACCCGCAGCGTGTCGGCGCCGTAGTCGCGATACATGTCGTCCGGCGCCACCGCGTTCTTCAGCGACTTGCCCATCTTCCCGTACTCCTGGGTGACGGGCTCGCCCTGATAGGTGAAGGTGCCGTCCTCCTCGGCGACGACCTCCTCGGCCGGGACGTACACGCCTCGGGAATCGGTGTAGGCGTAGGCCTGGATGTAGCCCTGGTTGAACAGCCGGTGGTAGGGCTCCTGGCTGGAGACGACGCCGCGGTCGAACAGCACCTTGTGCCAGAAGCGCGCGTAGAGCAGGTGGAGCACCGCGTGCTCCTGCCCGCCGACGTAGAGGTCCACGCCGCCGACCTCGCCCTCCGCGCGGGGGCCCAGCCAGTACTCCTCGTTCTCGCGGCGCACCAGGGACTCGTCCTCGGTGGGGTCGATGTAGCGCAGGTGATACCAGGACGAGCCGGCCCACTGCGGCATCGTGTTGGTCTCGCGCAGGTAGCGCTTGGGGCCCTCGCCGAGGTCCAGCTCGACCTCGGCCCAGTCCCTGGCGCGGGACAGCGGGGTCTGCGGCTCGGTGTCGCCGTCGTGGGGATCGAAGGTCTTGGGGGAGAAGTCCGCGACCTCGGGCAGGTCCACGGGCAGCATGGAATCCGGCAGCGGGATCGGCACGTCCGGATGGTCCGGGTCGTAGACCACCGGGAACGGCTCGCCCCAGTAGCGCTGGCGCGAGAACAGCCAGTCCCGCAGACGGTAGGTGGTACGCGCGGTGCCGAAGCCCTTCTCGGCGGCGAACGCGGTGGCGCGTTCGGCGGCCTCGGCGGGGGAGAGGCCGTTGAGGTCCAGCTCCGCACTGGCGGAGTTGATCTTCTCGCCGTCCCCGGTCCAGGCCCCGCCCTCGAAATCGGCGGGCGGCCGCACGGTACGGATGACGGGCAGCTCGAACGTGGCCGCGAAATCGAAGTCGCGCTCGTCCTCGGCGGGAACGGCCATGATGGCACCGGTCCCGTATCCGGTCAGCACGTAGTCGGCAGTGAACACCGGCAGTTCGCGCCCGTCCAGCGGGTTGGTGGCGGTCAGGCCCGTGAACACGCCCGTCTTCTCGCGGTTCTCGGCGGTGCGCTCCTCCTCGCCGAGGGCAGCGGCTCGTGCGCGGTACGACTCGACGGCCTCGCGCGGCGTCGCGGCCTCGCCCTTCCAGGCCTCGGGGATGCCCTCGGGCCACTGCGCCGGGAGGGCCGAGGAATCCTCCAGCAGCGAATGCTCGGGGGAGAGGACGCAGAAGGTGGCGCCGAAGAGGGTGTCGGCCCGCGTGGTGAAGACGTCGAACGTCGGGTCCTCGTGGCCTGTCAGCCCTGCCACCGGGAACGTGATCTGCGCGCCCTGGCTGCGACCGATCCAGTTGCGCTGCATGGTACGGATCGACTCGGGCCAGTCGACCCGCTCCAGGTCGTCCAGCAGGCGGTCGGCGTAGGCGGTGATGCGCATGTTCCACTGGCGCAGGCGGCGACGGAACACCGGGAAGTTGCCCCGCTCCGAGCGGCCCTCGGCGGTGACCTCCTCATTGGCCAGCACGGTGCCCAGGCCGGGGCACCAGTTCACCGGCGTCTCGGAGATGTAGGCCAGCCGGAAGGCGTGGGCCAGCTCGTCGATCTCCGCGTCGCTCGCGGCGGTGACGTCGGCAGTGCTGCGACCGATCCAGGCGGCGGGCAGTTCGATGTCCTGACGCTCGGCGAGGGCGAACGGGTCCACGGTGCCGGCTCGCAGCTCGTCGCGCAGCTCCGCGATCGGGCGCGCCTTCCCGGTGATGCCGTCCACGTTCGGGGACTCGGGGTCGTACCAGGAGTCGAAGATGCGCAGGAAGATCCACTGCGTCCACTTCACGAACTCGGGGTCGGTGGTGGCCAGCGAGCGCCGCGGGTCGTGGGACAGCCCCAGCCGGTGCAGTTGACGACGCATGTTCGCCACGTTCGCCTCGGTGGTGGTGCGCGGGTGCGTGCCGGTCTGGACCGCGTACTGCTCGGCGGGCAGGCCGAACGCGTCATACCCCATCGTGTACAGCACGTTCTTGCCGAGCATGCGCTGATGCCGCGCGGTCACGTCGGTCGCGATGTACCCCAGCGGGTGCCCCACGTGCAGCCCCGACCCCGAGGGGTAGGGGAACATGTCCATGATGTAGAGCTTCTCCGCCGACCCCGCGGAGGCGGCCTGGTCGAGCGAGGCGGCCTCGCCGCGCAGCGCGCCGACGGGATTGTCGGCATGGAACGTGCCGTCCTCGTCCCAGCGCTGCTGCCAGCGCTCCTCGATCTCGTCCGCCACCGCGGCGGTGTAACGGTACGGGGCCTCGCTCATGGGGAACTTCCTTCGGAATCGAAGCGGCCGATGCCGCCGGGCGTCTCGTGACATGAAAAAACCCCCGCGCAGGCGAGGGTTGCCGCGTCGGTGCCCGCGCCGCGGGACCGATCCGCCGCGCGGGCGGTGGCCTGGGCAGGCGTTCTCCGACGCGGCTATCTAAGCAGCAGACGTTGAGCCACGTGGCCATGGTAACGCGCCCCGGGACGAAACAAGTCAGCCCGTCCCGGGGCGCAGATCCGATTCGATCTCTCAGACGTCCGCCGAGGAGAAGTTGGGATCGGGCTCGCCGAAGCCCTTGGGAAGAGAGATCGGGCAGAACTGCTGCAACGTCGGGTCCACGTAGCGCTGCGCCTCGGACACGAGGTTCTCCGGGGTCTCCGACTGCTGGTTGAGACTGCCCTGCATGGTCATCATGGCGTCCCACAGCTTCGTCCCGACCGGTAGCGGTGGCCGCGACAGGGCTACTGCCGCGAGCTCGACGAAGAAGGAGATGTCCTGGTTCCACCCCTCGGGATCCCGAATCGTCTCGATGTTCGTAGGGATGCGACTGATCTGCGGCATCAAGATCCGCTGGCCTTCGTAGCCTGCGTAGAACTTCATGAAATCCCAGGCGGGCTTCGACATGCTCGAACCCTTGGGCATCGCCAGGGCGAAACCGCCCGCCCAGGTGAAGGGATCGTCGCCCTCGTTCGGCACCGGCAGGTGGGTGACCGCGTAGTTCATGTCAGGCTTGTAGTCGGCCTGGCCCTGGATGCCCCAGGGTCCGGTTATCTGGAACAACTGCCGGCCCGAGAAGAACGACGTCTGCGTGGGCGGGGCGTTGGGTGGCTGATAAGTGGCCTTGAAGGCGTCCATCCTCGGGAAGTCCAGCCGGTCGATCCAACCCGCGTACATCTTCGCGACTTCGAGCATCTCGGGGGAGTCCAAGAGCATCTTGCAGTTCGCGTTGTCGAAGAACGAGACGCCGTGGGCCATCGCCCACATCAGCAGCGAAGCCTGATCATCCCAGGGAATCCACGTCACTCGCTCATACGTGCCGCGCTCGTCCTGGACATTGACCTTGTCGTTGATCTCCCACAGCTGCTCGAAACTTATCGGACCGTTCGCCGGGTCCAGCAGGGCCCGGTCGACCCCGGCTTCGTCGGCCAGGTCTGTGTTCACATACATGGCACGGGTGTCCGTGTCCATCGGTAGTCCGAAGTACTGGCCGTCGTAGAACAGCTCGTCGGTGGCGAACTTGACCCAGCCGGACATGAACTCCTCGGCGCTGACTCCTTCGTGCTCCTCGATGAGGGCGTCAATAGGCTCGAGCAGACCGAGGGACGCGAACTGTGCGCCGTTGAAGCGGTCCATGAAGTACAGGTCCGGCCCAGTGCGTCCGCGTACGGCCGTGATCACGCTTGAGGCGTCACCTTGCCCATTTGATGGGACCTGCGAGACCTCGATCGTCACGTCCGGGTTCTGTTCACTGAATGCCTCGATGACCTGCGCCTCCTTCTCGGCATCGGAGGCCCAGATGCCCCAGAGCCGCACCGTGTTCGGATCACGATCCTCACCGACGGGACGACTCGAGCAGCTCACGATCGAGCCGCCGGCGATGGAGACGCTCGCGCCTGCGCCGAGAGCGCGCAGCAGAGTTCTGCGATTGATCACTTGAAACCTCCGAGGGTGATGCCGCTGATGAAGTAGCGCTGGAATATGAAGAACAGGATTACCAGTGGCAGCAACACCAGGAAGGATGCCGCCATCAGCAGGTTGAACTGGATATCCTGAGCATTGACGGAACGGAAAACTTCCATACCGATGGAGAGCGTCTGCTTCTCTTCGTCCTGCAGGTAGATGAGCGGGCCCATGAAGTCGTTCCAGGTGCCCACGGCCGCGAAGATCGCGATCACGGTCACCGCGGGACGTGCCGTGGGGAAAACGATCCTCCAGGCAATCGACCATTCGCTCGCCCCGTCCACCCGGGCGGCGTCGAGCATGTCGCGTGGGGTCTGGAGCAGGAACTGCCGAAGCAGGAAGGTGAAGAAGCCACCAGCGAACAAGGCTGGCGCGATCAA
The DNA here is from genome assembly GCF_042666305.1 of Brachybacterium sp. GCM10030268. Classification (NCBI taxonomy): domain Bacteria; kingdom Bacillati; phylum Actinomycetota; class Actinomycetes; order Micrococcales; family Dermabacteraceae; genus Brachybacterium; species Brachybacterium sp. GCM10030268. The sequence goes on along the minus strand of NZ_JBHTCW010000001.1, from coordinate 66,412 downwards.
TGGCGTGAAGGTATTCACGGCGCCCAGCGCGGCCCACATGTCGAACATCGGGATCAGCGTCACCGGGAAGGGCAAGAACAGCGTGGCCAGCACGATGAAGAAGACGCGGTTACGGCCCGGCCAGTCGATGCAGGCGAAGCCGTAGGCGACGATGAAGTTCGATACCACGCTGAAGACCACGACGCTGATCGTGATGATCGCGGAGTTGCGGAAGAACAACCAGAAAGGCATCACCGTGACGGCGTCTGCGAAGTTCTCCCAGTGGATCTCGCGCGGGAAGAGGGTGGGCGGGAACTGAGCAAGTTCCTCCGGCGACTTCAGAGCCGAGATGACCATCCAGTACAGCGGGAGTGAGAAGAGGGCAAGGACCGCCACAATAACCAGGCGGGATATCCACGCGCTGGCCGGGCTCTGGCGTGAGCCGTCGGGATTGCGTCCGAAGTTCGAACGGGTCCGGAGTTTGGGAGCGTTGCCGAGGTTGCGGCTGCTCGTGTTCACAGTGTCGATAGCCATGGGGTTCTCCTGTTCCTCAACCGGCCGAGACGTCGTAGTTCACGAACCGGCGGGAGAGCCAGTAGATGAGTCCCGCCAAGAGCATTCCGAACAGGAAAAGCAGGACGGCCAGCGCCGACGCGAACCCGAGCTGCCCGTAGCCGAATGCGTTACGGTACAGATACAGCATGTAGAACAGGGTCGAGTTGTCTGGCCCACCATCGGTCATGATGTACGCCTCGGTGAACACCATCATTGCTCCCGAAACCCCCGTGATCAGATTGAACAGAATAGTCGGAGTCAACAGCGGCACTGTAATCCACAGGAATTGGCGGAACCGTGAGGCTCCATCGATGCGGGCGGCCTCGTACAGGGTCGCGGGAATGTTCCGCAGGCCCGCGAGATAGATCAGAGCCGCGTTCCCGGCGCCGAACTGCGCCATGAGGATGATGACGAGCTTTGCGGTGCTCGGCTCGCCGAGCAGGTTCGTGTCGGGCATTCCGAACAGGGACAGTATCCGGTTGACTACGCCGTACTGCGGATTCACGAACACGATAAAGATGAACGACATCGCGAACATTGGGATCAGTGAAGGCAGGTACAGCAGTGTGCGATATACCGCGACCTCGCGCACGTTCCGGTTCATTGCCAGCGCCAGGAGCAGGGCGACCACGAGTCCGAGTGGCACGGCTATCAACATGAAATAGACCGTGTTGCCGACCGCTGTGTGCACGAGCGGATCGGCGAAGGCCGAGACGTAATTTTGCAATCCGATGAAAGTTGGGGCTTTCATGCCCGAGTACTGTGTCAGGCTGATCGCGAACGAGTAGACCAGCGGATAGATCACGAAGACGCTGACTCCGATGATCCAGGGGGAGATGAATAGCAGCCCCATACGGAGGTTGCGTTTGTCCCGGTGTGTGAGCTTCCGCTTGGCTGGTTTACTACCGGGCCCTGATGGGGTCGGCAGCCCGCCGTGCGGGGTGAGGTCGGCAGAGGGGCCCGCCCCTGCGGCACCGGTGCCGGGGGCCCCTGCTGCGACGGCATTGCTCGCGCTCATCGCTCTCCCTTCGGATATTCGCCGCACCTCCATCGGTGCGGTGATACGCACCGCACCTGCAGCGATGCGGCGATATTCGCCGCGCCGTCGTCGGCGCGGCGACCGGGGAACGGCAGGCATCGGTGCCTTCGCGGTCACACTGGGAGGAGGGACCACGTCGTTCCTGTGAGGTAGGTTACTCACACCGATGGACTAATGCAACGGCATCCGCGTGGGAGCGTGAGAGATGCCGGGGAGGAGCATCATGCGCGGGTCGTCGATGTCCGATATCGGAGAGTTCAACGAGAGGCTGGTGCTGCAGACCATCCGCAGCGCTCCGGACGGTGTGGGGCAGGCGGAGGTGGTGCGGCGCAGCCGGCTCTCCCGCCAGGCCGTCTCGCTGATCACCCGCCGCCTGGTGGCCGAGGGGATGATCGAACAGGCAGGTCGTCGGATCTCCGGGCCCGGCAAGCCGCATACCCTGCTGCGCGTGGTCGCCGACGCCCGCCTGGCCGTCGGGGTGCACCTCGACCCCGCTCACATCAGCGTCGTCGTCTGCGACCTCGCCGCCCGGCCGGTGGCCCGGGCCACCCTCGCCCCGCCGACCGAGGAGCCGGAGGCCGATATCGATCGCATCGCGGCCGCGATCGCCGAGCTGTGCCGTGAGCTCGGTGCGTCCTCGCCGCAGCTGGGCGAGGAGTTGCCGGACCAGCCGATCCGCCGCCGTCTGCTGGGCATCGGGATCGCCGCCCCCGCCGGACTCGACGCCGCCGCCGGGATCCTGCGCAACCCGCCCTGGATGCCGGGTTGGCGCGACGTCCCCGTGGTCGACGCCCTCAGCGCCGTGACCGGCCTGCCGGCGCTCCTGGACAAGGACACCAATGCCGCCCTGACGGGGGAGATCTGGTCGCGTCACCTCGGCGGCTCCGAGACGGTGGTCTACGTGTACGTCGGCCACGGCGTGGGTTCCGCGGTCAGTGCGAACGGCCAGGTCCACCGCGGCGGAAGCACACAGGCCGGCGAGATCGGGCATCTGCCCACCGGTCGCGCCGACGAGGTGTGCTCCTGTGGACGCCACGGCTGCCTGAGCGTGTACACCGACGCCGACCGGCTGCTCAGCCGTGCCCGGGACGCCGGGATCGAGCTGCCCGACGGGGCGGGCACCACTGCCATGATCGATGCCCTCGCCGCCGCCGCGGACGAGGGGCGGAGCGCAGCGAGGGAGATCATCTCCCTCCATGGCACGGCTCTGGGGGAGGCGCTGACCGTTCTCGCGGGGATCCACGACCCGCAGCGGATCATCATCGGCGGGCCCACCTGGCCCGCGCTGCGGTCCGTCGCCGAGCCGTCCCTCCGCGAGGCCCTCGGGGAATGGGTGGCCGACGGCCGAGCCGTGCTCGAGTGCTCGCACCTCAGCGACGACGTCGGCGCCATCGGTGCGGCGAGCCTGTTCCTGGAGCGGGAGCTCGCGCCCGGGACCGGAGCCTCGGCCTCGGGGCAGGTCGGAGGCGGATCCGGGCTCGCCGTCGCGGCGGCGCGGTGAGGCAGAGACGCCCCCTCGAGGGCGGGCCAGGCCACGGAGTACGACCGGCCCGGACTCAGACCCCGAGCAGTCCGGAGATCAGCAGCAGCACCAGCACGGTGCCGATGGTGGTGATCAGCACCGTGTCCCGGGCGAGGTTCTCCGCCGCCCGGTAGCGCGCGGCGGCGACGAACACGTTCTGCGCCGTCGGCAGAGCGGCCATGACTACGACCTCGTACAGCGAATGCCCGCTGAGCCCGAACAGCAGACCCACCCCGAGCGCGATCACGGGCATCACCAGCAGCTTGGCGCTCGAGGCGACGGCGATCAGCCCGCGGTAGCCGTCGTCCTTGGCCAGCGGCGTCGAGCCGTGCAGGGACAGGCCGTAGGCCAGCAGCATCGCGGGGATCGCCATGTCGGCCAGCGACTGGACGGGCTCGAGCACCACCGCGGGGACGTCCACCCCGGCAAGGGCGAGCACCATGCCGAGGGCGCCGGCGACGATGACGGGATTGGCGCCGATGGTGCGCGCCACGCCGGCGGGTCCGAGCGACGTCTTCTGCGTGACCTGGTGGAGGACGAAGAGGTACAGCGGGTTGTAGACCGCCTGCTGGAAGAGGATCACCGGCAGCGCGTGGGAGATGTCTCCGAGCACGTAGGCGGCGATCGGGAAGCCCATGTTCGCGCCGTTGACCACGGACCCGCTGATCGCGGTGACCACGAGCTCTGCCCCGCGCCGCTTCGTCAGCAGCCGCACCGCCAGCAGCAGCAGCGCGCCGGTGCTGAGGCCCGCTATCCCGGCGACTGCCATGGGGATCGAGAGGATGTCGCGCACGTCGGACTCCAGGAGGCCGACGAGGACCAGGGCGGGGGAGGCGAGGAAGAACGTGGCTCGGTTGAGCACATAGCGACCGTGCGGGCCCAGCACACCGGTCCGCCCGGTCACCCAGCCCACGCCGATGAGGGACCAGACGATGAAGAATCCGGCCAGGACCCCGCTCACGGCTCGGTGCGGGGCAGTGGCGTCGTCATCTGGCCGATCCTAGAGCGCCGGGACGGCCGGGGCTCGCCGCGTCCGCAGGGCGGGCGGGACGGATGTCGGCGCGGCGGGTCGCTGACAGCCGGTCGCCAGCAGCCGGACACTGCCACCGGCCGGACGGGCAGCCGGTGACGGCAGGCGGACGGCTCGGCAGGGTCAGCGGATGCCGCTGGATTCGCGGCCGGAGATCTGGTCGGGCATCCCCGGGACGGGCTGGGCGGCGTCGTCCCCGGTGGCGACGATGCGGTTGCTCTCGTCCACGTGCACCACGTGCGGATGGTGGGCGGAGACCTCGGCCGCCTCGAACTGCCCGTAGGCCATGATGATCACCAGGTCGCCGGGAGAGACCAGATGGGCCGCGGCGCCGTTGATGCCGATCACGCCGCTGCCGCGCTCGCCCTCGATGACATAGGTGGTCAGGCGCTGACCATTGGTGATATCAGCGATGGTGACCTGTTCGTGCTCGACGAGACCGGCGGCCTCGACGAGATCGGGGTCGATTGTCACCGAGCCCACGTAGTGCAGGTCTGCCTGCGTGACGGTGGCCCGGTGGATCTTCGAGGTCAACAGAGTGCGGTACATCGCCTATAAGTCTTCCACGGACCGCCCGTGCGCGATGATGGTGGGGTCCGTTTCGTCAGGAGGATCACCATGCCCAAGGCCCGTCGCCGCTCCACCCACAGCTCGGAGCGTTTCGAGGACATGGCCCTGCCCGAGGAGCTGATCGGTGTGCTCGCTGATCAGGGCCTTCAGCGCGCCTTCGAGATCCAGTCCGCCATCCTGCCCGATGCGCTCGCCGGGCGGGACGTCCTGGCCCGCGCGGAGACCGGTTCGGGCAAGACGCTGGCCTTCACCCTCGCCATGACCTCCCGGTTCCGCGGCCGCAAGGTGCACCGCAAGCGTCCCCTCGGGGTCGTGCTGGTGCCCACGCGCGAGCTCGCCGTCCAGGTCGTCGACACCATCCATCCCTACGCTCGTGCGGTCGGGATCAAGGCGCAGCTGGTCGCGGGCGGCATGAACATCGAGAAGCAGGCCGACGCGGTGGCCCGCGGCGTGGAGATCATCGTCGCCACCCCGGGTCGGCTGATCGATCTCGCCGAGCGCGGGGCCCTGCAGCTGGACCTGGTGGAGTCCACTGTCATCGACGAGGCCGACCACATGGCCGATCTGGGCTTCCTGCCCGATGTCGCCGACATCCTCGCGGCCATCCCCATGGGGACCCAGAAGATGCTCTTCTCCGCCACCCTGGACGGGCAGGTGGAGGATCTCGTCGATACGTTCCTGGTCGATCCCGTCAGCCACGAGACCGTCCCGGTCGCCGCGGCAGTGACCACCATGGACCACCACGTGCTGGCCATCGAACCTTCCGCCAAGCGTGCGGTCACCGCATGGCTCGGCGCCCGCGAAGGGCGCACGCTGATGTTCACCCGCACCCAGCTCGGCGCGGAGCGCGTGGCACAGGAGCTGGTCGAGGTCGGCGTCCGCGCCGCGGCTCTGCACGGCAACAAGCAGCAGGGGCTGCGCACCAACGTCCTGGCCGGGTTCCGTCAGGGTGCCTATCCCGTGCTGGTGGCGACAGACGTCGCCGCCCGGGGTCTGCACATCGATGACGTGAGCATGGTCGTCCACGTCGATCCCTCCGCCGACGTCAAGGAGTACGTGCACCGTTCGGGCCGCACCGCCCGTGCCGGCGCCGCGGGAACCGTCGTCACCCTCGCCCTGCCGCACCAGACCCGCTCGACCCGGCGGATCGTCGAGGAGGCGGAGGTCGAGGCCACCTGGGCCGAGGTCGCCGAGGCCGAGGATCCGGCCCTGGAGCAGCTCGGGGCGCGTGCTCCCAGCGGTGAGCCCGCCGAGGACCCCGCGCAGGTGAAGTACAAGGGCGCGCCGCGCAAGCTCGACATCAAGCGCACCAGCGGGGCCGACGCCCGCCGCGCCGAGGAGCGCCGGGCCAATGAGGAACGGCGTGCCTCCTGGGAGGAGGACGAGGAGCCTCCTCGCGGTGGCAAGGGCCGCGGCCGGCAGGGCCAGGGTGCCCGTGGCCAGGGTTCCCGGAGCCAGGGTGCTCGAGGCCGGAGCGGCGGCAAGAGTGCCGGCGGCCGGGCCAGCACCGGTAAGGGCGGCGCTCGCGGCCGTTCCGGTGCGCCGTCCCGCAGTCCCCGCAAGCGCGGCAAGCCATGAGCATCAGCACGTTCGACCTGTTCAAGATCGGGATCGGGCCTTCGAGCTCCCACACCGTCGGCCCGATGCGCGCGGCGGCGCAGTTCGCCCGCGAGACCCTCCAGGATCCGGTGATCGCGCCCCATGTCGCGGACGTCGCGGTCCACCTCTACGGCTCCCTCGCCGCCACCGGCGTCGGCCACGGCACCCTGGACGCCGTGGTGATGGGCCTCGAGGGCGCAGATCCCGAGACGGTGGACCCGATCGCCGGGCGCGAACGGGTGGCCCACATCGAGGCGGGCGACGGCTTGCTGCTGGATGGGACGTTGCCGGTCAGCCTGCGTCCCTCCTCGATCCAGCTGCATCCGCTCACTGTGCTTCCGCAGCACTCCAACGGCATGGTCTTCATCGCCCTGGACGCGCTCGGCGAGGAGCTGGTGCGCCGGCCGATGTTCTCCGTCGGCGGCGGGTTCGTCGTCGAGGAGGCCGATATGGAGCAGTCCATCGCCGAGGTCGCCGCCGAGGGCGAGGGCACGGCGGTCTTCACCACCGGCGACGAGTTGCTGCGCGTGTGCGAGGACCGCGGCATCTCCGTCTCCGAGGCGATGCTGCTGCGGGAGCGGCAGTGGCGCGGCGACGAGGAGATCCGCGCCGGCATCCTGGCGATCTGGCACGCCATGGAGGAGAGCATCCAACGGGGGACACGCACCGGCGGCACCCTGCCCGGCGGGCTCGACGTCAAGCGCCGCGCGGCCTCCTGGTACGACTCCCTCAGCGCCGAGGACCCCACGCGGCTGCCGATGAATGCCTTCGAGTGGGTCTCCCTGGCCGCGCTCGCCGTGAACGAGGAGAACGCCGCGGGCGGCCGTGTGGTCACCGCCCCGACCAACGGCGCCGCCGGCATCATCCCGGCCGTGCTGTTCTTCGCCACCACCTACATCGAGGGCGTCGATCCCGACGAGGTCGCGGTGCGGTTCCTGCTGACCGCCGGCGCGATCGGCTCGCTGTACAAGGAGCACGCCTCGATCTCCGGCGCCGAGGTCGGCTGCCAGGGCGAGGTCGGCTCGGCCTGCTCGATGGCAGCGGCAGCCCTGTGCGAGGCGATGGGCGGCAAGCCCGCCCAGGTCGAGAACGCCGCCGAGATCGCCATGGAGCACAATCTCGGCCTCACCTGCGACCCCGTCGGCGGACTGGTGCAGGTCCCCTGCATCGAGCGCAATGCGATGGCCGCGGTCAAGGCGATCACCGCAGCGCGATTCGCGCTGCGCGGGACCGGGGAGCACTTCGTCTCGCTGGACACCGTCATCGAGACCATGCGCCGCACGGGCAAGGACATGAGCGAGCGCTACAAGGAGACCGCGATGGGCGGGCTCGCGGTCACCGCAGTCCCGGTCAGCGTCCCGGACTGCTGAGGCGCCCCGGGCCCGCCTCTCCGGGTCCCGGACGGTGCGCGTGACGTGGGTCTCCTGCGATACGGTGGGGGCGTCCATTCCGCCCCGGAACCGGGGCCCGTGTAGCAGGAGCGCTGATGTCTGACGACGCCGTCACCGGGATCGAGAATCTCTCGCAGGAGACCCGCACGTTCTCCCCGTCCTCCGAGTTCGTCCAGAACGCCGTGGCCCGTCCCTCGCTCTACCAGGAGGCCGAGCGCGACCGGCTCGCCTTCTGGCGCACCCGGGCCGGCCTGCTGAGCTGGAAGACGCCCTTCACCGAGACCCTCGACTGGTCCAACCCCCCGTTCGCCCGGTGGTTCGCCGACGGCACCCTGAACGCCGCCTACAACTGCGTGGACCGCCACGTCGAGTCCGGCCACGGCGATCAGGCCGCGATCCTGGCCGAGTACGAGGACGGATCGGACGCCACCTTCACCTACGCCCAGGTCAAGGACGAGATCTCCCGGATGGCGAACGTCCTGACCGATCTCGGTGTCAAGACCGGCGACCGCGTCGCCATCTACCTCCCGATGGTCCCGGAGGCGGCGTTCGCCATGCTCGCCTGCGCCCGCATCGGGGCCCCGCACTCGGTCGTGTTCGGCGGCTTCAGCGCCGACGCCCTGCGCTCGCGCATCGAGGACGCCGAGGCACGGGTCGTCATCACCGCCGACGGGCAGAACCGTCGCGGCAAGCAGCTGCCCCTGAAGCCCGCCGTGGACGAGGCGCTCGCCGGTGGCGCCGAGTCCGTCGAGAAGGTCCTGGTGGTCCGCCGCACCGGCGGCGACGTCGAGTGGACCGAGGGGCGCGACGTGTGGTGGCACGAGGCGCGGGAGAACGCCTCCACCGAGCACGAGCCCGTGTGGGTCGAGGCCGAGCACCCGCTGTTCATCCTCTACACCTCCGGCACCACCGGGAAGCCCAAGGGCATCGTCCACAGCACCGGCGGCTACCTCACCCAGGCCGCCTACACCCACCGCAACGTCTTCGACCTCAAGCCGTCCTCGGACGTCTACTGGTGCACGGCCGACGTCGGCTGGGTCACCGGGCACACCTACGTGGTCTACGGCCCGATGGCCAACCGCGCCACCCAGGTGATCTACGAGGGCACCCCCGACACCCCGCACCAGGGCCGTTGGTGGGAGATCGTCGAGAAGCACAAGGTCTCCCTGTTCTATTCCTCGCCCACCGCGATCCGCACCGCCATGAAGTGGGGCGAGGAGATCCCCGGCAGGTTCGACCTCTCCTCGCTGCGCGTGCTCGGCAGCGTCGGCGAGGCCATCAACCCCGAGGCCTGGATGTGGTACCGCCGCGTCATCGGCGGGGACCGCTGCCCGATCGTGGACACCTGGTGGCAGACGGAGACCGGCGGCATCATGATCTCCCCGCTGCCGGGCATCACGGCCACCAAGCCGGGATCCGCGCAGACCCCGCTGCCCGGCATCAGCGCCGACGTGGTCAACGACGCCGGCGAGTCCGTCGAGAACGGCAAGGGCGGATATCTGGTCCTGGATCAGCCGTGGCCGGGGATGCTCCGCGGCATCTGGGGCGACCCGGAGCGCTTCAAGGAGACCTACTGGTCCCGCTTCGAGGGGCTCTACTTCGCCGGTGACGGCGCCAAGCGGGACGAGGACGGCGACATCTGGCTGCTGGGCCGCGTGGACGATGTCATGAACATCTCCGGGCACCGTCTGTCCACCATGGAGATCGAGTCCGCGCTGGTCAGCCACGACTGGGTCGCCGAGGCGGCGGTGGTCGGGGCCGACGACGAGACCACCGGACAGGCCGTGGTCGCCTTCGTGATCCTGCGCTCCGGCCATGACGACGCGGTCGCCGAGGAGGGCGGCAAGGATCAGGTCATCGAGACCCTGCGCGCCCACGTGGGCAAGGAGATCGGTCCGATCGCCAAGCCCAAGAAGATCCTCCTGGTCACCGAGCTGCCCAAGACCCGGTCCGGCAAGATCATGCGCCGCCTGCTGCGCGATGTGGCCGAGAACCGCACCGTGGGGGATACCCAGACCCTCGCCGACGCCTCCGTCATGGACCTCATCCAGCAGGGGATGAGCGGCAAGAGCTGATCCCGGGCCTGCGTCGCAGCGTCTCTCGGCGGGTGACGGCGGGGCGCCGTGTACCTCGAAGCGGGTCACGGCGACGTCGCTGTCCCTCACCGCGTCACGGTGACGTCGCCGAGGTCCGAGACGACGGTGAGCGTGCCGACCAGCGGACCGTCGGCGCGGGTCAGGCTCGGGTCCACCCGGGCGTCGCCGGTATCCGCCCGGGCGTCGACGGCCCAGCGCCCGGTGCCGGGAGCCGCGACGTCTGCGGAGCCGACATCGGTGTGGACGTCCACGTCGCTCTCGGCGCCGGAGGGCAGCCGCAGATCGATGTCGCCCACGGAGCTGGAGAGGCCGATCGTCTCGGGGGCGGTGCCCTCCAGCTCGATGTCGATCCCGCCGACGTCGGAGCTGACGTCGAGCCCGCCCGGTGCGCTGACGGGGGAGAGGCGGACCTCTCCGACCTGCGACGAGATGGTCATGGCGGAGTAGTCGCCGTCGGCGCGGATGTCACCCACCGATGAGATGATGTCCACAGCGAGCCGATGCGCCTCGGGCACGATGACGAGCACGTCGCGCACGTCGTGCTTCCACGGCACCGAGCTGAACTGTTCGGGCTGGCGCACGTCGAGGACGGGGGCGTCGGCCGGTCCCTGCTGGTCGATCCGGGCACGGACCAGCGAATCGGCCGGCGGGAGCTCGGTGGCTCCGTTCTCGACCAGCGCCACCGAGACCTGATCGGCATCCGCCGACCGCAGGACGCGGACGTCGGCTATGCGCGAGCTCAGCGAGAGCGAGCTCGGTTCTCCGAGGTGCGTGGTGGCGGGCACGTCGTCGTAGCCGCGAGCGATGGTCCACTGGGTGATCGACATGGCGGCCAGGCCCAGCACCATCAGTGCCACGAATGCCGCGCCGAGCAGTGTGATCAGCAGACGCCACGGACGGTCGTCCTCGGGGGCGGGGGAGAGGCGGCGCGCCGGTTCGACGGACGTGGTCGGCCTGGGTGCGTCGGGGCCGGAGCCGTGCGGTGACCCGCCGGCGAGGCCGGGGCCGGTCGGTGGGGCCTGCGGGGGCTGTGGGGTCTGAGTGCTGGTCATCATCTGTCCTCTGATTCGAGATAGCGCAGAACGGCCATGACCCGGCGGTTCTCCCCGTCGACCGGGGGCAGGTCGAGCTTGGTCAGCAGCGAGGAGATGTGCTTCTCGACGCTGCCGGCGGAGACGAACAGGGTGTCGGCGATCGCCTGGTTCGAGCGTCCCTGCGCCATCAGCGAGAGCACCTCGCGCTCGCGGGGGCTGAGGGCCTCGAGCGTGCGGCGTCGCCGGGAGCGGACGAAGATCTGCTGGACGACCTCGGGGTCCAGCCAGGTGCCGCCGTCCCCGACATCGGAGACGACGGCCAGGAAGTCCTCGACATCGGCGACGCGGTCCTTGAGCACGTAGCCGAGCCCGTGGGGCGAATCGGCGATGAGCTCCGAGGCGTAGCGCTCCTCGACGTACTGCGAGAGCACCAGCAGCGCCACCGCCTGGTCCTGCTGCCGGATCAGGGTCGCAGCGCGCACCCCTTCGTCGGTGAAGGTCGGCGGCATCCGCACGTCGATCACCGCCAGGTCCGGCTTGTGGTGGGAGACGGCGCTGAGCAGCGCCGTGGCATCGCCGACCGCCGCGACCACCTCGTGGCCGGCATCGGTGAGCAGGCGCTCGACCCCTGCGCGCAGCAGAACGGCATCATCGGCGATCACGATCCTCATCGCGGGGCCTCCTCGGTGGTGGTCGGGCCGGTCGCGGCCGGGATCCGGTGTCCGGGACCGACGGGGACGAGGGCCAGCAGCACCGTGCCGCCGCCGGCGGGACTGGTGACCTCGAGCCGGCCGCCGGTGGCACGCACCCGGTCGGTCAGGCCCGCGAGGCCGGTGGAGAGTCCGTCGCGGCGCACCTGGGCCCCGCCGCGGCCGTCGTCCTCGATCCGCACCCGCAGCACGTCCTGGCTGCGGGTGACGGACACGGTGGCATGTGCGGCCTCGGAGTGCTTGGCGATATTGGTCAGTGCTTCGGAGACCACGAAGTAGGCCACGGCCTCGCGCTCACGATCCAGGGCGGGGCCGGCCCCGCGGCCGAGGTCGACCTGCAGGTCGACGGGAACCGGTGAGCGGGCGGCGAGGGCGGACAGGGCGGCGTCCAGGCCCCGGTCCGTCAGCACCGCGGGGTGGATCCCGCGGGCCAGCTGGCGCAGGTCCGTCATGACGGCCTTCGCCTCGGAGTGGGCCTGTCCCACGAGGGCTTCGGCCCGGTCCGGATCGGAACGGACCGTGTTCTTGGCCATGCCCAGCGTCATGGCGAGACCCACCAGGCGCGGCTGGACGCCGTCGTGGAGATCGCGCTCGATGCGCAGCCGCTCCTGGGCGGCGGCATCGACCGCGCCCTGCCGGCGCTCGGCGAGCTCGGCCACCTGCTCGCGCAGATCGTCCTCGGAACCGGACACCAGTGCGCGGGACAGGCCCCGGTCCGCGAGGGCTCCGAGCACGAGGGTCACCGTGGACAGCACGAGGGTCGCCACGCAGATGAGCCCCAGGATCCACCGCGGGAGCCGGACCGAGCCCACCTCGAGCGGGCCGTGGCGCAGCGCGATGTCCCCGGCGGTCCATCCGGTCCACACCAGGAGGAGGAACAGCACGAAGAACGCGCCGGTGACGAGCATCGCCAGATGGTGATGGAGGACCCCGCGCCAGAAGGCCGCGCTGCCCAGCTCGAGCCAGCGGTCGTGGATCCACCCGGACGCCCCCGTGCGCCACGACCGGCGCCGTGCGGGCAGGATCACGGGTATCCGGTGGATCGCCACGGCCCTCCGGCGCTCCAGACGCACGGCGGCCTGCATCAGCAGCAGCCACGGGATCAGCAGCAGCAGGCCGGTGCCCATGGCGGGCAGCGAGCCGAGCCCGGTGAACAGCATCGTCAGGCTGATCCAGAACCAGGTGCAGAAGAGCAGGCCTCCGACGATCACGGAGGCGAGCGCCGCGAGGCTGAGCCGGGAGCGGCCGTCCGGAGGTGTCGTCGAGGTCTCGTCCATGGCACCGACAGTATTCGGGCCCGCGCCGAGTTCCCACAGGGGCGTCCTGCCGTTGTGGCGGGGGATAACCCCCGCCGGCCCCGTCCTCGCGTCTGCCTGTCGCACCGGCCGGTCCCGTCGCCAGGGCCGAGATGCGGTTCAATGGGGGTCATGAGCAGTGACGCGAACGATTCCGCCGATGAGACCGTCCAGCCCGAGAGCGATGCCGGGACACCGCCGCCCGAGGCGGGGGAGACCGGCCAGGTGATCGAGCACATCGACCACACGGCCTCTGAGATGGAGGAGAGCGGACAGTCCCGCGGGACCCTGCGGGACGTCGCGGATTCGCTCGGCGTCTCCAGCGCGGTCGCTCTGCGCGCCCTGCGCGGCTCCGAGGAGATCAAGCCCCAGATGATCCGGCGCGTCCACGAGGCCGCCGAACGGCTCCACTTCCCCCTCGAGGAGCTCAGCGAGGAGACCGACCACCGCGGCGTGGTGGCCGTGCTGGTCAACACGATGCGCAACACGTGGATCTCGGACCTGGTGCGGGCCATCCGCATCGAGCTGACCGCCACCGGACGCTCGGCCGTGGTCGTCCCCACGCGTCGCCGCGTGCCCGAGCACCCGGTCGCTGCGGACACCGACGCCATCGAGTCCCTGGTCGAGCTCGGGGTCGACGGGTTCCTCATGATCTCGGACCTGGCCGACATGGAGAGCGTGCTGAAGGCCACGGGCGATCGCCCCTTCGTCGGCATCGGATGCTCCCGCGAGTTCGTCGGCCAGATCGACACCGTCCGGATCGATGACGAGGTGGGCCAGGGCCTGCTGGTCGACCATCTGGTGGGTCTGGGCCACCGGGAGATCGCCCACGTCGGCGGCGTCGGCCCGGAGGTCGCCCGCGAACGGGCCGAGGCCTTCCGCGTGGCCATGGACCGGCACGGCCTCGGGGACGAGGCCCGCGTCGAGCCCGGAGACTTCACCGAGCAGGTCGGGCAGACGGCCGGGTCGATGCTGCTGCGCGGCAGCCGCGTACCCACGGCCGTCACCTGCGCCAACGACGTGACCGCGGTCGGCGTGCTCTCCGCAGCGCGCGAATACGGCTTCTCCGTGCCCGAGGACCTCGCCGTGGCCGGATACGGCAACACCTCGCTGGCCTCCTCCGGCGTCTCGCAGCTGACCAGCGTCGATCCCAACTCCGACCGGCTCGGCGCACTGGCCGCCCAGTTCCTCGTCGAACGCGTCTCCGGTCACGACGTCGAGCCACGGGACGTCGCCGTCGCCCCGGACGTCGTCGTGCGTCGGTCCACCTCGGCCGGTCCCCGCCCGGAGACCACCAAGCGCAAGCGGGTCTCGGTCGACTGACCTCACCCGCCGGCGCCCCCGCGCCGACTGCGAATCCCCTGACCCCTGCGATAGGCTCCGACCATGATCAACACCACGAACGATCCGAGCACGCCGCCCACCCAGCGGTCCATCGGTGAACTCGTCCAGTCCATCCGGGACGAGCTCCTCGGAGTCGTCCATCACGAGATCGACATCGCCAAGAAAGAGATCACCGCGATCCTGATCAAGGCGGCCATCATCGCCGCCTGCGCCGCGGTGCTGCTGTTCCTGCTGCTCTCCGCCTGGGTGATGCTGCTGTTCTTCGCGGCCACCGGGCTCGAGGCGCTGGGGCTGTCCTACTGGCTCTCCTTCCTGATCATCGCCGTGGTGTTCATCGTGCTCGCCGCCATCGCGGGTCTGATCGCGTTCCTGGTGTACAAGCGGATCAAGGCGCCCGAGACCACCATCGAGACCGCGCAGGGCGCGGTCGGTGCGGTCCAGGGCAAGCGCCGCCACAACGCCGTCTCCTACGACGACACCTTCGAGGAGCTCTACGGCAAGAAGGTCAGCTCCCGCACGGAGTGAGCCCCGGCGGATCCGTCGGATCCCATGGGGTCTCCGGGGCACCGGGTCGAGCGGTCCGACGCGATCGAGGGATCGGCCACGGTGCGGCGGGGCCGCGGGCTCCCGCAGGCGGCATTACCCTGGAGGACGTGACTCTCCACCTGCACGACACCGCCACCCGCACGACCGCGCCGCTGACCCCGGTGCGCGAGGGGACGGTGTCGCTGTACGTCTGCGGCCCCACCACGCAGGGCGCCCCGCATCTGGGCCATCTGCGCACGTTCGTCGCCTTCGACGTGCTGGTGCGCTGGCTCGAGCGCAGCGGGTACGACGTCACCCACATCCGCAACGTCACCGACATCGATGACAAGATCCTGGTGAAGTCCGCCGAGGCGGAGACACCCTGGTGGGCATGGTCGCTGCGCTTCGAGCGCGAGTTCCAGGACACCCTCGAGCGCATCGGCAACCGCCGTCCCACCTATGAGCCGCGCGCCACCGGCCACGTGCCCGAGATGATCGAGCTGATGCAGCGGCTCATCGAGCGCGGCCACGCCTACGCCGACGGCGAGGGATCGGTGTACTTCGATGTCGCCTCCCACGCCGGCTACGGCTCCCTGACCCGTCAGTCCCTCGAGGACATGCAGGACGCGGGGGAGGAGATGGAGCCCGGCAAGCGCGACCCCCGCGACTTCGCCCTGTGGAAGGCGGCGAAGCCGACGGAACCGGCCACCGCCTCCTGGGACACACCCTTCGGCCGCGGCCGCCCCGGCTGGCACCTCGAGTGCTCCGCCATGAGCCGCAAGTACCTCGGCGAGACGTTCGACATCCACGCCGGAGGGCTGGACCTGCGTTTCCCGCACCACGAGAACGAGCAGGCGCAGTCCCACGCCGCCGGCTACGGCTTCGCCCGGCGCTGGATGCATTCCGGGGTGCTGACCGTGGACGGGATGAAGATGGGCAAGAGCCTGGACAACTTCGTCACCGCGGCCCGTGCCCTGGCGGACCACCCCACTCCTGCTGTGCGCCTGGCCCTGGTCAGCGGCCACTACCGCGCGACCGTCGAGTACAACGCCACCGCGATGCAGGAAGCAGAAGTGGTCTGGGACCGCTTCTCCGCGACGGCCCGCCGCGCCGCCGAGCAGCTCGGCCAGGAGGAGCCGGCAGGCGCCGATGCCGATCTCGCTGCCGTCGAGCTGCCCGCCGAGTTCATCGCGGCGATGGACGACGACCTGGCCGTGCCGGAGGCCCTCGCCGTCATCCACCGTGAGCAGGCGGCCCTGAACACGCTTCTGGCCGGCGGAGGTGCGGCGGGAGAGATCGCTGCGGGCCTCGGGCGGCTGCGCGCGATGCTCGATGTGCTGGGCCTGGATCCGCTCTCGGCGCAATGGGCCGGCAGCCATGCCGGCTCGACCGCCGAGCACGAGGCACTGGACGCCTTGATCACCACCCAGCTGGCAGCCCGGGAGGCGGCCCGCGCCGAGAAGGACTGGGCCCGGGCGGACGCCCTGCGGGACGCGCTGAGCGCCGCCGGGATCCGCGTCGAGGACGGCCCCGACGGCGCGCGCTGGACGCTCGAGACCACGGACTGAGGAGACACACATGGCAGGCAACAGCTCGCGCCGCGGCGCGGTGCGCAAGGGCAAGAAGGGCCCGACCGTCGGTTCCGGCGGCGTGCGCCGCCGCGCGCTGGAAGGCAAGGGACCCACCCCGAAGGCCAAGGACCGCCCCGCTCACAAGGCGTTCGCCGGCTCCTCCAAGCCCGCCTCGGGATCCTCGAGCCGGCGCGGCGGTGCAGGAGGCAAGGGCGCGAAGAACCGCCCCGGCAGCGACCAGGTGGTGGGCCGCAATGCCGTGCTGGAGGCGCTGCAGGAGAACGTGCCCGCGACGCAGCTGACCGTGATGGTGCGTCTCGAGACGGATGAGCGGGTGCGCGAGATCATGCGCCTGGCCGCGGCCCAGGGCCTTCCGGTCGCCGAGGCGTCCCGGACCGATCTGGATCGGATGAGTGACAACGCCGTGCACCAGGGCGTCGCCCTGACGATCCCGCCGTACGAGTACGCCGACGTGGAGGAGCTGCTGCAGATCGCCGCCGAGGCGTTCGAACCGCCGCTGCTGGTGGCGCTGGACGGCATCACCGACCCCCGCAACCTCGGCGCGATCCTCCGCTCCGCGGATGCCTTCGGCGTCCACGGCGTGATCCTGCCCGAGCGGCGCAGCGCCTCCATGACCGCGAGCGTGTGGAAGGTGGCCGCCGGCGCCGCCGGGCGCGTGCGCGTCGCCCAGGTCACCAACCTCAACCGCACCCTCTCCTCGCTCAAGGAGCAGGGCGTGTTCGTGCTCGGCCTCGATGCCGGCGGGGACGTCACCACGCGGCAGCTCGAGCTCGGCACGCAGCCGGCGGCGCTGGTCGTCGGGGCCGAGGGCAAGGGGCTCTCCCGTCTCGCCCGGGAGACCAGCGATCAGGTGGTCTCGATCCCCATGGGCGGGGGCACGGAGTCGCTGAACGCGTCGGTCGCCGCAGCGATCGCGCTGTACGAGATCTCCGGAGTCCGGGAGGCACAGGGCCGCGCGTGAGCTGAGACGGTCAGGCAAGGCCGGCCGGCGGCGTCGGGCCGACGGGCTCTCCCGTCTCCGGCGCCGCGGACGGGGACGCCGGTCCCGCGGTGCGTACGGGCATGATCACGCGGGGAAGGACCAGCTGGATGACCGGGCCGAGCCCGATCGCGTAGGCGAGGGTTCCGACGCCCACGGGACCGCCGAGCGCCCAGCCGGCGGCCAGCACGGACGCCTCCAGCGCGATCCGGACGGGGCCGACGGGGCGGCGCAGACGCCGGCCCAGTCCCGTCATCACTCCGTCGCGCGGGCCCGGGCCCAGCTGCGCGCCGATGTAGACGGCGCCGCTGACGCCGTTGATCACCACGCCGGCGACCATCATCAGCACAGCGATGGGCAGGGTGGAGGCCGGGGGCAGGATCGCCATCCCGAGGTCGAGGCTCACGCCCACCCAGATGGAGTTGGCGATGGTGCCGATCCCCGGCTGCTCGCGCAGCGGGATCCATGCCAGCAGCAGCAGGAAGCTCACCGTGATGCTCACCGTGCCGACGCTGAGTCCGGCCCGCTCGGCGAGCGCGGTGTGCAGCACGTCCCATGGCGCCCCGCCGAGTCCCGAGCGCAGCAGCATGGCGAGGGAGAGGCCGAAGCCCGTCAGTCCCAGCATCATCTGGGCGAGGCGGAGCGGAAGTCGGTCCACGCGCAGCTGAGCGCGCAGCGAGAGGTTCGCCAGCGGGGAAGGGCCTGCCATGCTGCTGCTCGGCCTCTCAGCTGTCGAAGATCGGCAGGGCCGAGGTCTCGGTCGTCACCAGCGACTTCTCATCGGGACGGTGGATGAGCACGGTGAGGATGTAGTCCCGCACGGTCTCGTCGAGACTGACGTCCGTGCCGGCCTTCTCCGACAGGAACCACTTGTGCTCGAGCACCTCGTGGAAGAACTCCGGGGGCTCGAGCTTGGAGCGCATGGAACGCGGGATCGCGCGGACGACGGGCTCGTACTGCTGCTGCAGCCACTCGTGCGCGACGAACTCCTCCTCCTCGGCCTGCTGCTCGGTGGCCGCCCGGTACTGGTCCAGGTCGTTGAGCAGGCGCCGGGCCTGGTTCTCCTGGGCGTCGATGCCGGTCAGTCGCATCAGCCGGCGCGAGTGGTGGCCGGCGTCGACGACCTTCGGCTGGATCGACAGGGTGGTCCCGTCCAGGTCCGTGGTGATCTCGAGCTCTCCCACGTCGAAACCCAGCTGGTTGAGCTTCTCGATGCGGGCCGAGACGCGCCAGCGTTCGTCGGCCGAGAACCGTTCCCGGGCCGTCAGCGCCGACCACAGGCTGTCGTATCGCCGCAGGAGCTCATCGCCGATGGCGATCGGATCGGCCTCGGCATCGAACATCTCGCCCGCCTGGAGGTCCATCAGCTCGCCGATGATGTTGGTGCGTGCCAGATCGAGGTCGTAGCTGCGCTGCCCGTCGGAGAGGGTCTCGTGGAGCGACCCCGTCTCGACGTCGACGATGTAGGCGGCGAAGGCCCCTGCATCGCGGCGGAACAGCGTGTTGGACAAGGAGACGTCGCCCCAGTAGAAGCCCTCCAGATGCAGGCGCACCAGCAGCACGGCGAGCGCGTCGAGCAGCCGATCGGTGGTGTCCTCGCGCGAGACCTGGCTGAACACCGCGCGGTAGGGCAGGGAGAACTGGAGGTGGCGGGTGATCAGCACCGCGTCCAGCGGCTCCCCGGTGGGCGTGGTGCGCCCCGAGATCACGGCGAAGGGGACGACGGAGGGCACTCCGATGCGGCCCAGGACGCGCAGCATGTCGTACTCGCGGGAGGCGAGGTCGTGGGTGATCTCCTTGAGCGCGAGGACCCGCCCGGAGACCCGGACGAATCGCACGACATGCCGGGAGAGACCGCGGGGGAGAGCGGCGAGGATGTCCTCGGGCCAGTCCTCCAGCGGCTGCTCCCACGGCAGGTCCAGCAGGGCCGGATCTGCGCGCGATGCGGTGATCTCCAGAGGTGCCATGGCTCCATTCTCTCCCGATCGCGGACCGTCTGCCCAGCCGGGCGCACTTCGTCACACCTCGCGCGCACCGTGCCGGCGAACTGTCTGTGCAGGTCGCCCCCGGCCGGAAGGGAATCGTACCGATCCGGGCACGGCGAGCGCCGCCCGGCCGATAGGACGGCGACGGGCGCCCGGCAGATGCCGGACGCCCGTCGCGCGATGTGCCGTGCTGGCGAGGATCAGTCGCCCAGTCGCTGACCGTTCGACACGTCGAAGAGGTGCAGGTGATCGGGCTTGGGACGGAAGAAGATCGTCTCGCCCTTGGCCGGGGGGCGGCGCCCGTCGACGCGTGCGATGAACGGCTTCGAGGTGTCCTCGCTGCCGGCGCGGCGCCCGTAGATGAAGGCGTCGGCGCCGAGCTCCTCGACCACGTCGACCTCGATGGCGATGCCCTCGTCCGTCGGGACCAGCTCGACGTCCTCGGGACGGACGCCGACGGTGACCGACTTCTCGTCGGTGTCCGAGAGCGTCTGGCGATCCACCGGCAGCACCGTGCCGCCGAACTGGACACCCTGGTCGGTGAGCGGGACGTCCATCAGGTTCATGGCCGGGGAGCCGATGAAGCCCGCGACGAACACGTTGTTGGGGTGGTCGTACATGCGGCGCGGGGAGTCGACCTGCTGGAGCACGCCGCGGTCGAGCACGGCCACGCGGTCACCCATCGTCATGGCCTCGATCTGGTCGTGGGTCACGTAGACGGTGGTGACGCCCAGGCGGCGCTGCAGCGAGGCGATCTGCGTACGGGTGGAGA
The DNA here is from genome assembly GCF_042666305.1 of Brachybacterium sp. GCM10030268. Lineage (NCBI taxonomy): Bacteria > Bacillati > Actinomycetota > Actinomycetes > Micrococcales > Dermabacteraceae > Brachybacterium > Brachybacterium sp. GCM10030268. The sequence continues at coordinate 46,395 of NZ_JBHTCW010000001.1, read as the reverse complement.
CGCGCAGCTTGGCGTCGAGGTTCGACAGCGGCTCGTCCATGAGGAACACCTGCGGCTGACGGACGATCGCGCGGCCCATGGCCACACGCTGACGCTGACCACCGGAGAGCGCCTTCGGCTTGCGATCGAGGTACTCGGAGAGGTCCAGGAGCTGGGCCGCCTCCTCCACACGCTGGCGGATCTCGGCCTTGGGCTTGCCGGCGATCTTCAGGGCGAAGCCCATGTTGTCGGCGACCGACATGTGCGGGTACAGCGCGTAGTTCTGGAACACCATCGCGATGTCGCGGTCCTTCGGCGGCACGTCGGTGACGTCGCGATCACCGATCAGGATGCGGCCGGCGTCGATCTCCTCGAGCCCGGCGAGCATGCGCAGCGACGTCGACTTGCCGCAGCCCGAGGGGCCGACGAGGACGAGGAATTCGCCGTCGCCGATCTGGATATCGAGGTTGTCGACGGCTGCGCGCTCCTGCCCGGGGTAGATGCGCGACGCATTGTCGAATGTGACAGTTGCCATGGTGTATCCCTTCACCGGCAGGTACGTGCCGGACGGTCCGTTGTGAAGTGTTGTCACCGGTCCTGGTCGCTCTCGCGAGAGGTGCTCCCTTGCACCGGCTCCGAGAGTGTATCCCACGTCTCATCCTCGTGGTGCATCGAGCTGTGCGGTGTGTCTCCCGCGGTGTCTCCTGCGCGCGGCGAGGCGGTGATGAGCAGTGGCGGCCGGGGCTGGGCGGAGATCGGCGGGGATGGGCGGGGATGGGAGGGGCCGGTTGTGGTCAGGCGATACTGGATGCGTGGATATCACTGAGCTGAGCCGGAAGATCCTGGAGCGTCGCCCCTCGGAGGAGGACCCGCTGCGGATCGTGCAGTCCGGCCACCCCGCCCTGCGCCGGCGCGCCGTCGCCGCCGGCGACCGGATCCCCGCCGGGCTGCTGCTGGAGCTCGCGGAGGCCATGACGATCACGATGCGCCGCGCCCCGGGCGTCGGGCTGGCCGCCCCGCAGATCGGACTGCCTCTGGCGCTCGTCGTGGTCGAGGACCGGTACGCCGGGGCCGGAGCGGGAACGGCCGCCGACGTGGACGCAGGAGCGGACGCGGAGGACGCAGCCCCCGGCGAGGCGTCCGCCGGGGAGGATCCCCTCGAACGACGTCCGTTCCCGCTGCGCGCGCTGCTGGACCCCCAGGTGGAGCTGCTGGGCACCCAGCGCGTCTACGCCTGGGAGGGATGCCTCTCGGTGGACGGTTGGCAGTCGATCGTCCCCCGGGCGCGGCGGGTCCGACTACGAGCCACCGAGCTGCTGCCCGGAGGAGATCTGCGTGAGATCGACGAGGAGCACGGGGGCTGGCCCGCCCGGATCCTGCAGCACGAGACCGACCATCTGGCCGGGATTCTGTGCCACGACAAGATGGTCCCGCGCTCGTTCATCTCGGCCCGCTACACCGCCCACTACACCGACATGCCCGACGCTGTCCGTCGGCTCGGGCTGAGCGGGGAGATCACTCAGCTCGGCGAGGGCGAGGTCATCGCGGACCGGGCCTGACGACCCGGGCCCGGCCTGATCGCCGAGTCGTCGAGGCGCTGCGGCGCGGCGCACTCGGAGCCCGGGTCGCCTCGGAGCCCGCGCGGGGTGTGGGCGCCGTCCGGCTGAGGACGGTAGCTTATTGCTGTCCAGGACCCCCAGGAACGGAGCCGATGATGCCCGGCAGCGACCCGACCACCCCGAATCCCGAGCAGGACGACAGCGGTGAGTTCGTCGAGCAGCTCGACGAGCGCTGGCTCTCGCTGATCGATGCCGCCCTGAAGGTCCAGTCGCCGTTCGCCCACAGCTACGTCGAGCGTCTGCGCGCCAAGCACCCCGAGGCGACGCGCCGCCAGCTGATGGAGATGGTCACCCGGCGCTTCACCGGGCTGACGACGGCCACCGGTGCCGGCATCGGCGGCATCGCGGCGCTGCCCGGCCTCGGGACCGCCGCCGCCGTCGGGCTGACCGTCGGCGAGGGGGTCTCCTTCGCGGAGAGCTGCGCGTTCCTGACCCTGGCCGCCGCCGACATCTACGACGTGGACATGTCCGACAAGCACACCCGCCGCCTGGTGCTGATGGGCGTGCTCAGCGGCGAGCGGGGCACGGAGATCATCGCGAAGGCCATGGGCAAGCAGGGCCTGCAGTGGAATGCGGTCCTCGGCGGGGGCGGCGGGTTCCTGCCGGGCCTGATCAGCCGCCAGCTCTCCCGCTACGTGCGCCGGCGCGTGATGGCCCGGGCCGGCGGCCTGTGGCTGGGTCGTCTGCTCCCGTTCGGCGTCGGCGCGATCATCGGCGGCTTCGGGGCCAACGCGGTCTCCCGCTCCGTCGTCGAGGCGATGCTCGAGATCTTCTCCCAGGCACCCACCATCGATGGCGAGCTCGCCGGCGACCGGCCCGAGCTCGACCGCTGAGCGGAGCCCCCGCTCGGCGGGGTGCCTCCGGCGGGGCCGCGGCCCCGCGCGGGCTCAGACCTCGCGGGTGAACTCGTTGGCGTGCTCGGTGCCGGCGGCCCGCTGGTAGGACTGGCGGATCTCCGCCTCGGCGTCGCTGCGCCCCTCCCAGTGGGCGCCCTCGACGCTCTTGCCGGGCTCGAGGTCCTTGTAGACCTCGAAGAAGTGCTGGATCTCCAGCCGGTGGAACTCCGAGACGTCGGTCAGCTCCTGGCGCCGCACCTGACGGCGGTCGCCGACGGGCACCGCGATGATCTTGTCATCGCCGCCGGCCTCGTCGCGCATGCGGAACATGCCCAGCGCGCGGCAGCGGATCAGGCACCCGGGAAAGGTCGGCTCCTCGAGCAGGACCAGACAGTCCAGCGGGTCGCCGTCCTCACCGAGGGTTCCCTCGATGAAGCCGTAATCGTCGGGATACCGGGTGGCGGTGAACAGCATCCGATCCAGACGGATACGCCCATTGTGGTGGTCCACTTCGTACTTGTTCCGGTTCCCGCGAGGGATCTCGATGGTCACGTCGAATTCCACGACAGCCGCTCCGTTGCTCCGGCCCTGGGGGCACTGGTTCTGACCTGGACACCATATCGTGGTGACCATGGTGGCGAGAGTATCGGAGCGAGTCTGGCGCGCGACGGCGATGGTGCTGTGCGCCGCCGTCCCCGGGAGCTTCTACCTTCTCGGTGATCTGACCGACGCCTTCCCGGGCGTGCTGACCCTCGAGACGTCGCAGGAGGGCCCCGGGACCGGGCCTGCCGCGCAGGCGGAGGACTGGGAGCGCGTCTCCGCGGACGCGCCGAGCCCTGCCGTCGCCCCCTCTCCCGACCCGGAAGCGGCGGCCGACCTGGAACAGCGCATGTCCGCCCATGCCGAGGACCCCGTCGTGGCAGGCGGGCTGGCCTTCAGCGTGACCGACGCGGAGACCGGCGAGACCATCGCCGCGCGCGACGCCGACACGGCCCGGATCCCCGCGTCCACCCTGAAGCTCCTCACCGCGGCCGCGGTGCTGCGCGTGTATGACGGCGACGAGGTGCTGACCACTCGGGCGGTCGTGACCGAGGGGACGATCACCCTCCAGGGCGGCGGTGACATGACTCTCACGGACGCGGACCTGCGCGACCTGGCCGGTCAGGCCGCGGCGCTCGCCCGCGAGCAGGGCACCGAGCAGGTCACCGTGAACCTCGACGACAACTACCTCACCGGCGGTCGGAACCCGGCCTGGGGAAACAACGGCCCCTCCGGCGGCTGGGTGACGCCGACGGCCACCCTCGCCCTGGACGAGGGGTGGCTCGACGGGGAGCAGTACGGTCCCAAGTCCACCGACCCGGCGGGCGACGCCGCGCTGCGGTTCTCGGAGCTGTTGGGCGAGGAGGGCATCGAGGTGGACGGCGAGATCACCGCGGCCGACGCTCCCGCGGACGCCCCGTCGGTCGAGGTCCACTCCGAGCCGTTGTCGCAGATCGTCCGTCACACGCTGCAGATCTCCGACAACACCACTGCTGAGCTGCTGGCCCACCTGGTCGCGGACGCGCGCGGCGAGGAGACCACCCCCGAGGGCGCCGCCGCCGCCGTGGAGGCGGAGATCCGTGATCTCGCCGCCGAGCTCGGCGTGCCCGACGAGGACCTGGATGCGCTGGACATCCGCGACGGATCGGGGCTCTCGCGGCAGAACCGGGTCCCGCCCGCCCTGCTCGCGGCGGTGCTCGGCGAGACCGCCTCCGGGGACGTCCCGACCCTGGAGCAGCTGCTGTTCGACGTGCCGATCGCCGGGCTCAGCGGCACCCTCGCCGACCGGTTCGACGCGGACTCGGCACGCGACGCCGACGGCCTCGTGCGCGGCAAGACCGGCTATCTCGGGGGAGCGGCGACGCTCGCCGGCGTGGTCGCGCTGCCGGACGGGCGCGCCGCCGGCTACTCCATCGTCGTGCACGGCTTCGACGGCGCCGATGCCGCTGCGGCCCGGGCGGCGGTCGACGACATCGCCGCCGAGATGGTTCGGGCCGACTGATGCCGGGACCCCCGCCCGTCGTCGCCCGCGCCCGCACCGCCGTGCGGGCGGCCCTGACCTCCCGGCTCGAGCAGCTCGCCGACGACACCGCGGCCGGCCGCCTCTCTCCTCGTCTGGTGGTGGGCCTCAGCGGCGGAGCCGACTCCCTCGCGCTGCTGGCCACCACGGTGTGGGTGGGCTCGCGGATGGGTCTGGAGACGGAGGCGGCGATCGTCGACCACGGCCTCCAGGCGGAATCCGGCCGCGTCGCCGAGCGCGCCCGCACCCAGGCCGAGCGACTCGGCGCCACCGCCCACGTGCTCCAGGCCCAGGTGCCCACCGACGCTGCCGGAGGTCTCGAGAACGCCGCACGGGACGCTCGCCGCGCCGCCCTGGAGACCCTCCTCGAGGATCGCGGAGGTCTCGCGCTCCTGCTCGGACACACGCTCGACGACCAGGCGGAGCAGGTGCTGATGGCCCTGGCGCGCGGCGCCGGTCCGAGAGCGCTGGCCGGCATCCCGCGCTCCCGCGACGGCCTGCTGCGGCCTTTCCTCGGCACCGGCCGCGACGAGACCACCGCGCTGCGCCGCGCGGACACCGAGGAGATCTGCCGTCTCCACGATCTCCAGTGGTGGCAGGACCCGATGAATGCGGACGAGTCGATGCTGCGCGCACGGGTCCGCCATCGGGCGCTGCCCCTGCTGCGGGAGATCCTCGGCGAGCAGATCGACGAGAACCTCGCCCGCAGCGCCGACCTCGTGCGCCCCGACGCCGACCATCTCGACGCCGAGGCCGCGGAACTGCTCGACTCGCTGCGCCGGGACGGCTCCCCGGCCCGCGAGGAGGGTGACCTGCTCCTGCTCGACGTCCACGCCCTGGCTGCGACCGCGGCCCCGCTGCGGACCCGCGTCCTGCGCGATGGGTCACTTTCCGCCCAGAGCGCAGCGCGCCCGCCCGGAGCTCCCGGGCCGACGAAGTCCCTGCTGCGGCGCCAGGTGCTCGCCATCGACGCCCTGGTGGTCTCATGGCACGGTCAGGCGGCTGTACCCGTACCGGGTAGGATCGAAGTCGCTCGTCGCGACGGCCTGCTGGTGTGGCGCCGTTCGGATCCGTGAGCCCCGACGGGCGACCTACCACATCCACGGAGGAGACCCGCGTGCCCTTGACGCACCACCACCCTGATGTCGACCGGGTGCTGCTGGACGAGCAGCAGATCCGCGACCGGCTCGCCGAGATCGGAGAGCAGATCGCCGCGGACTACGCGGAGGAACCACCGATCCTCGTGGGCGTGCTCAAAGGCGCGGTGATGGTCATGGCAGATCTCGCGCGCTCGATCGATCTCACCGTGGAGATGGACTGGATGGCGGTCTCCTCCTACGGCTCGGGCACCAAGTCCTCCGGCGTCGTGCGGATCCTCAAGGACCTCTCCGCCGACATCTCCGGTCGCAACGTGCTCATCGTCGAGGACATCATCGATTCGGGCCTGACGCTGAAGTGGCTGCTGTCCAACCTGCGTTCGCGCGGCCCCCGGAGCGTCGAGATCTGCACCCTGCTGCGCAAGCCGGACGCCGCGCGGGTGGAGATCGACGTCCGGTACGTCGGGTTCGAGATCCCCAACGAGTTCGTCGTCGGCTACGGACTCGATTACGCGGAGGTCTACCGGAACCTCCCTTACGTGGGCGTGCTCAAGCGCTCGGTCTACGAGGACTGACATGGCGGATTCGGCCACCAAGAACAAGAAGCGCAGGCCCTTCACCGGGGTCGCGATCTGGATCATCGTCGCGCTGCTGCTGGGCATGGTGCTGTTCTCGCTCTTCGGGCGCGACGGCTATCAGCAGATCGACACCGAGCAGGGGCTCGAGCTGCTCGAGGGAGGCACCGTCGAGCAGGCCAAGATCATCGACGGCAACCAGCAGCGGGTCGACCTGGTGCTGACCGAGGACTTCGTCGACGGCGAGGAGAACAAGGGCACCCAGGTCCGGTTCAGCTACGTCGACGCCCGCGGCGACGCCGTCGTGCAGGCGGTCGAGGACGCCGCACCCGAGCAGGGCTACACCGACGAGATCGCCAGCAGCTCCTGGTGGTCGACGCTGCTGCTGTCCTTCCTCCCGCTGCTGATCTTCATCGGGCTGTTCTGGTTCCTGATCATGAACGCCCAGGGCGGCGGCGGCCGGGCCATGCAGTTCGGCAAGTCCAAGGCCAAGCTGTTCTCGAAGGAATCCCCCAAGGTCACCTTCGCGGACGTCGCCGGCGCCGAGGAGGCGGTCGAGGAGCTCGACGAGATCAAGCAGTTCCTCGTCGAACCCGACAAGTACCAGGCGGTGGGAGCCAAGATCCCCAAGGGCGTGCTGCTGTACGGCCCGCCCGGCACCGGCAAGACCCTGCTGGCCCGGGCCGTGGCCGGCGAGGCCAGCGTCCCGTTCTACTCGATCTCCGGCTCGGACTTCGTGGAGATGTTCGTCGGCGTCGGCGCCAGCCGTGTGCGCGACCTGTTCTCGACGGCGAAGGAGAACGCCCCCGCGATCATCTTCGTCGACGAGATCGATGCCGTGGGGCGCCATCGTGGCGCCGGCATGGGCGGCGGCCACGACGAGCGCGAGCAGACCCTGAACCAGATGCTGGTGGAGATGGACGGGTTCGACGAGAACCAGAACGTCATTCTCATCGCCGCCACCAACCGTGTGGACATCCTGGATCCGGCCCTGCTGCGTCCGGGCCGCTTCGATCGTCAGATCGCTGTGGAGGCGCCCGACATGAAGGGCCGCCTGCACATCCTCGGTGTGCACGCCAAGGGGAAGCCGTTGGCGCACGACGTCGACCTCGAGGCCATCGCCAAGCGCACCATCGGCATGTCCGGCGCGGACCTGGCCAACGTGCTCAACGAGGCCGCGCTGCTGACTGCCCGGTCGGGCAACCAGATCATCGACAACCGAGCCCTGGACGAGGCGGTCGATCGCGTCTCGATGGGCCCGCAGCGCTACTCGAAGGTCATGAACGACCGTGAGCGGCAGATGACCGCGTATCACGAGGGCGGCCACGCCCTGGTCGCCGCGGCGATGAACAACTCGGCGCCGGTCACCAAGGTGACCATCCTGCCGCGTGGCCGGGCCGGCGGCTACACCATGGTCGTGCCCACCCAGGACCGCAACTACCAGTCCCGCAACGAGCTGCTGGACCGCCTCGCCTATGCGATGGGCGGATACGCCGTCGAGGAGAGCATCTTCCACGACGTCACCACCGGACCCGGCTCGGACCTCGACAACGCCACCAAGATCGCGCGGACCATGGTCATGCAGCTCGGCATGAGCCGGTCGGTGGGGCAGGTGGCCCTGGCCGGCGAGCAGGACGAGGTCTTCGTCGGCATGCAGCAGGGTCAGGCTCCGCGCTTCAGCGCCGACACCGCGCGCCTCATCGATCAGGAGGTCCGGGCGCTGCTGGACAACGCCCTGGACGAGGCCTGGGCGGTGATCGTCGACAACCGGCACGTCCTCGACCGGCTGGTGGCCGAGCTGCTCGAGAAGGAGACCCTGGGCGAGCAGGAGCTGGCCGAGATTTTCGCCCAGGTCAAGAAGCGGCCGCTGCGCGAGGTCTGGCAGTCCAGCGACGACCGGCCGTCCCTCGAGGCGCCCCGGGTCGGGGCGAGCACCACCGCCACGGGCGCGGAGGACTCCGACGCCGGCGAGCCGCTCCAGCCCAATCCGCCCGAACTGCCGCACCCCGGCGGCGACGGCCCGGAGATCCCCGGCGCACCGCATCGTGAGGCCCCCGGCGGGACCGGCGGGACCGGCGAGGGCTACCGCTACGGCGAGGGCCACGGCTACGGTGACGGGAACGAGACGAGGGGCTGAGATGGCGGTCGACCATGCCCGCCTCCAGGCGGCGGTCCGCGAGATCCTCGCGGCCATCGGCGAGGATCCCGACCGGGCCGGTCTGCAGGACACCCCCGCCCGGGTCGCGCGCATGTACGAGGAGGTCTTCGACGGCCTCGACCGCGACCCCCACGAGCCGCTGGCGACCACGTTCGACATCCAGCACCAGGAGCTGGTGCTGGTGCGCGACATCGGCTTCCACTCGATGTGCGAGCACCATCTGCTGCCGTTCGTCGGCGTCGCCCACGTCGGCTACATCCCGGACGGGGCCGTGGTCACCGGACTGAGCAAGCTCGCCCGGCTGGTGGACGTGTATGCCCGTCGCCCCCAGGTCCAGGAGCGGCTCACCTTCCAGATCGCCGACGCGCTGATGGACGAGCTCGGCGCGGGCGGCGCGATCGTGGTGATCGAGGCGGAGCACATGTGCATGTCCATGCGCGGTGTGCGCGCCGAGGGTGCCCGTACCGTGACCAGCGCCGTGCGCGGCATGCTCCGTGACAGCCCCAGCACCCGCGCCGAGGCCATGAGCCTCATCAACCGGAGCTGACTCATGAGCACCCGGACCCGACCGCGCAGCGGCCGACTGCGGCCCGACGGCCTTCCTGAGCGCCTCACGGGTGACGACACCCTGGTGATGGGCGTTCTGAATGTCACTCCGGACTCCTTCTCCGACGGGGGCGAGCACGACAGCGCTCCCGACGCGATCGCCCACGGGCGGCTGCTCGCAGCGCAGGGAGCCTCCATCATCGACGTCGGCGGTGAATCCACCCGCCCGGGGGCGCCCCGGGTCGAGGAGGACGAGGAGCTGCGGCGCGTGCTGCCCGTGGTGAGCGAGCTGGCCCGCGAGGGCATCGTCGTCAGCGTGGACACCATGCGCGCCTCCGTGGCGGCCGCGAGCATCGAGGCCGGCGCCCTGATCGTCAACGACGTCTCCGCCGGCCGCGCCGACGTCGACATGGGCGCGGAGGCGGCCCGGCTGCGGACCCGGCTCGGCACTCCGCCGGTGTTCGTGGCCATGCACTGGCGAGGGCACAGCGACGTGATGACCGAGCTGACCGAGTACGAGGATGTGGCCCGTGACAGCGCCGCGGAGCTCGAGGACCGACTGGACGCACTGCGGGCCGCGGGGGTCGAGGACCGGTTCCTGGTGGCCGATCCCGGCCTCGGCTTCGCCAAGACGGGCGAGCAGAACTGGGAGGTGCTGGCGAGGTGGGAGCACATCGCCTCCCACCGGCTGCCGCTGCTCATCGGTGCCTCGCGCAAACGATTCGTCAGCTCCCTCGGCGTCGACCGTGACGCCGCCACCGCCGCCATCAGCGCCTACAGCGCGGAGCACGGGGCCTGGGCCGTCCGGGTCCACGACGTCCCGCCCAACCTCGCCGCCGTCCGCGTCGGCGACCGTCTGCGCCGGAGCGCCGGCCGATGACCCCCGAGTCCCCCGTGCCGCGCGAGCCCGGTGCACCGGACGTCACGAGGGCGCCCCGGCGCGCGCCGGGACGACTGGACCGCATCGAGGTCACGGAAATCCGAGCGTGGGGGCGGCACGGCGTGCTCGCCGCGGAGACGGAGCTCGGACAGCAGTTCGTGGCGGATGTGACCCTCCATCTCTCCACCGCCCCGGCAGGCCGCGCCGACGACCTCGCCCGCACCGTGAACTACGCGGGGATCGCCCTGGCCGTCCATGAGGAGATCAGCACCGGCGCCCACAAGCTGATCGAGACCCTCGCCGAGCGCATCGCCGATCGGATCCTCACCGGCGAGGGCGCACCGTGGGTGCGCCGGGTGGCCGTGACCGTGCACAAGCCCTCGGCCCCCGTCGGCCTGCCCGTCGGCGACGTGGCCGTGAGCATCGAGCGCGACGCCGCGCCCATCGAGGCGGTGCTCGCCCTGGGCTCCAACCTCGGCGACCGGGCCGCTCATCTCGAGCGCGCCCTGTCGGTGCTCGCCGAGGCGGAGGGGATCGAGGTGGAGTGGACCGGGCCCGTGCTGGAGACGGACCCCGTCGGCGGACCCGACGGCCAGGGCGCCTACCTGAACACGGCTGTCGGCGTGAGCACCGTGCTGGGGCCCTTCGATCTGCTCGAAGCGGCACGCCGGACCGAGCAGGATGCCCATCGCCAGCGGGCGGTCCGGTGGGGGCCGCGCACCCTGGACGTCGACCTGATCACCTATGGCGACCATCGCCTCGACGATGCCGAGCTCAGCCTGCCTCACCCGCGCGCCCACGCGCGCGCCTTCGTGCTCGCCCCCTGGCACGCCGCCCGGCCCACCGCCGAGCTGCCCGGCCACGGCCGGATCGCGGACCTCCTGGCCCGCGCCGGGGACCGCGACGGTCTGCGGCCGGGCCCTGCCGTGACAGGATTCGATCGTCCGTGAGGCCGCTGAACATCCCGGTCCTGGTGCTGATCTTCGTCGTCGGCGCAGGCTTCGGCGCCCAGATGCTGGAGACCCTCGCCAGCCGCGGCCACTCGCTCCCGATCGCCGGCTGGCTGACCACGCTGGTCCTGGTGGCGCTGTCGACCGTGCTGCTGGTCTACGGGATCCCGCTGCGCCGCTACATGCTCGAGAGCGAGGAGCGCCGGCTGCATCCCACCCTGGCTCCACGCCGATTCCAGATCGACCTGCCCACCGCCTTCCGCACCGTGCTCCTGGCCCGGGCCTGCGCCTACACCGGCGCCGTGGTCGGCGGGATCTTCACCGGCCAGGCGCTCTTCCTGATCATCACCGGCACGGGCGATCCACTCGCAGCCATCCTGCCCACCGCTGCGGCCGCCGTGGCCGGGATCGTGCTCGGCGTGCTGGGAGTGATCGTCGAGCGCTGGGGCCAGCTGCCCCCGGAGGACGGCGACAGCGCGGCGGGCGCCGAAGCAGGACACTGAGCCCATCGGGCCCCGGGTGATGCCGACGGCGCCGAGGGCCCGCCCTGGACGGTGCCCGATCCGGACGAGGCCCGACCTGGACGACGCCCGACCCGGACGACTCCCGACCATCGACGGTCCGATCTCCCACCCGCGTCGGAGCGCCGAAAGGGCCCTGAGGTGACACGATGGATCCCATGACCTTCCCATCCGAGGAATCCGGGCCCGGCACCGCTCCGGCATCACCCGCCCCGGCAGCGCACGGAGGCCGTGCCGCCGTGTCGCCGGACGTCCCCGCCGAGCCCGCGATCCCCGCCGGCCCCGCGAGTGCCGACCGGCCGGCGATCCCCGACGAGCCCGACGGCCTGCTCGGGGCCGGGGCACTGCGCCCTGTCTCCGAGAAGCTGATCCGAGCGCGCTACGTCGCCGGCATCGTCGGCTACGTCATCTGGCTGCTGATGATCGCCGCGGCGATCGTCGGCACGGTGCTGACGGGCTGGTGGTGGATCGCCGCCCTCGGAGTCGCGCCCCTGATCCTGCTCCTCCAGAGCCTGATCCTCACTCCACGCCGGGTCCGGGCCATCGGATACCTGGACGCGGAGGAGGACCTCACCATCGCCGCGGGCGTCATGTTCCGCTCGGTCCAGACCATCCCCTACGGCCGGGTGCAGTCGGCGAAGATCGACGAGGGCCCGGTGGACCGCCGCTACGGCCTCGCCAAGCTGACCGTGACCACGGCGGCCGGGGCCTCCAGCGTCACGCTGCCCGGCCTGCCGAAGGAGGAGGCGGAGCGACTGCGGGAGCTGCTGACCGACCGCGGCATCGAGAACATGGCGGCGCTGTGAGCGAGACGGAGCCGACCGCCCCCGACGCCGCCGCACCGGCCGCCGAGCGTCGCCGTACCCACCCGATCACGCCCCTGGTCACCGGATGGAAGATCATCATCGGGCTGGTCGCCGTGGTCTCGGCGCAGAACGTCGCCCGCCTCATCGACGACTTCACCCTGACCCGAGCCCTCATCGGCCTGGCCGTGCTCGCCGGGGTGATCGTGATCTCGATCGTCCTGTCCGCCCTGGTGTGGTGGTTCACCACCTACGCCGTCGACGAGGACGGTGTCTCGCTGCACAAGGGGCTGATCAGCCGTTCGCGGGAGTACGCCCCACGGGCCCGCATCGAGTCGGTCTCCGTCGAGCGGCCGCTGCTGGCCCGTCTGCTGGGACTGGCCAAGGTGCGCATCGAGGTCGCCGGCGGGGGAGAGTCCTACCTCGACATCGAATACGTGCGATCCGCCGATGCCGAGGAGCTGCGCACACGGATCCTGGGCGTCGCCTCCGGTGCGCCGGGGCCGGCGGGGTCGGCAGGGACCGTCGAGGGCGCCTCCGCGCAGGAGGTCCGAGACGGGGACCATCGCGCGCCCGGGACGCCCGGTGACGTGATCGAGGGTGTCGGGGAGCCCGTGGGAACAGCATCCGGCGACGGCACCGGCGAGCACGGCAGCACAGCCACGGGTGGCGCCGCTGCGGCCGGGGGACGGCTGCAGCGGGTGCTCTACGACGGTGTCACCGACGGCGAGCTGATCGCGCAGATCCCCACGGGGCGCCTGGTGCGGTCCCTGCTGCGCGACCTCGGCTTCCTCATCGGCGCCGTGATGACCCTCGTCGGCGTCAGCCTCGCGGCCATCATGGTGATCTGGCAGGAAGGAGTGTCCCCGGCCGTGCTCATCCCTCTGGCCCCGGCCTTCATCGCCGTGCCGCGGTACGTGTTCGGCCGCATCGAATCCGGCTGGGGATTCGTCTCCCGCATCACCGACCGCGGGCTGCGGATGCGGCGCGGCCTGGCGAACACGCGGACGGACAACATCGCCTCCGGGCGGATCCAGCGGTTCGAACTGCGCCGGCCGCTGCTGTGGCGCGGGCCCGACTGGACGGCTGTGTCCGTGACCGTCGCCGGCATCGAGGACGACGACGTCAACGGCGCCCAGAGCGCGCTGCCCGTCGGCACCCGCGAGGAGCTCCAGGCCACCCTGGGCCACCTGGCCGCGCCGCTGGGAACCGCCGACGATCTCGCCGTCCTCGAGCGCCTGCTCACGGCCCCGGCCCGGCGCATCGAGGGGATGCGCACCCCGGTCGGGCTGTACTGGATCGACCGCCGCACCAGTGTCAGCGTGCTGCTGCCGGGGGCGCTCGTCCACCGCAGCGGCATCCTGACCAAGAAGCTCGAGATCGTGCCCCGCGAACGGATCCAGGAGCTCTCCCTCCAGGACGGTCCGATCGGACGCCGGCTCGGAGTCCTCGACCTCAAGGTCGGCATCGCCGGCAGCACCCTGACCCTCGGCGCCCTCTTGCGCCGAGACGCGCTCGCGCTGCACAGCGTGCTCGCCCGCGATGCCGCGACCCTGCGCCGGTACCGCGACCGCGAGCACTGGCCCCGGCCGGCGCTCGGGATGGCCGCCGCGAGCTCGACGGTCCCGTCGGCGGAGACCTCGGCGCCGTCCGCCGCGTCGTCCCCGTTGCCTCAGGAGGAACGATGAGCGCACCCCGGCTCGGCATCGGCGTGATCGGCGCCGGACGGGTGGGAGCCGTGATGGGCGCCGCGCTGCGTGCCGAGGGCCACGCCATCACGGGCGCCTACGCCGTCTCCGACGCCTCCCGCACGCGCGCCGAGGACCTGCTGCCCGGCGTGCCGCTGCTGGACGTTCCCGCCATCGTCGAACGCAGCGAGATGCTGCTGCTGGCCGTCCCCGACGACCAGCTGGGCCCGCTCGCCGCCGGCATCGCCTCCACCGGTCTCGCGCCCGGCGGACAGCTGGTGGTGCACACCTCCGGTCGGTACGGCACCGGCGTCCTCGCCCCGCTGGCCGACGCCGGCAGCGCGACGCTGGCCATCCACCCCGCCATGACCTTCACCGGTACCTCGGCGGATCTGTCGCGACTGGTCGGCTGCCCCATGGCCATCACCGCCGCGCCGACGTTCCTGCCGGTGGCAGGGGCGCTCGTGGTCGAGCTCGGGGGAGAGGCCGTAGTGCTCAAGGAGGGCGATCGCCCGCTCTATCACGCCTCACTCGCCCACGCCTCGAACCATCTGGTGGTGCTCGTCGACCAGGCCCGGGAGATCCTCGCCGGCCTCGGGATCGAGAACCCGGGCGCCTATCTGCGACCGCTGCTGGAGGCCGCCCTCGACGAGTCCCTGCGCCGCGGCGCCAAGGCCCTGACGGGCCCGGTGATGCGGGGCGATATCGGGACGGTGGCCGCGCACCTGGGAGCGCTCGACGACGTCGACCGGTCCTCCGGCGGGGCGGACCCCTCGGGCGTCACGAGCCGGCGTGGTGACGTCGGAGCGACCTACCGCGCCCTCGCGGTCGCGGCTCTGGCCCGGGCGGGGCTCCCGGACCGGACCCGGCAGCAGGTGCGCGAGCTGCTCGAGGATCACGGGCCCGCCGATGATGCGTGAGCCGCGGTCCCGACGCGTCCCGAGACGCCACGGGGCCAGGGCTCCGCAGATCGGGGGACCCCTCGAGGCAGGAGAGGGCATGTCGCCGCGCACGGCGGGCACGTGCTCGAGACAGGACACAGCACACGGCATGACACAGGAGACGGCATGAGTTCGCAGACACCTCCCACCACGGCGCTGGTCACCACCAAGGCCGAACTCCGTACGCGACGCGCGGCGATGGGGGGAACGGTCGCGGCGGTGCTGACCATGGGCGCGCTCCACGAGGGCCATCTCGCCCTGGTCTCCCGTGCCCGTGAGGTCGCCGACCACGTGATCCTCACGGACTTCGTCAACCCTCTCCAGTTCGGCCCGGGGGAGGACTACGAGGCCTACCCGCGGGATCTCGACGCCGACCTCGCCGTCGTGGACGGACTCGTCGATCTCGTCTTCGCCCCGAGCGTGCAGGAGATGTACCCGGTCCTGCCGCCGACGGTCTCGGTGACCGCGGGGCGCGCCGGCACCATCCTCGAGGGCGCGGCCCGCCCCGGCCACTTCGACGGCGTCGTCACCGTCGTCGCCAAGCTGCTGCAGCTGACCGACCCGCACGTCTCGGTGTTCGGCCGCAAGGACGCACAGCAGCTCGCGATCATCCAGCGCCTGGTCGCCGATCTCGACCTCCCGGTGCGGATCGAGCCCGTCGAGATCCAGCGGGAACCCTCCGGACTGGCCCGCTCCAGCCGCAACGCCTACCTCTCCGAGGCCGGGCGCGACCGGGCGCTGGCGCTCTCCCGCACGGTCGCCGCCGCGGACGCGGCAGGCGGATCGGTCGCGGGGATCCGCCGCGCGCTGGGGGAGGCCCTCGCACGCGCAGAGGTCGAATGGGCCTACGCGCTCGCCCTGGATCCCGCCACGCTCGAGGAGATCGGCCCGGACCACCGCGGCGACGTCCTCGTGGTGGTGGCCGCCCGGGTCGAGGGCACGCGGCTGCTGGACGCCGCTGTGGTGGTCGCGACAGCACCCTGACGAGGCGGGCACATCCTCGGGCAGTGATGAGAGAATCGCCCTCATGAGCGAGAATCCCCCTGCCCTCGATGCGACGGACCACTCCGACCAGGTAGCGGTCCGCAAATCCAAGCGGGAGCGCCTGCTGGCGCGCGGGGAGGACGCCTACCCGGTCGGAGTGCCGGTGACCGCCACGATCGCCGCCGTCCGCGAGGAGTACGGCCATCTGGAGGCCGGACAGGAGACCGAGGACGTCGTCGGCGTCGCCGGCCGCGTCGTGTTCCAGCGCAACACCGGCAAGCTCGCCTTCGTCACCATCCAGGACGGCGCCGGGCAGCGATTGCAGATCATGGCCTCCCTCGCGGTGCTCGGCGAGCAGCGTCTGGCCGATCTGAAGGCCGACGTGGACCTCGGCGACCACGTCTTCTTCCACGGCCGGGTGGGCGCCTCCCGCCGCGGTGAGCTCAGCGTGTTCGCGGACAGCTGGCAGATGGCGGCCAAGGCTGTGCGGCCTCTGCCGGTGCTGCACGCGGAGCCCTCCGAGGAGCAGCGGGTGCGTCGGCGCTACGTCGACCTCATCGTGCGCCAGCAGGCACGGGACACCGTGCGTCGCCGCGCCGAGGTGATGCACTCGCTGCGCACCTCGTTCCACGAGCGCGACTTCGTGGAGATCGAGACGCCCATGCTGCAGGTGATCCCCTCCGGCGCCGCGGCGCGGCCGTTCGTCACCCACATGAACGCGTTCGATCTGGATCTCTATCTGCGGATCGCCCCGGAGCTGTATCTCAAGCGCGCGGCCGTCGGCGGTCTCGAGCGGGTCTTCGAGATCAATCGCAACTTCCGCAATGAAGGGGCAGATTCCACCCATTCGCCCGAGTTCGCGATGCTCGAGGCGTACCAGGCGTACGGGGATTACGACTCCATCGGGGACCTCACCCGGACACTTGTCCAGGAAGCCGCTGAACGAGCCACCGGCTCCCAGGTCGTCACTCTCGCCGACGGCACCGAGTACGACTTCTCCGGAGAATGGGCGAAGATCACCGTGTACGGCTCGCTCTCGGAATCCCTCGGCGAGGAGATCACCCCCGAGACGGACACGGAACGGCTCCGCGGGATCGCACGGTCCCTCGATCTCGATCTCGATCATCCCAAGTTCGGGCACGGCAAGCTCGTCGAGGAACTCTTCGAGCACCGTGTGGGCGACCATCTCCACGAGCCGACCTTCGTCCGTGATTTCCCGGTCGAGACCAGCCCGCTGGTGCGCGAGCACCGCACGACGCCCGGCGTGGTCGAGAAGTGGGACCTGTACGTGCGCGGCTTCGAGCTGGGCACCGGGTACTCGGAGCTCGTCGACCCGGTGATCCAGCGCGAACGGTTCGCCCAGCAGGCCGCGCTCGCTGCCCAGGGCGACGACGAGGCGATGCGCCTGGACGAGGACTTCCTGGAAGCGATGGAATACGCGCTGCCGCCGACGGGCGGAATGGGTATGGGCCTCGATCGCCTGCTCATGGCCCTGACGGGGCTCGGCATCCGGGAGACCATCCTGTTCCCGCTCGTGAAACCGGAGGCCTGAGATGGACGGCGGATTCTGGTACGAAGCCGGTTCGCTGCTGCCGCCGATCGGTGCGGGGCTGCTCTTCTGGTTCGCGCTGCGGGCGATTATGCGGGCCGATCGACGCGAACGCGAGGCCGAGCGCCGGGCGGAACAGGATTACCGCGAACTCCACCGCGGGGATGAATAGCGTCACCGTTGTCCACAAATCTCCGTGATCGGATTGATATATGGGCGCGCGGACTGGATACTGGAACCAGCGTGCGACATCATCCCGAGGTCGCAAATGAAGCAGACCCGACCAACAAGGGAGACCCCCATGGCAAGGAAGACCTATGTCGAGCTCGTCGATGATGTCGATGGAGCGACCGCGAGCGAGACGGTGAGCTTCGCCCTCGACGGCGTCGCCTACGAGATCGACCTGTCCGAGCAGAACGCCCGCACGTTCCGCGACGAGCTCGGCACCTGGGTCGAGAAGGCCCGTCGCGTCGGCGGCCGCCGCACCCGGGGCGGTTCGAGCTCCTCCCGCTCCAGCAGCTCGAACGATTCCTCGCGCATCCGCCAGTGGGCCCGCGAGGCCGGCTACGAGGTCCCGGATCGCGGCCGCATCTCGGGCACCATCCGCAAGGCGTACGAGGATGCCCACTCCAACTGATACGGCACCCGCCCGGGTCGCTGGAACCCGGTGAGAGAAGGACCCGTCGCCCTCAGGGCGACGGGTCCTTCTCATGCTCGCCGCAGCATGTGCCTGTCCCGACCGGGCGTACTCACCAGCCCCGGATCGACCACGAGGCCGAGAACTCCTGGTCCGGACTCAGACGCACCACGTCGACGCCGCTGCGGAACGCGTCGGGCGGGCAGGTCATCGGCTCGACCGCGAGCCCGACCCGGTTGTTCTCCGGTTCCGGACGATCGGCGGTGTGCACCTGCAGCCAACCGCACTCCTCGCCCGCCGTCAGCTCGACGCCGGTTCCGCCGGGCGCGGAGACACTGACGCGCAGCCGGCCGTCGGCGTCGCGGCCGAGGTCGGTGAAGGCATGGTCGATGAACAGGTCGCCGATGACCCGCGGAGCGCGGAAGTCGAACTCGCTGCCGTCGGCGACGGGCGCCGTACCGGTGGGCAGCAGCCGGTCCTCGGTGACGGTGAGAACCGTCTCCGCCTCGAAGTGCAGCGACCACGTATCCAGCGGCTCCGGGCCGGCGACGAGATAGGGGTGCGGGCATACGCCGTACGGAGCATCGGCGTGGCCGATGTTGCGTGCGGTCACGGTGGTGGTCAGTCCCGTCTCGGCGTCGAGTGCGTGGCGGACGGTCAGCAGCAGATGGAACGGGTAGCCCGTGGACGGGAACAGCTCGCCGCGCAGGATGACCTCGTCCTCCGCGACGGTCGCGGCAGTGAAGGGGTGGAAGGCGATCAGTCCGTGCAGGGCGTTGCCGCGTTCGGGCTCGGTGAGGGCGGCTTGGATCTCCTGGCCGTCCCAGGTGTATTTCCCGTCCCCGATCCGGTTCGGCCAGGGGGCGACGATCCCGCCCCGGAAGTGCTGCATCGGCCCCTGCTCGGGGTTGCGCACCAGGAGGTCGCGTCCCTCGATGCTCAGCGACTCGACGATCGCTCCCACCGTGGAGACCTGCGCCTGGTAGGTGCCGGCGCTGAGGGTGAAGAGGTCGCCGCGGTCGCGGGGCGCATTCTGCGGGGGGATGCCGGTGCCGGCGGGGGTCTCGGCCACGGGATCGCTCATGCTGTCTTCTCCTGATCGTTCCGGGACTCGGTCTCGGTCTCGTTCTCGGGCTCTGGTTCGGGTTCTGGTTCCGGTTCGATGAGGACGACCTCGAGGCGGCGGGGGCCATGGACTCCTTCGACCCGGTCCAGCTCGATGTCGCTGGTGGCACTGGGGCCGGAGACCATGGTCCAGGCGGCACGCGGATCGGTGTTCATGCGTTCGATGCCCTTGGGCACTCCGAGCACCACCTGCTCCGCCTCGACCACCACGACATGGTGGTCGGGGATCAGCGTGACCGCGCGGCGCCCGCCGAGCTCGTCGGCGCGCAGCACGATCGTGCCGGTCAGGGCGATCGACGTGTGGCAGCCGGTGAGCACGGCGTCGATCGCGTCGAGCTCGTGCGGCGAGGCGCTGCCGTCGTCGAGGAGGACCGCAGTGCCCAGCTCCCGGGTCCAGCTCTCCGGTACCCCGGGCGGTGCGATGACCTGCCTGGCCTCGCCGACGGCCTCGGCGATGACGGCGGGCGCCCCGGCTGCGGTCGTGCGGTGGACGATCGCGGTGTAGTCCTCGAGGCGCTGGACCAGCACGTCGCGGATCTTGGCCGGGTCGGTGGAGACCTCCTGCTTGTCATCGGCGCGCTGATACGCGCGAGGGACGTCCTCGGCATCGGTGACCTCGTCCCGGCGGGGGACCGCCAGGGCGGAGCGGACCCGGGCCAGGATCTCCTCCTTGGCGCTCATCCCGCGCGTGCGCACGGGACGCTCGTCGGCCCAGGCGTTCATGCTCGCTCCTCGCCCTCGGTGCCGGTCTGCGACGTCTGCCCGGCTCCGCCGGGTTCCTCGGCGTCTCCGTCGCCGGCGGCTCCATCGGCCGTCCGTGACGCCGTCTCCTTCTGGTGCTCGTCCCACCAGCTGCGGAAGGACTTCCCGGGCTTGGGCAGGTCGCGGTGATCGGTCCAGCCCGGCATCAGGGGAACGATGCCGGGCAGCTTGCCGATGTTGGCGCCGGGCATCAGCTTGGTCAGCGGTCCGGCCGAGCGCACGGCGGCGTCGTACGCCCGCGGGGAGGACATCAGGGCACCGGCTCCCTTCATCGCCACGTCCCAGGTGCCCCGGAACTGGCCCTTCGTATCGCGGCGCTGGTCGACGTCCTCCGCCCGCAGATGCACGAGGATCTTGGGGATGTCGATCTTGACGGGGCACACGTCGTAGCAGGCCCCGCAGAGGCTCGAGGCGTAGGGGAGCGAGGTGCTGGGATCGTCCGCGTCGCCCATCCCGGTCATCTGCGGCGAGAGGATCGCCCCGATCGGACCGGGGTACGTCGACCCGTAGGCGTGGCCGCCCGAGCGGGCGTAGACGGGGCACACGTTCAAGCATGCGGAGCAGCGGATGCAGTGCAGGGCGCTGCGGCCCTCCGGGTCCTCGAGCACGGCGCTGCGGCCGTTGTCCAGCAGCACCAGGTGGAACTCCTCGGGTCCGTCTCCCTCGGTGACCCCGGTGAACAGGGTCGTGTACGGGTTCATCCGTTCCCCGGTGGAGGATCGGGGCAGCAGCTGCAGGAACACCTCGAGGTCCTCGAAGGTGGGCACGATCTTCTCGATGCCCACCACGGAGATGAGGGTCTTGGGCAGGGTCAGGCACATGCGCCCGTTGCCCTCGGACTCGACGACGACCATGGTGCCGGTCTCGGCGACGGCGAAGTTCGCGCCGGAGATCGCCACCGAGCCGGGCATGTCCAGGAACTTCTCCCGCAGGAAGCGGCGGGATGCCTCGGCCAGCTCGGCCGGGTCGTCGGTGATGGACTCGTCCAGGTCCGGCATCGCCTCGAGGAAGATCTCGCGGATCTGTGCGCGGTTGCGGTGGATCGCCGGGACCAGGATGTGACTGGGGGTGTCACCGGCCACCTGCACGATGAGCTCGGCGAGATCGGATTCGATGGCGCGGATCCCGGCGTGCTCGAGGGTCTCGTTCAGGCCGATCTCCTGGGTGGCCATCGACTTGACCTTGAGCACCTCCTCGGCGCCGCGCTCGAGGGCGAGAGAGGTGACGATCTCTCCGGCCTCGTCGGCGTCGCGGGCCCAATGGACCACCCCGCCCGCAGCGGTCACGGACTCCTCGAGCTGCTCGAGCAGCTCCGGGAGATGATCGGTGACCTGCCACTTCAGGGCGCTGCCGGCGTCCCGCAGCTTCTGCCAGTCGCGCACCTCCCGCACCGCCGCGGCGCGCTTGGTGGTGATGGTGGAGGTGGCGTGGCGGAGGTTCCCCCGCAGGGTCTCGTCGGCGAGGTCGTCCCGGGCCGCGGCAGGGAAGGAGCGATCACCGCGCAGGTTCGAGGACGGTGAGGCGTGCTGCGGGCGGACGGACGGAATCCCCAGATCGACGGTGCTCATGAAGCCCTCCCCAGAATGGTCTCGGACGGGATGAAGGGATCCTCCCGGGTGGAGGCGAGGATCTGTGCGAGGTGGATCGCCCGCGGCGCGGCGTCGGTGCGGCGGAGCTTGCCGCCGATGTTCATCAGGCAGGAGGCGTCCCCCGCGACGACGTACTCCGCACCCGTGGAGACGACATTGGCGGCCTTGTCGGTGACCATCGCGTCGGAGGTGGCGTCGTTCTTCACCGAGAAGGTGCCGCCGAAGCCGCAGCAGGTGTCGGACTCGGGAAGGTTCTTCACCTCGATGCCCTCGACCGCGCGCAGCAGCTTCAGCGGGCGCGGGCCCACCTTGAGGAAGCGCATCGAGTGGCAGGTGGGGTGGTAAGTGACGCTGTGGGGGAAGTAGGCGCCGACGTCGGTCACCTTGAGCACGTCCACCAGCAGCTGGGAGAGCTCATAGGTCTTCGCCGCCACGGCCTGGACGCGCTGTTCGAGCTCGTCGTCCTCCTCGTGCTGGGCGACCAGCTGGTGCTGCTCGCGCACGCAGCCCGCGCAGGAGCCGGACGGCATCACGATCGCGTCGATGGAGTCCAGGGCGGGTTCGAAGGTGTCCACGAAGCTGCGCACCACCGGCGCCGCCTCCGAGTAGTACCCGGAGTTGGTGTGCATCTGGCCGCAGCAGGTCTGGCGCTTGTCGAAGACCACCTCGTGCCCCAGCCGTTCGAGCAGGAGCACGGTGGAGCGGGCGACGTCGGGGGTCATCACATCCACCAGGCACGTGGTCATGAGTGATATGCGCATCCGGCGTCCTTCTTCCTTCGTCGTCTCGCGCCCGTCGGACCGCGGGTTCGCGCCTTCGGAGTTCGTGGGTTCTCGAATGGTGGGTTCGTGCGTCGTGTTCGTGCATCTGCGGTGCCGGCGGCCGTCCCGGGGTTCATCGGGCCGGTCCCCGGCGCCGCTGTCAGGGGTGCTCGAGGCCCAGGGAGGCCGCCGTGCGCTCCAGCGTCCGGTGCGCCGTCTCGGGGTCGTCCGAGAGTTTCGTGCCCCAGCTCGGGACCATCTGGGTGATGGTCGGGCGCCAGGCGTCGATGCGGTCGGGGTACATGCGCTCGAGGACGTTCAGCATGATGCTGGTGGCGGTCGACGCCCCCGGGGACGCGCCGAGCATGCCGCCGATGGACCCGTCGGCGGCGGTGATCAGCTGAGTGCCGAACTGGAGGACGCCGTGCTTGTCGCGGTCCGGTGCGATCACCTGGACCCGCTGTCCGGCGGTGACCTCCTCCCAGTCCGACTCCCGCGCCGAGGGCATGTACTCCCGCAGCGCCTCGAACCGCTGGTGACGGGTGGCCACGAGCTGGGAGGCGAGGTACATCATCAGATCCAGGTTCGGCGGGGCCACCGCCATCATCTGCGTGACGTTGGAGGGCTTGATCGACGCGAACAGGTCCGTGTACCGGCCGGACTTCAGGAACTTCGGGGACCAGCCGGCGTAGGGACCGAACATCAGTGAGCGCTGCCCTGCGACGTACCGGGTATCGAGGTGGGGGACGCTCATCGGCGGGGCGCCGACGGCGGCCTTGCCGTACACCTTGGCCTCGTGACGGTCGATGATCTCGGGATCGGTGCAGCGCAGCCACTGCCCGGAGATGGGGAACCCGCCGAAGCCGCGGATCTCGTCGATCCCGGACTTCTGCAGCAGCGGCAGCGCGTTGCCGCCGGCGCCGACGAAGACGCGGGGTGCGCGCACCACGCGGATCGTCCCGTCGGCCGTATCGCGGACCATGACGCCCCAGTCCTCACCCAACCGGCGCAGGTCGATGACCTCGGAACCGGTCGAGACGGTGGTGCCGACGCGTCCGGCGAAGTCCAGCAGCTGACGGCTCAGGGCGCCGAAGTCGACGTCGGTGCCGTCGGGGGAGTAGGTCGCGGCGATGGTCTCGGTGACCGGGCGGCCCTGCGAGACCAGTGGTGCCCACTCGGCCAGCTGGGCGTGCTCGGTGGTGAACTCCATGCGGTCGAACAGGGGGCTGGCGACCAGGGCCTCGTGGCGGCGGCGGAGATAGTCGACATTGTCGAGACCGTGCACGAAGCTCATGTGCGGCACGGAGTGGATGAAGTCCGACGGGTCGCCGATACGGTCGTTCTCGACCAGGTGGGCCCAGAACTGGCGGGAGACCTGGAACTGCTCGTTGATGGAGATCGCCTTGGCCGGGCTGACCGAGCCGTCCACGTCCTGCGGGGTGTAGTTCAGCTCGCAGAGCGCACTGTGGCCGGTGCCGGCGTTGTTCCAGGCGTCGCTGGACTCCGCCCCGAGGGTGTCCAGCTTCTCGAGGACCACGAGGTCCCACTCGGGCTCCAGCTCGGTGAGCATCGCGGCGAGGGTGGCACTGGCGACGCCACCGCCGATCAGCACCACGTCCGCACGGGTCACATCCAGGTCAGCCATGTCTCTCCGTTCCAGCTCGCACGGGGCCGCCCGACGGCGTGCGGCGCGATCACTCGCGCGACACCGGGCGGCCGTACCGCCAGGGTATCCCGCGCGGCGGGGTAGGACGCGAACGCATCCACAGCGCTCCGCCTCGAGGGCGGAGACGTCACGATGCGGCGGCGCGGTTGTTCTCGATCTCCTCGAGCAGCAGCTCGACCTTCCGGCTCAGCAGGCTCGTGGCAAGGTCGATCGCCGCCGCGGCTCCCAGCAGCACGGCCACCGGCCATACCAGGGAGCACAGCACCATCCAGACGATGAGGCCGAGGGTCAGGCCGATCACCCGCACCGGCATCGCTCCGGGCAGCAGCAGCGCCAGCCGCCACGCCACGAAGGGATCCTGCCGGCGCACCCGCGGCGTGGACATGATCGTGGCGACACTCGCCGTGGACCAGGCGGCGCTGACCGCGGCGAGACTCGCGAGCCCGGCGCTCATCATCGGCGTCTCCACCGCACCTCCGGCCACGATCCAGAGCATCGCCACCGAGCCGGCCTGGACTACCATCAGCGGAAGCATGCGCACGTTGGCGGTGACCAGATGCTCACGGAAGCTCGGCCACATCGTGGCCAGGACGCGGACCTTCGCCCCGTGGCGAGCGGCGATGAAGGCATCGGAGGCGGCCACGCTGGCCGGGGCCACACCGAGGACGACGAGACCGGCCAGGCTCAGGGCGATCCACACCAGGTTCACGCGCAGCACCAGGTAGATGCGCTCGATCGCCTCGATCAATCGCGTGGCCCAGGCCGGGGTCCCGGCACGGTCCGACGGGGTTCGGGAAACGGTCATGCGGTGCAGGCTATCTCCCGGCGTGATGCCTGGGTCACTTCTGACCGTCAGAGAGTCGAAGTATGTCGCTCGCGCGATCTCCTCGACTGCGCGGCTCTACGCCAGGCAGCCCAGAGGGACCGCGGCGATCCCCCAGTCAAGATCCGGGCGTCCGACGGAGGTGTTCGGCTCCGCGCTGACCGGAGAGATCGAGAGAAGGCCCTGCTGTGGCAGAAGCCGCCGTCCACACGGCAGAGGCAGGACGGTTCCGAGCTTTCACCACGCTAATGCGGTACCGATCAGGCCCTCGACTAATGCTCGCGCTACGCCAGCCATCCGATGTCTCGTCGTGGTGAGCCGTGGTGGTGTGCACGCCTGCCCCCGCGAAGGCTTCTGGCCAGCCGCAATGCTCTAGCGGTCAAATCCATCGGCTGGGGCGCTGTGAGGCTACTCTTGATTCATCCGACGTCTTCGATCATAGTGGGACGTGCCGTTGAGAGATCCGATGTCTGGGCGAGTGTGGTTCGGGCAGGTGGCGCAGTGAAGAACAACGACGATCTTCATCGACGAGGAGACGCTATGAAAGCGACGAGGGCCCCACAGGAACTGTCACGCCGCGCGGCCATCGCCGGTCTCGGGGCGCTGGCCCCGCTCGCGGCCCTGACCGCGTGCGGAGGATCGGGCGGTTCGAGCGGGACGGATCCGAGCACGACCCTGTACACCTGGATCTCGAACGACAACGACCGCGCTCAGTGGGAGGCTTTCATCGCGGCCGCGCAGCAGTCGGATCCGGAGTTCACCATGGCCCTCGAGGGGCCGAGCTTCGAGGACTACTGGACGAAGGTCAAGACCAGGATGTCTTCTGGAGACGCTCCAGCATTGTTGACCACGCAAGCGGCGCGGGCGCAGGAACTTGAGGCTCTGCTGGCCCCATTGGACGAGCTCGCCGAGGCCGCCGGTGTGGACCTCGCGCAGTACAACGAGGCGATGATCTCGGGAATGACCGTGGACGGTTCGGTGCGGGCTATTCCCTATGACGCGGAACCGATGGTGCTCTTCTGCAACCGCGCCATGTTCGCGGACGCAGGCCTCGAGGTGCCGAGCACGCGCTACTCCATGGATCAGTTCCTGGACGATGCCACGGCGTTGACGACGGACAGCCGACACGGGCTCGCGATCTCCGCGGGGCTCGTGCATCTCGGCATGTCCATCGGCTTCGCCAACGGCGGTACCCCGGTCACCGACGGGACGCTGACACTGACCGACCCGAAGATCGTGGAGGCGATCCAGTTCAGTTTCGATCTGGTCACCGAGTACGGCGTGGCTGAAGCCCCGGCTGCGGTCGATTCCGAGCCCGCGGCTCAACAGGACCTTATGAACGGGAACGTCGCGATGTATCTGGACGGGCCATGGATGTACCAGGCGTATGTCGATGCCCTCGGCGACGACCTCGCGGTCGCGGTCGTCCCCTCGGAGTCGGGTGAGCCCAAGGGGATGATCCAAGGTTCAGGATTCGGCATCGCCTCGAATGCGGATGATCCGGAAGCGGCCTTCCGGACAATCCAGGCGATCACGACGCCCGAGGTGATCGGCGACGTTGCGAACACTCGTGGGACGTTCCCCTCCGTCGCGAATCAGGAGGAGCGCTGGGCTGAGGGGAAGGCAGAGGACAATGTGGCCGCCGTGACGTCGCTGGCGCAGAATGGCGAGCCGCTGCTGACGACGCCCAACTGGAACGAGGTCGGCTCCCAGTTCGGCCAATACTCCACGGACGGCTTTCGCGGCAATCGGACGGCCCAAGAGATCCTCGAGGCGATCGAAGGGGCGACCGCCTGATGGTAGCGACGGTCCCGGCGCCTCCACGGCGCCCCGGGGCGAGCGCCGGTCGTGGCACTGCCATGACCGGGACTCGCCGGCGCAGCGGCGCACGAGCAGCGGCTGTCTATCTGAGCCCCGGGATGCTCGGCTTCACGATCTTCATCGTCGTGCCGCTGGCCGCATCCTTGGTCATCAGCTTCTTCGACTGGC
Organism: Brachybacterium sp. GCM10030268; assembly: GCF_042666305.1. Lineage (NCBI taxonomy): Bacteria > Bacillati > Actinomycetota > Actinomycetes > Micrococcales > Dermabacteraceae > Brachybacterium > Brachybacterium sp. GCM10030268. Next base: position 19,858 of record NZ_JBHTCW010000001.1, on the reverse strand, counting down.
CGCTGTTCGGGGCGCCTCGCTTCGTCGGTCTGGCGAACTACCGCAACATGATCGCCGGCGATCCGGCCTTCTGGGTGAGTCTGCGCAACACCTTGATATTCGCCGTCGTGTACACCGCGGTCAACCTGGCGGTAGCGCTGGGGATCAGCTACTGGCTGATGAATCTCGGTGGCCGGTGGGCATCCTTCTTCCGAGTGCTCTTCTTCATCCCCGTCGTGACGCCGATGATCGGGAACGCACTGATCTTCCGCCTCATGCTCAGCGATGACGGCATCGTCAACCAAGCGCTGCGCACCGTCGGGATCGACGGTCCGCAATGGCTGAACACCCCGGGATGGGCGATGACTTCGCTGGTCGTCATGTCCCTGTGGCAGGGGATGGGCTACAACATCATCGTGCTCGGGGCCGGCATCGCCGGGATCAATCCCAGTGTCATCGAGGCCTCTCGGATCGACGGGGCTGGGCCGGTCGGTCGCTTCTTCCGGGTGGTATTCCCGATGCTCTCGCCGACCATCTTCTTCTGCACGATCATGACGGTGATCGGAGCTTTCAAGGTATTCGCCCAGCCCTACGCCCTCACCGAGGGCGGCCCGGGCAACGCGACGAACACCCTTGTCCTCCACCTGTACCGAAGTGGCTTCTCCTTCGACCGGCTCGGTTACGCCTCGGCTCTCGCGTGGGTCCTCTTCGTGCTCGTCATGCTGATCACCGCGCTCGAGTTCGCACAGCAGAAGAGGTGGGTCACCTATGACAGCTGAGACTGTCACCCATGGTCGTCGAGCGGCAGCGGGGCCTCAGGTGGTCTCCAAATCCCTACTGGTCCTCGTCGGCATCATCTTCATCTTCCCGTTCATCTGGATGGCAGCGACGTCGCTGAAGCCGACCGACGAGGTCTTCGCGAGCGGCACCAGTTTCGTCGGTTCGCGGATCGAATGGTCGAACTACACCACGGCATGGACCGCGATCCCTTTCGGACGGATCATCGCGAACAGCTTCGTCGTAGCTCTGCTGGGCGCCGGGCTGACGGTCACCGTGTCGGTACTGAGTGCGTATGCGTTCTCCCGGTTCCGATTTCGCGGTCGCGCCGCTCTGTTCGGAGCCTTCCTCGCCACCATGGTGCTGCCCCAAGAGGTCCTGATCATCCCGTTGTATCTGATGATGCAGAAGGCCGGGCTGGTCAACTCGTATCCGGCGCTTGTACTGCCCTTCGCGTTCGGGGCGTTCGGAACCTTCCTCATTCGGCAGTTCATGCTGAGCCTGCCCCCGGACTACGAGGAAGCCGCGACGATCGACGGCGCCAGCCGCCTACGGACGCTCATCAGCGTCATCGTCCCGCTCCTACGGGCGCCGATATCGGTGGTCTTCGTATTCGCGTTCATCGACTACTGGGGGAGTTTCCTGTGGCCGTTGATCGTCGTCAACGACGCATCGATGGCCACGGTGCCGATCGGGCTTCAAATGTTCTCCGGAGAGCGCGGCACGGACTGGGGTCCGCTCATGGCGGCCGTCACGCTCGTGGTGGTGCCCAGTCTCGTGATCGTCGTGCTGCTGCAGCGGCAGTTGCAACAGGGCGTCAGCATGGGTGGATTCGGTGGCCGATGAGACTGACCCGGGCCACCGGTGCGCGAGAGCAGCTGCACAGTGAATCGTTGTCGTTTGAGGGAAAAGGAAAAGCTATGAGTGACGGGGAACGATGGGACCAGTTACCGCACCGGACGCCTGAGTGGTTCCGGGAATCACCTCTGGGGATATTCGTGCACTGGGGGGCTTACTCGGTCCCGGCATGGGCGGAGCCGACGGCCGAGCTGGGTGCGATCGAGGACGACATAGGCTGGTTCGCGCACAATCCGTACGCGGAGTGGTACTTCAACACGATTCGGATCGAAGGCTCACCTGCACAGGTGCACCACCGCCGCGTGCACGGTGATGCTCCCTACGACGACTTCCTCGACCGATGGGACGCCAGTGCGTTTGATCCGGCGTCCTGGACCGAGCTCTTCGTTCGCGCTGGAGCCGACTACGTCGTCCCGACGACCAAGCACCACGACGGGATTCCGCTGTGGGATGCGCCGGGGACCGGGAGCCGCAATACCGTGCGCCGGGGCCCGAAACGGGACCTGGTCGGGGAGATCGCGCGAGCAGCAAAGGATTCCGGTCTCCGTTTCGGCGTCTACTATTCCGGCGGGCTCGACTGGTACGTCCGTCCCACCGAGCCGTTGACTAGCGGTGAGGATGTACGAGATCGCAAGCGGCCCCGCGACGACGCGTATGGAGCTTACTGTTCCGCCCACGTTCGGGATCTGATCGACCGCTACGAGCCAGATGTGCTGTGGAACGACATCGGATGGCCGGACGAGAACTTCCACTTCGAGGAGGGAGGGCTGGGGCAGCTGCTGGAGTACTTCTATCGCCAGCGCCCGGAAGGCCTGATAAACGATCGATACGCCGGAGCGCACCACGATTTCATCACCACGGAGTACCAAGCAGGGACGATCCCTGACGGCGAAGCATGGGAGAACTGCCGGGGTGTCGGCCTCTCCTTCGGATACAACCAGGTCGAAGGTCCGGAGCAGTACCTCTCCGGCGCTGACGTGATCCGTCACGTCGTCGATGCAGCGTCGAAGAATGGGCGGGTGCTGCTGAACGTCGGCCCGAAGGCCGATGGCACTCTCCCGGATCTCCAGGTCAAGGCGCTCGAGGAACTCGGAGACTTCATGGCGATCCACAAACCACATCTCTCCGGTGCGCAGGGCCTCGGTGAGCTGGACATCCCGGGAGCGGAATGGGCCCGCGCCGTCGAGAAGGACGGACAGTGCCACATCTTCATCGGAGGGCCTGCAGAAGGGCTCACGATCGGCCTGGACCATTTGCCTGCCGGCTATGACTGGCCCGCCGAAGGCGTCAGCCTCCCGATGCAGGAGGAGCATGCCGGGCCGGTGTCGGTGAGTGCCGTTCGGGAAGGCTCTGCCCGTTGACCACCATCGCGCGAATCACGGTCCACGACGTCCGCTTCCCCACGTCGCGCGACCTCGACGGCTCCGACGCCATGAACCCGGACCCGGACTACTCGGCGGCATACCTGGAGCTGATGACCAGCGATGGGAATGCTGGCTACGCCCTCGTGTTCACGATCGGACGCGGCAACGACGTCCAGTGCGCCGCTATCCGGGCCCTGGCGGATCATGTCGTCGGGCGCGACGTCGAGGCTCTCCTGTCGGACCTCGGCGGCTTCTCCCGCGAGCTCGTCGGCGACTCCCAGCTGCGCTGGCTCGGCCCGGAGAAGGGCGTCATGCACATGGCGATCGGTGCCGTGGTCAACGCTGCGTGGGATCTGCGGGCCCGGCGCGAGGGCGTACCGCTGTGGCTGCTGCTGGCGCAGCTCTCGCCGGAGGAGATCGTGGATCTCGTCGACTTCCGTTACCTCTCCGATGCCCTGACCCGCCAGGAGGCGCTGGAGCTGCTTCGTCGCGCGCAGCCGGGCAAGACCGCGCGGATCGCCGCTCTCCAGGGGGTCGGCATCCCTGCGTACACCACCTCTCCGGGGTGGCTCGGCTACAGCGACGAGAAGCTCGTGCGCCTGCTGCGGGAGGCGCGTGCTGAGGGCTTCGGCATGGTCAAGCTGAAGGTCGGCGGCGACGTGGAGGACGATGCCCGCCGGCTCCGGATCGCTCGCGAGGAACTGGGACCGGGGTATCCGATCGCCCTGGATGCCAACCAGCGCTGGGACGTCGAGGAGGCGGTGGCCTGGCTGCAGCGCCTGGCGCCGGAGGGACCGGCCTGGATCGAGGAGCCCACCAGCCCTGATGATGTGCTGGCCCATGCCGCGATCCGTCGGGCGGTGTCGCCTGTGAAGGTCGCCACCGGCGAACAGATGCACAACCGGATCATCGCCAAACAACTGCTGCAGGCGGGCGCTGTCGATGTCCTCCAGCTCGATGCCGCACGTGTCGGAGGAGTCAACGAGAACGTGGCGATCCTGCTGCTGGCCGCGAAGTTCGGTGTCCCCGTCTGCCCGCACGGTGGTGGCGTCGGCCTGTGCGAGCTCGTCCAGCACTACGCCTTCTTCGACGCGGCGGCTGTCGCGGGGGAGCGCCCGGACCGGGTCATCGAGTACGTCCACCACCTGCACGAACATTTCGAGGACCCGGTCAGGATCGAGGACGGCGCGTATCGCGCCCCCGACGCCGCCGGCTCCGGAGCCCGCATGCACGAGTCCTCCGTCCGCGAGCACCTGTTCCCGGACGGCCCCGTCTGGAAGGATCCCGCCCATGTCGCCCACGCCTGACCCACCCGCCTCGCCGCAGGCCGACGCGGACCCCCACGGCTGGTTCGACCAGGCGCGCTTCGGTCTCTTCGTCCACTTCGGGCTGTATGCCGTCCCCGCGCGCCACGAATGGTCGATGACCCGCGAGAAGCGCACCCTCGAGGACTACGGACGCTACGCGGAGGTCTTCGACCCCGACCGGTTCGACGCGGCCGAGCTCGCCGGGCGCGCCCGGCAGGCAGGCATGCGGTATGCGGTCCTGACCACGAAGCACCACGAGGGATTCTGCCTGTTCGACTCCCAGCACACCGACTACTCCGCACCGGCCGTCTGCGGGCGCGACCTGGTGCGCGAGTTCGTCGACGCGATGCGCGCCGAAGGCCTCCACGTCGGCTTCTACTATTCGCTGCTGGACTGGGCCCACCCGGACTTCACCATCGACCACAACCATCCGCTGCGGGATCGGCCCGACGTCGTCGCACTGAATGCCGAGCGCAATATGGCTCGGTATCGCGAGTACCTCCACGCCCAGGTCCGGGAGCTGCTGACGAACTACGGGACCATCGACTACCTCTTCTTCGACTTCACCGACCCCGGCCCCCACGGCAAGGGACCCGAGGACTGGGACGCCGACACGCTGCTGGGGATGGTCCGCGAGCTCCAGCCGACGTGCGTGGTCAACGACCGCCTCGGCATCCCCGGCGACCTCGTCACCCCCGAGCAGTATCAGCCGGTCGCCCCGATGACCGGGGCCGACGGCAGTCCGGTGCGCTGGGAGGCCTGCCAGACCACCAACGGCAGCTGGGGCTACGACCGCGACAACCTCGACCACAAGAGCCCGGACCTGCTGGTGCGGATGCTGGTCGATTCCGTCGCCAAGGGCGGCAATCTGCTGTTGAACGTCGGCCCGGACGGGCGCGGCGCCGTCTCCCCGCCGGACCGCGAGATCCTCGCGGGGCTGGCGGATTGGATGGACGTGCATGCCGATTCCATCCATGGCGCGGGCCCGGCCGAGGGGATCGAGGCACCGCCGGGCGCGTTCCTGACCCAGCGCGGGGATCGACTCTATGTCCATCTGGCCGTGTGGCCCATGCAGCACGTGCATCTGCGGGGGCTGGCCGGCCGGGTGCGATTCGCACGGTTCCTGCACGACGGGTCCGAGGTGGCCGTGAGCACGATCGACCCGGGCCAGGCCGCGTGGAACACCACGATCGGCGGGATCGGCGAGGATGTCGCGACGCTGACCCTGCCGATCCGGCGCCCCGACGTGCTGCTGCCCGTCGTCGAGCTGTGGCTCGAGGAGTCGCCGGCCCGGGCGTACAGCGCGAAGGAGTGAGCGAGATGGAGACCATCGCCCTGCACACCCGTATCGCACCCGGCCACGAGGCGGACTACGTCCGCGAGCATCAGGAGATCCCCGAGGACCTCGACCCGGTGCTGCGCCGCGCCGGAGTGCACTCCTGGCGCATCTGGCGCGACGGCCGCGACCTCTTCCACCTCGTCGAGGTGGAGGACTACCGCGCGATGCGCCAGATGCTGGCGGCCTCTCCCGCCAACCAGCGCTGGCAGGAGCACATCAACCAGTTCCTCGAGGTCGCCGATTCCTACGCGGGGGACGACACGGGCATCGAGCACGTGTGGTGCCTGCCCGGCACGGGGCCGCGGCCGTGAGCGCGCCTCGGCTCCCCGCCCTCGGCTTCGGCGCCGCCCAGCTCGGCAATCTCTACCGGGAGACCAGCGACGAGGAAGCCGCCGGTGCCGTGCAGGCGGCGTGGGACGGCGGCATCCGCCTGTTCGACACCGCGCCCCACTACGGCCTGGGCACCTCGGAACGGCGACTGGGCGCCCTGCTCGCGGAGTACCCGCGCGAGGAATACCTGCTCTCGACGAAGGTCGGCCGGCTGCTCGAGCCGGGGCCCGGCACCGGGGACGACAGCGCCCACGGGTTCGCCGTCCCCGACCACCACGTGCGCCGCTGGGACATGAGCGAGACCGGCATCCGGCGCAGCCACGCCGACTCCGTGGAACGACTCGGCCTGGACGCGGTGGACATCCTCTATCTCCATGACCCCGAGGAAGGTCCCACCGAGCAGGCCTTCGCCGACGCCCTGCCCACCCTGGTCGCCATGCGCGAGGAGGGCCTGGTCACTCAGGTGGGCGTCGGCTCGAAGGACGTCGATGTGCTGACGCGTGCCGTGCGCACCGGCATGGTCGACGTGATCATGCTGTCCGGCCGCTACACCCTGCTCGAACAGCCCGCCGCGCGCGAACTGCTGCCCGCGTGCCGCGAGCACGGCGTCGAGGTGGTCGCCGTGTCCGTGTTCAATTCGGGCATCCTCTCGCGGCCCCAGGTGGCGGAGGATGCCCGGTACGAATACGCCGGCGCCCCCGTCGAGCTCCTCGAGCGAGCCCGTCAGCTGGCCGCCCTGGCGCGGAGGCACGGGGCCGAACTGCCCGACCTCGCCCTGCGGTATCCGCTGCGCCACCCGGCGATCAGCTCTGTCGTCCTGGGGATGCGCACCGGAGACCAGGTGCGGCAGAACCTCGAGCGGATGGCGCGCGAGATCCCCGAGGAGCTCTGGCAGGCGATCGATGGCTGAGGGGATCACCGATGCCCACCTGCACCTGTGGGACCTCTCGAGGGGAGGGTACGGCTGGCTGGACACCGCGCCGGAACCCTTGCGCCGCGATTCCCGCTGGGAGGAGGCCGCCCCGCAGCACGCCCGGCTCGGCGTGGACCGTGTCGTCCTGGTCCAGGCCGACGACACCCTCGCCGACACCTGCGCCCTGCAGAGGGCAGCGGCCCGGATCGAGCAGGATCCCAGTCCCGTGGTCCGGGCCGACGTCGTGGCCTGGCTGCCGCTGGCGGATCCGTCGCGGACCGCGGAGCTGCTCGCCGACGCGGAGGCGATGGACCGGATCGTCGGGGTGCGGCACCTGGTCCATGACGATCCCGACCCCGGGTTCCTCGACCGTCCCGAGGTGCGCGAGAGCCTGGCTCTGCTCGCGGGGCGCGGGCTGCCGCTGGACATCCCCGATGCCTTCCCGCGGCACCTGGACCAGGCCGCCCGTGTGGTGGGGGAGGTCGACGGGCTGACGGTGGTCCTCGACCACCTGGGCAAGCCTCCTCTCGGCGACCACCGGGCGATGGGGCAGTGGGAAAGCGGCCTGCGCGATCTGGCCGCCCACCCGTCGGCCGTGGCGAAGCTGTCGGGACTGTCCACCAGCGGGACCGGATCGCGCCGGCCCCGGCAGCTGCGCTGGGCCGTCGAGACCGCCGTGGAGGCGTTCGGGCCGCAGCGACTGATGTTCGGCAGCGACTGGCCGATCGCACCGGCCGCCTTCGACCTGGGATCGGGCACGGCGGACCTGCTGGCTCTGATCGCAGAGCTCGGAGCGGACCAGCGCCAGGAGATCCGGAGCGGAACCGCCGCTCGCGTCTACCGGCGGCTGGAGCGTGCACGGCCCTGAAAGGTCTGCGAGGTCTGAGAGGTCTGGGAGATCTGAGCATCCGTCCTGGTCACGACGTCTGACGTCGCGAACCGGCCTACCGGGATGCGGCCGGCGGCGCTCCGGTGGATCGGGGCGTCCCCGTCGAGTCAGTCGAGCGCTGCGCCTTTGAGGATCCAGCTCTCGACCCCGGCGATGTGGGCCGCGGCATGGACGCGTGCCAGATCTCCGCGGCCGGCCTTCAGCGCATCGAGGATCCGGCGATGCTCGGCGAGGGTGCGCTCGACGGCCGAATCCTCGGTCAGGCCGCGCCAGACCCGGGCCCGCGCGGTGGCGCTCGCGAGCCCCTCCAGCATGGAGGACAGGTAGGCGTTGGGGCAGCGGCTGGCGATGAGCTGATGGAAGTCGATGTCCGCCTGGACGAGCTCCTGGACCGAGGACTGCTCGGAGAGGTCGACCATCAGCTGTTCGAGCCGTTCGACGTCGTGCTCACTGAGATGCGGGCACGCCTGCTCCACCGCAGTCGGCTCCAGCAGGCGCCGCACTTCGAGGATCTTGCCCTCCGCGGAGCCCTGGTGCAGATCCAGGACGAAACCCAGCGACTCGACCAGCAGGTTCGGGGCCAGCGAGCTGACGTAGGTGCCGTCGCCCTGACGCACGTCCAGCACCCGGATCACCGAGAGGGCTTTCACCGCCTCGCGCAGGGAGTTGCGGCTCACCCCGATCCGCTCGGCCAGCTCCTTCTCGGGCGGCAGGCGATCGGCCGGGCCCAGCTCGCCCTCGATGATCATCTGCTTGATCGCATCGATAGCCCGGTCCGTCACGGCATGCGGTGCCGCCATCGCGCTCCACTCCTCGCTCGGACCGGTCGGTGTTCGTGCCGGTCACGGTGATCCTGATGCTAGCCGAGGTGCTGATCGCGAGTGCGGAGCAGTCGCCGGCGCGGAGCACCTCAGGGTGGCTCAGGCGGTGGGCGGGGGATCCCGGCGCTCGGAGACGGTGCGTCCCGGCCCGCTCTCGGTGTTGACCACGGTCTTGCGCGAGCGCAGCATCAGCAGCAGGCCGACGACGAACAGCACGGCGCCGCCCACCATGAGGATCGTGCCGAGCATCGCCGAGTCCAGGCCCGGCAGGTCGAACTCCAGAGCGAATCTCGCGATCGCGCCGAGGATGAAGAGAATGATTCCGCCGACGATGGCTCCCATGGCGTGCTCCTGACGATGAGGACGGACAGGTCGGATGATCATGCTACGGGCCGGCATCCTCCCAGGGCGGCTCATCCGACCACGGGGTCGGACTGTGCCGTTCCCGCTCCGCAGGCGATCAGGCCCCTCCCGCATCACGCCCGCGGCGAACAGGCGGGGAATCCGCGGCGAACGCGCGTAGTCTCGATGCAACACCACCACCGGACGGGGGAGGACCATGTTCGAACGCTTCACCGATCGCGCCCGTCGCGTCGTCGTCCTGGCACAGGACGAGGCCCGGCTGCTGAACCACAACTACATCGGCACCGAGCACATCCTGCTGGGACTCATCCACGAAGCCGAGGGAGTGGGCGCCAAGGCGCTCGAGGCCCTCGGCGTGACCCTCGATGCCGTGCGCGAGCAGGTTCGCGACATCATCGGGGAAGGCAACCAGACCCCCAGCGGGCACATCCCCTTCACGCCCCGCGCGAAGAAGGTGCTCGAGCTGAGCCTCCGCGAGGCGCTGCAGCTGGGCCACAACTACATCGGCACCGAGCACATCCTGCTCGGCCTGCTGCGCGAGGGCGAGGGCACCGCCGTCAAGGTGCTCTCCCGCCTCAAGGCCGAACCGTCGGCCGTGCGCCAGGAGGTCATCGAGCGCCTGTCCGGCTACCAGGGCAAGGAGCCGGCCACCGCCGGCGGCCCCTCCGAGGGCCAGCCCTCCGGGTCGCTCGTGCTGGACCAGTTCGGCCGCAACCTCACCCAGGCCGCGCGCGACGGCAACCTCGACCCGGTCATCGGCCGGGACAAGGAGGCCGAGCGGGTCATGCAGGTGCTCTCGCGCCGCACCAAGAACAACCCCGTGCTGATCGGCGAGCCCGGCGTCGGCAAGACCGCCGTCGTCGAGGGGCTGGCCGAGGCGATCGTCGCCGGCGACGTCCCCGAGACGCTCAAGGACAAGCAGCTCTACACCCTCGACCTCGGCTCGCTGGTCGCGGGCTCGAGGTACCGCGGTGACTTCGAGGAGCGCCTGAAGAAGGTGCTCAAGGAGATCCGCACCCGCGGCGACATCATCCTGTTCATCGACGAGATCCACACCCTCGTGGGAGCAGGTGCCGCCGAGGGCGCGATAGACGCCGCCAGCATCCTCAAGCCCATGCTCGCCCGTGGCGAGCTGCAGACCATCGGGGCGACCACCCTGGAGGAGTACCGCAAGCACATCGAGAAGGATGCCGCGCTCGAGCGCCGCTTCCAGCCGATCCAGGTGGATCAGCCCTCGGTCGCGCTCACGGTGGAGATCCTCAAGGGACTGCGTGACCGCTACGAGGCGCACCACAAGGTGACGATCACCGATGCCGCTCTGGTGGCCGCCGCCAATCTCGCCGACCGGTACGTCAACGACCGGTTCCTGCCGGACAAGGCGATCGACCTGATCGACGAGGCCGGTGCCCGGCTGCGGATCCGTCGCCTGACCGCGCCGCCCGAGCTCAAGGAGTTCGACGCGAAGATCGAGGAGACCCGTAAGAAGAAGGAGGAGGCGATCGACGGGCAGGACTTCGAGCTCGCCGCCTCCCTCCGGGACACCGAGCAGCAGCTGAAGTCCGAGCGCGATGAGAAGGAACAGGCATGGCGCCACGGTGAGTCCGACGTCGTCACCACCGTCGGCGAGGAGGTCATCGCCGAGGTGCTGGCGGCCGCGACCGGCATCCCGATCGTGAAGCTCACCGAGGAGGAGTCCTCCAGGCTGCTCCACATGGAGGACGAGCTGCACAAGCGGGTCATCGGTCAGGACGAGGCCATCAAGGCCATGTCCCAGGCGATCCGTCGTACCCGTGCCGGGCTCAAGGATCCCAAGCGCCCCGGCGGCTCGTTCATCTTCGCCGGCCCCACGGGCGTCGGCAAGACGGAGCTGGCCAAGGCGCTCGCCGAGTTCCTCTTCGGCGACGACGACGCCCTCATCCAGCTGGACATGTCAGAGTTCGGCGAGAAGCACACCGCCTCGCGCCTGTTCGGCTCGCCCCCCGGCTACGTCGGCTACGACGAGGGCGGTCAGCTCACCGAGAAGGTGCGCCGCAAGCCGTTCTCCGTGGTGCTGTTCGACGAGGTGGAGAAGGCCCACGTGGACATCTTCAACTCGCTGCTGCAGATCCTCGAGGACGGTCGCCTCACGGATTCCCAGGGTCGCATCGTCGACTTCAAGAACACCGTGATCATCATGACCACCAACCTCGGGACCCGGGACATCGCCAAGGGCGTGTCCATGGGCTTCAGCGCCGGCGGCGATCTGAACACCGACTACGACCGGATGAAGTCGAAGGTCCACGAGGAGCTCAAGCAGCACTTCAAGCCGGAGTTCCTCAACCGTGTCGACGACGTCGTGGTCTTCCCGCAGCTGTCCCCGGACGAGATCGTCCAGATCGTCGATCTGATGATCGCCAAGCTGGAGGCTCGCCTGGCCGAGAAGGACATGACGATCGAGCTCACCGAGGGCGCCAAGAAGCTGCTCGCGGACAAGGGCTACGACCCGGTCCTCGGTGCCCGGCCGCTGCGCCGGACGATCCAGCGAGACATCGAGGATGCCCTCTCGGAGAAGATCCTCTTCGGGCAGGTCCACGTCGGCGACACGATCGTGGTCGACTCCGAAGGCGAGGGGCTGCTCGGCGAGCTGACCTTCAACCGCCGCGGAGCCGACGGCACCCTGGAGCCGATCACGGAGGACATCGATGTGGAGTCGATGACCCAGGCCAGGGCCGAGGATCTGGCCCGCCCCGACAATGCGGGCGCCCCTGAGGACGACAACGCGGAGGCCAGCGCCTCCTGATCGGGCCGGCCCCGCCCAGCGGCGGGGCCGGCCCCTCGACGTCGGCCGGCCTCCATGAGGCCGGCCGCTCACGAACCGCTCCCGCTCCGCCGTATCTCCGGCCGATCGGGAGCGGTTCGCCCCATCCCGTGCGGCGACGAGCCCGCGCGGTGACGCCGGGCCCCCAGCAGAGGCAGCGGACGGAGAGGACGCATGGGCGGATTCATCGACTGGCTGCTGTCCCTGTCGGGGCAGATCGAGGAATGGATCCTCGCCGTCGCGGACGCGTGGTGGGTCCACCTGGTCGTCTACGCCTTCGCCGCCCTCGACGGGTTCTTCCCGACCGTGCCCAGCGAATCGACCATCGTGACGCTGTCCTCGCTGTGGGCGAGCTCGGGCAGGCCCTCGATCATCCTCATCGGCTTGGCCGCCTGGCTCGGTGCCTGGAGCGGCGACAACCTGGGGTACCTGCTTGGGAACAAGGTCGGCTGGGAGCGCTTCAGGTTCCTGCGCGAGGGCAAGGGCCGACGCGCGGTGGACGCCGCCGACCGCGGCCTGCAGCGGCGCGCTCTGCTGTTCCTCATGACCGCCCGCTACATCCCCTTCGGCCGCACCGCCGTGAACCTGGTGGCCGGGGCGGTGCACTACCCCCACCGCAAGTTCTGGCCGCGCTCACTGCTGTCCACGTTCGTGTGGGCGGTCTACTCCTGTGCGATCGGCGTGGTGGCCGGCTCGTGGTTCGAGGACAATCATCTGATGGCGATCACCGTGGCCCTGGTGGCCGCCGGAGTGCTCGCCCTGGTCGTGGAGCGAGCGATCAACACGGTTCACCGGGTGCTGGACCGACGCGCGGAACGTCGCGGTGATGCCGTGCGTGACCGGGTCGGGGAGGACGACGACTCCGGTGACGCCGCGGGGACGGACGAGGACACCGATCCCGAGCAGGCCACCGATCGCCGCGACTCCCCAGCCCTCACGGACTCACCGGACCCCGGCGACAACGCAGCTCCCAGCGACTCACCGGATGCCCTCGGCTCCGCAGATCCGCGCGACCCCGGAGCTTCCCGCGACTCCCCGGGATCCGAGGACCCCGCCAGAGTTCCCGCCCGAGAAGAGGACAGACCGTCGTGAGCGTCAGTATCCGGCCCGCGCTTCCTGCGGACGTGCGGGGCATCAACCGCCTCGTCGAACCGATGACGCATACGGGCATCCTGCTCGGCAAGGACCTGGTCTCCTACTACGAAGCGGTCCAGGAGTTCCTGGTCGCCGTCGACGAGGAGGGCGATGTCGTCGGGTGCGGCGCGTTGCACGTCATGTGGGAGGACCTCGCCGAGGTCCGCACCCTCGCGGTGCGTGATGATCAGCGCGGCACCGGGCTGGGCCATCGGATGCTGCTCGCACTGCTGGAGCGGGCGACGGAGCTGGGGCTGAGCCGCGTGTTCTGCCTGACCTTCGAGGTGGAGTTCTTCTCCCGGCACGGCTTCGAGGTGATGTCCGAGGACGTCGACCCGGAGATCTACAACCAGCTCCTGCGCTCGCCCGACGAAGGCATCGCCGAGTTCCTGGACCTCGCGCGGGTCAAGCCGAACACGCTCGGCAATACGCGCATGATCAAGCAGCTGGACGGGCGGGCCAGGCCCGAGTAGTCGGCTGGGCAGATGCCGACAGCTGCACGTCAGGGCAGGCGCAGCCCGTCCTGCTGACGCACGGCGAGCCCGTCGGCCACCAGGGAGTTCGCGCAGCGTTCGACCCGTGCGGCGTCGGCGGTATCCAGAGCCAGCAAAGTGGACCGTGTCGCGTCGCCGTCTCGCCTCAGCACGGCCATGATCTGGCCTCGCATCTGCCGGTCGGTGCCCTCGAAGGCCTGCCGGCGCCGCGCGCCGTCCTCGGTGGCGGGCCGGCCTGCGGCGAACCACGCGCATCCGGCCCCGGCCAGCGGACACTGCTCGCAGCGCGGGGAACGGGCAGTGCACACCAGCGCCCCGAGTTCCATGACCGCTCGGTTCCACTGCACGGACCGTCGACGCTCGAGGGGGAGGGTGCGCGTCGCGAGCGCGCGTTCGGCAGCGCTGTACGACGGTGCCGGCAGAGCCTTGCCCTGGACCGCGCGCGCCAGCACCCGCCGGATGTTGGTATCGACCACCACGGCCCGCTCATGATGGGCGAAGGCGGTGATCGCGGCGGCGGTGTACTCACCGATGCCGGGCAGTGCGCGCAGAGCATCCTCTCCGCGCGGGACCTCTCCGCCGTGCTCTCGCACGATCGCCCGCGCGCATTCCTGCAGGCGCAGGGCTCGCCGCGGATACCCGAGCCGGTCCCAGCGCTGCAGCACCTCGGCCGTCGGCGCATCGGCGAGGTCGGCCGGAGTGGGCCACTGCTCGATCCAGTCGCGCCAGCGGGGGAGCACACGCACCACCGGGGTCTGCTGGAGCATCACCTCGGAGACGAGGATGGCCCACGCCGAGACGTGCTCGTGGCGCCACGGGAGGTCGCGCCCCTCACGGCTGAACCACCCGGTCACCATGTCGATGGCGGGATCCGGCAGGGATTCGCAGGAGGAGTCCGGCTCGGTTCCCCGCGCGGGGGGATCCACATGATCGACGCGGGGCGGGGCCGCTCGGGTCCGCCCCGCGTCACGGGAGTGTGGTGCCGCAGCACCGGTGTTCTTACTCAGGGGTGCGAGGTCCTCAGATCTGGGGCGGGGTGGTGCCGGGCCGGGCGGTGCCGCCGGCCTGGGCCTGGAGCAGGTCGCGGATCTCGGTCAGCAGCTGGACGTCCTCCGGCGCGGTGGTCTCCTCCTCCACCGGGAGGCCGCGGCGCTTGCGGTCGAACTTGCGGGCCTGCGTCATGGGCAGGACGAAGACGAAGTACACCACGGCTGCGGTGATCAGGAAGGCGATGATCGCGGAGATGATGGCGCCGAAGTTGACCACCGTCGCCTCGTTGGTGATCTGCCAGGCGAGACCGTTGGTGTTCCCGCTGCCGCCGAACACGTTGATCACGGGCTGGATCAGGTATTCCACGAACGCACCGATCAGGGCGGTGAACGCACCGCCGATCACGACACCGACCGCGAGATCGATGACGTTGCCCTGCATGATGAAGTCCTTGAAGCCCTTCATGGGTCATCCTTACTGAGGAGTGGGACGGGGAGAGTCGACAGAGCGGACTCATCGGGACTCTAGCCGATGATCGAGATCGTCACCGCTCCCTCGCCGATCGCGCGCGCGAGCTCGGCGGTTCGGCTCCGGTCGACGGCGACGAGCACGTACGCCTGCCCCGCTGACCCCGCATCGAGCACGGCAGCCTCTCCCTCCCCGTCCTCGGAGAGCTCGACGACGCGGGCCGGTGTGGCTGTCGTGCCGGCGGTCACGGGAGACGAGGTGAGCACCTCGATCTCGGACCCAGGACCGAGATGGGGCGTCAGCACAGCGGGAACCGGAACCGCCAGCAGGGAGGAACCCTCCGGGATCGCCGCGGCGCCCCCGTCCAGCAGCCCGGACAGGATCGGAGTCCCCGAGGGGACGGCGAGAGCGGTCTCCTGGCCGAGCACCTCCGCGGGGGACTGCGCGGTTCCGTCGGGGACGAGTTCGGCGGCGACGCGCACGGTGCGCAGGTGTCCTGGTTCCAGGACCGTGCCCGCGGGGAGGTCCGCGCCGGCGATCACCACCGGCGTCCCCTGGGAGGCGGGCGGCAGCAGGGTGGGCACCAAGGTGGCGGCCAGCAAGGCGACGGCGAGCACCATCAGGGTGCGGCGGCGCCTGCGCAGTGCACGTCGCCAAGCGGGCAGATGAGCGCGGAACCGTGTGAACATGGCCTCGACGCTAGGCCGGAACCGGGCCACGATCCGAGGCCGCACTCCCACGGTGGACGACGGCGCGCTGGGGAGGAACCATCGCGCGCCGTCGCGCCGTCCGCGAGCACATCAGGGCATGGATGCCCCTTCGGAGGGGCGGAGCCCGTTCAGGACGTCAGCACGCCAGACCGTCAGGATGCCGGCGCAGCCGAGGCGGCAGCCGGCGTGGAGGCCGAGGTGCCGGAGTCGCCGGAGCTGCCGGCCCCGGAATCCCCGGAACCGCTCGCGCCCGACTCGGTCGACGCCGAACCGGAAGCGGACCCGCCCTTGCCGGACTCGACCGAGGCCGTCTCCGACTTCGCGGAGTCGGTGGAGTAGAAGCCGGAGCCCTTGAAGACGATGCCCACCGAGTCGAAGACCTTGCGCAGCGCATCCTGCGTGCACTCGGGGCAGGTCACCAGCGAGGACTCGCTGAAGCTCTGGTACTTCTCGAAGCGATGCCCGCAGCTCTTGCAGGCGTAGACATAGGTAGGCACGCGGAATCCTCCGGGATGTTCGTCGCAACGCGGCCGCGGGCGACGCGGCCGGAATGATTCTACGGCCGCCGACGTGCCCGAGGTGCTCAGGACGCGTCGTTCGTGACCAGCCAGACGAGACCGTCGGCCGTGAGCACCGCGGGCACAGGGACGTCGTGGGCGGCGCGCGGCAGGGTCCCGGCCTCCAGCAGCTCGTCGGGGTGGACGACGGCCACCACCGGTGTGCCCACGCGGACGGCGGTCAGCGCGCGGTCGTAGTACCCGGCGCCGTGACCGATCCGGGTCCCGGATCGGTCCACCGCCACGGCCGGGAGCAGCACGAGGGCCGCGCCTGCCAGGGCGTCCGGTCCGAGCCGGGCACCGGTGGGCTCCTTCCCGAAGCCGCGACCGGGGGAGTCGACGAAGCCGGAGAGGCCGTCCCACCTCACCCATTCGAGCTCGCGTCCGGCGGCCGCGGGGAAGATCAGCTCGGCGCCCGCGGCGGCGAGCGCACCCACCAGCGGCATCACGTCGGCCTCGGTGGGCGTGGGGTGATAGGCGGCGACCAGCGGGGCGCCGCCGCGGGCCGCCTGCGCCTCGAGACGGGAGACGAGGGGAGCGGCGTGCTCGAGCAGCCGTCCCGCCTCCTGCTCGCGGCGCCGGGAACCGGAGTCACCGCCATAGCGCTGCCAGCGGCGGGCGCGCAGCGTGCTGCGCAGCTCGCGCTTGCGCCGGATGATCGCGTCCGGGTCCGTGTCCGCGCCCATGGCACCAGAGTCCCACAGGACTCCACGGGCTCCGTGAACCACCTGCGCACGGAGGCATCGCCGCGTCTACGATGACGCGATGGTTCATGTCTGGCCGCTGACCCTGCGCGATGGGGAGCTGACGCTGCGCCCCCTGCGGCGACGCGACCGTTCCGATTTCGAGCGCCTGCGTCAGCGCAACAGCGACTGGCTGCGCCCCTGGGACGCCACCGATCCCGAGCGCGACGCTCGGCAGCTGCCGTTCTCCACGGTGCGCCGCTGGAACGAGCAGCAGGCCAGGCTGGGGGTTCATCTGCCCCTGGCGATCACCGTCCGCGGCCGGCTGGCCGGGCAGATCACGGCCGGCCCCATCCAGTACGGCGCCCTGCGCTCGGCAGTGCTGGGCTATTGGATCGACCGCGGTCAGGCCGGTCACGGGATGGTCCCGCGCGCGGCCGCCCTGGTGATCGACCATCTCTTCGCCGAGCTGGGTCTGCACCGTATCGAGGTCACGGTGCGGCCCGACAACGCGGCGAGCCTGCGCGTGGTGGAGAAGCTCCACCTGCGATCGGAAGGGCTGCGCCGTTCCGCGATCCACGTCGACGGGGCCTGGCGGGATCACCTCGTCTTCGCGCTCACCGCCGATGAAGTCGCCACGGACGATCAGGGCCGTGGGGTCCTCGCCCGACTTCACAGAGAGTTCCCCCGCGACACGCCCGCCACGTGACCAGGGAAATCACATCGGTGTCATTACTGTGTCGGTGTGGAGTCCATCAACCTCGGGGCCGTGCTCTTCGGCCTGCTGCTGCTGCTGTGGGTGGCCTATGCCCTCCCGCGCACCGCGAGCCGTCGCGACGTGATGGGGCGCGCCCGCGCAGCTGAACTCACCGAGATGACCTCGGAGGCGCGGGATCTGTCCGCAGCCGTCCACTCCCGCCGTTCGTCCCGTGAGGTGAATGCCCCCATGTCCCAGGACCGTCTGCTCCTGCGCCCTGCCGACCCCACCAGCCGTCCCCGGTTCGACGCCGTGCCCGGTATCCGCATCGACCACCTCGAGGAGCGTGCGCGCTCGCGCCGCGTCCAGCGGACCGTGCTGACCGTTCTGCTGCTGGGATCACTGGCCCTGACCGCTCTCGCGGCCGTGCAGGTCGCCCCGTGGTGGGTGCCCGCCATCGCCGTGATCGGCCTCGCCGCCTATCTGGTCGGACTCCGCCGCGCCGAGCTGGAGCGCAGGGCCCGCCTCACCCGCGCCGCGACCCTCGCCCGCCGGCAGCGGGCCGAGCAGGAGAACGCCCGCCGCGCGGCCGAGGCCGGCACGAGCTCGCCGACGAAGCCGGAGACCTCGCAGCCGGACCAGGACGCGCCGGCTCGGCGCGAACCCCTCGAGGCCGTGACCGAGCGCGCCGCCCACCATGTCGCCGCCGCGGGGGAGTGGACGCCGCGCCCGGTCCCGCGCCCCACCTACGCCCTGCATGGCGAGGTCGAGGATCTCGCCACCCGGCATGCCGCTCATCGTCAGAGCATGCAGGCCACTTCGGTGCCGCTCGAGAATGCCGATGTCGAGGAGCTCGAAGCGGCCGATGAGGAGTTCGCACCGGCGCTCGACCTCCGCCTCGACGAGGTCCTCGCACGGCGCCGCGGCGCCTGACCTCGCAGGCCCCGCGCACCGATTCGACGCCTGCCGCCGGCCGGCGCGACCCCGGGCCCCACACGTCTCGGGGCCGCGGACGAGCGTGACGGTCCCACCCCCTGACGGGGGCGGCGCGCCGGGTCCGGAGCGACATATTCTGGTCGCGATGAGCATCTCCTCCGCGCCCCGCACCCCGTCAGAGCCCGTCCCCGCGCCGTCGCAGCTGCTGGAGATCGCCAGCTCGGCGGCGACGCTCGCGGCCGATTACATCCGTTCGCTGGACCGCGACCACCTGGCGCGGGAGTACAAGACCTCCAGCCACGACATCGTCACCGTGCACGACCGCGCCAGCGAGGACATCGTCGTCTCCGAGCTGCGGCGACTGCTGCCGACCTGCCGCATCGTCGGCGAGGAGGGCGGAGAGCGGCCCGTCGAGGACGCTCCCGCGGAGGGGCCGGTCGTGACCTTCTACGTCGACCCCATCGACGGCACCAGCAACTTCGCCGCCGGACTGCCGCTGTTCTGCATCTCGATCGGCGTCGCCGTGGATGACGAGCTCGTCGCCGGCGTCATCGACCTGCCGATCCTCGGGACGGTCTTCTCCGCGGCCGACGGGCCTGCCCTGCTCGACGGGGTCCCGATCCAGCCGCGTTCCACGCGCCCCGCAGCGGATGCCCTGGTGCTCTCCGGGTTCCCAGGTCACCGGGTCACCGAGGAACTGCCGGAGCTGGCCGCGCAGGCGAACGTCCGCATGGCCCTCGACGTCTCGGCCGTCCGTCATCTCGGCTCGGCAGCGATCGAGCTGGCCTACGTCGCGGCGGGGTGGGCCGACGCCACCGCGCTGGGCACCATCAACTCCTGGGACATCGCAGCCGGCTTCCACATCCTGCGCCGCGCAGGCGGCTCGGTGCGCACCTGGCCCGGCACCGGTGACGCGGCCCGTCCGGACCATCTCCAGCCCGCCTACGTCGCGTGCACCGGGCCCGAGCGGATCGACGTGCTCGACGAGCTGATGCAGCAGGTCCAGGACGCCCGCCTCGCCGCTCGGTGAGGTCCGATGGTCGAGGCGGAGGATCTGTGATCCTCGTCAAGGGTCCCGCGACGAGTCGGCGCCTCGGCCCGCTCAGTGCTAATCTGTCGTGGTCGCCGCGCGACATGGGGCTATGGCGCAGTTGGTAGCGCGTCTCGTTCGCAATGAGAAGGTCGGGGGTTCGAATCCCCCTAGCTCCACCGAATGTCCTGAGTCGCGTCATCGTTTACGAACGGTGGCGCGGCTCAGGATTTTTTTCGTGGGTTCGCTGTTGGTGGCGGCGGGGCTGCTGGGGGCGTGGCTGTGGGGGTTCGCTGTTGGGGGCGCTGGTAGTTCTTGGCGGGGTTGAAGCGCCCTGGCTTCCGTTCCGCTTTCTATGCGGGGGCCGGTGAGGGCTCCCGGGACTCAGCGTAGGCGGCCTCAACCTCGATCGGGGTCGAGTA